>CAIRYQ010000109.1 GCA_903882875.1 uncultured Spartobacteria bacterium | reverse complement strand
GGCATCTTCAAGGGCCTGCCGAAGCCCGATCCCGCGAAGCCGGACGAGGCCATGAAGGCATTCGGCGAGATCATGCCCAAGATGATGGCCGTTCAGGGCAAGATTGAACCGATCGCAAAGAAGCTCGAAGAACTCGGCAAGAAATACGGCCTCGATCTCTCAAAGGTTGCGCCCGGCGGCGGCAAGTAAGCGTACGCATTTTCAACAGGAGCCGCCAGTCCGCATCTTGCGGGCTGGCGGTTCTTGTTGTGTGGCGGTTCCCAGGTTCGTATCGAATATGGCCTCGCGAAAAATACTTCCGTTTGCGGTTTGCCAAACCGCGCCAAATCGTCAGCCTCGCGCCGCATGAAACTCACTCATACCATACCCCTCATCATCGCCACCGCCTGCTTCGCCATCACCGGGTGCGACAAAAAAAACGGCGCGGACTCCGGCGGCATTAAGGATGATAAGCAAAGAACTTGAATCCGACAAAGAGAAGCTTGGGCAGGCTAACGAGGGGCTGCGTAAAGAAAAGGAGAAGCTTAAGAAGGACAGTAGCATGTTAATCAAACAGAACGGAGAGCTGACGAAGAAAAACGTGGAGCAGGAAAAGCAGACCAAGGCCTTGAAGGCGGCACCTGCGGCCACGCCTCCGGCGGCCTCACCTGCATCCCCGCCTGAAAAGGCCCCGGAGCCTGGCCCCGTTTCGGGGCAGGGCGTGCCGGAAAGGAGCGGCACCGCGGAATCGGAATAGGTTGGAACCCGCCCCACGAATGCTGCCATGAGCGTGTATCCATCCAAGAAGAGGGAATACCCCGGGCACGCGGACTATGATTTGGCGGTACAGAACATAGGAAAGTTCGTCTTCGATCCGGTGCTGAAGGTAGGGAAGCCGAGGAGCCGGCAAGGGAGCGGGGTGCCGCTGTCGTATCCCGGAGGGTTTGCGAAGGCGTATGTGGTGGACTGCGGGGTGAAGACGTATGCGCTGCGGGTGTGGCTGCACGACATCGGGGATGCGGCGCACCATTACCATGCGGTGGCGGACTTCTTTGTGAAGGCGAAGGGGAAGGCGGAGATGGAATGGTTTGTGGAGGACTTCCACTTTGTGCCGGACGGGATACTGGTGAACGGGCAGCGGTTCCCGATCCTGCGGATGGAATGGGTGAGCGGGAGCACGGCCGGGGATTTCATCGGGAAGAACATAGGCAACCGCGGATTGCTGAAGGTGGCAGCCGGGGCCTTTCTGGAGATGGTGAAGGCGCTGCACCGTGCGCAGATGGCGCACGGGGACTTGCAGGCGGAGAACATGATCGTGAGCGTGGCGGGGCAGACGGTGCGCTTCAAGCTGATAGACTATGACACGCTGGTGGTGCCCGCGCTGGTGGGGAGGCCGATTAGCAGCACCGGGCTGGAATGCTACCAGCACCCGAGGCGGAGAACCTCGCAGAACTCGACGGCGCACGACGACTATTTTTCGGAGCTGGTGATCTACGTGTGCCTGCTGGCGCTGTCCGTGGAGCCCGAGCTATGGAAGGAGTTTCCGAAGGTGCGTGAGAAAGAGCTGCTGTTTGCGCCGGAGGACTTTTCCGCGACTGAGCCGACGGCGCTGTTCCGGCGGCTGTATGCGCAGGGGGGGATGGTGAAATGGCTTGCGGTGGTGCTGTGGAACTCCACGCGGTATCCGGCGATCAGCCAGTTGCAGCCGCTGGAGAAGGCGATAGAGCTTGCGACGGAGGCGCTGGGCTCCCGGCCTGGGGTCGCAAAGGAGGAGGAAAAGGGGGCGGCCCCTGCGCGGAACCGGTTTGATGAGTTTTTGAAGCAGAGGATGGGGATGGGCCAGGGAGCGGTGGGAGCCCTGCCCAAGAGCTGGGTGGACGAGGAGGCGTTCCTGCGCCCGCCCGCGCCCGTGGCATCACCGGTTCCTGGAAACCGCAGGGCAAGCGGCGGGACGGCTGGAACGCCCGGGACGGCAGGCGTGAGTTTTACGGCCAAGCTCCAAGGGATGCAGCCCGCACGACCCGCCGCGGCACCCAGCCCAACACCCGCCGCCGCACGGGCGGCAAAGGCACCGGTTACTAAACCTAGCCCGAAGCCGTGGAAGCCTCTCGTTTTTGCGATAGTGATATTCATGCTGGGGATAATAATTAGCAAAATTTCCCACTCTGGGAGTAATCCGCCTGAGCCGAAGCTTGAATTCCCTTATGCACCTAAGCCGCCAGTCATGGACGAGAAGACGGCCCTCGCAAACTTCAAGACCGAGATCGAGAGCACCGCAAAATGGATCGAGGAAAAGCAGAAGACCGCAGGCGCGGATCCAGCAGCCGGAATCGCGATGGTCGGAGAGATTGTCTCGAAGTTCAAGAGCATCAAGACCGACGGGCTCCCTGCGGATATCAAGGCCACATGGGGTGAGATGACCGGAGTGATGGCGGAATTCGGCGACATCTTCAAGGGCCTGCCGAAGCCCGATCCCGCGAAGCCGGACGAGGCCATGAAGGCATTCGGCGAGATCATGCCCAAGATGATGGCCGTTCAGGGCAAGATTGAACCGATCGCGAAGAAGCTCGAAGAACTCGGCAAGAAATACGGCCTCGATCTTTCAAAGGTCGCGCCCGGCGGCGGCAAGTAAGCGTACGCATTTTCAACAAGAGCCGCCGGTCTGCGTCACGCGGGCCGGCGGCCTTTTGTTTTCACAGGCGGGAGCATGTCGGATGCGTCACGCGGGAATGCTTGCAAGGGCGCAGCCACAGGCTTAGATGCGCCCCACTTTCCATGACGGCCCCGCGCTCCCATCTGTCTGGTTTTCCGCGTGCGATCGGTTTCGCCGTGCTGCTGAATCTGTTCGCGGTGCTGTGGCTGGCCGCTTTGCCCTCACTGCACGCGGCGGCGCACTCGGATGCCTCGCAGCCGGAGCATTCGTGCTGCGTGACGATGTTCGAGGCGGGAAATTTCCACGCGCCGGCGACGCACGCGGATTTTGCGGCAAAGCCGGAGATGCTGCTGATCGAACGCGTGGAGCCGCTGATCGAACGCATCGCGGCGGTTCGTTTTTCCCCCGGGGTATTGGAACACGCGCCGCCGGCGACGGTCTGAAGTCTCAGCCGTTTCGTCGTTGTGCGAATCGTCCGCCGGGCGGTTTGCCGTGTCTTCACTCCAAACCCCATTCCCACTTTGAAAAAACATTTCATGCTGCTCGCGCTGTGCGCCGTCTCCGGTCGCGCGCTCGGGCAGGAACCTTCCGTCCAGCAACAACTCAACGCGCTCCAGCAGATGGTGCGCGACATGCAGACGCATCATCAACAAGAGATCGACGCGCTCACAAAAAAGGTCACCGATCAGCAGGCGGTCATCGAGGACCTCAAAAAAAATCCCGCGCCGCCCGCGCAGGCCGCGCCCGCGTTGCCCGCAGGAAAATCGCCAACAACCGACACGCTCATTCCAAACATTCCTGAACCGCCGAAGCCGTCGCTCGAAACATCAATGCTCGATGCGGGCGCTGCGGCAACTTCCAGCGCAACGCCCGATTTGGGCGGCGGCGGCAACCTGCTGCAGCTCCAGCAGGACGTGGATGAACTGAAGGCCGCGCAGCGGCAGGTGCGCACCGGATTGTTCAATCCCGACATCTCGGCGGCGGTGGACTTCATCACGTCGTATTCGCGGCTGAACAACAACGTCAACTTCACCATGCGCGACATCGAGCTGATGGTGCAGTCGAACATAGACACGTTTGCGCGCGCCTACATCGTGCTCAACGCGGGCACCGATCTCGATCCGCTGAACAAGACGAGCATCTTCGGCGACGTGAGCCTCGGCGTGGAGGAAGCGGCCATCGCCACCACGAGCCTGCCTTACGGCCTGCAGCTCAAGGGCGGCCAGTTCTTCGCGGACTTCACGCGCATGGGCAAAGTCCACACGCACGACCGGCCATTTGTGGATCCAACGAACAGCATCGAGACAGTCATCGGCGGCGAGACGAAATCGCGCGGCATCGAGCTCACATGGCTCCCGAAGTCCGGCCACTACTTCCGCATCACCGGCGGACTCGTGGACAACATCGGCGCGAATCAGCCGAGCACGGGCAAGCTCACAACGCTGAATGGAACCGAGGGCACTGCGTTCGCGGATCGGCTGAACCGCCCGCTGCAATCGCTCATGGGCTACGGTCGCGCGGCGACGCTGTTTGAACTCGGCAAAGGCGCGGTGCTTCACATCGGCGCGGACTACGCGCAGAGCAGCCAGAACACGAAGCGCCAGATCGCCAGCGCGGACGTGAAGCTCGAATGGCATCCGAATCCCGCGAGCTACGACATCCTCGAAGCCGGCGGAGAACTCCTGTGGACGAAGGAGAGCGGGCGTCTGTCGAGCGATGCGACGTTTGCCAACGGCAATCCGTTCGCGACTTCGTCCGCGTCCGGCGGCTACGTTTATGCGCAGTATCGTTTCGGCACGAAATGGGAGCCGGGATTCCGCATTGATTACACGCGCGGCCAGTCCTTCCAGCAACTCGACATGAATGGCGATGGCTTCGCCGACATGCTCGAACGGCAGACGAGCCGCATCTGGACTTACAGCGCGTACCTCACCTACTGGGCGAGCGAGTTCAACCGCTTCCGGCTCCAGTTCAACTACGTGGATTCCGATTCGCCGCTCTCCGTGGGCAAAGGGCGGAACGACTTCCAAGTCTTCCTCCAGTGGACGGCCATCATGGGCGCACACAAGCACGACTTCACGCCGTAGAACCAACCAGCAAAATTATCCTCATGAAAAAAATCATCCCACTCGCGGCGCTCGCGCTCCTCGCAATCACCGCACACGCCGCCCCGCTGAAAGTCGTCGCCACGATCCCCGATCTCGGTGACATCGCACAAAAGGTCGGCGGCACCACCGCCGAGGTTTACACGATGGCGAGCGGCCTCGAAGATCCGCACAACGTCCTCATGAAGCCGAGCATGATCAGCAAGCTGCAGCAGGCCGATCTGTTCATCGTCCTGGGACTTGATCTCGAACACGCCTACGCGCCCGCGCTCCTCGCGGAATCGCGCAACCAGAAAATCCAGCTCGGCAAATCCGGCTACCTCGACTGCGCGAAGGGCATCTCCGTGCGCGATGTGCCGAAGAGCCTCGATCGCTCCGAGGGCGAACAGCACGCGCAGGGCAACCCGCATTACAACCTCGATCCGGGCCGCATGAAAGTCGCCGCGGGCGAAATCGCGGACCGCATGGGCCAGCTCGATCCCGCGAATGCGGCGACCTACAAGGCAAACGCGCAGGCGTTCGGCGCGAAGCTCGAGGCGAAGTTCGCGGAATGGAAGGCGAAGCTCGCGGGGAAGAATATCAAGTTCGTGAGCTATCATCCGGACATGGTGTATTTCGCCGAGCGATTCGGCCTCACGCATGTCGGCACGATCCAGCCGAAACCCGGCGTGGAGCCGGGACCGCGCTACATTGACGAGCTGATTTCCAAAATGAAGCAGGAAGGCGTCACGCTCATCGCGAAGGAAAGTTTCTACAGCGACCGGCTCCCGGGCCAGATCGCGAAGGCCACCGGCGCGCGTGTCATCAGCGTGCCGATCATGGTTCACGGGACAAAGGCCGCGAGCGACTACATCGCGTTCATTGATGCGCTGGTCAACGCCTTCGCCGGACAGTAACACGACACATGGAGTTGCAGCAAGCAAGCCTCGGCTACCGGGGCAACACCGTTCTCGAAAACCTCGACCTAAAAATCGCCGCGGGCGATTTCGTCGTCATCGGCGGGCCGAATGGCGGCGGAAAATCCACGCTGCTGAAAACGATCTCCGGCCTCATCCCGCTGCTGAAAGGCACGCGCGATGTGGGCGGGATGAAGTTCGGCTACGTGCCGCAGCAGGCCGCGAGCGATGTGCCGCTGCCGATCACCGCGTTTGAGATCGTCGAGCTTGGCGCATCCGCGCTGCTGCCGCTGCACCGGACTTTTTTCCGGATGGAGCGCGCGTTCTATCTCGAATGCCTGCGCGAGTGCCAGGCGGATGCGTATGCAAAAAAGAACTTCGGCGAGCTGAGCGGCGGCCAGCGCCAGCGCGTGTTGCTCGCCCGCTCGCTCGCGGTGCGTCCGAATGCACTGCTGCTCGACGAGCCGACCGCGGGCGTGGACCACGCCACGCAGCTCGTCATCGCACGCCTGCTCGCGCGCCTGAACCGCGAGCAGCGCATGACCGTCGCGCTCGTCACGCACGAGTTCGAGCCGTTCCGCGGGATCGCCTCGCATTTCCTCCGCGTCGCCGATGGCCGCGCGCAATTCCTCGACATCGCCGCATTCACGAACGGCACAGCGAATACTCCAAATGTGGGATCTTAGTTTTCTCCAGTCGAAATCCTACTGGGCCGCCGGGCTCATGGGCCTCATTTGCCCGGTCATCGGCAGGCACATGGTCATGGGCCGCGCGATCATGCTCGGGCTCGCGCTGCCTCAGGTCTCGCTCGCCGGGGTCGCGTTCATGTTTTTCGGCGCGGCGCTCGGCTGGGGCTGGTGCACGGCCTTCAAGGACGACGCCACGCGCGCATTCGCCGGCGCGATGCTGCTCACGCTGCCCGCGCTCGTGCTGCTCGCGCTGCCGCGGCGGAGCGTGAAGCTTTCCGAGGGCTGGCTCGCATTCGTCTTCCTCGCCGCCGTGAGCCTCACGAACCTTATGCTGTCGAGCAACGCCGTCGGCGAAGTCTATATCGAGGATCTTTTCCACGGACGGCTGCTGCTCATCAGCGACACCGCCATCATCACGCTCGCGATCTCGCTCGGCTGCGCGTTCGTGTTCGCGATGGCCTTTCGCCGCCGCATCCTGCTCGCGCTCACCGATCCGGATTTCGCAACCGTCAGCGGGCTGAAGCTCACGCGCTGGAACGTAATCCTCGCGCTCATCAATGGCAGCGTCGTCGGGGTTTCCGTCGCCACGGTCGGCCCGCTCGTCACCTTCGGCTTCCTCATTCTGCCCGTGCTGGCCGTCGCAACGTTTGCGCGGAGCCTGCGCACGCATCTCATCTGGGCGATGGTCTTCGGCGTCATCACGGCCACCGCGGGCTTTGTGATTTCCTACCACTACGATCTCCCGCTCGGCGATTCCGTCGTCGCGCTCGGCTGCGCCGGACTCGCGATCATCCACGCGCTGCGCGCGATTTTTTGCAGGTGAAAGTGCGCACTCAGTTGCCCGCCACGCGCACCTCGACGGGCACGGTGCTGAGTTTCGCGTAAATTTTTCCGAGGCGCCGGATGGGCCACCACTCGTAGAGGTAAATTTCGAGCGGGCGCCACATCGCCACCCAGCCGATGATCGTGAGCCCTTCGCGCATCACGGAATTCCACCGGCCCATGAAGGCCGTGAGCGTCTGCGCGATCGTCACGCACACCGCGAGGAATGCGAGCCCGATGAGCAGGCTCATCCAGCCCTGGCGCATGAGCTGGCGGAACTCGCGCACATTCAGCCCGACGCGGTATGCGAAATAATGATGGATGGACTCCGCGATGTCCGTCTGCGGCGACGACTTTTCCGGCGGCTGGCCAAGATGGATCACGAGCTTCAGCGGGGAATGAACCGCAAATTCCTTCGCCCATCCGACGATGAAATGCTCCGCATCGCGATCGAGATCCCGCTCGTGGAATGGGGACGGATCCATCGAATTGAAGAGCTGTTGCACGGTCTGCACCTTCACTTCGATGCGCTGCGTTGCGCCATCGCCGGTCATGTGAGTCGTGGAAGTCAAGAACGCGGTTCCCTTGCGCAGGGAGTCAATGTGCGGGGCCGCGTCGCAACGTCACGGCATCCGCGCCCCATTCCGAACTGCGGCTACTTCACCTCGACCACGTCGGTCACGTTGAGCTGGATGAACTGGCCGTTGTAGGGCTGTGGGGCCGGGGCCACGTCGGGGACGACGAGCTTCGCGTAGTTCGTGATCATGCGGCCGTTCTGGCCGTCGCCGTGGAAGGTGAGCGTGGCGCCGCCTTCGATCTCGATCGTCTGGGTGTAATCAATGGTGAAGATCTTGTGGCCGACCTTGTCCTGGCGGTTGAAGAAAAAGTGCGACGCGGGCGAGGAGACGGTGAGCTTGTAGATGTTGTAGGTGGCGTTGTTCGGTGCGCCGCCGATGTAGAAATAATCGCCGTCCTGCTGGCCGTCCTTGTACATCATGGGCTCGACGACACCGCGGACGCGGATGGTGACCTTGTAACGCTTGCCGGGTTCGCCGCCGAACTTGCGCACGTCGGTGAACTTGTCATTGGTCGCCGGGTCGCTGGTGGCGCGTGCCGAAATGCCGTCCGCGCCGGGCTTGGGATTCTCGGGCATCGGATCTTTGCAGGGAAATTCGTAGCGGTAGCCATCGAGGGAGGCGGCGATCTTTTTCAAATCGTCGGCCCGCGAGGAAGCGGTGGCGAGCAGAGTGGCGGCGAGGGCGAGGCAGAGGGAGCGGAGGTAGAGCGAGGTCATGTGGGTGGATGAGGCGAAACTTTTAGCGGGTCGTAAGATGTCTGGCCAGCGCGACGTTTGTGTGCGCATTGAAGCAAGGCGTCGTGCGGACGCCGCATCCCTGCTTGAAGCCCGCGTCTTCCCGCATACGCTCCGCGCCGTGAAAATTTTTGCCTACTCGAAAGCCGACATCGTTCCCGTGCTGGCGGGCATTTTCCACGCGTCGTGCCTCGTCGCGGTGTTCGTGTGGTTTCCGGTTCTGCCGTGGTGGGCCGTGCTCGTCTGCGGGCTGCTTTTCTCGATCAGCATCTCGTGGAATATCAATGGCATCTCGCACAATTTTCTCCACAACGCCTACTTCACGTCGCCGATTCTGAATCGCGCGTTCAGTTGGCTGGAGTCCGTCACCATCGGCTTCTCGCAGCAGTTCTACGAGTGCGTCCACCAGCAGCACCACAAGGGCAACAGCGATCATCAGGACGAAAAGGGCGAGACCATTGACTGGCTTTCCATCTACCGCTTCGGCAAGGACGGCGAGGCCGAGAACGTGTGGCGCTACACCTTTCTCAGCTTCTTCCGCGATGACCCGAAGGCCATCTACAAGGAACTCAAGCGCAGGAATCCCTCCGATGCGCGCTTCGGCTTGATCGAGATTTTTTCCTTCGTCGCGCTGCTCGCCACTGGCTTCGTCCTGAACTGGCGCTTCATGGTCTGCTTCTATTTTCCGTTTTGGTATTTTGGCCACTGCCTCTCGTATCTCAACGGCTACTACCGCCACTTCGGCGGCAACACCGAGGTGCCCATCGCGTGGGGCGTGAGCAGCTATCACCGGCTGTATAACTGGATCTGGTTCAACAACGGCTACCACGCCGAGCACCATTTCCGCCCGAAGATGCACTGGACGAAAATGCGGCAGGTCCACGAGCAGTTTGCCGAGGAGCAGAAGCGCGCCGGAGTGCGCGTTATCAGGCCGCCGCACGCGCTTGGTTTCCTCGATCCGAACCTTCCGGACAAGAGCCGTCCGCTTGTGCCTGTCGAGCAGAAGGGGAAGTGATGATTAGTCGGCAGGCGCGCGGGTAGGGGATTGAAATCCGGGCGTGCCCTCTCGGTGCAATGGACGGCATCCTTTGCTCAAGTCCAAACCTCAATGCCCGGCACCGTCCTCCTTGCTGCGCGCAGACGTTCCGCCTATAAGCACACGCATGAAGTTCCTCCCGATTCTCGCCGCTGTCCTCGCGCTCACCACCGCCACTTTCTCCGCGGAAAAATACACCATCGCGATGATCCCGAAGGGCACCACGCATGAGTTTTGGAAAAGCGTCCACGCCGGCGGGCTGCGCGCGGTCGAGGAGCTGAAGGCGCAGGGCATCACTGTGGACCTCGTGTGGAAGGGGCCGCTCAAGGAGGACGACCGCGACCAGCAGATCGCGCTCGTGGAAAATTTTACCGCGCGCAAGGTCAGCGGCATCTGCCTCGCGCCGCTCGATTCGCAGGCGCTCGTGCGGCCCGTGAATTCCGCCGTGAAGGCGAAGGTGCCCGTCGTCGTCTTCGACAGCGGCGTGAAGACCGAGCAGATCGTCAGCTACGTCGCCACGGACAATTTCAAGGGCGGCCAGCTCGGCGGCGAGGCGCTCGCGAAGCAGCTCGGCGGAAAGGGCAAGGTCATCCTCCTGCGCTACATGGTCGGCTCGAACAGCACCGAGGAGCGCGAGGCCGGATTCCTCGACGCGATGAAAAAATCCCCCGGCATCCAAATCATCTCCAGCGACCAATACTCCGGCTCCACGCGCGAAAGCGCCTACGCGAAGGCGCAGAATATCCTGAACCGTTTCGGCAAGGAAGTGGACGGCATCTTCTGCCCGTGCGAGCCGGTGACGACCGCGGTCACGAAGGCCATCCGCGAAATCGGACGCGCCGGCGGGCAGGTGAAAATCATCGGCTTCGACGCGGGCACGCAGAGCGTCGCCGATCTCGAAAAGGGCGACGTGCAGGGCCTCGTGCTGCAAAACCCGATGCGCATCGGCGGCGACGCGCTCAAGGCGCTCGTCGCGCACCTGCAAGGCAAGCCCGTCGAGAAGCGGATAGACACCGGCGTGGTCGTCGTGACGAAGGAAAACATCGCCGACCCCGCGAACGCCGAACTCCTCCGCCCGCCGCTGGAGAAGTATTTGAAATGAGCGCGCGTTGCGTTCTCTCGATGTGCTGCGCCCAAATTTGAAATCCAGCGGTCAGCGGTTTCTGGAAGCGCAAATTTTGCACTGACAACCCTGTGGAGTGAAATGCCTCACTCCGACGACCTTTCCGTCAGACCTGTGGTCTGCTCTTTGGTAAACCAAATCGAACAGCTCCGTTTCTTGATTTTCGCAGTAGCGGCGCAAAGCGTAGCTGCACAGATCCGCCACTTGAACCATTGCCGTCAGTTCGCTGTTCACAAAAAGCGGAGTTTCCATGATGTGCTTAACATCAGTCCAAAGCGTTCCTTGCTGGTGGAATTTCAGCATCAGGCTGGTGTGCTTTTTGGAAACCGTCTCGTTGTTGTCGTGAATCAACAGCCCGTGCGCTTGCTGTTGCCCCGGAGAACTCATGGCCCGCAAATAATGCTCGAATCGGGAAACCACTTGTTCCAATCCCTCTTCGTCCGGCGTTCTTGCAGCATCCGTTGGAGTAAAATGAATTTTGTCTACGCACTCCGCGAAGAGACGAGCAAAACCCCAGCCGCCTACACACGCAGCAACTTCACGCACAAATTCTCTTCGTTGCACATGGGTAAGATGGACATATGCAGCGGTATGCTTGAAAAGTTTTTTCGTCACTTTGTAGAGTTTGCTTGCGCCTGTTTTTTGCAGGCGGAGCAGCTCTGCACGTCTCCATTGTTCTACTGCCTGTCCTCTTTCAAAGAATGTCAGCGAATCAAAGTCTGTGATTTTTGATTGCTCCAAGTATTTCCGCATCATCCACGCGGTATGCAATTCACGCCCCTCCAGAGCATACTTCTTCTTGATTCGCGATATGTCGGAGTCGCATGTCCTCCACATCCAAATCGGCACGGAAAGTCCTGCGAGGATGTAGTGTGAAGTGTTGCCTGGTAGGTCTGCCGTTCCCGATTCGTCCAAGTAGCAGAGATACATGAGAAAAAAAGTGCGACTGGGGTGAGGTCTAAAAAAGACCGTCGGAGAGACGCTTGGCGACTCTTCCCAGACGCTGATTGATGTTTACTGCGGACCCTCGCTAGCGTCAACGGGAAATTCCCTACAAGCCAGTTCCGAATAAGTCCACCACCCCGATGTCGCACCGCCTCACCCTCGACGGAGTTAAAAAATCCTTCGGCGCGACTGCCGCGCTGCGGGGCGTTTCGCTGGGTGTGGGCGAGGGCGAGGTGCATGCGCTCATCGGCGAGAATGGCGCGGGGAAGAGCACGCTGATGAAAATCCTCAGCGGCGCGCACGAGGCGGACGCGGGGCGCATCGCGCTGGACGGCGCACCGTTCGCGCCGCGCAATCCGCACGAGGCGCGACGCGCGGGTGTGGCGATGATTTACCAGGAGCTGAACCTCGCGCCGGATTTGAGCGTGGCCGAGAACATCGTGCTCGGCGCGGAGCCTTCGTGCCTTGGTTGCCTCGGGTGGCTGCGGCGTGGCGCGATGCGCGACACGGCGCGGCGCGCGCTCGCGGAACTCGGCCACGGCGACCTGCCGCCGGATGCGCCGGTGCGCTCGCTTTCCATCGCGGAGCAGCAGCTCGTGGAAATCGCCCGCGCGCTCGCGGGCGAGCCGCGCGTGATGATTTTCGACGAGCCGACGAGCAGCCTCACGCAGGCGGATGCGGAGCGGCTCTTCGCCGTCATCGCGCGGCTGAAGGCGCGCGGCGTGAGCGTGATTTACATCAGCCATTTCCTCGAGGAATGCCGGCGCGTGTGCGACCGCTTCACCGTGCTGCGCGACGGCGAGAGCGTGGGCACCGGCGCGCTCGCGGAGACGCCGATGGCGGAAATCATCCGGCTCATGGTGGGTCGCGAAGTGAGCGAGTTGTATCCGCGCATCGCGCACACGATGGGAGAGGTGGTGTTGCGCGTGGACGCGGCTGCGAGTGAAAGTGGCGGCCTCGCCGTGCGCGCGGGCGAGATATTCGGCCTGTTCGGACTCGTCGGCTCCGGACGCACGGAGCTGCTGCGGCGAATCTTCGGGCTCGATGCGATGGCCGCGGAACGTATCGCGATTTTCGGACGCGAGGAATCCTCCGCATCGCCGCCGCGCCGTCTCGCGCAGGGCGTGGGACTGCTGAGCGAGAATCGCAAGGAGGAGGGCCTCATGCTCCGGCGTTCGCTCACCGAAAATCTCACCGCCACGCGCCCGATCGCGCGCGCCGGCTGGCTCCTGCGCGGACGCGAACGCAGCGCGACGCGCGACTGGATTTCCAAGCTGTCCGTCCGCGCCCGCGATCCCGAGCAGGCCGTCGGCGAACTCTCCGGCGGCAACCAGCAGAAGATCGCGCTCGGCCGCCTGCTGCATCACGACGCGAAAATCCTGCTGCTCGACGAGCCGACGCGCGGCATCGATGTCGGCAGCAAGGCGCAAATCTACCGGCTCACCGGCGAGCTCGCCGCGCAGGACAAGGCGGTGCTTTTCGTGAGCAGCTACATCCCGGAACTGCTCGGCGTCTGCGACACCATCGGCGTGATGTGCCGCGGAAAACTCGCCGCCGTCCGCCCCGCCGCGGAATGGACCGAGCATACGCTGATGGAAGCCGCCATCGGCACGATCTGATTTTCCCATGAACGCACTCCGCCGATTCTTTTCATTTCTCAGCCCGCTGCTTGCGCTCGCGCTCGTCGTCGGGCTTTTCTGCGCGCTGCTCGCGTGGAAGGACGTGCGCGACTTCCAGCAGCAGCACGAAGGCACCGCGTTCACGGAGGCGTTCGCGAAAATGCGCGCGCAGCCGGACGAGGCGTTCACCGGGCTGAACTCGTTCATCACCGGCGGCGCGTGGAAAAAAAATCTCACGCAAACCGCCATCGTCGCCGTCGGCGCGCTCGGGATGATCCTCATCCTCGTCAGCGGCGGCATCGACCTGAGCGTCGGCTCGTCCGTCGCGATGTGCAGCGTGTTCGTCGCCAAATCGCTGAACACCGGCAGTGCGCCGCTCACCGCCGCGCTCATCGCGATCCTCGCCGGCGCGGCCGTCGGCTGTGTGAACGGCTCGCTCGTCGCGGGCCTGCGGCAGAATCCATTCATCGTCACGCTTGGCATGATGAGCGTCATCCGCGGCCTCGCGCTGTGGCGCTCGGAAAATCAGACCGTGAATCTGAACGGGGACATCGGCGAATCGTGGCTGCTCAATTTGCTCGCCGTCGAGGAGCCGGGTAAATTCTGGCCGCTGCCTGCCGGAGTCTGGCTCGCCATCGCGCTCTCAGTGCTCGTCGCCGTCGTGATGAACCGCACGGTATTCGGCCGCCGCATCTTCGCCATCGGCTCAAACGAAGCGACCGCGCGCCTCTGCGGCATCCGCGTGCGCTGGACGCAGGTCGCGATCTACACGCTCGCCGGAGTGCTCTTCGGCATCGCCGGCGCGCTGCAATTTTCCCGCCTCACGCAAGGCGACCCGACCGGCGGCCCGGACCTCGCGCTCGATGTGATCGCCGCCGTCGTGATCGGCGGCGCGAGCCTGAATGGCGGCAGCGGCAGCGTCTTCGGCGCAGTCCTCGGCGCGCTGCTGATGACCGTGCTGCGCAACGGTGCGACCGCGATGGCGTGGGAGGACTGGACCCAGCGCGTGATCATCGGCGCGGTGATCGTTGCGGCTGTTGCGCTCGATCGTCTGCGGCGGAAGGAACGTTGAGGCGATTCAAGGAAACGCGCGGCTGGAAATCCGCTCGCCATCTGGCGGCGCGCGAATAGAACGCGGGCTCCTCTTTTTTCAAAACCCCATGAGCAAAAAACACAATGTCGCCGTCATCGGCTATGGCTGGGCCGCCACGGCCCACATCGCCGCCATCAACGCCACCTCGAACGCACAGGTCACCGCCGTGTGGAGTTCGCGCAAGCTCGACTCCGCGGAGCTTTCCGCGAAGCACGGCTCGCCGATCACGGCCTACACCGACCTCGCAAAGATGCTCGCGAGCAAGAGCGTGCATGTCGTGGACATCACGAGCTACCCGGACCAGCACGCGCAGCAGTTCATCGCGGCGGCGCAGGCGGGCAAGCACATCATTGTCGAGAAGCCGCTCGCCATCGAGTGGAGCGACATCCTCGCGATGAAGGCCGCGGCGAAATCCTCCGGTGCGAAAGTGTGCGTGTGCTTTGAGTGCCGCTGGTCGTCGCAGTTCCTCGCGACGAAGGCGGTGATTGATTCGAAGCTCGTTGGCAAACTGCACTACGGCGAAGTGGACTACTACCACGGCATCGGCCCGTGGTATGGGCAGTATCGCTGGAACACGAAAAAGAAATTCGGCGGCAGTGCGCTGCTCACCGCCGGCTGCCACGCGCTCGACGCGTTGCTGCTTTGCATGGACGGCGAAGTCACCGAGGTGAGCAGCTTCGCCTCGCAGAGCAGCAATCCGGTGTTCGCGGCTTACGAATATCCGACGACTTCGACTACGATCCTGCGCTTCAAAAACGGCGCGGTCGGAAAATGCGCGGCGGTCGTGGACTGCCTGCAGCCGTACTATTTTCACACGCACCTCGTCGGCAGCGAGGGCAGCATCCTCGACAACAAATTTCACAGCCAGAAACTCGGCGGTCTGAACAAGCACGCGTGGTCGCAGCTCTCGATGAAGATGCTCGATTCCGGTGACGTGAGCGACCATCCGTACCAGACGCAGTTCCAGGCGTTCTTCGATGCGCTGGAGGAAGGCAAGGACATGCCGCTCACGAGCTTCAATGACGCGTTCAAATCGCACCGTGTGATTGCTGCCGCGGACAAGAGCGCGGCGGAGGGCCGCGCGGTGAAGCTGAACGAGATCGCCGAGAAGTAGCCGCCGCCGAACGGCTGGCATTTCGCGCCCATGATGGCTCGCGCTTCCATTTTTCGCGCGCGCAGCATAGTGTGCCCGACCCGTGATCGAAAATCCTGAGCCAACCGAAGCAGACGCAAGCGCCGCCGCTACGCGGAAAAGGAAGAAGCGCGGATTCTTCGGACGTATCCGCCTTTTCCTGCTCTGGGTCGTGCTGCTGCTGTGCATCGCGGTGCAGGCGCCGGTGTTTCCGCACGTCGTGCGCGCGGTGCTGAAATTCCGCGCGTGGCAGAGCGGCGCGACGCTGGAGATGGGCACGGTGGAGGGGAGCCTGTTCGAGCCGGTGGTGGTGCATGACATTTACCTGGGCTACCGCGCGGACACCGGGGCCGAGACACGTGTGGAGATCCGCCGTGCTCGTGCGTGGCTTGCGTGGAGCAATGTTTTTCCTGCGCCGGTCGCGGGCTGGGTGCGAACGGGCGCGGAGAAGTGCGGCTTCTATCCGATCGGCGGAAACGGCCTGTGGTTCCGCGAACTGGAACTGGACGACGTGACTGCGCATCTGTCGCTCCCGTACGGCGCGGACGGGGAGCCTGCGGGCGAACCGAAGATGCAGTGGCTCCGGCGCGCGTTCGCGATGCGCGGGGCCGAGCCGGGGATCTACACGGTGCGAAATGCGGATCTGCTCGTGAGCCGCGGCGACGACTCGCTGCGGGTGAGCGGCGCGCATTTTTCATTCAGCGGGACTGCGGCGGGCAATCTGCGTGCGGCGCAGATCGCGATCCGGACGGAGTCGGGCGGGAAGAAATTCAGCGGTGTGCGCGGGCGCACCTCGCTCGATGGGTCGCGGGCGACGATCGCAGGCATGAGACTCGCACCGGACGTGACTTTGCAGAGCTTCAGCGTGTCGCTCGATGAATTTGCGAAGGGAAAGCTGATGCTGGCCGCGGACGCCACGGCATTCGGCGGGGAGATCAAGGCCGAGGCCGAGGCCGCGTTTGCGGACAGGCGGCTGCGCTTCGATGGCAGCGGCGATTTTTCAAAGGTCAACGTGGCCGGCCTCGCGGCGTTCCTCGGCCTCGGAGAAGCCGCGGGCGGCGTGCTGAACTCCGGGAATTTCACCTTTCACGGCACGCCGAGCGAGGTCGCGAAATCCGAGGTGACGCTGCGCTTCGATGCGGGCGCGTTCCAATGGGAGTCGCGCCAGTGGGATTCGCTCGTGCTCGGCCTCTCGCTCGCCGAGCAGCGGCTGCAGATCCACGACCTGAAGCTCCGGCAGGGGCAGAACCAGCTCGCCGTGAAAGGCACGATGGCGCTGCCGCAGCCCGGTGTGAAATGGTGGGACCGGCAGTTTGATTTCAAGGTGGATGCGGACATCCGCAACCTCACCGAGCTGTCCGCGCTGATGCTGCCGGAATTCAAATACACCGCCGGGCAGCTCTTCATCCGCGGCGCGGTGAGCGGCAGCGGCGTGCAGCCGGACGCGCCTGCGAAATACGAGGGCCAGATGGTCGTGAGCGGCAATGCGCTGCAATGGCGCACGGCGCCGATTGACAACCTGAATGCCGCGCTGCTTTTCCACGGACGCGAACTCGAAATCGTCAGCGCGCAGGCGTTGCACACGGACGACATCCTGCGCGGCAGCGGGCGCATCAGTCTCGCGGACGGCAGCTACTCGGGCGAATGGCGGCTCTCCGCGCGTGACCTCGGCGTGTACCGTTCGCTGCTCTCGCCGATTCTGCCGACGCCGCTCGGCGGCGGGATCGAGGCGACGTGGTCGGGAAAGGGCGCGGGCACGAACCACGAGGGGACGTTTTCCGCAAAGCTGAACCGCTTCCGGCTCCTCGGCCCGCGCGGCACGCTCCCGCTCGATGCGGAGGCCGCGGGCATGTACCGGCCCGGCGAGGTGCAGTGTGAGAAATTCCGGCTCGCCGAGGACGGCGTGGTGCTCACCGCGGGAATCAGCGTCGGCCCGAGCGCGGTGAACCTTCGCGATGTGCGCGTGCTGGATCACGGCCGCGAGTGCCTGAAGGGCGACGCCTTTCTCCCGCTCGATCTCTGGCAGCGATGGCCGGATGTGAACTTCTCGCGCTTGCTCAACGACGAGACCGTGGCCCGCGTGCGCATCGAGGCCGACGCGCTGGATCTGCGCGAGGTGTCGCGGATCACGAGCGTGGACTGGCCGCTCGGCGGAACGCTCACCGGGAGCGTCAATGCGGACGGCCCGCTCACTGCGCTGAAACTTGGCGGCTCCATGAGGCTCGCGCACGGAATCCTGCCGCTCGATTGGAATGGCGGCGCGGTGCGCGAGGTGGGCGCGCAGATCACGCTTGAGGGAAATGCCATCCGCATCGAGCAGGGGGCCGGGCGCTATGTGAACGGCGACTTCGGAATCGGCGGCCGGCTCGATCTCGCGCAGCCGCGCGCGCCCTCGATCGAGGCCGTGGGCAGCGGAACCTACCAGTCGCAGCCGTTCACATTCAGCGTGAAAGGCGATGCGTGGAAGCCGCTGATCACGGTGGAGGGACACGCGCCGTTTGCCGGGAATCAGCCGTTGCCGGTGACGCCGCCGGCACGCGCGCCGACAACGCCCGCACCTCCTGCCGCTCCGCAGCCTGCGCAGGGCAAGTGATCGGAACGGCAGCGGTTCGCGTCATTCGCATTCGCATCGCGAATGCACCGGGGAGCGGTGCGCTTACAGCTTCCCGAGCATGTCGAGGATCGCGCCGAACTTCGCCGTGGCCTTCTCCTGCGTCACGGGCTTGTTGAGGAGTTCGCCGCCGTCGTGCCGCTCGATGAGATCGGGGTCGAGCTCCTTCAGAAAGGTGCTCGGCGCGCACGAGACTGCGCTGCCGTATTTCGTGCGGTTGCGGCACCACGTGATCGCGAGCGTCTGCTTCGCACGCGTGATGCCGACGTAGAGCAGCCGCCGCTCCTCGTCCACGGTGCCTTCGAGTTTCGAGCGCTCGTGCGGGAGCACGCCCTCCTCGCAGCCGATGAGGTGGACGTGCGGAAATTCCAGGCCCTTCGACGCGTGCAGCGTGATGAGCGTGACGCCGCTCACCTCCTCCTCCTTTTCCTCCTCGCGCTCGTGGCGGAGCAGCATCGCGTCGAGCCATTCTCGGAGGCCCTTGCCGTGGCCGTCGTGGTAGGACTGGAAGTCGTCGAGCAGATACCGGATGTTCTGCTCCCGCTTCAGCCATTCCTCCGGTGTCTTGCAGGTGCGCTGGAGGTCGGTGAGGTAGCCGCTGTCGGTCAGCAGCGCGCGGAGCACGCCCGGCTGGTTGGCGAGCGGCTCGTGCATCTTCAAATCCATGTCGTCCAGGAACGACGTGAACTTCTCCACCGCGCCGCGCGTGCGCGCCGTGAGCGTCGCGAGGAATTCCTCGTCGCGGAGGATCGCGAACACCGAGCAGCGCGCGTGGATGCTCGCGGTCGTCGCCTTTTCCACCGTGCCGTCGCTGATGCCGCGCGCGGGCGTGTTCACGATGCGCAGGAGCGACACGTCGTCGTCCGCATTCATGAGGCACGCGGCGTAGGCGAGCACGTCCTTGATTTCGCGGCTGTCGAAGAAGCTGTTTCCGCCTACGACGCGGTAGGGGATCTTCATGTCGCGGAAGGTCGTCTCGAAGAGACGCGACTGCGCGTTCATGCGGAAAAGGATCGCGAAATCCTCCCACTTCAGCCCCTCGGTGATCTTGCGGCTGTGAATCTCGCCGACAATCAGCGCCGCTTCCTGCTGGTCGTCCGGCATCGCGAGGATGCGCACCTTTTCGCCGCCCTCCTTCGCGCTCCACAGCTTCTTCGCGCGGCGGCGCGCGTTGTTCTTGATGAGTGAATTCGCCGTGCCGAGGATGAAGTTGGTCGAGCGGTAGTTCTGCTCCAGCTTGATCACCGCGGGGTTCGGAAAGTGCGTCTCGAACTCCAGGATGTTCGACGCCTCCGCGCCGCGCCAGCCGTAGATGGACTGGTCGTCGTCACCCACGACAGCGACGTTCTTCTTCTCGTCCGCGAGCAGCGTGATGAGGTCGAGCTGCAGCCGGTTCGTGTCCTGGAATTCGTCCACCATGATGTAGCGGAACTTCCGCTGCCACCGCTCGCGCACCTCGCCGTGCTCGCCGAGCAGCCGCACCGTGAGCAGCAGCAGATCGTCAAAGTCCACCGCGTTCAGATTCTTCAGCTCCTGATTGTAGCGCGCATACACCGCGCCGATGAGCGTCTTGTCGTCCGCGGGCTCCCTCCAGCCGGTGTTCTTCGCCTTGCTGATGAGGTTCTTCGCGAGGCCCGCCTCCAGCTTCTCATCGCGCGCCGCGGTGCGCGTGATGATCTTCTTGATCAGTCCCGTCGTGTCGCCCTCGTCGTAGATCGAGAAGTTCCGCTTGTAGCCGAGCCGCTCGATGTCCTGCCGCAGGATGCGCACGCACAGCGCGTGAAAGGTGGACATCACCGTCCGCTTCGCCTGCTCGGGATCGATCATCGTCGCGAGGCGCCCGCGCATCTCCTTCGCCGCCTTGTTCGTGAAGGTCACGGCCAGGATGTTCTCCGGCGCGGTGCCGCGCGAGATGAGGAATGCCGCGCGCGCCGTGATCACACGTGTCTTGCCGCTGCCCGCGCCGGCGAGGATCAGCAGCGGCCCGTCGGTGGTCCGCACCGCGCGCTCCTGCTCGGGATTCAGATCGAAAAGTCGGAAGGCAGCCATTTAGCGCCGCGAGGAAAACACGCGCGCGGCCATTTGCAACGACGCTTCCGGGATTCGGGCGCCTTTCGGCGAATGACCCGCGCCCAGGCAGCGCCCCCGCGCCCGCATTCCGCCCCCGCCTCCCGCCGTCCCGAAGATTTCTGAAGAAAAATGCGGTCCCCGTGTAACAAACCGCCCGCGAGAAGTGTATCCGTATGTAGAGACCTTTTCATCCCCCGCACCTCCGCCCTCCGACCATGAAGCCGCTCTACTGGGACATGAAGAACCCCGCCACCGGGAAGCCCTTCACCTTCGACGACCCGAACCTCTTCATCAATGAGAACGGCGTCGGCATGTACCGCGAGCCCGGCGACCCCGGCTTCGTCCCCTACGCCAACCAGCCCCCGACCGGCCCCCCGCCCGAGCCCCCTCACAAACCCTTTCACCGAAAACCGAAACCAAAAGACAGCAACAGCAACACACCAACAACAAACCCAACAATCAACCACACCACGACCATGAGCACGTTCCAATACAACACCGCACCGAACCCCAAGGGGGGCTACACCACCCGCGCCGTCCTCGGCGTTCCCATCATCGAGGCCGACCTCACCGCAACCATCGCCACCGCCGCGGGCATCACCCCCGCGCAGACGGAGACCGTCATCAAGACCCTCTTCGCCCAGCTCCTCGCCGCCGCCGCCGGCAGCGGCTGGTCGCCGGGCCTCTACGGCTCCTTCTCCCTCCGCCCCACCAGCGGCGGCAGCGAAGCCAGCCCCGACCTGTTCCATACCCCGGACGACATCAACGCCTACGTGAACATCGCCTTCAGCGCCGACAAGATCCGCGACTGGAAGTCCGGCCTCAGCATCCAGAGCATGGGCGACACCGGCCTTGTCACCCCCATCATTGATACGATCCTGGACATCACCACCGGCACCACCGACCACTACACCCCGGCGAACATGATCCAGCTCCGCGGCAG
The DNA here is from genome assembly GCA_903882875.1 of uncultured Spartobacteria bacterium. Taxonomy (GTDB): domain Bacteria; phylum Verrucomicrobiota; class Verrucomicrobiia; order Chthoniobacterales; family Chthoniobacteraceae; genus SXWH01. The sequence continues at coordinate 1,245 of CAIRYQ010000109.1, read as the reverse complement.
CGACCTGAAGTTCAAGGCCAGCGACCTCACCCAGGGCACCTTCTTCCGCTCCGGCAACGCCGCCGAAGTCCGCGCCACCCTCTACGGCCAGAACGACCCCGGCCTCATCAGCGTCGCCGTCCCCGCCGCCCTCAGCGGCCCGCTCACCGTCCGCCACGCCGCATTCATTAACGGCAGCGTCCGCAGCTTCACCTACACGCACAGCATCGTGTAACATCGCCCACCTTCGCGCACAGCGCGGCGCGGGGGCCGGGAAAATGTGCGCCGGCGACAGTCGGCGGCCCAAGCACACTTCCCGGCCTCCGCATGCCGCCGCCCCGCGCGAGCCATCCACCTTTCCCATGCACCCCTATTCCAGCAAAGACTGGGCGGACCCCGGCAAGCCCACCCAGAAAGAACTCAACCTCTGGCTGCTCGCCGACCCCACCCGCGGCCTCGGCGTCATCCAAATCGCGCAGGAGGAATACGCCGCGAAGAAAGCGACCCTGAGCCGCGCCAGGCGCAAACGCGAAGCCGCCCGCATCCGCAAGGACGCACACCTTACCGCCCGGTTCGTGCTCAACCACCTCTTCGAGATCGCCGAGAGAATCCCGGGCCACCCGCGCCTCTTCCGGCGCGACCCCGACGCGATGCCCAAGCAGATCGAAATGCTCACCGCCCTCATGAAGCTCGCGGGCGAATACCTCCCCCACATGATGATGCCCGAGCGGGCCAAATGGCGCACACTCCTCAAGGCAACGAGCACGCTCATCCAAGACGTGGTGGCGCTGACGCGAGCCAGCATCACCCGCAAGCCCCTCCCACCCGCAGTCCAACGCCGCTTGGGCAAATACAACGCCATCATAACCGGCAGGAAGGATGGGGGCTCCCGTCGCCCCTGACACCGCTCCCCCACGCCGCCCAAGCCCGGAATCTTCCCGGCCCGGAATACCACGCCAACGCCGCCCCGCACACGCCGCCCACAAGCCGGAGGCCCGCTGGAACGCCACCCCACGCACGCCGCCTCCAAGCCGGAGGTCCGCTGGAACGCCGCCCCGCGCACGCCGCCCACAAGCCGGAGGCTCGTCGGAATGCCATCCCGCGCACGTCGCCCACAAGCCGGAGGCTCGCCGGAATGCCATCCCGCGCACGCCGCCCACAAGCCGGAGGCCCGCTGGAACGCCGCCCCGCACACGCCGCCCACAAGCCGGAGGCTCGTCGGAATGCCATCCCGCGCACGCCGCCCACAAGCCGGAGGCTCGTCGG
>CAIRYQ010000108.1 GCA_903882875.1 uncultured Spartobacteria bacterium | reverse complement strand
TGGAATCCTCTGCTCGAACGCTACGCGATCTCACCCGTCGTTGAAGTTCCATGCGTTCGGTATCAGTAAGAATCAATGGTTGAATGGCCATTCGCCAATCTTATCTCATGTGTGGCCGCAGTCAATGTTACGTTGCACTAGTCAGACTTGAGCAGTACTGGAACGCAGAGGCTCCGATGCTTGTGACGCTGTTCGGGATCGTCACGCTGGTCAGGTTTGTGCAGCTTAGGAATAATACGCCTGCAAGGCTGGTGACGCTGTTGGGGATGGTCACGCTGGTCAGGCCGGTGCATCCACCGAATGCGGCACTTCCGATGCTTGTGACGCCGTTTGGTATGACAACGCTCGTCAGACTCGCACAGCTTTGGAACGCTTGGGCTCCAATGCTGGTCACACTGTTTGGGATGCTCACGCTGGCCATGCTGGTGCAGCCTTGGAACGCAGATGTTCCAAGGCTGGTAACACTGCCGGGAATTGTCACGCTGGTCAGGCCGGTGCATCCTTGGAACGCGGATGTTCCAATGCTTGTCACGCTGTTCGGAATCGTCACGCTCGTTAGGTTGGTGCAGGAAGCGAACGTAGAGGCTCCAATGGCGGTGACACTGCCGGGAATCGTCACGTTCGGCAGACTGGTGCAGGAAGCGAACGCGGAGCCTCCAATGGAGGTCACGGTATTCGGGATGCTCACGCTGCTCAGGCTGGTACACGAATTAAACGCACCGCTTCCAATACTTGTGACGCCGCTTGGTATGGTCACGCTCGCCAAGGCCGTTTGATTGGCGAACGCTGAGTTTCCAATCGCAATAACTGGAAAGCCATTGATGGTGGCGGGAACTGCCACGTCACCGCCGGGGCCGGTGTAGCCTGTGATGGTGATCTGGCCGTTGGCCGTCGTGTAGTTGAACTGAGCGCGCGCCGTCGCGGAAAGGGACAACAGCGCGAGCAAAAGCGGCAAGAGACGCGGCCAGCAACGAAACCAAGGCCGCCCGAAAGCACATTCTTGCCCTTGGGGATGATTTGCGAGGAAGGAATTCATGGAGGACGGGATCACCGCCGGGAATTTCCGCACGATAACGCTGGGCGGCAATTCTGCCACGGCATAAAGGGGCGTCAATCCACTTCGGCAGGCGGGGCAAGCGAGCGCACCGGGCGACAATCCGCTCACTCGTATGAGCGTTTTACCTCTGAAAACTTCGCCCACTGGTGAGAGCCTAGAGAAAAATCGCAGCTAGCGATTCCGAGCACTTCGGAACCTGCTGAGGGCAAAAACGCGGCGGAGAACCTAGACCGGGGGAGGGGTTTCTAGCGCCGGAACGAATCCTTCTCAGTTTCCCCAAGTGCGGCGTCCAATTCCGCCGTGTTCATCGGAACAACCTTCCTCTCCGGCTTCCGTTGCTTGATGTAGGCTTCGATTCCAACAGTGTAGTGCGTAGCCCTGCTCGCGAATTGCACGAGGCTGGAAGCGCGCCCGTCGAATTTATCCAGCGCATCTTTGGGCTTTGAGTAGTAGTCAATCCACGCCGCCACCCATTCCTCGACCTGCTCCAAGCTGTCGAATTTCTGAATCAGCCAAGGCAACAATCCACGGTAAAGGGCGGTCATCGTTTTTGGTTCGATGAAATCCGTGCCGATAACAATTCCACGAAACGGCACTCGGCGCACGAGTGACGGGAGCATCTTCTTAAAGAGTTCAATCTTGTTAGATTCCCCTTTTGAACCCTCCAGTATTCCTTTTTCGGGAATCTCATTCGCATCAGTTTTCCCTTTTCGGGAATACTGTGCGGCATCCTTGGAAAGAAGAATGGTGAAAATCTTCGTGTCATTCCATTGGGCCTTGGCCTTGCACCATCCCGCTTTCACAAGCCGCTTGCGGGCTGGAATGAGTGCATTCTTGCTGATACCCACGAGGGCGCAAAGCGTGGCAACGCTGGCGTGGCATTGATGATTGTTGCGATTGGCGAGATCACGCATGACCTGCCACACTGCCGCGTCTCCGATGCGCAGCCTGGAATCGTAAAGGAGATCGTGAAAACCTTTCACGAACAGTCTGCCTTCATCCCATTTGCCCGATGGCTCGGCTTCGTTCGTCTTGCACTGTCCGCTGTTCTCACGTAACGGTTTCACTGTTCGATTCGTCAAAAGCCGTTCCCAAACTTGCCAGCGCGGGAGCGGCTTTTGCGTGTCAGGGTTAGACGACGGCCTTCACCTCGAATTTATCCAGCGCGGCGCGGACACGCGCGGGATCGAAAACGAGTGTTCTGTGTCCAAGTTTGATTCCGCAAATCTTCCCGGCGTGGAAAAGTGATCGGAGTGTGCGGGCTGGGATGCCGGTTTCTTCGGCGAGTCCTTTGATGCTGACAAGTTTGCTTCGGTGAATTTGGGCTTTCATGGGTGAGTATTTGCCTTAAAAGGAAGTGTCTCATTTTCAAAAAATGGCCGATTTCCAGAGAACCATTGCCGATTGGATGGGGGTAAGCCTGCGGACGGTGCGCCGTTGGTGCGAGCGGGGAGAGCTTCCCGGCGCATACGCGACAAAGGGCGGCCATTGGAGAATCCGGCGACCATCCAAGGTCAAGCTGGATGCGCTGTGCGCCAGTGGCCGGATCAAGGTGCCGCGCGGTGAATCCTTCGGGGAGCGATTGGCCGGTGCGATACATTGCGCGACACGCACGAAAGCGGAAAGGGAGCGGTTCAAACCGCTCGCCGCGCGGATGGCTGCGATTGCTCGGAAGATCCAGTTGCATCGCAACTCTCCGGCGGAAACGCGAGTCGCGGAATTGTTTCGCTCAAAGCCCGCCGCGTATTGGATGAAGGCTGCTGAGAATTTTGAGACCGCGCTGGATTTCACTAGGAAAGCACACTGCGCCCGTCTTCGGATTTCGGAAGATACTCTCTATTCTGGAAGGCTGCGTTTGATCGATCCGCAATTAGCGGAAATTCTGAATAACTGCCCCGTGGAGAAATTCATTTCGCCGGGTGCGATGAAGGCCGCTGTGAAGAAGCCGAATGAGACTCGGCTGATAACGGCGGCAGTGAGCATCGCAAACAGACGCGGGCGGGTGTCTGCGGTTGCAGTTGCACGCGAAATGAAAATGCCGCGTGCGACGTTTTATCGCAAATTCACCGCCCGGCAAATTCGTGAGGCGATTGCCGCAACGCGCATCGGTAACGTTGGGGTATTTGCGGAAAGCCCTTTGGATTTGCGCGCGAAGAAAAACGGTCTCGTGATTGTGCGGGAAGCGTAGAACCGAGCGCCACCGCTTTCCTATCGGCTCCGCATTGCAATGACCTTTTCACCTGCGTCGGCGTCGGGCGTGATCTGCCAGTAGCGGGCGGCGTCCTTTGGTTTCACAAGCTCGCGGTAGTGCGCGAAAACGATTTGCGGACTGTTGCCCATTTCCAGCGATACGCGGGCGGCGTCGGCGCATTGCGCGAGGCGGTAGGATGCGAACGAGTGCCGCATCGCATTTGCAGGCCACGTCTTGAAGCCTGCGCGGGCCTTGGCAGCGTCGAGACGGTCGCGAAGGGCAATGGGAGCCACGGGGCCGTTGCGACGCGCCACGGGGCGAAGCCACGCGGCGAGATTTTCGGAAATCGGAATCAGGCGACGCGCTCCCGTCTTGGCCTTCGCGCCCTTTACCTCAATGTGTCCGCCGTCGAGATCAACTTCCGCCCAATCCAGCCGTTCCGCCTCGGCTGCGCGGAGTCCGGCGAAAAGTGAAATTGCGACAAAGGGCAGCGTGTCGGCGTCGCACGCATTCAAGAGCGCGACGGCCTGCGTGCATGTCAGGATTTCCGGTGCGCCCCGCGTCACCTTGGCCTTTGCTGTGCGCTCTACCGGGTTTGCAACTGCATATCCACGGGAGACGACGAAGTTGAAAAGGTTGTTGATCACCGTCCGGTAATTGTTCCGGGACTGCGGCGACAATTCCAGTGCGCGCAGCCAATCGTCAATTTGCGCGGTCGTGACGGTCGCGGCGTTTTGCTCGCCCATGTCTGCCGTGAATCGGTTCAGCCGGTCGCGGAGGTCGCGCAGATGCCGCGCGCTTGCGCCGTCTGTCGCCTTCGCTTTCAGCAGCTCGGCGACAATCTCGGCGACGGTGCCGCTTTTTGCGGATGCCTCCAGAAATGCGATGAAGTGATCGGTGGCATCCTTCAACGTCTTGCCGTGCGCGTGAAGCCGTGCGTTGCATTCATCGGCCATCACGCGGAGCCATGAAGGAAACTCCGCGCCCTCGCGCCCTTGGGCTTGAAACGCCAGAGTGCGGTTGCGGGTGAAGTTTTCCGCGTCGCGTTTCGTGCTGAAAAATTTCCGTTTCCGTCTGCCGTTCTCGCGGAATGTGACGATGAAATTTAACGTCGGGCGGCTGGGGTCGCTGTATTCGCGGAGACGGAAGGGCTTTCTCATGTGCCAACCGTTGGCATTCTGTTGGCACTTTACAAGCCTTTTTGCGTCAAAATGAGAAAACACCCGTTTGAATGATTTCCGCCCCTCTGTCGCCTTGAAACCCTGTATTCATGCGGTTTTCAGAGGGAAAACGCTGGAGCCAGAGAAGGGGATTGAACCCTTGACCTGCGGTTTACGAAACCGCTGCTCTACCACTGAGCTACTCTGGCGTTGCGGAATTGAGGGCGCGAAATATCGGGAGCCTCCTGCGTCTTGGCAAGCGGTTTCACGCGCCGCTTTTCAGATCACTTCCTTTTTGAAGGAACGCGCTTGGTTTTTGGCTGCACGTCGGTTTTCGGTGAGGGCTCCGGCGCGGTTTTTCCACCGGACTTCGGCTCGCGTGCGGCGAATTCGAAGCCCACCTTGCCATCGTCTTTCAGCACGAGGAATGCCTTGAACGAGCGTCCGGTGCGCGCGCTGACGAAGCCCGTGAGCAGCGCCGTCTTGCCGTCGCGCAGGAGTGCGGCGCAGTCCGAGCGCGTGAGATTTTTCCGCAGGATCGTCTTGCCCATCTTGAACGCGCACTTCCTCGCCGCGCGCTGGTCGCAATGGAACGCGTCCGTCGCCTCGAAGACCTGTCCTGTCTCGCACAGGCGGCATTTTCCGACGGGCTCCGGATTCACCCATTCGGGCTGCGTGCCGTCGCCCTCGTCCTCCTTTTTGAAATCGAACTGCACCTTCCACTCCTCGCGATCCAGTTTCAGCGGAGCGGAAAATGCGCGGCCGAATTTGCTGCGGAAGCCCTCAAGTGGGCCGACCTGCCCCTCGGTAAGCAGCTTGATGACTTCGCTGCGTTCGAGCTCGCGGCTGGCGACAGTTTTCCAGACGGTGAGGCCGCAACCTTTGCAAGTGTAGCTCTTGAAAGTCTCGGCGAACGGCGTCGCGCCGCACTTCGGGCAAACGACTTCGAGCGGCTCGAAGTTTCCGACGATCTCGCCGCCCTGGTGGCTCTTCACCTTGTTCACGATCTCCGTCGTGAGCCGGCGGATTTCGCCCATGAAATCCGCGCGCGAAAGTTTGCCCCGCTCCATCTGCCGCAGCTTGAATTCCCACTCGCCCGTGAGCGCCGGCTGCGTGAGGCTCTGCTCGTCGAGATTCCGCAGCAGTGTGATCAGGCTCAGCCCTTTTTGCGTGACGACGAGTTCGCGTCCGTCGCGGATCACGTAGCCTTCGTAAATCAGGCCCTCGATCGTCTGCGCGCGCGTTGCTGGCGTGCCGAGCCCACGCTCGGCCATCGCCTCGCGGAGTTCCTCATCGTCCACGAGTTTGCCCGCGCCTTCCATCGCGGAGAGCAGTGTGCCTTCGTTGAACCGCGCGGGCGGCTTCGTGAGGCTTTCCTTCACCTCGATCGCGAGCGTCTGCGCCTGTTCGCCAGCCTTCGCGGGCACGACGGCCTTCTCGCTGTCCGAGCCCTCGATCTCGCGGCCATACACGGCCATCCAGCCGGGATCGGTGATGATACGGCCGGTCGTCTTGAACGCCTCGCCTTCCACCCGCGTGATACGTGTCGTGTCCTCGAATTGCGCCGCCGGATAGAACACCGCGACAAACCGTTTCGACACAAGATCGAAGATGCGCTGCTCCTTGTCGTCGAGCCCGCTCGGCACCGTGCCCGTCGGCACGATGGCAAAGTGATCGCTCACCTTTGCGTTGTTGAAAATGCGCTTGTTCGGCTTCACCCAGCCGCTCTGCATCGCCTTCTTCGCGTGCTTCGCGAGGTCGCCGCTGAAGCTGCCCATCACCTTCTTCGCCGTGTCGAGATGATCCTCCGGCAGGTAGCGCGAATCGGTTCGCGGATACGTGAGCGCCTTGTGCTTTTCGTAGAGCGACTGCGCGATTTGCAGCGTCATTCGCGCGGGAAAACCGAAGCGCCCGTTCGCCTCGCGCTGCAGCGTCGTGAGGTCGTAGAGCTGTGGTGAAATCTGCGACGCGGCCTTCTTCTCCTCCTCGATGATTCCCGGCTTTCCTTTGCACTTCGATTCGATGGCGTCCGCCTGCGCCTTCTCCCAGATGCGCTCGGCCTTCGCCTGCTCGTCGGTCGCCTTCTTCGCGTCGAATTTTTCATCGAACCACCGTCCGCGGTACTGCCCCGCGGCGATGCCGAAATCGCCGAACACTTCAAAATACGCACGCGGCACGAACGCGCGGATTTTCTCCTCGCGCTCGGCGAGAATCGCGAGCGTCGGCGTCTGCACGCGGCCAGCCGTGGTCTTCTGAAATCCACCGCCGCGCGAATTGAACGACGTGAGCGCGCGCGTGGAATTGATCCCCACAAGCCAGTCCGCCTCGCTGCGGGACACCGCGGCATCCGCGAGCGGCAGCATCTCCGCATCGCTGCGCAGATTCGCAAATGCGGTACGGATGGATTCGGACGTCATGCTCTGCAGCCACAGCCGTTTGATCGGCTGCTTCGCGCCGGTCGCGCGGACGATGTTGCGGAAGATGAGTTCGCCCTCGCGGCCGGCGTCGCACGCGTTGATGAGTTCGCCGACGTCCTTGCGCTTGATCAGCTTTTTGATCACCGCGAGCCGCGACGCATTTTTCTCGATCGGGTTCAGCTCGAAAAATTCCGGCAGGCTCGGGAGGTTTTCCAGTTTCCACTTTCCGCGCGCCTCGCTGCCCGCGGGCGCGGCGATTTCGAGCAGGTGTCCGACCGCGCTCGAAATCACGTATTTGTCGTTCTCAAAAAACTCCTCGCCGCGTCCCGGCTTGATGCCGAGGACGCGTGCTAGATCCTGTGCGACGCTGGGTTTCTCGGCGAGAACGAGGGTTTTCATAGGCAATTCCGACTGGAGGGGCGTGCGGAAGTAGGCGGTCGCAAGGGATCGCGCAACTGGAAAAAATTTCCCCCTGCGTCGGAATGCGGATGAGTCGCGGCATTTCTTCATCCGCATCCATCTGCGTTTGTCTGCTGCTCGTCAGCGCCGCGAGATCGTTCCGAAATGCTCCTTGCCGCGGATGGGGTGCGAACAGATATTCCGCGCTCCTTTTTCCAAGAATGGTTCATAACACACTCCACGATCGCGGTGTCATCGCACGCTGGCGGCAATTCCTGCCCGTGAGCGATGCGACGCCCGTGATCTCGCTGAACGAAGGCTCGACGCCGCTGATCCATTCGCCGCGGCTGAGTGCGATCGTCGGGCGCGGTGCGGAGGTGTATGTGAAATACGAGGGGCTGAACCCGACAGGATCGTTCAAGGATCGCGGGATGACGATGGCGATCTCCAAGGCCGTCGAGTCCGGCGCGAAGGCGGTGATCTGTGCGAGCACGGGGAATACTTCCGCCGCGGCCGCAGCGTACGCGGCGCGCGCGGGCATCACGAGCATCGTGCTGCTGCCCGCGGGAAAAATCGCGCTGGGAAAACTGGCGCAGGCTTTCATGTACGGCTCGAAGGTCGTGGCCATCGAGGGGAATTTCGACGATGCGCTGCGGCTCGTGCGCGAGATCGGCGAGACGGAGCCGATCGCGATCGTGAATTCGATCAACCCGTTCCGCCTCGAGGGGCAGAAGACCGCGGCATTCGAGATCATCGAGACGCTCGGCGACGCGCCGGACCTACACATGATCCCCGTCGGCAACGCGGGCAACATTTCGGCTTACTGGATGGGCTACCGCGAATTCCATGCAGCCGGTCGCGCGAAAAAATTGCCGGTGATGGCCGGTTTCCAGGCCGCGGGTTCCGCGCCGATTTTTTACAACAAGGTGATCGAAAAGCCCGAGACCGTCGCGACCGCGATCCGCATCGGCAATCCCGCAAGCTGGGACAAGGCGACCGTCGCGATGCGCGATTCCGGCGGCACGGTGGACATCGTGACGGACGCAGAAATTCTCGAAGCGCAATTCTGGCTTGCGAAAAACGAGGGCATCTTCGTCGAGCCCGCAAGCGCCGCGAGCATCGCGGGGCTGATGAAGTGCGCGGACAAATCGCGCGGCGCAGCGTTCGATTTGTCGCGCATCCCGGAGGGTGCGAAGATCGTCTGCACCGTCACCGGGCACGGCCTGAAGGATCCCGATGTCGCCAAGGATCGCATCTCGGGGATTGTCACGGCGCACGCGGAGAAGGGTGCGATTTTGGATATCATCGCCTAGGAAGACGCCCGCACATTCTTTCTGAACACCGACACATTTCCCAATCACATGAGCAACTACACCTGGATCGAAACTCCCGCATGGCAACTTCAGTTTTTCGGGCTCCCGAGCCGCGTCCCGTGGCCCGCGGATGCGCAGCAGCCGAATGTCGAAAAGGGTGAATTTGACATGCCTTCGCTCCTGCGCGGCGTTCAGGCGTGCGTAAGCAGCGAGCCGACAATTATCGGGCCGTGGCGCGGTTTCCTCGATGCGTCCGAGCATTTTCAGGAAATGACCGAGGCGCTTGAGGATCAGGAATACGCGCGCGCATCCGAGCTGCTCGGGGCGATTGACAAGGCGCATCCCGGCTCGCCGTACGGGCTCTTTCACCAGGCATACGTCTTCCGGCAGAGTGGTAACGATCAGGAGGCCGTTCGCCTCTACTCCGAGGCCGCGCAGAAGGCGCCGGGCGTGCCTTTCATCTGGAACAATCTTGGCGCGATGCTCGCGGAAAATGGCGAGCGCGCGAAGGCCGTGCAGGCGTTCACGAACGCGGTGAACCTCAACAACAACGACACCGTCGCGCTGGAGTCGCTCGTGCAGCTCAAGGCCGCGGTGAAGCTCCTGCGCGATCAGAAGGATCCGAATTCGGCGGTCGTGATCCCGGTGGATCAGTTCCGGCAGATGGCCGCTGCGCAGATCGATCAGATCGCTGCGAACCTCGATCAGCTCATCGGATTCGGCGAGCAGATGCTGCGCGACGGCGTCATCGCCGACGTCGGCGTGAAGGCTCTGGAAAAAGCCGACTCAATGCGCGCGGACGACCCGCGCATCCTCGCCGCGCTCGGCGCGGGCTACCGCATTCTCGGCGAGCACGAAAAGTCGAAGGCCGCGTTTGAAAAGTTCACACAGGCGCGCCCGAACGACGCGTGGGGATTTTTCAACATCGCGCAGACGTGCAATGCCGCGGGCGACAAGGCCGGCGAGCTCGCCGCGCTGGAGAAGACGATCGCGATCGATCCGAACATCCAGGCCGCGCTCGGCATCTACTTTGATCTGCAAAACGATCACGGCCCGGAGAAGGAGAAGGTGCTCGTGGATTTCGCCGACAAGCGCGGCGCCTGGATGCCGCTGCTCCTCGCGAGCAGCATCGCCGGACAGCGCGGCGACAACCCGGCGGCCGTCGCGTACGCGGCGAAGGCGTACGAGCGCAACCCGGCTTCCGAGGAAATCCTGCTGCAATACTCCGCGATGCTCGGCGACGCGGGCGACGCAGCGACGCTCGAGACGGTGATCCAGCCCGCGGTTTCCGGCGGACGTTTCACGAAGCGGCTCGACTGGAATTACGCGCAGTCGCTCAAGCAGTGCGGCAAGCTGCCGCAGGCCATCGAGGTGCTGCGCCGCGCGCAGATCGGCGACGCGCCCGAGGATTTCAAGACCGCCGCCGCGACGACGATCGAATTCTGGAGCGGCCTGCGCGCACAGTCCGGCGAGCTGCTCGAAGTCCACACGGCCGGCTCGCTCTTGCGCCCCGTGCTTGTCTCGCTCGACGGCGGCGAGGAAGGCGGCGTGCTGCTGAACCCGCGCCAGCCGCTTCCCGCCATGCAGAAGCTGCCCGTTCGCGCGAAGGAAAACGGCGCCACCGAGGCGCGCGTTCGCCTCCAGCAGGGCCAGGCCGGACTCGGCTCCGCGCCGAAGCCGCTCGGCGTCTTCGTGGTGAAAGGCATCACGCCCGCCGCCGAGGGCCCGACCAACATTGACTGCCGCGTGGAAGCCGCGCCCGACGGGCGCCTGACTTTCAGCGCCGGACAGGATGGCCGCATGTTGCCGGTGGAGTGGGCGGGGCTGGCCTGATGTTTGCGCGCGCATTGCAGTTTCCTTCCGCCGCGACTGAGCTAAGTTGGCGGTGCGATGCCGCGCCTCACTTTTGAAGTCACCATCCCGCCCGACCCCACGCGTCAGCGCGTGGTAATCGTGGGCACCGATCCCGCGCTCGGCAACTGGCAGCCCGAGCGCGGACTCGCGCTCGACCGCGGCGACGATGGGAAATTCCGCGGCGCGGCGGATCTGCCGGGCGGCATGGTGGAGTTCAAAATCACGCGCGGCTCGTGGGATACCGAGGAGACATTCCTCGATGGCACGCTCGCGCTGAACTACCAGTATCTCGTGCTGCACGACATCGAGGTGGCCATCGAGATGGAGAACTGGAAGGACTGCCCGCCGCTGGAGCACGACTGGATTTTCGGCAAGACGATTGATTGCGAACTCGACGCGACGCAGTTCGGCCACCATCGCCGTGCGGTCGTGTGGCTGCCGCCCGGCTTCATGCGCAGCGGCGACTCGCGGCATCCCGTGCTCTACCTGCTCGACGGCCAGGACACGCTCGCCGCGCTCGACACCTGCGGCCACGAAACGCTCTGCGCCGACGACTGGGTGCGCCGGCTCGCAAAGCACGGGCTCATTCCCGATGTCATCCTCGTCGCCGTGTTTCACCGCGAGGGATTCGGCGAGCGCGACGAGGAGCTTTCGCCGCAGTTCGACGGCCCGAAGATGGCCGACTTCCTCGTCAATGATCTGAAGCCGTTCATTGACTGGACATTTTGCCGCGACCGCACGCTGCCCGATCCCGCGAACACCGGCGTGCTCGGCTTCGGCCTCGGCGGCGCGTTCGCGCTCTGGATGGCGATGCGCCATGCGGGGACGTTCGGCCGCTTCGCGTGTCTCTCGCCGTTTTTCGAGGATCTCACCGCCGACGCGCCGGACGGGTGCGAGCTGATCCGGCATCTCGAAAAATCGAACATCGCGCACGGCACGAGGATCTACTTCGACCACGGCACGCTGCTCGGCGACGCAAACATCGCGCTCTACCAGACGCGCGCCACTGCCGTGCTCGAACGCATGGGACTCGTGCGCGGGAACGACTTCACCGTGAACGTCGCCGAGGGCGCGGAACACATGCTCACCGCCTGGCGCGCGCGCCTCGGAGCGCCGCTGACGTTTCTTTTTGGAAAACCGTAGCCGCCGGCGGCAGGAGGCGGGCTATTCGAACGCGGAAGGCGGGAAGAAAGATCAGCCCGACTCCTGCCGTCGGCGGCTGCGGTGATCGTCTTGCCATCGCGCATCCGGCCCGCTGAGATGCACACGATGCTCCTTCCGATCACACTTTACCGCACCGCCGCCGGACTCGTCGCACAGCGCGGCGAGGATTGCTTCCTTCTCGCCGACCTCACGATGGATGCCGTCTTCACGCACGATGATCCGCATTCGCTCCTCGAACCGCTTCTCCGCTACGGCAAGCCCGTCGAGCGCCCGAGGGAACTGCTCGCGCCGATCCAGTCGCAGGAAGTGTGGGCGTCCGGTGTCACGTATCTCCGCTCGCGCGACGCGCGCATGGAGGAGAGCAAGGACGGCGGCAGCGTATATGACCGCGTTTATGCGGCGGACCGGCCCGAGCTTTTCTTCAAAGCGACGCCGCACCGCGTGGTCGCGCCCGGCGCGGCGGTGCGAATCCGTGCGGACTCCAAGTGGAACGTGCCCGAGCCCGAAGTCGCGCTCGCCATCAACACGGCGGGGAAAATCTTCGGCTACACGGTCGGCAACGACATGAGTTCGCGCGACATCGAGGGCGAAAACCCGCTCTATCTCCCGCAGGCGAAAGTCTATCTCGGCTGCTGCGCGCTCGGCCCCGGCATCGTCGTGCGCGATCCGCTGCCACGCGAGACGGCCATCGAGCTGCGCATCCGCCGCGGAGGTGCGGAAGTTTTTTCCGGCGCGACTGCGGTCTCGCAGATGAAGCGCACCTTCGACGAACTCGCGGGCTGGCTGATGCGCGAGAATGGATTCCCCGCAGGCTGCGTGCTGCTCACCGGCACCGGCCTCGTGCCGCCGAATGAATTCACTCTCGCGCACGGTGACGAGGTGGCGATCACGATCGCATCCATCGGCACGCTGAGGAACACAGTCGGATAGGAGACAACGAAGGGCGCGAAGAGCACGGCGGGAAGTGTGTACTCCATACATGAGCCGATGGAGGGCTGCCGCATTTGCCCAAAGGTCTGCCCAAACCGCCCAAGAAACCTGCTTATCGGTTGCGTGACTATCGAAGGGAGGATTGAATTAGGAAGGCAGGAAATCATGAAAAGAGGGACGGAAGCTCTTCGTTCCTGCCTTCCTGCCTTCCTAATTTGTCTGTTTGTCAACCAAACGGATAAGCAGGCCAAGAAACCTCTGCGAAATCCGCCGGATGAAGCGGAGGAGGAACCACGGATGGCACGGATGGGTACGGATGAAAGCATTCTCCGCCGCAATCCATCCGTGCCATCCGTGGTGAAGCATCTTCCCAATCCGGTGTGCATGGCCTTTTGCAGAGGTTTCCTCAAGGGACTTCCCAAACCGCCCGTGGCTTTCGCCAATCGGGCCGGGGCGTTTGACAATCGGCCCAAGCCTTTTGGCAATCGGCTCAAGCCTTTCGGCAATCGGCCCAAGCCTTTTGACAATCGGCCCAAGCCTTTTGGCAATCGGCCCAAGCCTTTCGGCAATCGGCCCAAGCCTTTTGTCAATCGGCCCAAGCCTTTCGGCAATCGGCCCAAGCCTTTTGGCAATCGGCTCAGGCCTTTTGGCAATCGGCCCAAGCCTTTTGACAATCGGCCCAAGCCTTTTGGCAATCGGCTCAAGCCTTTTGGCAATCCGAGGAATCCTTTTCAGAGTGATTCCCGGCCTTTTGTCAAGAAAACGCCAGTTTTCCGCATCTGTCCCCGGCGGACATCGCATGGCGGCAGTAGGACTCGGATTTCGCTGCCGTGGAGAGGCGCGTCCCCGGCGCAATCTGACCGCATGGAACGCTTGCGGGTTTCATCCTTCGCGCCCTTCGTGTCCTTCGTAGTTCAATCCCAAAACCCCTGCCCACGGAATCCGGGGCTTGCATTCCGTCCGCTCTTCCTGCTAAACACCCCACGCCCGCAGGCTGGAATCCGCGATTGAATCCCACTCCCCAGAGCCATGTCATCCGAACCGCAACGCTTCGACTACGACATCTTCCTGAGCCACAGCGCGAAGGACAAGCCGGTCGTGCGCGACGTGGCGGAGCGGCTGAGGAAGGACCACACGCCCGCGTCGAAACGACAAGTCCAGGTCGTGCGCGACGTGGCGGAGCGGCTGAGGAAGGACGGGCTGCGGGTGTGGTTGATGAATGGAGACCTCTCGAAGCAGGCAGAACGCCGGCGAAGCTAATAGAACCTCAAATTGTTGACTCCGGCCAATACTCCTCAATGCGGAGTTTGGGACGTGTGATCAATCGTCCTTTGTATGCCGCAGTGCCGATAATCTTCGCGTATTCTTCAAGGATCTTCGGTCTGTTGGTCGTCCGCAAATCCAAGGACAAGGCGGCCAAAACATGTGCATCATCGTCTGTATGTGTGATGCACGGCCATGAGATTCCTCCTTTCAGCGGGCACCCCTTCCAGCGAGCAGTCCACGCATAATATGGAAGTCCATTGCGTTTTGCGATCGTCCTGCGTGGGTGGATGCAGACTCTTCCAGATCTGTTTCGCGATGTCATTCTCCCTTCGGGTGAAGTCGTTGGCACTGGTCCAAGCGCCTCGTTCATTTTGACGGCAAAGCTTACTGCCTTTGTTTTGACAGCCTCCTTGTCGACTCCCCGCGCATAGGAAAAAACCACTGACTTTCGACGGAAGAGATTGGGGTGACGAAAGACAAAGCATTTTGATGACACGTTGTCGGCCAAATGATCTGGGAGTTCACGCTTGCCCTTGTTCATTGTATTCGTCGGTTGGATTTGAGAGCAGGATGCAAAAATCATCTTGTTGGGCAATCTCGGAAGGTGGCGAGGACTCATTCGTATCACCGAACGGATTCACGGTGAAACAGATGCCGGATACGAATCTCAGGCCAACGGCCTGCCGCAAGCCAGCCCAGGGCAAGCGAGGAACGAGCGCCGCCCTGGGTCTGGAAACCAAGAATGACCAAAGCCCCAACGGGGCGTCACAAAGACGGATTGCCG
>CAIRYQ010000107.1 GCA_903882875.1 uncultured Spartobacteria bacterium | reverse complement strand
TGTGCGTCACGGTCTTTCACAACCGTGATTCGCGGCGTCCTGCATCGGTCTGGAAATGGCAAGAAAAATCTTCAGGACTGACCAAGGCACCCTAATTCATGGGCATCCAAGTATATTATTCCCCTGGAAAGTCCGGCCGTCCTCTCGCAATTCGCGGCGCTTCTCACCGAGCACGAGCGTCACGCCGAGGCGCTCGCCGCGTGGCGGCGCTCCCGCGAACTCGCGCCGGCAATCGAGCTCGCGAACCTCGAATACTGGCACGCAAGAATGTCTGACGCGCACTACCAGCTCGGCGATCTCGCGCAGGCCGCCGAGCACGCGCGCCGCGCGAAGAACGGATTCCACGAGCAGATCGCCGGGCGGCTCGCGTCGCCGCCGGCGAATGCGCGCGTGGTCACCGTGCCCGTCCCCTTTGTGCGCCAGCACGAGATGACGTGCGCGCCCGCGACGTTCAGCGCGATCAGCACGTACTGGAATGCGCCCGTGGATCACCTCGGGCTCGCGCGCCGCATCTGCTACGACGGCACGCCGGGCCACGAGGAGCGCAATTGGGCGGAGGAAAATGGTTTCACCGTCCGCGAATTTCGCGCGACGTGGGAGACGGCGGTCGCGCTGCTGGACCGAGGCGTGCCGTTCACGCTCGCGACGGTCGAGACTTCCTCCGCGCACCTCCAGGCCATCGTCGGCTACGACGGCATCCGTGGCACCATCTTCATCCGCGATCCGTATTTGAAGCACCACTCCGAGGCCATCGGCGACAAATGGATAGCGGACTACGAGTTCTCCGGCCCGCGCTCGATGGTGTTCCTGCCAAAGTCGGAGGCGCACCGGATCGACGGCATCGAGCTGCCCGACGCGCCGCTCTACGATCTCCGCTTTCAAATCGATCGCGCGCTCCACCGCCACGATCGCCCCGCCGCCGCAGCAGCACTCGCCGCGCTCGAATCGCAGGCGCCCGCGCACCGGATGACGCTCTCCGCACGCCGCGACATCGCATCGTACGACGCCAACCAGCCGGAATCGCTCGCCGCCACCGAGGCGCTGCTCGCGCTTTTCCCCGAGTGCAACAATCTCCGCTGGGCGTGCCATCACGCGCTGTGCGATCACGCGCGGCAGATCGTCTATGGCGACGGGCTGCTCAGCTACGTCACCGCCGCCTAGCCGCTGCTCGAGCCGGACGAACTCCTCGCGAACCTCCGCACGGCCCACACGGCGAGGCCGGATCTCTGGCACGCGTGATCCGCGCTCATCACGCAGCTCTGCGACGCACGGCGCGCAGCGGAGGCGCTCCCGCTCGCGCAGGATGCCGTCGCGCGTTTCCCGCTCACGCCGCGGCTGTGGTACGATCTCGGCCGCGTCCATTGCGAGCAGCGCAATTTTTCCGACGAGGCCGTCGCGCTCGCACGCGCGCTGGAACTCAGCCCGACGTGGGGAAAGGCCGCGCGCGAGTATTCCGACTGCCTCACGCGCCTCGAACGCTACGACGAAGCGCAGAGCGTCCTCGAACAGGCGCTCGACGCCGCGCCGCTCGACGCCGTGAACCACGGATTCCTCGCCGACTTCCTCTGGCGGCGCACGCGCGATCCGCGCGCGCTGGAGCACGTCGCGCAGGCCGTGCGTCTCGAACCAGCCTACGCCTGGGCTTGGGATCAATTGCGCGACTGGTCCCCTCCCGGCGAAAACCGCGCCGTCGCGCTCGCACGGGAACTCACCGGGACCCGCACCGGCGAAGCCGACTCCTGGCTGCGGCTCGCACAGGTGCTGCCCGACGATCAGCTCACAGAGCGCCTCGCCGCGCTGGATCGTGCGCTCGAACTGAACCCGCGCCACATCCGCACGCACGACTTGCGCGCATTTTTGCTCGCCGATGCGGGCCGCTACGACGAGGCCGCCGCCGCCTGCGCGCCCGCCGT
This sequence comes from uncultured Spartobacteria bacterium, assembly GCA_903882875.1. Classification (GTDB taxonomy): domain Bacteria; phylum Verrucomicrobiota; class Verrucomicrobiia; order Chthoniobacterales; family Chthoniobacteraceae; genus SXWH01. Next base: position 32,903 of record CAIRYQ010000107.1, on the reverse strand, counting down.
CTTCGGCAAGGACATCCCGCGCACGCTCGCGGGCCGCGCCGCGTGGGTGAAGTTTGTGCGCGGCAATGTGAAAGGCGCGCTCGCCGCGATGCGCGAGGTCGCGGCGGCGGAACCCGACTACTACTGGGCGTGGGAGTGCATCGCCGACTGGAGCGAATCCCTCGGCGAGCATCAGGTCCAGCGCGAGGCCGCGGAGCGCATGGTCCGCCTCTCGCCGCGCAGCGCGATCCCGCTCGGCTATCTCGCCGCTGCGGAATTCAAGCTCGAACGCCCCGAAGCCGCGCTGGAATTGCTCAGGCGTGCGTTCGTGCTGGATCCGGGCTATGGCTACGCGGGACACTCGCGCAACTGCAGAGCCATCAGCCCGGCCCGGCCACGCTGGCCGCCGAAGTGCGCCTCCTCGCCGCGGAAAGATCGCGGGATGCGGCACTCGCGCGGTTCACCGATTTGCTCGGCGTGGAAAAGCGCGACACACACGCCCTCCACTCCGCGGCCAGGGCGCTCCAGGACGCGGGATGGCTCCGGCAGATCGAGACGGCGATCGAGACCTTCATGAAAGATGGCATGCCCAATTCCGCCGCCGGAATCATCTGGGTGAGATGCTTCACGGCACGCGAGGCGTGGGGAAAACGGCGCGTACTTTACCGGCTCGATCCGGACAGCGCATTCGCGCGCGAGGCCCGATGCGAATTCATCGGGCAATGCGCCGACCGCAAGCGCATCCGGTTTCTCAGGCCGCTCCTCCGCCTCCACCGCGATCACATCCGCTCCGACACGACCGCGTGGGGGCAGGTCGGCTACGCGCTCGTGCAAGGCGGCCAGTATCGCAGGGCCGCAGCCTGGCTCTCTGATTGGCGCGAGCGGAGGGACATTGAGCCCTGGGTGCTCACCAATGTCCTCGTCGCGCTGCAGCGCACGAAACGCGACGCGGAGGCGCTCGAAGTGAGCAGGTTTGCCCTCGGCCTCCGCAGCGATCACACCACCGCCCAGCATCAGCTCTGGCTTGCGCTCCACGACGCCAATCGCGGCGTTACGACGTCCGCACGGACGACCCTGGACGAACAGCACTACGACAGCCTCCCCGATTTCTCCAAGACACAGTGGACGCTGGTGAATGCGATCTGCTCGGTCGCCGAGGCGCCGCCTGCGGGCCGCCGCACGGCCTGCCGTGATCATTGCCGCGAACTGCTCAAGCCGGAGCACGCCCTGATCCGCACGAGCGCCGGGCTCTCACGCGGCGCGAAGGCGGGCATGCCATTCCCGCGGCTGCGCGCATGGTGGTTTTTCGTGAGCGGCGGAATCCCGGCAGCGCAAGGAACGAGCGGCGTGTTCAGGCTGGTTCTTGTGGTCTTGATCGGATTGCTCGTGGTGATCGCTTTGCTGAGTGCAGACCATCCGCGCGAGCCATCACCAGTCCGGCCATCACAGTTCCCCGCGGCGCCCACCGCGGTCGATCTCAAGCGACTCCGGGAATTACAGCGTGAATGCCGCACAGAGGAACAACTCAGGCGCATCGTCGAGCCGCCCCGCCAACCATAGGCGGGCTGCCCTGCGCTCGCTCCTTCCCCTCTGGCACGCGCCTCGCTTAACGTGCGGGTTCAGCCCGCATGAGTCTCCGTGTCGCCATCTGCATCACCACGCACAACCGCCGTGCGGAGATGGAGCGCACCCTGGCGCAAATCGCCGTTCTCGCGCCGCCGCCCGACGAGATCGTGATCGTCGCCGACGGCTGCACGGATGGCACCGCGGATTTTGTCCGTGAAAGAAATCCTGACGCGAAGCTCATCATTCACGAGCAAGGCCGAGGCTCCATCCCCTCGCGCGATGAGATGGCGCACGTGACGATGTGCGAAGTTTTCCTGAGCCTCGACGACGACAGCTACCCCATCGAGCCCGATGCCATCGCGCGCATCCGCGGGCTGTTTGAAAAAAACGCGCGGCTCGCGGTCGCAGCGTTCCCGCAGCGCACGGATGAATATCCCGAGACGCTCACCGCGACGGATTTCGGTGGCGCGAAGTTTGTCGGCAGCTACGCAAATTCCTCCGCGGCGATCCGCACGTCCGTCTTCAAATCGCTCGGCGGCTACCCGGATTTCTTTTTCCACGCCTACGAGGAGCCGGACTTCGCGCTGCGCTGCGTGAACGCGGGCTGGCAGGTGCGCTCCGAGCCGTGCGTCACCGTGCGTCATCACTTCACGACATTGCAGCGGAATGAAATCCGCACGCACCAGCGCCACGCGCGCAACGAACTGTGGAGCGTCCTGCTCCGCTGCCCGATGCCGCAGCTCCTCGCCGTCGCGCCGCTCCGCGTGTGGCGGCAATTCGGATACGCCTGCAAACGCGGCTGGTCGTGGGTCTGGCGTGAGCCGCGCTGGTGGTGGCAATGCCTCGGCGGCCTTTCGCGCTGCCTGCGCGAAAGGCGTGCGCTCCCATGGCCGCGCTACCGCGCGTGGATGGGACTCGTGCGCACGCCACACAACGACACTGCGCGATGGGATCGCGACTTCAATCCCGCATGAATCTGGACAGGGCAAACGAGGGCCAAGGGCCCGGTGACATACCAGCCCAGGGCAACGCCCTGGGAACACGGTTTCAAAGCGAAGAGCCCTGTAGGGGCGACACAACATGCCGCGACCGGATTTGTTCCGCCCTTAAAGGGCTCGTTTCCCCTCGGGTCAAACCCAGGGCGTTGCCCTGGGCTGGCATGGTACGCACCTTCGGTGCTGAAGAGCCAATGCTCCGATGAGGATCTCCTTTTCCGCCACGAACCCGTGCCACATGTGGCCGACCGCGCGCGCCGTCGCGCAGGAAGGCGCGCTCGCGCATTACTACTCGGGCTACCCCGCTTGGAAAATCGCGGACGCGAATCCCGCGCAGTTCCGCAGCTCCAGCTTCCGCACGAACATCGTGTACGGCCTGCTGAAATACGCGCCCGTCGCGCTGCGCCCGAGTTCGCGGCGACTTTTCCTGTGGCAGGATCACGGTTTCGACCACTGGGTCGGCGCGCACCTGGAGCCGTGCGATTTCATCCACGCGATGCCCGGCCAGGCGCTGCACACTTTCCGCGCGGCGAAGCAGCTCGGCATCCGCACGGTGCTCAATCACGCCACCGGTCCGGCGCGCGAATGGGTGCGCATCATGCGTCCCGAATACGAGCGCGTCGGCATGAAGCTTGAAAAGGAATGCCCGTATGATGCCGAGTATTTCGCACGCGAGGACGAGGAATACGTGCTCGCGGATTTCCACTGCGCAGCGTCCACCGTCGTGCGCGATCAGCTCATCGCGACGGGCATTGCCAGTGAGCGCATCTGGGTCGTGCCATACGGCGCGGATACGAATGCGCGCGTCTTCCACCGTGCGGAAAACGCATCGGCCCCGCCGATTTTCCGCATCCTCTTCGCCGGACAGATTAGCCTGCGCAAAGGCATCCGCACGCTGCTCGACGCGCTCACGCTCGCGAACAGCGCGCATTGGAAAATGGATTTCGTCGGCTCGCGTTCCGCGGAGACGGCGCAGGATTTCGCCGCATACCGAGGCGTGACGCCGCTCGCATTTCACGGCGCGCAGGCGCAGGAGCAGGTCGCGCGCGCGATGCGCGACAGCAGCGTGCTCGTGCTGCCTTCGCTCGAGGAGGGCTTCGGCCTCGTGATTCCGCAGGCGCTGAACTGCGGCTGCCCGTGCATCGTGAGCGAGCGCGTCGGCGGACGTGACTTGGTGCGGCACCGTGAAAACGGCAGTATTTTCCCCGTCGGCGACGCGCAGGCGTTCGCGGCGGAACTCGCGTGGTGGGAGCGGAACCCGCGGCGGACGGGCGACAACTTCACATGGACGCCGGGCGCTCGCACAATTATTGCGGAGAGCGAGGCAGCCCACAGCCGATGAATTTCTTCCCTCGACCAGCCAATCGCCAGACGGACGCCCCGCCGCGCGGGCCGCAGCTCCCGCTGCAGGCGCAGGCCCACGAGCCGCAGCAGGAGTGGGAATGCCCGCGCCCGCAGCAGTCGGCGACGATCGCGAGCCTCATCGGCCTCGTCATCACGGCATTCGCCGTGAGCAGCGGTGGCACGAACCAGCGCCCGTCCGGCATGGCATCCATCGCCGCAATCGGCACGATCCTCTCGCTCGGAATCGGCTTTGCGTTCGACGTGCGCCGCGGACTGAACAACCTCATCCGCGCCGATGTCCTCGCGCTGCTGGCATTCTATTTTCTCACGCTTTTCGAGTTCCTGTTTCCACAGACGAAGTTCGACGGCATGGCCGCGTATGAGAACGTCGCAAAGGCGATCAATCTCGTCCTTGTCGGATTCGGCGGACTGCTGATCGGGCGGCATTTCATCCACCCAAAAAGGCCGCCCCTCCAGCGGCTGCTCACGCACGAAATCCCGCCCGGCATCCTGCTGCTCATTTTCTGGGGCTCACTCTGCATCGGCTACCTGCACCAGTGGGCGTCGCCGGCGGTCGCGTTCGATCCCGTGAAGTGGATGGACTACACGCTGCGCCCGCGTTTCGACCAGCCGTGGGGCCGCGGGAGATTCGGGGACTTCAGCGCGATGCTCTACGAGCTGAACATGGTCATCAATCTCGTGCCGCCGCTCGCGGGAATCATCCTCGCACGCCGACAGCGGTTTGGCTTCATCGCGCTGACGCTGGTGACCTGCGGGTATCTGCTCGCACTGTTTGTCGCATTTGCCGGCGCCACACGGAGCGTGCTCGCGAGCTTCCTGATCACGTTCATCATCGGATTCGCCTTTGCCGCGCCGAAGGGTCGCAAAAAGGAACTGATCGCCCTCAGCGGCATCGCCGCGGCGCTGATGATGTTCGGCACGGTCGCGATGCTCCACATCCGCTCGCAGGGCTTGAAAAAATTCCTCTCCGGCGAGGTCGCCTACTCCATCACCAGGGCGGACACGCTCTACGTGGACTACAACCTGTGCAACATCGCGAACCTCACGTCCGTCTTTCCCTCGCGGATGCCCTACCTCGGCCTCGAGGTGCCGTATCTCGCGCTCATCCGCCCGATCCCGCGCGCGCTTTGGAAAGGCAAGCCCGAGGGCCTCTCGCACAGCATCGAGCATGCGCTCGGCGATTACAGCGGAAAAATCACGCTCTCTGCGAGCTTCGCGGGCGAGGCTTACATGGCCGGGGGATTTTTCGGCGTCCTGCTCTGCGGGATGTTCTTCGGCGCGATCAACGGCTGGTGGTCGCACCTCATGGGGCCGAGAAATTCCGAACTCGGCATCCTCATCTACTCGTCGGGATTTTTCGCCGCCGTGATCTCGATGCGCAGCCTCTTCACGTACACGACCGCACTCCTGCCCACCTTCGCCGCGATCATCGGCACCGGCTACCTCGTCCGCTACCTCGCGCGTAAGACCGGGGCGCTGGCATTCGCCTCGCGCTCTCGCGCGGGCCGGCCGCGCCCGGACGACGACGGACAACCCTACTCCGAAGATTGAAGACGCCGTGTCCAACGATCGCCTTCACGGCACGGCGCCGCCACGGCGTGCGGGAGATTTTCTCCGCGACTGTGTGATGAAAGTCGCATTCGTCAGCGTGCTGCCGTCGCCTTACCAGCGCGACATTTTCGCTGCGCTTGCTGCGCGTTCGGATGTCGCGCCGCGCATTTTTTACATGGAGCGCGCCGCGCCGGATTCCCCGTGGCCCGAGCGTCCGCTCGCGGAATACGAGAGCTACCTGCCGGGCTTCTGGTTTTCGCTCGGTCACGCACGTGTGCATGTGAACTGGCGGCTCCCGTCGCCGCGCGACTACGACGTGATCGTGTGCAACACGCTCATGTCGTTCACCGGCCAGTGGCTCATGCGCGCGAAACTGCGCGGTGCTCGCTGGATGTTCTGGGGGGAAAAGCTCGGCGCACGGAGCAGGAAGCACGACATGCTTACAGTGCCGTTGCATCGCGCCTCAGGGATTGCGGCGATCGGAACCTGGGCCGAGCGCGACTACGCCACGCGATTTCCAAACACGCGCGTCTTCAACATTCCGTACCACTGCGAACTTGCGCCCTTCGCCAACGAGCCGCGACTGCCGCGCACCGAACTCGATCGGGGCACCGTCACGTTTCTTTTTTGCGGACAGATGATCGCGCGGAAGGGCGTGGATCAACTGCTCGCCGCATTCGCGATGTTACCGGAAAATGCACGCCTCCTCCTCGTCGGTCGCGAGGCGGAACTGCCGCAACTGCTCGCGAACCTCGCCGCACCCGTGCGAGAGCGCGTGCGCTACGCGGGCTTTCAGTCACCCGATGCGCTGCCGAAGTTTTTCGCGCAGGCCGATGTCTTCGTGCTGCCGAGCCGTTACGACGGCTGGGGTGTCGTGGTGAATCAGGCGCTCGGCGCGGGCCTGCCGATCCTCGCGAGCGATTGCGTGGGCGCGGCGCACGACCTCCTGCGCGAAGGCGAAAACGGCTTCCTCTTTCCTGCCGGCGATGCGAATGCACTCGCCGCCGCGATGCAACGCTACGCCACAAATCCCGCACTCGCCGTCGCTCACGGCGAGGCATCGCGCCGCGGATCCGCCTACTGGACGCCCGCGCGCGGAGCCGAGCGATGGGCGCACGCCTTGCAGACCATCTGCGCCTCGAGCCTCTCAACCTCCAACTCTCAACCGCACTGAAAATCCTCCTCGCCAGCACCAGCAGCGGCTCCCGCGGGGGCGGCGAGCTTTACCTGAACTACCTCGGCCGTTCGCTCGCCGCGCGCGGGCACGAGGTCGCGCTGTGGGCGTCGTCGCATCCGCGCATGGACGAGCTGTGCGCGCAGTTCGGGAAAATCGGCAGGGTGCTGCGGCAGGCCTACACCAACACCTACGACCGGCGCTTCCGCTCAATCGCAAGCTACCTCGACAACGGCACGGCGCGCGCAGCAGCCGACTCGTGGGAAAAATTCGCGCCCGACCTCGTCCACCTGAACAAACAGAACCTCGAGGATGGCCTCGATCTCCTCCGCGCGGCGACATACGGCGGCATTCCGAGCGTCTGCACGATCCACCTCACGCAAAGCGCGAAATATCTCCGCGCACGGACGCCGTGGATCCGCGACTGGCTCGCGCGCCGCGCACTCGCGCGCTACCGCGGCCCGATGGTCGCCGTGATCGAGGAACGCAAGCGCGACCTCGCCGAATTTCTCGGCAGCGCCGAGCGCACGCACGCGATTCCGAACGGCGTCGAGCTTTACGACCTCTCCGCGCGCAACACGATCCGCGATGCCGTGCGACACGAGTTCGGCGTCGCACACGACTCGCTGCTGCTCGTCGCCGTCGGGCGCATGGTGCCGCAGAAGCGCCCCGTCGCATTTCTCGAATACGCCGCGCGCATTCTCGGACGCCTGCCGCACGCGCGCTTCATCTGGGTCGGCGACGGCGCGCTCGCTGCAGAATGGGATCGATGGGTCGGCGACCGTCACCTCGGCAACGTGATCCAGCGCCTGCCGTGGCGCAGCAACGTGCGCGACGTGCTTTTCGCCGCGGACGCATTCCTGCACGTCGCGGAATTCGAGGGGCTGCCGCTCGCGATCCTCGAGGCGCTCAGCGCCGGTCTGCCGTGCGCCATCTCGCCGAATCTGCTGCGCGAAATGCCGTTTCTGGACGACAGCAACTCCGTCGCGATTGGCGAGGGCGACACTTGGGCGGAGATCCTGGCCGATCCCGCGGCGCTCACAGTGCGCGGAAAAAATGCGCGCAAGCTCGCGGAGGAACAGTTTTCCTTCGACATCATGGCCGCGCGCTACGAGGCGCTCTACCGCGAGACATTGGGATACCGCGGATGAACCTGCACTTTTTCGAGCCTCCGGATGCGCAGAAAATCGGCGGCCTCGATGCCGCGATCACTTCGCTCGGCGTGGCGATGGTGCAGCTCGGCCACGCCGTCGCCGTGAATGCGGGCCTGCCTGCAAATCCCGCCGGAACCGTCGCGCATTTCCACGGGCTGTGGCAGCGGAACTTCCCCGCGCTCGCGCGCGAGTGCAGGCGGCGCGGCATCCCGTACGTCGTCAGCCCGCACGGGATGCTGGAACCGTGGGCGTGGCGGCAAAAGCGGTGGAAGAAATGGCCGTATTTTCAGCTCATCGAAAAGCGGTGGATCGCCGGCGCGGCGTGCGTGCTCGCAACCGCAAAACCGGAGGCGGAACGGCTCGCAAAATTTTTCCCGCACAACCGCATCGAGTCACTGCCGCTCGGACTCACCGCCGACAAGCGGCCGGACCACGCCGCCGCGCGCGCACGGCTCGGATGGAACGCGGATGAAACCACGATGCTGTTCCTCTCGCGCATCCACGAGAAGAAGGGCCTCGGCCTGCTGCTCACCGCTCTCGTGGAACTTCACGGCACCGTGCCGCGCGCGACGCGCCTCGTCGTCGTCGGCCCCGACGAGCAGCCCGACTATGCCGCGCGCTGCCGTGACTTCATTGCGCAAAACGCGGCGAGGCTGCCACGCACGGATTGGATCGGCCCTGTGTGGGGCGACGCTCGATGGCCGTATTTCCAGGGCGCGGATCTTTTCTGCCTGCCGACGCATTCGGAAAATTTCGGCCTCGCCGTGCTCGAAGCCTGCCAGGTCGGCACGCCCGCGCTCACAACGACCGGGACGCCGTGGGCCGAAACGCTCGGCGGCGGACGCGGTTTCATTGCACGGCCCGAGGTCGCGAGCATCCGCGCACAGCTCGCGGCATTTTTCGCACAGTCGCGCCGCACGGAGGCGGATCGCGCCGCACTCGCGGAATGGGCGTGGGACAATTTCGACTGGCGGAAGCTCGCGCCCCGCTACGCCGCGCTGTATTCCGGGCTGCGCTGAATCCCATGACTGACAAAAAGCCAGCGCCGATCACACCCGAGGGCAGACGCGCCGCGGAAAAGATCCGCACGCTGTTCTATTCGATCGCCGCTGCAAACATCGTCCTCTTTGCGGTCATCCTGTGGCTTGGGAAGGCGCGCAAGGAGCCGGAGAAACCGGGAGCGGCACAAAATTCCGCGGCCCCAAAAGAATCCGGCGCACCGATTTCCGCGAAACAAAATAACACCCCGTGACCACCGGCGAAAGGAGGCGGGCCGGCGCATCAAAATCACATTGCCGTGCGTGCGCGGATCCCGGGTGGAGCACGCAACCCTCGTGGCTGCGGAGCTACTTCAGCCACTTGTCCGCGTAGTCGAGCCACACTTTCCAGTCGGGCGTGGTCATCGAGTGTTTGCCTTCGCGGATGTAGTAGCCGAGGCGCGAGTCGAGCAGCTTGCCGACTTCGGGCATTTTCTCCGCGCCGAGATTGTCGGCGTTGAAAAGGCGATAGACGGGCTGGGCTCCGCGCAGCATCTCGAATTGTCCGGGCGGATTCGCCCATTTGTCCTCGGTCGCATTCGAGAGCAGCACGGGGCGCGGTGCGCAAAGCGCGATGAGCGCGTGCTGATCGAAGGGCAGCTTCGGAATCGCTTCGTTGAAGGATTTGAAATTGCCGCTGAACCAATGCGGGAACGATTTGTTGATCACGGGCAGTGTCTCGACGGTTGGGCGGTTATTTGATTGCAGCTTGGAAAGTTCGGGCGCGACGCGATCGGGCGCGGTGCCGCCGCAGCCGGCCTGGCTGGGGATGACGAGCGCGATGCGTTCATCGAATGCGCTGGCGACCAGCGCGGTCTTGCCGTTGCGCGAATGGCCGACGACGGCGATGCGCTTGCCGTCAATCCCCGGGACGGTGAGCAGGTAGTCGAACATCCGCGAGAAGCCCCACGACCACGCCATGATCGTCGCGGTGTCCGCGGGCCCGCGCTCTGCGCCGCCGCTGGTGCGAAATTGTTTCAGCGCGGTTTCGGCGAGATCCTTGTCATCAGGCACCACGTCGCCGCTGTAAAAGCTCGCGACGGCATAGCCGCGATCAATGGACTGCTCGATCGCCCACGTCTCCTTTTGCTTTCCGCGCCCGGCGTCGGCTGCACGGTTCGGCTGTGCGTCGGGGAAACTTTCGCGCGTCCACCCTTGCGGCGGCAGGATCTTCGGGTCGTCGAGGAGCTGGTAGTTGCCGTTGAAATTCATCCCGAGGAAGCACGCGGCGGGCTTCGTGCGCGTGTTCGGTACGACGACGAGCAGATGCACCGGCGCTGCGAGACCGCAGTCCACGAGCACCTCGCGCAGCGTCGCCTTGCCTCCGAGCGCCGCACTGTCCTCGCGGATGATTTTTCCCGTGACCGCGCGCGGCTGCGGACGCGTGCCGTACATGTAGTGCGCAAAAAGCTCGCGCAGTTCGGGCGCGCGTTTCGTGAGCCACTGCTCCTTCGTCGTCACGCGCGTGCCATCGCGCATCACGAGCGGGTCGGGCAGCGTGGCGGAGACGGAGAGCGATTCGGGTGCGGGGAAATCGGCGGCGATGGCGGTCACGGCGAGGAATGGGGTGAGGAATGCGGGGAGTTTCATTCGCGTGAGCATCGGATGAATCGCGGGGTGAGTGCAATGCGGCAGGCTCTCGAGCTTGCGCTCTCGGTTTTTGAGAGAGAGTGGGCAGAGATGGATTCGAACCATCGAAGGCGTAAGCCAGCGGATTTACAGTCCGCCCCGTTTGGCCACTTCGGTATCTACCCGTTTCCGGTGAGGGGTGCCGTGCTTAACCGCGTGTCGCGGGCGGCGCAAGGGTTTCGCAGGGAAAAAGTGGGCCGCAAGGATTTGGGACGGGCCACGAAAAGGCGCGGAGTGGAGTTTGCGATACCGTGCAGAACACCGGAGCCTGCGGTTCATTCCGGCGCTTTGTTACGCCTGCACGCGGCCGTCGCACGCTCCCGCGGAACATCGCCGTGTCAGGGACTCACCAAGGCCAGAGACGGCGTAGGAGCGGTTTTTTCTCCGGCGTGGCGCCGGGCTTCGCCGCAACGGCAGGCTGAGGAAGTTTTTCGCGCGGGATGATGCTCACTTTCTTCAGCACGATGCGCTCGATGGGATAGTCGTTCGTGTCAGCGGAGCGGTTGGAGATCATCTCAAGGACCTCGATGCCGCGGATCACATTTCCAAAGACGGTGTATTTTCCGTCGAGCTGATGTTGCGGCGTGATGCACACGTAGAACTGGCTGCCGTTCGAGCGGCGCTGCGGGTTCACCTTGTCGCCGACGCGCGCGGCGGCGACTGCGCCCTTCGTGTGCTGGCGGTGGATTTCCGGCGCGAGCGTGTAGCCGGGGCCACCGGTGCCGACCGCGGTGCGATCCTTCTTTTTGCTCAGCGGATCGCCGGTCTGCACGATCGCAGTCGGGATCGCGCGGTGAAATGCGCAGCCTTTGTAGAATCCTTTTTTTACGAGCTTCCTGAAATTCTCGACGGTCTGCGGCGCGTCCTTCTCGTAAAATTCGATGACGGCCTGGCGCTCGGTGCCGTCCTCGAAACGGATGTCGAGCACGGCCACGTCGTCGGCACGGACTGCGGAGCCGAGCGCGGCGCAAAATGCGGTGAGAAAGAGGAGCGATTTTTTCATGAGATGAATGGGAGTGGGTGCAGTGTGACTTTCACCGGAGCATCGGGAGCTTCCGGCGCGGCGGCGAGAAATTCCGCGCCGACCGCGTCCCTGCGGAGATAGCCGAGCGCGACGTGCCGGTCTAGCGCGAAGCTGAACGCGGCGCTCGTGATACGGCCGAGATCGCGCACTGGATTGGCTGCGGAGAAAATGCGCGCGCCCTCGGTGATCGGCGCGCTGTCGGCGGAGACGAAGCCGCGCAATTCGCGGTTCACATGGCCGACGCTGCGCAGCCGCGAGATGACTTCCTGGCCGATGTAGCAGCCTTTGTGAAAATCCACATGCGTGCGGTCGAGGCCGGCCTCGTGCGGCAGCGTGGTTTCGTCGAGTTCGCGGCCCCAGCGCGGGATGCCGCGCTCGATGCGGACGAGGTCGAGCAGCGTTTCCGAGAGCACGGGAATGCGCGCGGTGATCTTTTCCCACACGGGCGCGAGGTCTTTTCGGAAAGGCGGAAACCAGTCGTGGCCGGCGATGCCGAAGCGGTTCGACGGCACGAGCACGGCGCGGATTTCGCTGGGCACGTCGTCCATTTTCGCTCCGAGAAAATGCAGGATGGCGATGCTCGCGGTCACGTCCTCCATCGTCACATCGTCCGCGATGATGTAGCGATCCATGCGCGCGGGCAACGTGTCCGTGACGGCGGCATCCGCATCCACGAGTGCGCCGGAGGGGCTGATGCTCACGAAGACATCCGCACACATTTTCCCCTTTGCGTTCGTCACGCACGCGGGCGTCACCGAGGGGCATTTCGCCGCGGCGATGTTCGCGGTGAGCTGGCCGTTGAGGTAGCGGATGCGGTCGTCACCTTTGAAAAGCAGCTTCACGCGCGACGCGAGATCCACGACACCGCCGCGCTCGCGGAAGGCGCGATATTCCCCGGCGCTCACGCTCACTGTGCGGGCGCCGCCTTCGGCACGACGGTGTGATGGTCGTACAGCTTCGACACGGCGGCGTAGTCGAGATCGCCGAGGCCTTTCATCACCGCGCCGTACAGCACGCCGCCGACGGTGCTCGTCGCGGGGACATCGAGCTCCAGCTTGTTCGCGATCTCGATGCCGAGCTGTACGTCCTTGAACATGTGCTTGAGTGCAAAGTGCGGCGCGTAGTCGCCGGAGAGCATTGCGGGGAGTTTCAAATCGGTCACGCCGCTGCGCATCGCGTTGCTTTCGATGGCTTCCGCGAGCGCCTCGGGGCGGATGCCCGATCGCCGCACGATGGCGAGCGCCTCGGCGAGCGTCTGCACCGTCACGGCGCTGATGAGATTTGTGACCACTTTCACCACGGCCGCCTGGCCGACGCCGCCGATGTGGACGATGGCCTTGCTCGTGGCTTCGAGGATCGGCTTCGCGCGCAGGAAATCCTGCTCCTCGCCGCCGATGTAATACACGAGCTGGCGCTTTTCCGCCGCGCCCTTGCTGCCTGTGAACGGTGCATCCAGAAACCGCGCGCCGAGCTGTCGCACGCGTTCCGCCGCGGCGAGCGTGCCTTCGAGCCCGATGGTCGCGTTGCACACGATGAGGTGCTCGGGCTTCAGCGCGGGCGCAAGCGTCTCGATCGTATCCATCACCGCCTTCGCATCGGCGACGAAAAGCTGGATCACATCGCACTCCCGCGCGACCTCGATCGGCGAGCCGAGGAAATTCGGCGCGGGTCGCGGCGTGCGATTCCACACGCAGGTGCTGAAGCCGGCGTGCCGCAGTCCCGCCGCGACGCGCGTTCCGATGATGCCGAGTCCGATGACGCCGACGCTCTTCCTGTTTTTGTTCAATAAGGCCATGTGCGGAAAATTCTCTCGCGCAATGCAGCAGGAAACCCCGCGCGCTGCAACATGTGGAACGCGTGCGGTTCCTCACTTCACACCGTCGCACGCGATGGTGAGAATCTTCCGAGCGCGGTTCAGCGCGTCGTCAATATCCGGGCAAAAATTGTCCATGCCGATCCGGTCCGCGAGGCCGGACTCGAACATCACCTTCATCGGCTGCGGCTGAATCGCAGTCACGAGCACGCTCACGCCGTCGCGGTGCATTTTTTCCCACGCGACCTCGATCGCCTTCATGCCGGTCGCGTCCATCATCGGCACATGGCGCATCCGCAGGATGATGATGCGCGGTTTGCCCGAGTGCGCGCGCAGTGCGAATTCCAGCTTCTCCGCGGCGGCGAAAAAGAGCGGTCCCTCGAAACGAAACAGCACCACGCCGGGCGGCACGTCCTTCCCGCGCACGGCGTTCGCGCCGGTCTCGGTGTCGTTCTCCGCGGTGAGCAGGCGCACCTGCGTGACGCCCTCCATGCGGCGCAGAAAAAGCACCGCGGCGATGAGCAGCCCGCCGCCGACTCCGACGGTGAGATCAAAAAGCACCGTGAGCGCGAATGCCGCAAGCAGGACTCCGAAGTCCGTCCGCGACGCACGCCACATCTCGGCAAACGTGTCCCATTCGCCCATCCGCAGCGCGACGCCGATGAGCACGGCGGAAAGCGCCGCAAGCGGAATCATCGCTGCATATTTCGCCGCCCCGAGCACGAAGATCAGCAGCACCAGCGCATGCACGATCCCCGCGACCGGCGTGCGTGCGCCGCTGCGGATGTTTGCTGCGGTGCGCGCGATGGCACCCGTCACCGCGAAGCCGCCGATGAGCGGCGTCAGAACATTCGCGATGCCCTGGCCTACGAGTTCCTGGTTCGAGTCGTGCCGCGTGTCCGCCATGCCGTCCGCGACGGTCGCGGAGAGCAGGCTCTCGATGCCGCCGAGTGCGGCGATGGTGAGCGCGGGCGCGAGCATCTCGCGGATTCTTCCGAGCGAGACCGGTGGAAAATGAAAGCCCGGCAGCCCCGACGGGATGCCGCCGAACTTCGACTGAATCGTCGCCACATCCCAGTGCAGCCACACCGCGAGGATCGTCGTCGCCACGACCGCGACTAGCGAAGCGGGCACTTTGCGGGTCAGTTTCGGCCAAAGGAAAATGATCGCCAGCGCAAGCACGCCGATGATCGCCGCGTGCGCATTCGTGCCGCCGGCGTGTGTGAGGATCTCCCGCAGCAGCGCAGGCGCATGTTCGGTACGCGGCAGCGCGAGGCCGAGAAACTCCGGCACCTGGCCGAGGAAAATGATCACTGCAATTCCCGAGGTGAAACCCGCGATGACGGGGAACGGAATATACTTCAGCAGGCCGCCAAGCCGCAGCGCGCCCATGAGCACGAGCAGCGCGCCCGCCATCATCGTCGCGAGCGCGAGCCCGTCGTAGCCGTGCGCCGCCGTGACCGCCGCGAGCACCGGGACGAACGCGCCCGTCGGCCCGCCGATCTGGTGCCGTGAGCCGCCGAGCAGCGAGACGAGCAGCCCGCCGACGATGGCCGACCACAGCCCCTGCCCCGGTGTCACACCCGATGCGATGCCGAAGCCGATTGCCAGCGGCAGCGCGATGATGCCCACCGTGAGCCCGGCATTCAGATCGCTCAAAAAGTCCGCGCCGCGGTAGCCCCGCAGCAGGCGCACAAATTTTGGATAAAAGAACGGTCGGGACTCGGCCTTCACACGGGGACACTACACGCTGCGCCCCGTACGTGGCGAGAATCTGTCGCCGCTCCTGTGCGTTTTGCGCCGCTGGACGATCCCGAATTTCCAGCCTTACTTTGTCGGCTTTACTAGCGTGGATTGCGCTGGCGCTGGCGCGGCGGCGTTTATTTTCACATCCGCCTTTGAGCGCATTTCGGCGATCACGCCGTCAATCGCCGTCTTCTTTTTCTCGCGCGAGAGGAACGCGACAATCTGCGGCTTCGCCTCGTCGAACGTCTGCTTCCCACCCGCTTTGCGGTCCGTGACCTTGATGATGTGGTAGCCGAACTCGGTGCGGACCGGCTCCGGCGAGACCTCGCCCTTTTGCAGCTTGAACGCCGCCTCCGCGAACGGCTCGACCATCTGCCCCTTGCGCGCGAAAAAGCTCAGGTCGCCACCGCGCCCTTTCGCGCTCGGATCCTCGCTCAACTCTTCCGCGAGCTTTGCAAAGTCCTCCTTCTTCGCAAGCGCCACCACGGCTTCCGCCCTCTTCTGCGTCGCGGTGACTTTCTCCGGCGACGCATCCTGCGTGAGGCGGAAAAGGATGTGGCTCGCGCGCACCGTCTCCGGCTGTTCGAAGTGCAGCGGGTTTTTCTCGTAGAAATCCTTCGCCTCCGGATCCGTCGGCACTGCGGCCTTATCCTTGATCTGCTCATCCATCCACAGCCGCTGCTGCAGCCGCTTTGAGATGTTCTCCTTCAGCGATTCGAGCGTCATGCCCGCCTGTGCGAGATCCTTCTTCACGTCTTCGAGGCTCGGCTTCTTGCCCGTCTTCGCCTCCTGGGCCGCGAGGATTTTTTCAAATTCCGCATCCACCGCCGCAGGCTCGACCTTGATTGCGGCAGACGCCTTGGTCACGAGCCGCTCGTTGATTATGTCATCGAGGATCATCTTCAGCACGCCGGCTTTCTGATCCGTCGGCACCGCGGTCACGGGCATCCCGCGGCTCGCCGCGATGCGAGCAAACGCCTCCTCGACTTCCGCATTCGTGATCGCCTCGCCGTTCACCGTCGCCGCGACACCCGCGGCGGCTGCGGCCAGCGCCTTCGCGTCGGGAGCGGGTTTGGCGGGTTTCGTTTCCGCAATCGCAAACGTGGCGGCGGCAATGGAAACAGCGAGGATGAAACGGAACTGGTGCGGGATTTTCATTTTGGAAAGCGCGGACGCTTGCACGCCTCCCCGCGCATGGCGAGGGCTTTTCGGGGAAAATTCCGGGCCCTGTTTTTCACGCCAATAAACGGCTGGGAGCAGGTGCCGGCAGCGGGACTCGAACCCGCACGGGAGTTGCCTCCCAAGGGATTTTAAGTCCCTTGCGTCTGCCATTTCGCCATGCCGGCATGTGCTTATTATGAACGACTTACGACTATTTTACACTGAAGGGCTTGACTGTGTTCTACTTTTTGTTCTACTTTGACGGTATGCAAACACATGAAACGGCAAGCACTCCGACAGTGAGCAACGCAGCGGTTCATCACCTGCGGTTTAACAGCGCACGGGATGCCCGCAACCGCAAAGTCCGCGGCCTCTGGAAACGCGGCGAGCGTTACTACCTGCAAACGCGGGTGCCCGGCGAGAAGTCGGCGCGCAAGATTCCGCTCGTCGCCACGACGCTGACGGAAGCGAAAGAAGAAATGGCGAAGCAGCGCACCAAGGCCCGCGATGGCTCGCTCCCCAAGGGCGGTGTGAAACCAAGCCTCGCGGATTGCGTCACCGATTATCTCGACTACCACACGAAGAATCACAGCGGACGGAAGGCGAGCACCGTCACACGCGAGCGCACGGCCCTCGTGCAATGGGTGCAAAAGCTCGGCCATGTACGGATCGACAAATTGAGCAAGCCCATGCTCGCCGCCTACGTGAAGGATCGGATTCGCGACGGCATCTCGCCGCGCACCGCTAACCTCGACGTGATCGTGCTGCGCAACGTGCTCAAGTCCGCGCTCGATGACGGCCTGCTTGTCACGCTGCCGATGGAAGGCATCCGCCCGTTGAAGACCGTCGCGAAAAAACGCCCGACGCTTACGCCTGCCGACTTCGACAAACTGCTCGGCGCGGCCCGCGTCTGTGGAAAGAACGGCGCGCAGCTCGCCGACTACATCCTGTTCCTCGCTTACTGCGGAGCCCGCTGCTCCGAAGCCCTGCAAGTCAAATGGGCCGACGTGGATTTCACCAACCGCCTCGTGTGCATCGGTGCGGACGGTAACTCGAAAAACAGCAAGGCCCGCCATGTGGATTTCAATCCCGACTTGGAATGGCACCTTCGCGCAATGTGGGATCGCCGCGCGCCGGACAGCCAGTGGTTGTTCCCGAGTCCGCAGCGCGGCCCGCAGGACATTCCGGCGAAGACGCTGCGCGAATCATTCAAACTCGCACGAAAGGCGGCGGGGCTGACGTGGGTGGGTTTCCACGATTTCCGGCACTACTTCGCCAGCGTGTGCGTGATGTCGCACATTGATTTCAAAACCATCGCCGAATGGCTCGGGCATCAGGACGGCGGCGTGCTGCTTTGCAAAGTGTACTCGCACCTGCTCGACGGTCACAAGCGGGACATGGCCGCACGTCTGGTGTTCACGCCGACACTCCTCCCTTCGCCAGAGCCGAAGAGCGTCACGACGCTGATCTTGCCGAAAACGAAGAAGCGGCAATGAAACGGGAAGCCGACAGACTGCGTGGCCGGATGGGTTTTGGGGATGCCTTGCGAAGCGGCAGCGAAGAGCAATCCGGCGTACTGCGTGAGAGCGAGTGGGATTTCCGTCCACTCATTCACAAGCACCCCACGCAGGAACAGCGCGAGGAGTTGCGCGCTGCAATTTTCTACGAGTATGGCCGCGAGTCTGATTCGATCCGCAGACTCGCCAGCGCATACGCAAAGTTGCCGGGGCCGAAAGCGATGGCAGCAGACCTCCTGAATGCAAGATCCGAAGCTCTCTTCGACTTCACGCTGATTCCATTCTGGAACTGCATTTTTTGGCCCGGCGTCTTTCCCGAAAAAGCGTGGCTGGAGATTCCGCCACAAGAGCGGACTCAGCGCGTCCAGACATTCGTGAAGTGGCAGCAGGAGGCTCTTTTGAAGATCAACGAGTGGGATGAACTTGCCCCCTACGAGACACCAAAACGAGGCGGGCGTTGTTTTGTGGGAACCGGAGAAAACCTGATCCTCTGGCTCAATTGGGCGAACGCCAACAACTCGGAGATCGTGGATGCATTTGCCTCCTGGGTTCGCGCATCACGCCCAAAGGAGTACGCCGAACCACGAGGGGATGCCTCGCGGGAGAACGTGACCGCCGCCTTCCTTACACGTTTGGCGGTGATGCGCCTGTTGCACTCCTACCCTCTCTCCAATATTTTGGACAAGGCATTGGAGTTCGAGGACGGCAAAATGAAGATGCCGAAATTGCAAAGCAATGCACTGAGGATGCGCCACGCAGTCAGGCGAGATTTGCATCGTCTCTTTCAGAGCGAGAGTTTCACAAAAGCCGGGGGTTCCCCTCTCATTCCTGCACTGGAACTTCCCCGCCGCTGGACGACGTTTTCCGCGCAGGAGAGAACGCGGCGGTAGGGGGAAGGCGCGCGTCGTTATCACGAGGTTCATCTGACCTCGTGGATATACATCGTTTCATGCCGCTGGAAGTTACGGCATGAAAGACCCTGCATCCGCAAATCCAACCAGCGACTTGGTCGCGTTCGAGAGATGGCTCGAAGAAATCGGCAAAACCCCGGCAACCGGCTGGCGCTGGCGGCAAAAGGGCTGGTTCAAAACGGTGAACATCTCGGGACGCCTCTACGTCAGCCGCGCCGCAATCGCCGAGTTCGAGCGCCGGGCCGCCGCTGGCGAGTTCGCAAAAGTCCACCAGACTCCTCGCAGAAAAAGCGGCAAACCCGCCTCCGAGGCATTCCAACCATAAACGAAAACCGCGCAGCTTTGGGCAACGCGGTTCTCGGTGAATTGGTCTTCACGGAGTATAGCAACCAAGGAAGCGCGGGCAAGAAGAAATCCCATGCTTACTCAAAACCCTCTCACGCTCAGTGATGCTCAACGCATCGCCGAGAGCATCGTCGGGCCTGTTCGCTGGGATGGCGCGCAAGGCCACTGTCAGTGCCCCGGCGAGGCGAGCCATACCACACCCACGGCACCCACCGATTGCAAAGCCGTGGTGGAACCAATCGCCACGGCTGGCGGCACACTCGCACCGGGCGTGTATTGTTTCCACGGCTCGTGCAGGGCCGCGTGTGACGACGCCAGCCATGCGCTGCGCTCCGCCCTTGGAAAGCGCCAGCCGGGGCAACCTGGCTCGCGGACGTGGCACCCGCGCGTCACACCTGCGCCCAAGCCGCAATTCAACCTCGCGAAACTTGAGCACATCGCCCGCAAGCTCGACGGCATTGACGCCGGATGGCTCGCCGCACGCTCCGCGAAAACGCCTTGGAACCGCACGCCCGCGAGTTTTCTTCACGAGCTGTACCGCCCCGGCGAGCGTGTCGTGGTGTTCGATGTTTTCGAGAGTCAAGGGCAAGCCCTCTGGACATGCACGGCACCGCCATTCGACGCCCGCGCACTCGACGGCTTCCGCACCGGCAAGGCGCGAGGCGTGTGGTATCTCGCGCAGCCCGTCAACGGCGAGTTCGCCGACACGGGCACATTCAACAAAGACGTTACGCCTCACCTTTCGCGCAGATCATTCCGCACCGTCACAAGCTGGCGGTACATGGTTCTGGAAAGCGACAAGGCGAATCCCGATCACTGGCTCGCCGCTCTCGTGCAAATGCCGCTCCCCATTTCGGCGATCTACACGAGCGGAGGAAAAAGTATTCACGCCCTTGTGCGTGTGGATGCCGGGAGCAAGGCGGATTGGGATTTCCAAGCCGCGAAGGTCAAGCCGCCCCTCGTGATGCTCGGGGCGGACGAAAAAGCGATCTCCGCCGTTCGGCTGACCAGACTGCCTTGCTGCGAACGCGTGGAGAAAGCGCAAATTCAGACGCTCCTTTACCTGAACGGCACCCCCGACGACACGCCGATCTGTGAATTGCCGCCGATTGCGAGCGGCTGGCACGGGGACTGGCAACCCGCCGATCAGGATGGAGGTGCGCTGTGAATACCGGACGTTTCAAAGATTGGGCTGACGAAAACGGGGCCAGCGCTACGCTCCACACCGCATCGGCATTTCCCACGGAATGCCTGCCGGGCGTCTGTGGTGAAATGGTGCGGCATATCGCAAAGGCCGCGCTCGTGCCTGCGTCGCTCGCCGCGTCCGCCGTCATCGGAATCGTCTCTGCCGCCTTGGGGAGCGGGCTGGAAGTGGAAAGCGGCGGTGGCCGACGCACGCGCGGGAATTTATTCCTGCTTCCCATTGCACAGACCGGCACGGGAAAAGACCTCGCATTCAATCTCGCCGCCTCGCCGCTTCAACAAGTCGAACGCGAAGCACGGCAACGCTGGAGTCAGGCTTCCGCCCCAGCGTTGAAGGCGCGCTTGCAGGTTGCGGCCAGGCGGATCAAGAGTTTGGAAACTCAGGCGTCTGAAAGTAAGGGCAACGCCGTTCACGAACTGGAGGACGCGATCCGTGAAAAAGATGCGGCGGAAAAAGCCCTCGCTTCATGCCCGCTTTTCATCACCACGGATGCCACGCGCGAAGCTCTTGCGGCGTGCCTTGCGACCCAGCCGGGCGAAGCGCTGGCCCTGATGACCGCTGAGGGACGCGGCGCATTGTCCAATATTCTCGGACGATACACGAAAGGCGATGCGACGGATGAGGACGCGTACTGCGCCTGTTTCAGCGGCACCCCGATCAATCAGCAGCGGCGGACGAAGGCACCGATTGATCTCAGGCGTCCATGTCTCACGTTGCTTTTGATGGTGCAGCCGGATGTTTGGACCCGTCTTTCCGCGATGGATGTTTTGAGGGAAAGTGGATTGCTCCCGAGGTTTCTTACATTCGACGCGCACGCGGAACCTGAACCGCTGCCGCTCGATCCCCACTGCATTCCCGTAAACCTCTTGGCGTCTTATGCGGGGTTGGTCCGCGCTCTCTGCGATGCTTACCACGCCCGCGAAGAGGAGCCGCTGTGCATTCCGTGCCCGCTGGAGCCGTACGGGCTGCTTCGCGATTTTGACAATGAATGTCGCGCGCGACGCCGCACAGGCGGCGACGTGAATGATATTGCGGGTTTCGCAGCCCGTTGGGCGGAGCAGGCGTGGCGTTTGTCCGTAGGGCTTCACGCGATGGCGCATGGCGATACGGCACACGATCACCCTCTGTCTGCCGAAATCGCACAGCACGGAATCACGTTGGCCCGCTGGTTCATTGAGCAGCAGCTTGTGTTGCTCAATGCGGACCGGCGCAAACGGCAGGGCGAGCGCGCAGAGCGGCTCATCGAAATTCTCAGAAAAAACGACGGTAAAGTGACGTTGCGCGCTTTGCGGGACAGGCATGGTTTCAGCAATGAGGAAGTGATTGCCCTCGCGAAAGAACACTCCCGCACAATGCACATTGTCACTGAACACCCGGAAACCGGACGCCCGAGTGAATGCCTCAAACTCATTCAAAAACGGTGAACATCCAAAGACCGCGCCTGCAAAACCTGCGAAACCCCACTTTCGCAGGTTTCGCAGGCTGAACATCGTAACAAACAACACATCAGATGGCCTACATCGAGACACTGGAAACCGTCGCTGCGAATTTCTAGTGTGTTAAGCAGCCACCTCGCCCGACCCCAATCGCCCGCCGGCACTTTGCTGCCAGACGTGCTCATACACCTTCTTCGCCACGGCCTGCTTTTCTTCATCGGTGAACGGCGGATTCGGGAGCACTTGGAACAGGTGATCGAGGATTTCCGACTCCACCAAGGCTTTCGTCTGCTCCTTTTCCGTCCAGCGTTCCAGCGGTGCGATCAGTTTCGTCACGGATTCCAACAGGCTCTTGCTTGCGAGCTTCACGCGCTCCCTCGCAGCTTTGCCGAGCTTCGGCTTTCTCAGCAAATCGAAAAGGGCCAGCTCGTCCTCGGACAGACCTTCCTTGGCGGCGCGATGCTGCTCGGCGTCCATGCCCGCCATCAGATCGACGAGCTTGGCGAATGTCTCCTCCAGCGTGACGCGATCCTTCTCCTTGTTGTAGTCCGCGACGATCTCCGAATACTTCCTGTAGAAATCCATCCGCTGCGGATTGCGTGCGAGCATCTGCGCGAGTTTCTCCTCCACGATCTTCCGCATGTCTTCGATGGTCGTGGCCTTGTGGGAAATTTTCTTTGCGAACTCGTCGCGCAGTTTCTCCAGATCGATTGCGCTCAGGTCGTAAAAGCGGGGCACGTCTTCACCCATCACCCACTGCTGCGCGCGAATCGCCTCGTTCACGATCCGATGCAGCGCCTTGAGCACCTCGGTCACGTCCGCCATATCCCGCCGTTCCTGGAGCTTTTTGTAGATTGCCTCGATGTTGTCGTGCCGCTCCGCATAGGTGAACGCGGCAGGCTCCATCACCAGCGCCTTGAAACGGATGAACACCTGCCGGGCCATGATCTCGAATCGCCGCCGCCCCTCATCGCGTGAATTGGTCACGGCCTCGACGCCATCGGCAATCGCCGCGATGCGAGTGAACCCTTTCGCGCCGATCATACGCGTGGCATCGAAACCGACCTTGAGCAGGTGCGCCTCGGTTTCCTCGACGGCTGCGAGGAGTGCCTTCACCCGTTCCTCGATGGGTGCCACGATCTCGTCAGCTCCGCCGCCTTCGTCGCCGAGAGCATACTGCGCGAGTGCTTCGCGGAGGCTCTTGAGCATCCCGTTGTAGTCCACGATGAGGCCGAAGTCCTTGCCGGGATACACGCGGTTGGCGCGGGCGATGGCCTGCATGAGCGTGTGCGCCTTCATCGGCTTGTCAATGTAGAGCGTCGAAAGGCATTCCACGTCGAAGCCGGTCAACCACATCGCGCAAACGACCGCCACGCGGAAGGGATGTTCCGGTTTCTTGAAAGCTGATTCCACGTCCACTCGTTTCCCGTCGGGCGTCTCGAAGCCCTGTTTGATCAGCACACGGTGCGGGATGATGTCGAAGCCCCATTTCTTGAAATCAGCGACTTCATTTTGCGCCTCGCTGATGATGAGCCCGATGATCGTTTCCTCGATCCACTTCGCCTGTTCAGTGAGCTTGCCACACTCCGTCGCGAGTCGTTCCCGATCCTCGTCAGCTATCGCGACTGCAAGCTCTGCAATTCTCGCCACGCCAGCAGCGCGCACCGCGGCGAGCTTGGCCTGCCAGCGCGGCATGATGAGCATGTGCATCCGCGCGCAGGTGATCTTGTCTATGCACACGAGCATGGATTTCCCCGATTCCCATCGCGTCACGCAGTGCTCCACGAAGTCCGCCGCGATCTTCTCCAGCCGATCATCGGCGGTGATCACCTCGTAGTCCTGCCCGAGCAGTTTTTCGAGATGCGCTTCCTGATCGGTGTCGAGGTTCGCCTTGGCTATCACGTCCGCGATGCGGTCGTTGAGGTCGAGGCGCTCGACGCGCAGCTTCTCGCCGCGGTTCTCATACACCAGCTTCACCGTCGCGCCGTCTTCCTCGGAGCGTTTGAAATCGTAACGCGAGACGTAGGTGCCGAAGATCCGCCGCGTCAGGTTGTCGTGCTTGAAAAGCGGCGTGCCGGTAAATCCGATGAATGCCCCGTTTGGCAGAGCCAGTCGCATGTTGCGCGCGAGCTTACCGGCCTGCGTGCGATGCGCTTCGTCGGACATCACGATAATGTCGTCCCGCGTGCTGTAAGGCTCGTGCGGGTCCACGTCCTGATTGAACTTGTGGACGAGGCTAAAAATGTAGCGGTGATTCTCCTTCAGAAGCCGTTTCAATTCTCCGCCCGTGCTGGCGCGCGGCGTCTGTTCGTCTGCCACGCCACAGCCGACAAACGTCCGGTAAATCTGGGTATCGAGATCGTTGCGATCCGTCATGATCAGGAAGGTGAATTTCGACGAGATGCGTCGCCTCACCTTCTCGGCAAAGAACGCCATCGAATACGATTTGCCGCTGCCCTGCGTGTGCCAGAACACGCCGAGCTTGCCGAGATCGGGGTGCGCCGATTCCACCCATTGCAGCATCGGCTTGGTGATGTCGCGTTCCTTGAGCCCCGCTTCCGCGAGCAGCACCTCGTCATAAAGCTGTTCAGCGGGCAGTTCGACCGTCCGGTGCTTGAGCCGGCGCTCCAGCGGATACTCACGCTTCAATTCCTCCTGCCGCTGCACAGAGGCCACCGCGTTGTTCACGCCCATCACCTGATGATTCCGCGCAACCACTTTGCGCGCTGCTCCCGGCTTGCTCGCGTCGAACAGGATGAAGTTTTCCACGAGATCGAGCAGCCGGTCGTGGGCGAGCATTCCGTCGAGCAACACCTGCGCCTCCACGCTGCCCTTGTCTTTCTCGTCGCTGCGCTTCCACTCGGAAAAATGCTCCCACTGGCTCGTGATCGAGCCGTAGCGCGCGCGGTGCCCATTGCTCACAATGAGGAACGCGTTGTGATCGAACGCGTGCGCGATCACATGCTCGTCGAGGTAGTCGCGCAGGTTTCCGTCGAAGCCTGCGCGGATGTTTTTATGCACCGCCTTCAGCTCGATGAAGACCAGCGGCAGCCCGTTCACGAAGCACACGATGTCCGCACGCCGGTTGTAGCTCGGTGATCGCAGGCCGGTGATCTTCAGCTCACGCACCGCGAGGAAGCGATTGTTCGGCTTGCCGTCCCCACCTTTGCCGTTCCCGAAATCAACCACCCGCGCACGCGTCTCCCGCCGCTGGCCGGTCGTGTCCGTGTAGCTCACCGGCACGCCGTCGCGGAGGAAGCCGTGAAACTCCTGGTTGTGCTGAAGCAGCGAGCGCGAGAAATCGTGACGCGTCATCCGCGCCGCCGCCGCCTCGACCACCGAGGCCGGCAACTGAGGGTTCAGCCGCGCAATCGCCGCGCGCAAATCTCGCAGGAGCACCACCTCGCGCGTGTCCATGCGCCCGAGTGTGCCTGTTGGCCCGAATGTCTCCTCGTTGAAGGCATACACACTGTCCCATCCGAGGACATCGTGAAGGTGATCAGCAAACGGCTTCTGAACGAGCTGGTCTTCGCTGTTGATGTCGGTGAAGGCCATCGGTTGCGAAAACCCCGCGCTGCTTACTGCACCAGCGGACGAAACTCCGCCGTCGTCATGGGGTCATGATCCGGCCAGTGTCCGCTCAGCTCCACGAGCACGCGCTGCTTCGATGGGGCCGGCACGGGATTCACCCGCACCACGTTGGCCTTGTAATCGCCCGGAGCCTTGGCAATCGCCGCCATCAGATCGTTCACGAGATAGCGGGGTGCCCAGCCGATCATGCAGTAGTCAACCGCCTGAATCTGAATCGCCAACTGCGTCTCCGGGTTCGTCAATTCGAGCGCCACGTAGAGCTGCTCGCCTCCCGCCAGCTTGTCGAGTCGCTGCTGTGCGTGTTCCGTGAGGTGACGCCAGCCGTGCAGGAAAAAGCGGCATCGGAACGCGCCGTCCTCGCGCTTCTCGATCTTCGGGAAAACCTCGAAGCTGTCCGTCGCGCGGAATCCACCGTCCACCGAAAGCATCTCGATGGGGTCTGCTTCTTCCGGGAGATCCAGCCGCCGCAAGTAGTCCGCAAAATCTGGACGCCCCCGCGTGATCACTCGATTTTGGAACATCGGAAACAAATCCGCCGATCGATAATCCTCGCGCAATTCGGGAAAATCCACCAGCGGCTCGAAGCCAGACTGCGTGTGCGCGGCATCCGCGCCCTGAGTGTAGCGGAAACGGTATTTGGATTGCGGGGAGTCCACATCCAGCCGCCCGACTGGAAACCAGCGGCGCGTCCGGGCTTTGTCCTGCCACGCGAGAAAGAGGGTTTTCGGTGTCATGGGAGCAAGTTTTGAAGTTGTTGTAGATTATAGCACATCAGCGCAAGGGTGAACTGCCGCGCCACCGGCGTCATCCAGTCCGCTGGCACGCGATCCACGATCTCCGAAAGCACGCCCCGCTCCACCGTCCGCAATTTCTCCAGCGCAGGCCCGAAGAACTCTCCCTGTTCCCGAGCCGCAGTCCGCACGAGCGCCAGCGGGCTCGGGCCGCGCTTCTCGTCTTGCGACCAGTAGATGCCGCCGTGGCCTTTCTCCGAGTAGCTGCCCACGCGGTTGTCCGTGAGAAATTGCAGCCTCTTTTCGTCCCGCAGTTCGCGTCCGAGCGAGGAGGCATGGTCGAACGACGGTGCCAGTGATCCGCTCCAATGATCGCCCGTCCACTTGCGCAGGATTCCCCAGTTCTCGTGATGCCGATCCGTATTCCCGATCAGCGCGTCCAGCATCACATACTCGGCCATCCGCACCTTCGCCTTCCGCCCAGCTTCGGGAGTGGTGAATGTCCGTTCGATCCCCAGAAAGATGTTCATCACCGTGTGGCTGGAGTGACGGAAGGTTGCATTCGCATTGTATCCCAGCACCTTGCCTCCGAGGACTTGATTGCCGTGGAAAAGCGCCCGCCCGTCGCGTGCAAAAGACTCCGTCGCCGACCCGCGCGCATTTTGGAAAACCGCCAGCTCCACCACCGCGTGGAAAATCGAGAGCTTCGCCGCCACCTCGGCGGCGATTTTCTCCGCCCAATGCTGTCCGGTGTTCGCCTGCGGATGCTTGAACAGCCAGTCCGCTGCGTTCGCCCCTGGTTGCCGATACCAGAACTTGTCCTTGCTGCCCATCGCCTCGGGCTCCAGCACCCACCTCGGCTGCACTTCGATGATGGGATACGGCTCGCCCGGCATGGCTACACGGAAATCTCTCCGCTCATCAGCCGCGGCAGCAGCAGGTCGCGCGCGGTGCGGAGTTTTTGGTTTTGCTGACGGAGATTGAGAATTTGTCTGAAAACAATCGAGGCCTCATCATCAAACTGAGTGAGCAATGTACGGGGAGGCAGCGTAGTTGTTACGGTCGTCAATGCAGCCTTGCGGATGTGCTTCATGGTCGCACCCACGGTTTGGTTGGTGAAGCGTGGCAACGCTTCGCGGAGCGCAAACAGTAGGAACGCTGCGGAGCAGAGTTCGGTTGGCTCCACCCGGAAGAGATGCTGATTCAGAATTGCCGGGCCGTCATACCAAAATTCGATCAGCAGGGTGCCCGACCATGAGAACAAAAGGTCGCCATCTTTCAGCAGATACTTTTCTGGAATGTCTTCGCCTGTGTTCCTCGGCGTCTTATCGGTTACGCCCTTTCGTAGTTCCGGGATTTTCACAACCGGCAGACCGTCGAATCCAAGCTCGTCGGGCTTGAATGGGTAACCGTTCACAAACGTAGCGAGGTCAGAAAAAGGAACAGCGCGCCAGCCTTTGGGCAGAGTGTCCGTACGGCGGGTGCGGGGGTGGCCGGGGTAGCGCAGACTCACGAACCACTCCGCGTAAAGTTGCCGCGCCGCCTCCTCCAGCAACGTCATTCGCCGCCGGTTGTTCTCCATCAGCTCGTCGTATGCCGTCAGCACCTCAGCGATGTGCTGCTGCTCGTCGAGCGATGGCAGGGTGACTTCGACACGCCCGATCCGCTCCGGCGCGGTGTGCCTCACTTTCGTGCCGCTCGCGCTGCCGGAAATCTGCGCCCGCACTTCGCGCGTGTTGAAAAGGTAGTAGAGGAATCGCTTGTGCAGCCGCGCCTCATCGAGATCCACGATCCGCCCGAGACGTTGGTTGTGGAGATAGCTGTTCGATTCCGGCACCCAGGCCGAGCTGCCGAGCAAGCCGTGCTCTTGCTCCGTCATCGCCACGATGATGTCGCCCTCGCTGAGGATGTAGGCCGGCGGAACCTCGCCGGTGTAATACGGCTGCTTCTCGCCACGCTCCCGGAAACCGCCGCTCTCGTGAAAGTTTCCCGGCGTGAGCAGCGCGTAAGGCCCGGACGTATCGAAGAACTCGCTCTTGAACGCGAAGCCGTGCTTCACGCGGAAGAGTTGAGCGAGCTTTGCCTTTTGCCATTTCATCCGAGCAGTTCCTCGAAGTTCGTTTCGATCTTCCCGGCCAGCGTCGCAGCTTCCGCGTTCAGCTCCTTTAGTTCGGTGTGGATGTCCTGCATCGTCTGATCGAAATCGAAATCCTCATCCACCTCTACGTCCGCGACGCCGACATAGCGGCTGGGCGTGAGGCTCCAATCGACAGCGGCGATGTCAGCGCGCGTCACGACTTTGCACAGGCCCGGCACATCGCGGTAGCGGCCCTCGGGGAATCGGTGGAGCAGCCACTCGATATGGCGTGCGAAATAGACGTTCGCCTCCGCTTCCACCGCAGCGCGCGTCCAAGCTTCGTCGGCACGCTGGCGCTGCGATCGGAGTTCCTTTTTCACTTCCTTGCTCTCCGCATTGTCGAGCGCAGCAGCGGTGAGCGGCTCTGCCACGCGGCGCACTTCGCGCAGCCTGTGTTGTAGCGCGCGGCATGTTACCGCGAAATCCGGCAACGCATCGGCGTCTTTTGTGTAGTCGCGTTTGAACGCCTGCTTCTCCAGCGCAGCGCATTCGTCGCCGAGCGTCGCCATCATCGCCTGATATTCCGGCGGAAGTGCCGTGGCGCAGCCTTTGATGGCCGAGCCGAGCAACAGCAAGGCTTCGCGCGCATCGGGCAGAGAAGCGATGAGTGCGCGGCGATGCTCGCGGCATTTCTCCCGGTAATCATCGAGCAGCGCGGCGAAGCGTTTCGCCTCCCCGCGATGCAACCAGACGATGGCCGTGAGGTCGGCGAGCTGCTCGGGTGTGAAGTCGTAGATTTTCTTCGTGACCTTCCGATAGACATGTCGCGCATCGAGCATGAGCACGGCGTCGCGCCGCTCCTTCGGCTTGCCCTTGTCGAAGAACCACAGCTCGCACGGCACGGTGCGCGTGTAGAAGAAATTCGAGCGAATCGAGATCATCGCGTCCACGTCGCCGGTCTCGACGATCTTCCGCCGCACCTCCGCCTCGCCGTGACCGGCGCTGCTCGCCTGCGACGACATGACGAAACCCGCGCGTCCCTTCGGCGCGAGGTAGCTGTGGAAGTAGGAAATCCAGAGGTAGTTTCCGTTCGAGACCTTCTTCTCCTTGTTCACGCCCGGCAGGCCGAACGGCAGCCGACGCTCGTCCTCCTTCGCCTTCACGGCGTCCACCATGTCCACGTTGAACGGCGGATTGGCCATGATGAAGTCGCAGTTCCCCCACAGCGGCTTGCCGTCTGCGAGGCGATGCACGTCCTCGTAGAAAGTGTTCGCCTCGCGGATGTCGCCTTCGAGGCCATGCACCGCGAGGTTCATCTTCGCGAGCCGGATGGTCGTCGCCGTTTTCTCCTGCCCGAAAAACGTGACGCGATGCGTGGTGTCCTGCCCGAGCCGCTCGATGAAATGGCTCGTCTGCACAAACATGCCGCCCGAGCCGCACGCGAGATCCGCGACGACGCCGTGTTCCGGCTCGATGACGTTCACGATGGTCTGCACGAGCGAGGGCGGCGTGAAGAACTCGCCGTTGTCCTGCGCACCCTGCATGGCGAATTTCATCAGGAAGTATTCGTAGATGCGCCCGAACACGTCGCCCGTGGCCTTGCGGAGCGCCTCGCTGTCGAAGGTGCGGAGGATGGCTTCGAGGATGTCGTTGCCGAACCGGTCGTAGTCCTTCGGGAGCTGGCCGACCAGCGGCGGGAAGCTGGCCTCGATGGCTTCCATCGCCTTCACGAGCGCGGTGCCGAGATGGGTGCCCTTCGGGAGCTTGCGAATCTCGTCGTAGCGCGCCTCCGCCGGCAGCATGAGCGCGCGGCGTTTGAGAAAGTCCGCCTCGATGAGCTTCCGCTTCGCCATTTTCCCCGCAGCCTGATCCGCCTCGATCTGGCGCACCGCCTCATCGTAGCGATTCGTCGCGTGCCGCAAGAAGATGATGCCGAGCACCGGCATGCAGTATTCGCTCGAAGTCAGCTTCGAGTTCGCGCGCAGTTGATCCGCCGCCTCCCACAGGCTGCCTTCAAGCTGCTCGATGTTTTGAAAGTGATTTCCGCTCATTCAGGTTTGGGGCGCGGAAACTACCGGCATGGGATTTCCGTGGCGATGAAAACCACAACCGCCCGATGAGAGAGCGGCTGCGGCAATGTGAATCAATTAACACCCAACAGTATCGCGCCCCACCGAAGTCAAAAACCTTACGCACGGAACGGTGCCGCGCATGTGAGAGGGGCAAGTTCATCATGGAATCCATCACGTTTGGGCGGGAGCGTGGTTCGGGGTTCCTCGCCGTTTTGCGCCCGGCAGGCACCGTGACCGTGGTGCCACAACTTTTACCGTAGCGGCTCCGTTCGCCGAACCCTCACCAATTCAATCGCCACACACGCAGCCTCCGCGTATCCTGAATACGTGGGACGAGGTAAAATCCGAACTCACCAAGACCGATGAACAGCGCATCCAATCCAACCAATACGACGAGGGCAAGGATCGCAGCGACCTTGGCGGAAGCCTTGCTGGAATCCGGGCAGCTCTCGACAGTGAAAAGCGGACTGGCGGAGCAGGGGATTCACCTCAACCTGCCGTCAAAACCGACACTCTCGGAAGCGACGGACGCGCTGGAGGCGATGCTGTCACGGAACCCGGAGATCGTGCCGGAGGACAAATTTCTGGCACTGCCGACGGAGGAGAGACGGGCCGAGTGGGCGACGGATCAGTTGAGCGCGGCGGCGACAGCGAGCGCGGGGGACTTCCAGTAGCGGAGAAGAAGGCCGACGAAACCAAGCCGCAGTTCCACGAAAAATATCTTCCGGTTTCTGATGGCAGTTCCTTCGGCATCGAGACGCCGGCCAATTCCATCGCGTCGCCCGGTAAACTGAACGGCAAGGGCGCGGAAGAATCTGTCGGCGGAGATCCAGTCGGGATAAAACGGCTGGGCGGGGTGGCGAATCCCGCTAACAAACGACTCGGCGAATCGGGCGGTTTTCAGAGGAGAACTTGACATTCCAGCGAGCCCAACACCCGCGCGATCACCGGGGAAAGCCTCTGCTGATCACCTTCGCAATGCCGTTTTTGTCGAGAGGCGGGAAATGCAGGAAGCAAGTCGAGTCCGCAAGGTGGCGTGGCGAGATCCCGACTTGGGGCGAAGCGAGCAGACGCAAAGGAATTTGATCCCCTCGTTCTGCTCGCAGTCCAAGCAACACACACTGGATGGCATTGCCGCGGGCACTTCGGCTCGTGTTCTACTTTTGTTCTACTTTCCCCATCTCGCAACTCGCGCCTGATTTCATGCGGTCGAACAGGCGAAAATCTTCGGAACCCCTGTATTCATAAGGCTTCCGAGGCGGTTCAATGCAATCGCATGTGAGCAGGTGAAATCGCCAAAATGCGAATTTTAAGTCCCTTGCGTCTGCCATTTCGCCATGCCGGCTTTTAGAGGTAAATTCGCGATTTACCCTTCAAAAATCTCACGCGTTTTGCGGTCATGTTCTACGGTTCGCAAATGAGCGAGCAGAAAACGCATCAGTCGTGGCTCAAGACCAGCATGCAGAATCTCGTCAAGCATTGGAGGGGCGGACACTCGAAGAACTGCGTGCCGGGGTGATGGAATGCGTGGTTGGCGCCGCGCGTGTCGCCGTCCATCTGCACGGCCCAATTTGAGCACGCATTCCTTTTCGGAAATCGAGCGGGGCTGCGCGTTGTCCGTCCTCCGAGCACCATGGAAAACGGCGCGATGGCCTTCTTGTAGTCGGGGGCATTGATTTCCACGCTGTGCTCCTCGAAGCGGTCACACAGAGCGAAAACTCGCGCGTGCGTTAGAGGAAAGCCGGATGCAGGGCTGCGTGTCCGTCGGCGGAAGCGTGTGGCGGTCGCGCGTGCATGATGAGAGTGGAGAATGGCGAATCGGACGGGAATTTTCCCCGCGATAAGTCGCCGTACTGAGATTTTTTCGTGCGGAAAAGATGCGACGGCGATCTCTGTCCGCAGTGGTTTTCCAAGTGAAACCCCTGTGTGCGTGCGCGGTCTTTTCACTCGTGCGCAGAGCAGCTTCACCGAGGGAACGAAACTTTTTCCAAAAAGATTGTTGACCCAAAAATCGAAACCGCTATCACCACCGCCCCGCAAGTGCGGGGGCCGTCCAAAGCGGTGTTCGTCAAAGTCGCAGCGAGCAAAGAAATTTGCAAAAAGTTGTTGACGGTGGCGAAGACCTGAATAGGATGTCCCTCCCGCTGAAACAAGGGACGCGCCGAAAGGTGCGGGACAGTTGCTCGTGAGAGCCGCTGGCGCAGGTGAAAACCTGAGAGCCGGCAGTCTCACAAGTGCTGCAAGTTTTTTGACAGTTTGGTTTCGAGTCGCCCGTCGCCGCATCCCTCGTGGAAGCGGTGGCGGACACAAACTCAAAACAGTCCATACAGCAAAAATTGAATTGTGCGTTGCACGTCAAATTTTTGATTTTAAGATAAGTGCCGAGGCCTGCCCGTTAAACGGCGGGCCAAAACGGCCAGACGCTGCGGCTTGCTGCCGCAGCGCAACTTTCTACGGAGAGTTTGATTCTGGCTCAGAACGAACGGTGGCGGCGTGGATAAGACATGCAAGTCGAACGGGACTTTCAGTGTAGCAATACATTGAAAGTTCAGTGGCGTAAGGGTGCGTAACACGTGGGAAATCTGCCGAGAAGTGGGGGATAGCTCGCCGAAAGGCGAATTAATACCGCATGTGGTCAGCGAGGACATCCTCGCGAAACCAAAGCCGGGGCAACCTGGCGCTTCTTGATGATCCCGCGGCCTATCAGCTAGTTGGCGGGGTAAAAGCCCACCAAGGCTATGACGGGTAGCTGGTCTGAGAGGACGACCAGCCACACTGGAACTGAGACACGGTCCAGACACCTACGGGTGGCAGCAGTCGAGAAT
>CAIRYQ010000106.1 GCA_903882875.1 uncultured Spartobacteria bacterium | reverse complement strand
TCAAGCATCAGGGCCATCTCGTGAAGACGGACATGCCGGTCGCGAATGTCTGGCAGACCGTCGCGGATCGAGTCGGCATGGCATTGCCTGCAGACTTTCAGGGCGGCCTGTCGAAGGGGATCGTGAAGGAGTTGGTTTGAAGTCACTGCTATCGTTCCCCATCGCCCGTGCCGCCGCTGCGGTTCTCGCGATTTTTCTCGGTGCTGTTTCCATTGCCGCCGATCCGCCCGGTGTGGATTCGCCCACTGCGAAAGGCGTGCGTTTCAAAATCGAGAAGGATGGCACCGTCACCGAAGCATCCGTGGGAGGAAAAGCAGGGTTCACCGTCGAGGACTACTCGCTCATCGGCGCGCTCCACACATTGAAGCGCGCCGACATCAGCCCTGAGTCTGCGCGGCTGAATGACGACACTGCGAAGTCGCTCTCGCATCTCGATCAGCTTGAGAAGTTCTTCGCAAACGGTGCCGAGCTGAGCGACGACGGTTTCAAAGCCTTCGCCGGATGGAAGAGCCTCAAGTCCTTCGGCCTCGATCACTGGGGCTGGTATGCGCCCGGCCATCTTCCGCAAAAAGAACCGCTCGGCCCTGGTCTCGCACATCTGGCTTCCTGCACGAACCTCGAGCACGTCCGCCTCGGCGGCTGCCGCGTGGACAACCGCGTGACTGCTGCGCTGGCGCAGATCCAGTCGCTGCAAAGCGTGGATCTCCAGCACACCTTTGCCGTCAACGATGAGGGCATCCTCGCGCTCAAGGCGCTGCCGAAACTCCGCATCATCAAACTCAGCCCGCAGTTCAGCCCGCGCATCACGGACGCGTCGCTCGCCGCGCTCGGCGCAATCAAGACGCTCGAGGAAATCGAGATCAACGAAACGTGGCTCACCTACGACAAAGGTTTTTCGCACATCAAGGGTCTTGCGTCGTTGAAGAAACTGGTGCTCACCAAAGTCATCGCGAGTGAGGAAGACATCGCGAAACTCAAGGCCGATCATCCCGGCGCAGACATCCAGTGGACGCAGCCCGATGCGGAAATCGCCGCAAAGACGAAGGAGCAGTTCCAGCGCTTTTGGGAGAAGCAGTCGAAACCCAAACTCTGACCTCAGCCACCTCCCACGGAACATGACCACCCCACCATCCCCCGAAAACTTATCACGCCGCGAGTTCGTGCGCACCGCGTCTCTGGCAGCTTCGGCGCTCGCCGCGGGCGCGGCTTCAACGGCGCCCGCAGCCGAGAGCGTGAAACCGCCCGCGCCGCATCCGCTGCTTACGAAGGCCGCCGATTTTCAGGACGTGTCGCGCGGAAATCCGAAGCCGCACACGCTCGTGGGCGAGGCGCTCGTGCAGGCGCGACTCACGCCGGAGACATGGCGGCTGGAGATCGTCGCGGACACTTTCACGAGCGACGTGGTGAAGGAGCCTGCGAGCCTCGGGAAGCAGTTCACGCTCGATGGAGGCAATGCGCTCGATCTGCCCGCACTCATCGAGCTTGGAAAAAAGCACAGCGTAAAATTTCTCAAGGCATTCCAATGCCTGAACATCGCCTCGCCGCTCGGGCAGGGGCTGTGGGAAGGCGTGCCGTTGCGCGAGGTGCTGCGGCTCTGCGGGCCGATGAAGAACGTGCGACGCATCTATTACTCGGGCTTTCACAACAACGATCCGAAGCAGCTCTTCCAGTCGTCGCTCACCTACACGGAGGCGATGGAGACCGCGCCGGGCGAACTGCCGCCGTTCATCGCGTGGCGGCTGAACGGCGACGCGATCCCGCTCAAGCGCGGCGGGCCAGTGCGGCTCGTGATTCCGTGGGCGCATGGGTTCAAGTCCATCAAATGGCTCCAGCGCATCGCGGTGACGAATGACTTCAAGGCGATGGACACGTATGCGAACGCGAACAACGATCCCGAATCGCACCTCAAGACCGCGGCCTACATTGATCACGCGCCGGAGAAATTTTCCGCGGGTCAGCCGATCTTTTTCACGGGACTCGCGCTTTCGGGGCTGTCGGGCCTGCAGCGAGTGGAATGGTGGCTGCACCGCGTGGAGCCGGACGCAAA
Source organism: uncultured Spartobacteria bacterium (assembly GCA_903882875.1). Lineage (GTDB taxonomy): Bacteria > Verrucomicrobiota > Verrucomicrobiia > Chthoniobacterales > Chthoniobacteraceae > SXWH01. The sequence goes on along the minus strand of CAIRYQ010000106.1, from coordinate 39,185 downwards.
GCCCGTCGTGCAGGATGACGAAACGTATGCTGCCGCGCAGTGGACGCCGTGCGAACTCGAAGCGCCGCCGAGCGACTGGTCGTCCGTTTTCCCCGCGGGCGTTTCATCAAAGGACGTGCTCGGATTTGATCCGAAGACCGGCAAACCCGCGACGTGGCCGCTGCGATACAGCATGATCTCGTGGTTCGCGACGCTGCGCGATTTGAAGCCCGGCAAATACGAATTCCGCGCGCGCGCCGTGGACATGAACGGCTTCGCGCAGCCAGAGCCGCGTCCGATCGCCAAGGCGGGAAAGAATGCGGTCGAGGTTCACAAGTTTGAGGTGGCGTAGAACGGGATTTTCTCCGTCCCTTCGGCGTCCCCCGTGAACTTTCCGCAAACCGCCGATGTCCTCCGATAACTCCCGCGTCCCGAATTCCCGCAGATGGGTGCGCGTGCTGATCGCATTTCTCGTCGCGTTCGATGTGGCTGCACTTTTTCAGTGGGCGGACGGCGCGTTTCAGAGCGAATTCGGCGGGCACGCGGACGAGGCGGAGAATTTTCTCGCCGCACTCCGCACTCGCGATGCGCTGGTGCATGCGCCGGATCGTGGGAGTGCATCCGCGGAAAATCCCGACGTGCAGCAGCGCGGTCGCAGGCGGGGATTCTCGCACGCGCTCGGCGCATGGATGGCCGTCTTCGGCACGTCGCGCATCGCCGCGCTGCTCTTCATGTCCGCGCTCGCAGCGGCGACGACCGCGCTCATTTTTTACTCCGTGCAACGCGAATCTGGCATGTGGGCCGCAACCGCGGCATCGCTGCTGTGGCTCTGCGCCCCCGCAGTCCGCGAGTCGTTCGAGACGCTTCTCCCCGAGCAGTCGGGCGCGCTGATCCTGACGGGTGCCGCGCTGCTCTGGGCGCGGATGATGGAAGGGGGAAACCTGCGGCGCACCTCAGCGCCGAAATGGATCGGCATGGCCGCGCTTTTCGGAATCGCAGCGGTCCTCGCGTACGCAGGTGCGCAGTTGCTGAAAATCGTGCCCGGCAATCCGCGTGCGGCGGGCGTTTTTCTGAGGGAATGCGTGTCCGTGCTCGGCATTGCGGCGACGGCATTCGCAATCACGGGCGCGGTGCTCCGCCGTCGTTCCGATCCGCAGGGAGGCCCGGTGCGCGCGGCCATGCTCGCGCTTGTCGCAGGCGTGCTTTTCGCAAGATGGATGAAGGCGGACGTGGTGGATTCGCGCGTAATCATCGTCGCGACTCCGGCGCTGGCGATCCTCGCCGCGCGCGGCGCGCTGGCGCTCGCAGAGTTCGTTGGTTCGCAGGCGCTCGCACCCGTCGTGGCGTTGCGCCGCAGGGTGCTCTGGATTTTTCTCCTGCTGCTCCTCGCGCTGCCGATGGATCTGCTCCACGCATGGCACAAGGACTGGCGCGGTTTCGGCGCGATCGCTCTCACGCTAGTCGAGGAATCACAAGGCCCGGCACGCGTGCTCGTCGTGTCCGATCCGCGCGGCGAAAGGATGCTTTGTTCGGAAGTCGCGATGCACGACCGGGCGCGGCAGATCACCATCGAGCGTGGCAGCGAGACTCTCGTGGAATCCCGCGGAAATGATCCGCGCGCGAAACCGCAGGAGCGATTCGACGAGGATCAGGAACTCCTCGCGTATCTCACCTCCGGGCGCATTCAATACATGGTTCTCGATAGTGCGGTGCCATACGAAACTCACGCCGGTTACCACGATCAGGTGCGCCGCGTCATCGAGGACAATGTGCGCAATTTCTGGCCGACGCACGACAGCGTGATCATCCGCGACGGCGAACTGCAGGGGCGTCCGCTGAAAATCTACCGGGTGATTTTGCCGGATCGCATCGGACTTCCGTAGCGTCGCACGGATAAAGTGTGTCGGCTTGTTCGCGTCCGGGGTTCCTGCTCTCGGAAAATCACGGCGACGAGGGCGGTGGCAGACGCGGGACAAAGGCGGGAGATTTCAAACCAACGCAGCACGCGCACGGCGGCTTGACCGCGCGGCGCTTGCTGTTACCGACGAAGCCCCATGTCTGACCCGATCCGCGAATCTGAATTCCTGCCCGTCGAAGTCACCCATGATGCGGTGCTCATGGATCCGTCCGCGAATCCGTTCAAGCTCGTGGTGGATCCCGTCATGCGCATCAAGCTGCGGCGCGCGCTCTTTGACCTCATCGAGAATCACGACGACGAGCTCGCGAAGTATGTGAGCGACGGCCTGCTCGCGCTCGACAGCTACAAGGAATACATTGAGATTTTTGCAAAGAGCCTGCGCGAAAGCATGGCCACATGCGACGGCGTCGCATACCTGCTCCAAGCCTGTGGCTTTCACACGAATCCGGGGGACATCAATCTCAACCCCGAGACGCGCTGGAAAATCCATCGCTGACGCTGTCACGCGGACGGCGGCATCCTCACCGCGATCTTCCCGCTCGCCAACACCGGTTTCAGTGGCAGATTCGGCGCTCTTTTCTCCGCCATGATCCGTCACCGCTCCGCCTCATTCCGCACGCGCACTTTCATCCTCACCGCCTCGGCACTCGCCGTGGGCACGCTCGCGTGGGCGCTGCATCCCAAGAACGCCGGCCCCGATCAGTTTGAGATCAAATTCAAGCTCCCGCCGCCGAAGCCGCTCACCGCGGAGGAGGAGCTGAAGACGTTCAAGGTCGCGAAGGGCTTCCATGTCGAGCTCGTCGCCGCGGAACCGATGGTCGAGTCGCCGATCGCGCAGAGCTGGGATGAAAAGGGACGCCTCTTCGTCTGCGAAATGCGCGGCTACATGCACAACGTCGAGGGCAAGGGCGAGGACCAGCCGCTCGGCCGCATCGTCATGCTCGAGGACACGGACGGCGACGGGAAGATGGACAAGCGCACCATTTTTGCCGACGGCCTCATCCTGCCACGCGCGATCCTCTGCGTGAATGGCGGCGTGCTCGTCGCGGAGCCGCCGGTGATGTGGTTCATGAAGGACACCAAGGGCACGGGCGTCGCCGACTTGAAAGAGCAGGTGGACGGCACGTACGGCACGCGCGGCGGACAGCCGGAGCACATGGCGAATTCGCCCACGCGTTTCCTCGACAACTGGATTTACAACGCAAACTCCGGCACGCGCTACAAGTTGAAGGACGGAAAATGGATCGTCGAGACCGGCGGCGCGGCACGCGGCCAGTGGGGCATGACGCAGGACGACTACGGGCGCGCGTATTACAATTTCAACTCGGATTTCCTCCGCTCGAGCTTCGTCCCCGAGTCGCTCTACAAGCGCAATCCGAATTTCGCCGCCAGCGCGGGCGCGGGCGTGCAGATTTTGAAAGACCAGACCTGCTGGCCCTCGCACCCGACGCCCGGCGTGAACCGTGGCTACGATGCGAAGTCCCTGCGTGCGGACGGCACGCTCTCGTCCTGCACGGCGACGTGCGGCGCAGGCATCTACCGCGGCGGACTTTTTCCGAAGGAATACATCGGCAACGCATTCATCCCCGAGCCTGCCGGCAATCTCGTGAAGCGCGTGATCGTCGAGGAAAAGGACGCGGTGCTCACGGCGAAAAACGCATACGGCGCGAACACGGAATTTCTCACCTCGACCGACGAGCGATTCCGCCCCGTGAACGCCTACACCGGGCCCGATGGCGCGCTCTACATCACGGACATGTATCGCGGCATCATCCAGCACAAGAGCTTCCTCACGCACTACCTCATCGCGAACATCCTGGATCGCAAACTCGAGGAGCCGTTCAGCCAGGGCCGCATCTGGCGCATCGTGCCCGACGGCGCGAAGCCGCAGACCGTGAAGCTGCCCGAGGAGAGCGAGAAAATCGTCGCTTTCCTCGGCCACGCAAACGGCGTCGTGCGCGACACCGCGCAGCGCCTGCTCGTCGAACGAAAGGACGCGTCCGTTGCGCCTGCGATCGTAAAAGTCGCGACGAATGGCCCGACCCCGCTCGCGAAGATCCACGCGCTCTGGACGCTCGAAGGCATGGCCGCACTCACGCCCGATGTGATCACCGCGTGCCTCAAGGACAAGAACGCCAAGGTACGCGCCACCGCCGTGCGCTTCTCGGATCGCACGATGTCCGCCGAACTCGCGAAGTTCACCGGCGATCCGTCCGCCGACGTGCAGATCGCGCTCGCATTCACGCTCAGCGGATTCCCCGAGGGCCAGGACGGTGCCATCACTCTCGCACGCCGCTCCGGTGCGAACCCGCTTGTGCGCGAGGCCATCGTATCCGGCCTTCGCGGACGCGAACTCGAAGTCCTCGACACGCTGATCAAAAATTCCGACAAGCCCGCTCCCGCCGAGATGCTCGGCGCGCTTGCGCAGGCCGTGATGAACGAGCGCCGTTCCGCCCGAGTGAAGACGCTCCTCACGCTCATCGCCGCGCAGCCCGCGAACAGCCCCGCGCAGATCGCCATGCTTTCCGGCGCCGCCGGAAAAAATGCGCCCAAGGGCGCTCCAAAAGTGAAGCTCCTTTACCTCGACAGCGAATCCACCGAGATTGCCTCGCTCGCAAAAACCGCGAACGCCACAGCCAAGCCGCTCGTCGCCGCCGTGGACGCCCGCGTCGCCTGGCCGAACAAGCCCGGCGTGCCGCCGCCGCCGGTGATCGTCCCGCTCACCGAGGCGCAGCAGAAGCTCTTCGAGACCGGCAAGACTGTTTACAGCACGCTTTGCACGGCGTGCCACCAGCCCACCGGCACCGGCATGGAAGGTCTCGCGCCCGCGCTCGTGGACAGCGACTGGGTGCTCGGCAATCCCGACATTCTCCCGCGCATCGTGATCCACGGCCTGAACGGCCCGGTCAAAGTGGAGGGCAAGACGTGGAACCTCGAAATGCCCCCGCTCGGCGCAGCCCTCAGCGATGAACAGGTCGCCGGCGTGCTCACCTACATCCGCCGCGAATGGGAGCACAACGCCTCCCCGATCAGCGTCGAAGCCGTCGCAAAAATCCGCACACAAAACAAGACGCGCACCAAGGCGTGGACCGAAGCGGAACTCAAGCCTTCCACGAAAAAGGACAGCAAGGACAAGCCCCCAGGCAAGGCCAACCCGGTTCCGAAGGACGCGAAGAACTGATTTCGCATCAATCCCTCGCAGAATCTTTCAAGCACGAGCGCATCATGCGCTTTGAATGTTGTCCTGCATCGGGAGCACCAACAAGCGAACCTGCGCGCGGTGCAGCGCAGAATTGCAACAACCAGATGGAAAGATTCAAGCGGGGCTGCGCGAATAAGCCGCCGAATCACTGATCGGACGCCAGCGGGGGCCGCGTCACTTCGCCTTCGGCGCGATGCAATAGACCGTGCTTTGCGAGCGGGCGAACCACTGGCCTTGGATCGGGCTCAGGCTCGCGCGGAAAATCTCGTCGCTCGCGGAGTCCACCTTGTTGCGCGAGACGATCTCCAGCGTCTTGCCCGGTTTCACTACGATCACTTCGCCGTTTTCCATCTGGAAATAGACGAGGCCGCCGGTGGTGATCGGCGTCGCACTGACCTGCGAGCCCTTCACCTGCGAGTCGAGGCGCTCGCTAAACAAGATCTGTCCTGTCTTCGCCTCATAAGTCGTGAGCGTGCCGGAGAGGCTGGAGACGAGTTCGTATTCGCCGACGACAGCGGGTGTCGGGAGATCGCGTCCGCCCTTGCGGTTCGCATTCCAGACGCGGTTCGTCTCGCTCACATCGCCGCTGCCGCCGGGCTTCACGACGTAGGTGTTTCCCGGCTGGCCGTTCACGACGTAGAGCAGGCCGTGGTCGAGCACCGGGATCGGTTCGCCGCGTCCGGCGTAGCCTTTGCAAAACCACAGATCCTTGCCCGTCGCGGGATCGTAGGCGTTCACGCCCTGCTCGCCGTTGAGGATCAGTTCGCGGCGCGCACCTGCATTGATGATCGCGGGCGTGGACCAGCCGCCCTTCGGCTTGTCGTCGCGCTTTGCCGTCCACACGGGCGCGCCGGTCGTCTTGTCGAGCGCGACGAGCGATGAAGGCCCCTCGGCGTCGCAGTTTTGGATCACGACCTTGCCATCAATGATCGGCGATGCGCCGATGCCCCATGTGCCGGGAAATTCGCCGAGGTTGCGCTGCCACAGCGGCTTTCCATCCATGCCGAAGCAATGGATGCCGCCCGGCCCGAAGAACGCGACCACGCGCGCGCCGTCCGTCGCGCACGTCGGCGTCGCCCAGGTGTTCATCTTGTGAACGTCCTCCGGCTTTGCGCACGCGACCTCGCGCTCCCAGAGCACCTTGCCCGTCTTGCGATCGAGGCAATGCACCCAGCGCTTCGCGCCCTTGTCCGTCGCGCTTGTGACGAAAAGTTTGTCGCCCCAATTCACCACGGACGACTGGCCCTCGCCCTTGAGTTTTGCCTTCCACAGGACCGACGATGCGTCCCATTTCACCGCCATCGCTTTCTCCGCAGAGCGCCCATTGCCCTCCGGCCCGCCGAAGCGCGCCCAGTTTTCCTCGGCGCAGATTTTCGTGAATGCGCCGCCGGCGGCGAAAAGTGCGAGCGAGATTTGCAGGGAGGATTTCATGGGGACGTGAGAGATGGGTTGTGCGTTGGAGCAAACTGCATGACCCGGCACGGTGCGTTTTCCGAGGAAAACTCGCTCGCGAAAATCGCTGGGAAACGCGCTTGGCGCACCGCGCGCATCGCATACCGTCGCGCACCCACCATGAAAACACTCGCCGCCGTCCTGCGTGAACGCGGGCTGCCTGCGCCTTACGCGCAGAGCAAGCCGCTCAGCATTGAGGAACTCGATCTCGATCCGCCGGGCCCCGGCGAAGTGCTCGTGCAGATGGGCGCGGCGGGTCTGTGCCATTCGGATCTTTCCGTGATCAACGGCACGCGCCTGTGGCCGTTGCCGCTCGTGCTCGGCCACGAGGCGTGCGGGCATGTGCGCGAAGTCGGCGAAGGGGTGACGGATCTGCGTCCGGACGATCCCGTGGTGTTCGCATTTCTCCCGTCGTGCGGACACTGCCCGATGTGCGTCACGGGCCGCGCCGCGTTGTGCGAGCCCGGCGTCGCCGCAAACCGTGCGGGCAAACTTCTGCGCGGCACCGTGCGTTTTCAAAAGCCCGGCGCGGAACGCGTGAACCATCATTCCGGCGTCGCGGGCTACTCGCAGTTCAGCGTCGTCTCGCGCGAGTCCGTGGTGAAAATTGACGCGGACATCCCGATGGAGACCGCCGTGCTTTTCGGCTGCGCGGTGATGACGGGCGTGGGCGCGGTCGTGAACACGGCGCGCGTCGCCGCAGGCACTTCGGTCGCCGTCTTCGGTGCGGGCGGCGTGGGCCTAAGCGCGATCATGGGTGCGAAGGCGGTTGGCGCATTTCCCATCATCGCCGTGGATCGCATCGAATCGAAGCTCGCCCTCGCAAAGCAGTGTGGCGCGACCCACACCGTCAATTCCGCCAGCACTGATCCAGCCACAGCCATCCGAGACATCACGCGCGGCGGGGCGGAGACGGCATTCGAGGCGGTCGGCGATGGAAATGTGATCGCGCAGGCATTCGCAGCCACGCGGCGCGGCGGGCGCACGGTGTGCATCGGCCTCACGCATCCCGAGCGGATGCTCACGATTCCCGCGCTCACAATCACCGCGGAGGAGCGTACGCTCATGGGCAGCTACATGGGCTCGTGCGTCCCGCAGCGCGACATCCCGCGTTACATCGCGATGTACCGCGCCGGCCTGTTGCCGGTGGATCTGCTGCGCACCTCCGTGATTTCCCTCGGCGAAGTGAACGCGGCCTTTGACCTCCTCGACAGCGGCGAAGTCGCGCGGCAAGTGATCCGTTTTTGAAACGGGACACAAATCGGTGTCCGGTCACTGTCCATCCGGGCTTGCCCAGGATTGATGGCCACGTTGGCCGATGAACTGCCGCATCACGCGACGAACTTCCCCGGATTCAAAATCCCCTTCGGATCGAGCGCGGCCTTCAGCGCGGTGTGGACATCGCGTCCGACCTTGTCCACAGCCTGCGTCCACCACGGCTTCTTCGCGAGGCCGATGCCGTGCTCGCCGGTGATCACGCCGCCGGCCTTCAGCACCCAGGTGAAAAGCTCGTCGAGCGCGCGATCCACCCCGGCCTTCACGCGGCGGTCCGTGTGATAGTTCTTCGCCATGATGTTGACGTGAATGTTCCCGTCGCCCGCGTGGCCGAAGCACGCGACCGGATGGCCGTATTTCTTCGCGAGCCGCTCACCGAATTCCGCCAGCTCCACGAGTTTGCCGCGCGGCACAACGACATCCTCATTCAGCTTCGTGAGTCCCGTCGCCTTCAGCGACTGGCTGTACGCGCGGCGCAGGCCCCAGAGCTTTTCGCACTCCTCGTCGCCAAATGCGGTGAGCACGCGGATCGCATCAATCTTCCGCAGCAACTTTGCGAGCGCGGCACACTCGCCCTTCACGGAATCCGCCTGCCCGTCGAGTTCCACGAGCACGAGCGACTTCGCACCGGGCGCGATCTCGCGACCGAGAAATTCCCGCGCGCTTTTCAGCGTGAACGGATCCGCAATCTCCAGCGCACATGGCAAAAATCCCGCGGCGAAAATCCGCTGCACGGCATCCGCCGCCTCGCGAAACGAACGGAAGCTCGCGGCGAGCGTCGCGCGCGCGGGCGGATGTGGCAGCAGGCGCAGCGTCGCCTCCGTGACCACGCCGAGCAGCCCTTCGCTGCCGACGAACAGGCCCGCGAGATCGAAGCCCTGCTTGTTCTTGTGCGTGCGCCCGCCGCAGCGCAGCACGCGGCCGTCGGCGAGGACGACTTCGAGACCGAGCACGTAGCTGCGCGTCACACCGTATTTCAGGCAGCGCGGGCCGCCGGCGTTCGTCGCGATGTTGCCGCCGATGCTGCATTCCTTCAGCGACGCGGGATCGGGCGGATAGAAAAGCCCGAGCTTCCGCACCGCGGCCTGAAGCTCGCCCGTGATCACGCCCGGCTCCACGACGGCGACGCCATCGGCAAAGTTGATTTCCTTGATGCGCGTCATCCGCGCGACGCTCAGCGCGATGCCGCCGTGCGAAGGCACGCAGCCGCCGACGTAGCCGACACCTGCGCCGCGCGGCGTGACGGGAATGCCGTGCCTGTTTGCAAAACGCAGCGTCTTCTCCACATCGCCACGCGTGCGCGCGAGCACGACCGCATCCGGCGTGCGCGAGGCAAACCACTTGTCCGTGGCATGCGTGGCGAGCGTCGCATCGTCGGTGCGGACGGCATCGCCGCCGAGGAGCTGCGTGAGTTTTCGCGCGAGGTTCATCGCGAGATCGTGTCGTGGCCGGTGAAAAATTTCTCCATCGCCCCGCCCGCATGGCGGAACGCGTTTTCCGTTTTTTGCCCGATACCCTGCGCGTCCGATGACTTCTTCGCAGGCTTTTTCGGAGGCGTCTTGTGCGGCGTGTCACACGCGGCGAACGCCGCTGCCACGAAGATGAGAAAAATGCGGGATGCAGTCATGCCTGTTGCGTAGCCACCGCGGATGCACGGGGCAAGCCGCGCGCAAGGAACGGCGGCAGGAATGTCGCCCACTCTTTGCATCCACTCACTGTGCCGGCGTCGGCGTCTTGCTCCCGCCTCCGAAAATCCGCTTCAGCACGCCCGGCTTCGGCGTCGGTGTGACCTTGGGCTTCTTCACAGTGGCCGTCGCCGCACCCGCAACCGACGCCGGCGGCGCGAGCAGATCAGCAGCGGGCGATTTTTCAAAACCCTCGGAACTGAGCACCGCACCTCGCGTCGCATTCACCGCGAGCACGCCGATCTGATCGCCCTCGGTATCGAGCACGGTCACTTTCCAAACGGGCACATTCGACGCCGCGTCGCGCCCAAGCTCGTAGTTCAGCGTGCCGATCTTCGCGCCGTTTGCCGCTGCAAATGCCGCGGCGAGCTTCGCCACATGGGAGGAGTCCACCTTCACCGTGTCCGCGCCGATCACGTCCGCCGGCTTCAGCGAATCCGCAAACTGCGAAAGCGTGCGGGACGTCACAAATTTCCCCTCGGCGACGACGAACTCGCGCAGGCCACGTTCCTCCGCCGGATCATGCACGAGCAGGTACCATCGCTCCGGCACCGGCGAGCCTTCCCGCGCCTCGATTCGCGCGAGCCGCTTTGCAACGTCCTTCGGAATCAGCTTCAGAGCATCGAGAGCCGAGCCGTCGCCCTGGGCGGCGGCAGTGGAGACAAGGATGAAAAAAAGACATGCGCGGAAGTTCACAATGCGGACGCTAGCGTGCGGCGCACGGCATTTCCATACATCCGTCTCGCTGGCCGACGGCTCAAGGGCATCCGATCGCTGAACAGCGGCAGAGCCTGCCGTCCGATTCACAGCTTGCCAGCTTCCATCTGCGCGCGGATCGCGCGGATGTCGAAGGCGTATGATTTGGGATTCGCCTTCAGGCTCTGGTCAAAGTACTCGGTCGCACCCGTCCGGTTCCCCGCGATGAGCCGCTGCACGCCCATGAAAAAATACGCAGAGGCGACCTGAAACTCCACGGCCTTTGCATCCTTGCCCTTGTTCGCCGCTGCGAGAACTGCGGCGTCATCGAGATTGCCGATGCCGAGGCAGTAGTTCGACAGCGTCCGCACCCACGCGGAGGATTCGTGGGAAGCGACGAACTTCCGGTACGCTTCGAGCACCGGCGCGTCGTCGCCCCTTGCAAACCGTGTGACGAAGAGCAGGTGGAGATACGGATACTCGAACGTGGGCGCGACCTCCATCGTCTTACGGTAGTCGGCGGCGGCGAGATCCCACTCGCCCTTGAACTGATGCGCGCGCCCGCGATCCCAATACCCGTCGCCATACGTCGGGTCCAACTCGACGGCCTTCGTATAAAGGGCGATGGCTCCGTCATAGTCGTTCTTATATTTGGCAATGTCGCCGATGACATCCTGCGCCTCGGCCGACTTGGGATCCACTTCGAGCGCCTTGTTGAGATCCGCCGCCGCGAGGTCGTACTGCTCCTTGCTGAAATAAGTCCGCCCCCGCGCGATGTAAGTCGAGGCGACCTTCGGGAACAGCTCGATCACCTTCCCGAAGTCCGCAATCGCGCCATCCAGATCGCCCTTCAGCTTTCTGGCCTTCGCGCGGTTGTTGTATGGGCTGCCGTATTTCGGATCGAGTTCGATGGATTTGTCAAAGTCCGCGATGGCGGCATCCGTGTCACCCTTGCGAGATTTTGCATCGCCCCGCTTGTTATAGGCTTCCGCGTCATTCGGCGTGAGCGCGATCACTTCGGTGTAGTCCGCGATGGCTCCATCATTGTCACCGCGCGCCTTTTTCGCGTCGCCACGGTTGAGGCGCGGCAGCGCAAATTTCGGCTTCAGCTCGATTGCTTTGTCAAAGTCCGCAATCGCCACGTCATAGTCGCCCCTCGCCTTTCGCACAAAGCCGCGGCTGTTGTACGGCTCCGCAAGCTGCGGGCGGATTTCAATCGCACGCGTAAAGTCGGCAATCGCGCCGTTTGCATCCTCCTTGCGGTACTTCGCAAGGCCGCGGTTGAAGAAGGCGATGTAGGAATTCGGATCCAGTTCAATGGCGCGGTTAAAGTCATCGAAGGCACCCTTGATGTCGCCCTTCGCCTCGCGGATGAGGCCGCGGTTGCTGTACACGACCGCGATTTTTCCATTCAGCGCGATGGCCCGATCGTAGTCGGCGAGCGCGCCGTCCGCGTCCCCTTTGTCGTACTTGGCAATGCCGCGATTCGTATAGGCCTTTTCAGACTTTGGATTGATTTGGATCGCACGGGTGGCGTCCGTGATCGCACCTTCCAAATCACCCTTGTCACGCTTGGCGAGGGCGCGGTTGCTGAAGGCGGTCGCCAGCTTCGGGTTCAGCTCGATGCCGCGTGTGGAATCCGCGATGCACCCGTCCAGGTCGCCCTTGTCATACTTTGCAATGCCGCGGTCCGTGTAGGCGATGGCATCCTTGGGATTCTGCGTGATCGCCAGATTGTAGTCGGCAATCGCGCCGTCCAGATCGCCCTTGCCGTATTTTTCGTAGCCGCGGCTCGTGTAGTTCACCACCTTCTCCTTGGCCATCACAGCCCCCGGCCCCAGCAGACCGAAAACAAACGCGACCACTGTCATTTGGAGGATGTGTTTCATATCGGCATTCGTCTGTAATCCTCTTTTTTGGAAATGAAAGGCTGCCGCGTGGGGCAGCGGTTGTTTTAGAATGGTGGGAACGGCGCGCACATCCTCCGCGCCACTCACGGATGCACCGCGAGGAAAGCCTCCGGCGTCATCACGGGAATCGTGCTTCCGGCAAAGTCCTCCGTGTTGCGGGTGACAATCACATCCGCCTCGCCCGCGACGGCGCACGCGGACTGCAGCGCATCCTCGAAATCCACCAGCCCGTGCGAGCGCCAGTTCGTCGCATCGCGGTGCGTCACTGCGGGCACCTCCAGCGTTGCGAGCAGCGAATCCATCATCGCCGCCGTGTCCTCCGCGCTGTTTTGCCGCCCGTGGTAATACGCCACGATGGGCAGCGTGTGCCACGCGATCAGCCCGTGATGCACACCGGCGTCGCAGAGATCGAGCAACTGGTCGCTCGCCGCCTTGCCCGCGCGCGGCAGGCCCGTGGGCTCCAACACCAGGCAGTCCAGCACCACATTCGCATCGAGCAGCACCCTCACGTTCAGCGCAGGTGCTTCTCGTTGATGCGGGCCAGCCACGCATCGCCGTCATCCGCGATCTTCTTTGCCGAGCCGCCCCATTTCCGCACAAAGCCCGTCGGCTTCCTCGGCTCCGCAGCCGCCTCATCCACCACCACCCGGCCATTTCCCGTCGCCACACGGTAGCGCCGATGCGGCCCCGGATGCGGCAGCAGCGACGCTGGCAGGCGCAATGTCCCCATTTCATCCGCTTCAACGATAGTGCTCATGGCCGGAAGATGCCGAAGCGCGCCGCCTTCGGCAACGGGGAATTCCCCGTGATGGGGGACGCACTCCATCCTCCGGCCTTTGCCGTGAAGGGCGCGGGGAGAAGCAGGCCGGGGCTTCAGCCTGTGGAGGCTGGCGGAGGGGGAAGTGCGGGCGGATGCCGCAGCCGCCCGGTGGAGCGCGTCGCTCCGCGCGCGCTTTCCCGTCTGCAGGCAAACCTTCCGGCCCGCACCGAAACGCGCGCGGAGCGACGCGTTCCACCCGCCGCCGCGCTGGTCAGAGCGCGGCCATTCTTTTGCAGGCGCACCCGGAGGATCAACCCGCGCTCTTACGAGGCGCGGCCACCATTCGTCTTGTCGGATTCCCTTCGGATACCGCTTGCAGTCCGCCCCACGTTTCCCATCAGTCGAGCCAGTTCTCCACGCGCAGTCCCGGCACTTTCTCAAAGTCCACAAGGTTGCGCGTGAGCAGCGTCGCATCGTGCGCCATGCAGATGGCGGCGATTTTCAGATCCATCGTGCCGATACGGATGCGCCGCTCTTGCAGGCCCAGAAAGGTGCGCGCAGCGTCTTCGTCGAACGGAAGGATCGTGAGCTTTGGAAATCCCAGCAGGCTGTGGAGAAAACGACGATAGGCGTGGACTTGGTCAGTCCCGGCGTTCCTGCGGTTGATTTCAGCCAGCCAGCCCTGCGTGATTTCCTGCGGAGTGATGACCGTGATCATCAGGTCCGCATCGCAGGCCGCTGCGCGCTCCTTCAGCCGGAGGGACATCGCCCCGCCCGATGCCAGTGCGACGTAGTGGTTCGTGTCGAGAACGCACACCACGCGTCACCTGCCCTCCGCGTTCGCCTTCGCGCGCCATTCCGCGCCGAGGCGCACGGCTTCGCGGAAAAGCTCATCGTCCTCCTCCCACCCGATGATTTCCCTCCACGCACCCTTCGGCTTTCTGTCGAAAGTCTTCGCCTCGACGGCTTCCATGCGGCGTTCGAGTTCGGCGAGCTTTTGTTCGATCAGTTCCGTGCTCATGGGCCAAAACTGGCAGAGAGCGCCCGCAGGCGCAACGGACAACTTGCCGCTTCACGAAACACCGCTCCCTGCCATGCGGATGGGGCAGCCGCCCGGTGGAGCGCGTCGCTCCGCGCGCGCTTTCCCGTCTGCAGGCAAACCTTCCGGCCCGCACCGAAACGCGCGCGGAGCGATGCGTTCCACCCGTGGCCGCGCTGGTCAAAGCGCGGGCATTCTTTCGCAGGCGCACCCGGCGGACCAGCCCGCGCTCTTGCGAGGCGCGGCTACAAGGGAGTCCCACGCTTCAGCGTGCGAAACCGTGCGAAACGGGACGCGGCTCCGACTTCGGGGCGGCTTTGCGGGCTAAAGCCCAAGACTGCTTTGCGCTGTGCGCTTCGTCGGCGTAGTGAACTACCATCGCGCACTGTGGGAATTGCATCAGCGTGCCGATCATCGGCGGCGAGGGGTTGTTTTTTTGGGGTAAATGAACGGCTGCCGTCATTCAATTCCAACTATCAATCCGTCTCTCGGTTCTGCCCAACTTCCATCCTGACCTCTTTGCTAGTGGATTAGACACCTCGTTCATCGCCGCTCAAGAAGGTCTGTTGGAGTTATGCCGACCGGGCAATAAGGCTGGTTGCCATCGCCGTGGGGCAGCATGCACAAGTGAACAACTACTTGCTCAGGCTGGCTCGTGGAGTCCACTACGACAATCAAATGAGCGAAAACCTGAATTCCTTCGGCTCGCGCAGCGTGATATGTTCCGGGAAAGTAGAGCAACCGGTCGAGGAATGCACCATAGCCGCCAGTGCGTGCGAAGTAGTCGTAAGCCTCGCTTGGCCTGCACGGGATGGTAGTGACTTCAAGTCGCACCTTCTGGGCAGCGTCGCGGAATGAAAATGAGTGCATCTTGCCGTCATTGGCGCTCGACGCAATCTTCTCGCCGACTGCTCGTGAAGTCTGACGAAAAACAGCGGCTACCTTGTTCAATGCCGCTTGCGTCTCTAGCTCTGTTTTTAATTGCGGTTCGAGTTTTCTTTTGATGTGCACTTCAAAGGCACGGCTGACGCTCGCGGTGGCAATATCAACGGAACTCTCCGAACGAAGAGGAGGTTGCGGTGCAGTTTGTTGTGACGTGGGTTGTGTGCCGCCGCCGAAAAGACGTTTGAGAAAATTCATGGTTCAAGGACGTATGCTTAGCAGACAATCTTTCCCTCAGTGATGAGGTCCACAGTTCCTGTGTCTTTTGTTGTCATCATGGCGTTCCAAATTGTATCTGGGCCGTGGCTGGGTAGAACACCAAAGATAAGAGTCGCATCCGCCTTCTGTAGATATATCCCAATGAAATCCTCTTTGATTTTGCTCCAGCCGGCTTGGGTGGCTCGCAAGAGAAAATCGCGAGCACCTCTTGAGTTGCGGATAATGTCTTTTGCTTCTTCGACGACATTTGTTGGCCGCGCTGGTGGGACGGGTTTTGGCTGTGGCGGCTGTGCGATGGGGGCGGAAGAACCGCCGAATAGTTTTTTCCAGAAGCTCATATGTTTGGTTTACTGGCTTACATCGCATTACTCGAAATGCAGATTGCCCGATTCAAGGCCACCCACAATTGCTTTCATCAGGCAATCTCCGCACACCAGAATATCCTTTCTGCCCTTTGGGGAATCGAGCGTGAGTGGTGACAAGTTTGCTTCTAGCTTTCCGCAGCTATCGCATTCTTCTTTCATGGGTTTTGTTTGTTGTGGTTTTGGCTGTGGCGGCTGCGCTGCGGGAGCGGGAGAACCGCCGAATAGTTTTTTCCAGAAGCTCATGTGATGTTCCTTTCAGTCGTGTTGGTTTGTTGCGGTTGTTGGCGTCATGCGCCAGACAGATTTTCGGAGCAGAATTGTTGTTTATTAAGTCCTACCCGCCCACGATCACCCTGAGCACTGGGCCGAAGGCGAGGGTGGCGGTGTCGTTGTCCCACCAGCAGGCGCGGTAGTCGCGCCATTCGGGCTGGCCGGGGGTCTTGAGCGGGCGGTTGTCGAGGTAGGGGCTGGCGGTGTCCGTGGCGAGGAAGGCGAAGGCAGGGTCGCCCTGGCGTTGGCTTTCCAGCCAGATGCCGGTGTGCTCGTGGAGGGTGAAGTCCAGTTCCACATTCGTGCCGCTGACGCCGCCGAGGGTGAGCACGGGCGGGTCGGTGTGCTGCGTGGCGGCTGCGCCGATGATGCCGAGGTCCTTGCCGATGGTGTCCGTGTAGCCCTCGGCGGCTTTCCAGCGGGCGATTTCCTCAAAGAGCCAGGTGAGCATTCCGAAGAAGGCCGTGCCTGCGGGCGGGGTGAGGGCGGCGGGCTGGGGCGGGGTGGTGTCCGTGGAGGCGTCGCTGGTGCCGGTGGCGAGGGCGTTGCGCCAGGAGGTGGCGGCGGGTGCGTCCTGCCTGCGCGCGGGGAGGTAGGTCTGCCATGCCCAGATGAGCCATGTGAGGGCGAGGGTGAGCTTGGCCTGCCGGGCGGCGCTGATGTCCAGCGGGCCGTAATAGCTGGCGATCTTTGACTGGATGGTGGTGAAGAACTTGAGCTGGTCGCCTTCACGGGTGGGGAAGTAGGGTTGGTTGGGCATGGGAGGTTGGATTTAAGATTTAGGATTTAGGATTTTTTTGCGGACTGGGTGACTGGCGGTTGGTTTGATGGCTTCTGTGCTTGGTGGATGTGACTGGTGACTGGTGACTGGTTGGTCTGCGATTCGGCATTGGGGCTTCAGGTTTGGGCGTTCGTCATTCCCAGCTGCGGGTGGTCAAAAACAGCCATTTTTTCGCAAACCGCTCCAAATGTGCGCCTTGAATGAGGTTTTCTGCGACAGAATACCTCAAGTCTGTCGCGGATAACCCTGATTCCGTCGCGGAAAACCCTGTGTTTGTGTTGGAAAACCTTGAATCCGTCACGGACAACCTGATCTGCAGGCCGGATAACCTCGTGGCTGCCACGGAAAACCCGGAGTCCGTGGTGGACAACCTTGGGCGCGGATGGGACAACCTTGATTCCGCGCGGGGAAACCTTGTCTCCGCGACAGGCAACCCCGAGTGGCCCTTGGAAGCCCTTGATGCTGCAACAGACAACCTCGTGCGCGTCGCGGAAAACCCCGTTCGGAAGATCGGCCTGCCCGCGAGCCGATGCGCTATCGGCTCGACTATTCCAAAGCGCCTGACAAAAGAATGGGACGCTCCGACGCTCCGACGCTCCGACGCTCCGACGCTCCGACGCTCCGACGCTCCGTGTGCGGAGGTGCTTTCCGATTTGGGAGGGAACTGCGCTCATCGGACGCAGATGGAAATGAGCCGTTCGTATTTTGGCAAGATGAAATTTATGGGTGGGAAGCACAGGGGGTGAACGGTGCGCTGCAAAATTCCTCGACGGCGCGCGCGTGGCTCGCGCACCGTTCGCCGCATGATCATCAAGCCGAAGATTCGTGGGTTCATCTGCATCACAGCGCATCCTGATGGATGCGCGGCGCATGTGCGGCAGCAGGTGGATTATGTGAAATCCAAAGGCGCCATCGCGGGTGCGCCGAAGCGTGTGCTCGTGATTGGTGCGAGCACGGGCTACGGGCTGGCTTCGCGCATCGTGCCTGCGTTCGCGGGCGGTGCGGCGACGATTGGCGTGTTTTTTGAGAAGCCGAGCGAGGCGGATCGCACGGGCTCGGCGGGGTGGTATAATTCGGTCGCATTCGAGCGCGAGGCGCACGCGGCGGGGCTGTATGCGAAGAGCATCAATGGCGACGCATTTTCCGACGCGGTGAAGGAGCAGGTCATCGCGCTCATCAAGGCCGACCTCGGCACGGTGGATGCGGTCATCTACTCGCTCGCTTCACCTCGGCGCACGCATCCGAAGACGGGCGTCGTCCACAAGAGCACGCTGAAACCGCTCGGCGCGGCTTACACGAACAAGACCGTGGACACCGACAAGGGCACCGTGAGCGAAATCACCATCGAGCCCGCAAACGACGCGGAGATCGCGGACACGGTGGCGGTGATGGGCGGCGAGGATTGGGAGATGTGGATGGATGCGCTCGATGCCGCGGGCGTGCTCGCACCGGGCGTGGTCACGGCGGCCTACAGCTACATCGGGCCGGATCTCACGTGGGCGATTTATCGCAACGGCACCATCGGCCGCGCGAAGGAGCACCTCGAGGAAACGGCGGACCGCATCACCGCGAAGCTCGCGAAGCACGAAGGCCACGCGTGGGTGAGCGTGAACAAGGCGCTCGTCACGCAGGCCAGCAGCGCGATTCCCGTCGTGCCGCTCTACATTTCGCTGCTCTACCGTGTGATGAAGGCAAAGGGCCTTCACGAAGGCTGCATCGAACAGATCTACCGGCTATTCGCCGAACGCCTCGCGCCATCCGCGCATCCGCAGCCGGACGAGGAGGGGCGCATCCGCATTGATGATTGGGAAATGCGCGACGACGTGCAGGCCGAAGTCGCCGCGCTGTGGCCGCAGGTGACGACCGAGACGCTGCCCACGCTCAGCGACATCGCCGGCTACCGCTCGGAATTTCTCCGGCTGTTCGGCTTCGGCATCGAAGGCATCAACTACGACGCCGAAGCGGAGCCGCTGCAGGCGATGCCGTCGGGTGCGTGAGCGGAAAATTTGGCGACCATACGCAATCACAATGCCTCTCGAAGTAGGCCAGCAAGTTTACGTTCCCACCGACCGCGTAGCCGATGGAGAGGATACTCCTCACGCACTGATTCGCGCGGAGGTCACGGCGATCGCTCAAAGAAGAGTCACGATCGATTGTCCGTATAACATCGGGCTTTAAGACGGTCGCCACATCTGCCGTTCACCGCGACGTTGGCGTTTGTATCATTTGCATCGGTGACTTTCAGACGGAGCGCAGCCTCTTGAATCCGCTAACGAAGTCCATTGTCCATTATCTCCGAATTTTACTGCCGGACGACCAACTGGGTATTCACTATATTCGGACTCCAGCAGAGTTTTACCACATCATCAGCACCTACGGTGGTGCGTTCACTCATTTCGTTATTGTGGGTCACGCGAGTGCTGCTGGCTTACATTTCGCATTCAATGTCCAAGTGACTTCGAGAACGCTTGCTCAAACACTTCCTCAACACACGCAACGACAACACAATTTCATCACGTTGTGCTGTCATAGTGGGAAGAGCCCCTTCGCGCGTGCGTTCTCGGCTTCCTCGGCCTGCGCTCATTTGGTGGCTCCTCTCGGGGCATTGCACGCGGCAGCCGCATCTCAATTCGCACAGACTTTTTTCGCGCAGCATTTTCTTGAGGGCCGAAGTTTTACAGTAGCATTCAATCGGTCTCATGACTCAGTTCCCCGAGGCACGCGTTTCAAACACTGGCGCAATGGGCGTCTTCAATGAATCGCCGCAAATTTCCCCACGAAGCCGCACGCTCCGGGGTTTTCGATTCACTCACCACATTCGCATGACGCACCGCATCGCTCCGCTCATTCTCGCAGGCATCATTTCCGCATCCGCATTCGCCGCGGAGTGGCCCGAGTGGCGCGGGCCGGGCGGACAGGGGCACGCTTCGGTGAAAAGGCCGCCGCCCGTGTGGAGCGAGACTAGCAGTCTTCGCCAATTCGTTTGAGCGCCGAGCGGCTTCCGGTGTCTGATTCGCCCGACACACCGCATGAAACTCCTGCCCGCACTGCTGCTCTCACTTTTCATCCCGCTGCTCACGCTCCGCGCCGAGGAGGATCCCGCGCAGGAGCCGGCCGTGAAGACCGTGGCAAAGGCGATGCCGGCGGTCGTGAACATCAACACGGAAACCATCGTGAAACGCACCGTGCGCGATCCGATGGACGCGTTTTACAACGACTTTTTCGGCGGCTCCATGCGGCCGCCGCGCACGATCAATCAGAAGGTGCAGAGCCTTGGCTCGGGATTTTTCATTGATGACAAGGGGACGATCATCACGAACGCGCACGTCGTGGAGCGCGCGGCGGAGATGAAAATCTCGGTGACCACGCCTTCCGGGAAGACCTATTCCGCACGCTATGTCACGGGCGATCCGGATCACGATCTCGCGATGATCAAAGTGGACGCGCCGGAGAAGTTCCCGTTCATCGCGCTGAACGATCTCTCGAAAAACCACCTTGGCCAGACGTGCCTCGTGCTCGGAAATCCGCTCGGCTACGGTTCGTCTGTCGCGCGCGGCATCCTCAGCGCGAAAGGCCGCAGCGTGACGGTCGGCGATGTGGAATACCAGAACCTCGTGCAGACGGATGCGGCCATCAATCCCGGCAACAGCGGCGGCCCTGTCGTGGACATCGCGGGGAAGCTGGTCGGCATTTCGTCGGTGAAAATGTCGTTCACGCCGCAGGGCGTGCCCACGCAGGGCATCGGCTTTGCGATCCCAGGCAGCGTCGTGCGGGACAAGGTGGAGGAGTTCCGCAAAATCGAGCGCGGCGAAAAGGTCGCGGAAAAGCCGGGCCTCGCGCGGAAATTCTTCGGCCTCGTGCTTCAGGACGTGGATGAGAAGACGGCGGCGAGCAGCGCCTTTCGCGAAGGCAGCGGTGCGCTGATCACCGAGGTGGATCCGAAGTCGCCCGCATCCGCGGCGGGCCTTCAGCCGGGAATGCTCGTCGTGGCGATCGGGCGCTTCGAGGTGAACGGAGTGAAGCCGATCGAGAAGCTGCTGAAACAGGTGGACGCCGGGAGCCGCGTGGATTTCGGCCTAGCGTGGTTTCAAAAGACCGTGCGCGGGACGCGGCTTGTGAGCGACACTTTCCAGCTCATCGCCCGGTGATGGCCGTCGTCCCGTTTGGGAATCAACGGTTGAACACATCCTTTCACGGCGTATTTCATTCCGCGAAAAGCGGGAGCCCACTCAGCGAAAAGTCCGGGAAAATTTTCCCCAACGCATCCGCGCTTGCGCCGTGACGCGTGAGCACCGGCGCGAGAATGTCGCGGTAGTTGTTCCAGACTGGCAGGTCGCCGGGGCCTTCGAGCATTTCGGGCTTCAAGCCGGGCCACGGGCCGCCTGGCTGCAAGCCGCCGAAAACGCGTCCGCCGCGCACTCCGCCACCGAGAACGAACATCGCGCTGCCGCGCCCGTGGTCGGTGCCGAATGCTGAGTTCTCCGCGACGCGCCGGCCAAATTCCGTCATCACCACTACGGTCGTCGTCGTTATCCGCGCGCCGAGATCCTGACGGAATGCGGCAAGGCCGCGCGCGAGGCGGAGCATGAGCGGCTCGATGAGCGTCTGCTGTGTGAAATGCGAATCCCATCCGCCGAGGTCCACGCTTGCGGCATCGAGGCCCACATCGGCCTGAATGAGCTGCGCGACCTGCCGCAGGCCGCGCGCAAAGGAATCGCGCTCGTCGTAGGTCGCGCCGTTGCCGGGCTGCGCATTCGGATCAATCGCTTCGATACGCGCGATGGCGTCGAAGGTGTTCCGAGCGGCGTCGCGGAGCGCGTCGGTTTCGAGTTCGTAGAGCCGGCGCAACTCGTGTGAAAAATTTGAGGGCAGCCGTTTGCCACCGCCACGTCCACCGAGGGAGAAATCGCCGAGCGATTCGAATGCCGCCGCGGACGGCGCGCCGGAGAGCACTTCCGGCAGCGTGGGTGAAAGTGCGATGGCGCTCAGCGGACTTGGCGAAGGATTTTGCGTGCGGAGGAAACGCCCGAGCCAGCCGCCAGACGCAGGGCCGCCGTGCTCCATCAGCTCCTGCGCCTCGAAGTGCGAGCGCGTGTCGCTCTCGCCGCCCGCGCCGTGTACGATGCACAGCTCGCCGTCCTTCCACGCGGGTTCGAGCGCGCGCAGGTTTGCGTGCAGTCCGAAAAATCCGTCGAGCTTCACAGCGTCCTCGCGCTTCACTGCGAGACGCGGGCGGAACTTGCGGTAGTTGTCGTCGCCGAGCGGCGCGACGAGCGTGAGGCCATCGGCTGCGCCGCGGAGGAAGACCACGACGAGCGTGCGCTTGTCGTCGCCATTGCCGGAAATGTGAGTCTGCGTGTTCATCAGCAACGTTGGAACGCAGGTGACGCGAGCAGCAGCGCGAGACCGTCGCCGCTTTTCAGCCACGCGTCACTTTCCTCGGCGCGCGGCTGACGTCCGAGCAGCGTGGCCATGAGGCCGACGTCGCTGCCAATGCGCGCTTGGAGTCGCGCGCGCTGGATGCTCGTGCCGTTGATTTGGTTGTTTGCGAGCGCGAGCGCGAAATTCCAGCGCCAGAGCAGCGTCGAACGCCAGTGTTGCGCCGTGGCAGGGTAGCCGTCGGGCGTCGGCCAGCAGAATGGCATGTGGCCCATGCGTTCGAGGTAGGAAAGCAGCGGGCGGTCTGCGGTCGTCGAGGCATTCGTCGCGCGCAGTGCGGAGACGATGAAGTGGAATGGGCGTTTGAATTTCGTGCCCGCGCTCGATGCGAATTCCGGCGCCGCGAATAGCGCGCGCAGTGTCGTCTTGATGTCGCCATTGCTCGCGGAAAATGCGGATGCGACTGCGCTCACTGCGGACTGCGGCGGTTCGTCGGCGATGAAACGGACGCACAGCTTGTGCGCGATGAACTGCGCGGTGCTCGCGTGGCTGCCCACGATCTCGATCACGCGATCGAGATCACCTTTGCCGAGGCCCGCTGGAATCTCGTGGCCGAGAACGCGCTTCGAGTCGTCGTCGTGCGCGTCTTTACGGAAGAACACCGCGAAGTGATCCGTCTGCGGCGAGATGAGCGTCTTTGCGAAGCCGTCGTCGCGGCGCGCACGGATTGTCCAGCCGGTGAGGCAGCGCGCGACTTCCATCACGTCCTGCTGCGTGTAGCCGCCGTGGACGCCGAGCGTGTGCAGCTCCATCAGCTCGCGCGCGTAGTTTTCGTTCGGCTTTTCGTCGGGCCTGCGCTTCACGTTCGCGCGGCCGTCGAGATACCACAGCATCGCCGGGCTGAGCGCGGAGGCGCGGAGAAGATCGCGAAAATTTCCGAGTGCGTGTTTGCGAATCACGTCGGCGTCGTCGGTCGGCTTCGTCCAGCGGCAGTCGGCCTTGCCGGGGTCTATGTTGAAGTGGTCGCTCCAGAATTCGCACATCACCTCGAAGAGCTGCCGCTCGCTGTAGATGGCGCGCAGCAGCGTGACGCGCCGCAGCACCGGCGGCAGTGCCTCGGGCTCCGCGTCGTATTGCTCGCCGAGCGGCTCATTCCACATGTCGGAAAACCGTGCGGTCGCACGGTCGCAGAGCGAGTCGTCCATTTTCTCCGGTGAGAGTTGCTGCTCGATGAATTTTTCCACTCCCATCGCCGAGACGCGCGCGTGGTCGCCCGGGCCGGGGCCGAAGGTGAGGCGGTTCAGCGCGTGCGAGACGGGATCAATGTCGCGCGCATTCGGCGGCGTGAGTTTGCCGCCGAGCGTGCGCTCGACGCCGATGCCCGCGACCTGGCCCATTTGCGTGAGCCAGCCCTGCGTGCTCCGGAAAATCGCGTAGCTCAGCGCGACCGCACCCGCGCTGGCTGCGATGAATTCGCGTCGTGTGGAATTTTTCACGGCAGCGCCGGCGTGGGCACGGCGGGATTTTCCGCCGCGCCGGATTTCCAGGGCTTCGCGAGCAGGATTGCCCCGAAGCCGCTCGCGAGCCCCGCGTGCAGCAGGAAGCCCCAGCCGAGCACGGGCGTGATGAACACGAGCCCGAGCATCACGCCGCCGCGCAGGCATTGCTCCCACCGCGAGGCATTCGCGGAGAGATTCCGCCCGATGCGCATCGCAAGGCCCGCCGTGCCGGCCAGTGCGGTGAGCAAGGCGAAGACCCCGGCGGCAATCACGGCGATGCGGAGCGGGACGGCGGGGATTTTTCCTGCGTTGAGCGTCAGAATGATCAATGGGCCATAGGTGACAACGCCGAGCAGCAGCGCGCGCATGGGACGCTCGTCGTATTGCCGCACGACGGCGCTCGTCGCCGCCGGAAACATGCCGCCTGCGACGAGCCAGTGGCCAAGCAGGATCAGGAAAAGCGCGGCGTGGAGTGAAAGGAAGAAGAGGACGTTTCCGGTGTAGGGCATGGCGCGAGTTTTGCCCGTGAGACGCGGCGCGTGGCGTTGAGGTTACGCCGGGCAGAAGGGCCGTGCGCCTGCGCGCGGAGGTTGCGCCGCGCGAAGGGCGCGTGATAAACGGGCGGGCGTGCGATACCTCAAGGCCACATTGATCTGCGGAACCCTCACCGTGCTGTTCGTGACGGGGCTTTTCGAGCTGCACGCCTTTGCGCGGGCCGACGCGTCGCTCGCAAATTTTCTGAACCGTCCGTCGCCGCCCGTCGTCGAGCGCCCGTTGCAATATTTTCTCGTCCTTCTCCTCTCGTTCGGCATCGCGTGGACGACGATCGATCTGAACCGCGTCGCGCTGAAGCTCGGGATCGTGCTTGCGTCGCTCGCGGAGACGGTGGCTGCGGTGTGGGTTGCGAATCTCCACGGCGCATATTTTTCGCCGTTCGCGGGCATCACGGCGATCGTCGTCGCCGCAGGTGGGGCGTTCGGCTTTTCGCGCAGCGCGGCCGGGCGGAGGAAACGGACACTGCAGCAACTGCTCGGCGACCGCGTGTCGGGACGCACCTTTTCCCGTCTGCTCGAAGGGAATGCGCCGCTGCATTTCGACGGCGAACTGCGCGAGGCAACGGTCGTCGTGTGCGAGATCATCAACCACGAGGAACTCCTCGCGACGATGCACACGGACAACTATGTCGCGATGACGAATACATTCCTCGAAAATGCCGCGGACTTTTTCGTCGAGTGCGGAGCGTATCTCGACGAGTGCGACGGCGAGAGCCTGCGTGTCGTCTTCGGCGCGCCGCTTCCCGACCCCGGTCATGCGCGCAGCGCGTGCGAGGCGGCGCTCGATCTCGCCGCGCACCTGGAGTCCGTGAACCGTTCGTGCCTCGACAAATGGGGCAAGGTTTTCGACTGGCGGCTCGGCATCAACAGCGGCGAGGTCATCTTCGCGGCGTACGGCTCGCGTCGGCTCGGCGCGCTGAGCGTGTCCGGCGAGCCTGTGGAATTTGCGCGGCGGCTGTGCGCGGCAAACTCGATCTACGGCACACGGGCGCTCATCGGCATGCGGACTTTTGCCCTCGCGGAAGAGGCCATCGAGGTCCGCCCGATGGAACTCATTCAGCGGTATCCGGACGGCACGAGCCGCGAGGAGGTGTACGAGCTCATCACATACAAGGATCAGCTCTCCGAGCCGCAGTGCGCACGGCGCGATCTTTATTGGAAGGGCGTGGTCTTTTTCCGTGAGAACCTGCTCGACCGCGCGCTCGCGGCCTTCCGCGAAACGCGCGACAAGTACGGCTCGGATGGGGCGGTGGATTTTTACATCCGGCGCATCGAGCAGATGCAGCAGGGCCTGCCTGTGCTGGGTTGGGGAAATTCGCGGATGTAAAACCGCGATCCATGAAACGTGTCGAATATCCCGCCGCGATCCGCGCGCTCATCGCGGAGCTGAAACGCATGCCGGGCATCGGCCCGCGCAGTGCCGAGCGCATCGCGCTGTGGATGGTGCAGGCGCGCGATGCTCGGCCCCGCGACATCGCGGCGGCGGTGACTGCGGTGTGCGAGCACGTCCACGCGTGCCCTCAGTGCGGCTTCTTCACGACGGAGCCGCTCTGCGAATTCTGCGCCGCGCCCGACCGCGACAACGCGTTGCTCTGCGTCGTCGAGCAGCCGACGGACATCCTGCCGCTGGAGCGCACGGGCGTCTTCCGCGGGCGCTACCATGCGCTCGGCGGGCGCATCTCGCCGCTCGATCACATCGGCCCGGACGACCTGCGCATCGCGTCGCTGATCGCACGCGTGCAGGACTCGCGTTTTTCCGAGGTCATCCTCGCGCTCGGCACGGACGTGGAGGGCGACGCCACGGCAAACTACATCGCGGAACTGCTCCAGCCATTTCCCGTCACCGTCTCGCGCATCGCGCAGGGGCTGCCCGCGGGCGGCGGGCTCGAACACGCGGACGAACTCACGCTGAACCGCGCGCTCGCGGGGCGCACGCGGCACGGCAAGGTGTCGTAATTCTGCAGGATTGTGTGCGGTGGCGGCTGGCTTTCTGCGACGGCAGAAAAATATTACCGCGACGCGGTGCCGGGCGGGATCTCCGAAATCAGCGGAAGCACGATTTCTACATTGCGATCCTTGCCGCCATTCGTTGCAGGGGCGCCGCCCTTCGATTTTTTCCCGGATGCCACAGGCTCCTCGGGAACGGATGTGCTCACCGATGTATTCTTCGCCGGGATGCAGCCGTAAGCCACGAGCCAGTTGCGCACCGCCTCGGCGCGCTGCATGGCGAGTGCGGCGTCTGCCGCGGGATCGCCGGAGTCGTCGCCGGAACCGCGCACGATCACCGGAAGACTGGAGCGGCAGATCAGCACGGCGGCCACCTCGCGCAAAGGAAGCTCGGCACCCCGGCGGATCTCTGCGGAATCCCAGCGGAAAAGTCGGTCGGTGCGCATCGTGAGGACGATCGCTGGCAGTTCCGAGATGCGCGGCGCGGTGTTCTTTTTGCCGTCCGCGGTCCGCGGACGGATGCCGAGAGCGCCGAGAAATTCCGGCGGCGCGTTCTGCGATCGCAGCACGGTCTTCTTTCGCAGAATCGTCGGTTCATCGGAATCGGAAATCGCGCGTTCGGAAAAGGACTCCGCATCCTCCGAGGCGGACTGCGCACCGAGGCTTACGACGAGCGAGTGCATTTTCAGCACGGCGACGTTCGCGCCCAGCGTGGAATCCCTGACGGATGCCGCAGCCCCCTGAAGGCCGAAAATGAGGTCATTCAACTTGCCGGCGCTTTTCTTCAATTGCACCGCGGTGCTGTGCAGCGTGATGGCGGTGTCGTGCAGGCGGATCGCTGTATCGTTGAATTTCGGAGCCTGTCCGGACGCCCCTCCTTTTGCGTCCTCTTTGCCGCCCCCGGAGCCGTCAACGTTGTTCAGTCGGATCGTGGTGTCGTGGAGTTTGATTTCCGTGCTGTTCAGTTTCGCCTGTTTTTCAGGGATGTCCTTCACTCCTGCCAGCACACTTCCCAGCGTGGGCGGTTTCGCGTTTGCCAATCCCTGTTTGCCTCCGGGCGTCACCGCCTGCTGCGGCGCGCCGAGGCCTTTCGGTCCCGGTGCAAATTTCGTGGCGCCCATCACGAGCGCCTTGAGCTTGGCGTCGGCCGCAATGCCGGGATCCATTTTCTTTCCATTCGGATCGAGCGCCGTCTTCACGGTGAGCGAAGCCTTTCCGCCGGCCTCGGCGGCGGCGGCCTCTCTTACCATCGCGTCAAAGGCGTCGTAGCCGGCGCGGCCCTGAGTTTCGAGAATGTCCGTCTCCAGTTTGGGCGGGCCCGCAGCACTGGTCGTCGCCTTGTTGCCGTTGCCGAAACCTTCGTCGGGCTTTTTTTCCTCGGGTGCCTGCGGACCGAGTGGCACGAGCTTCGCGGTGACGTCCGCGAGAACCGTCGAGACTGCGCCGAGTTTGCCGAGTGCGCTCACCGTCTTCGTCCCGTCGGTGTCCTTTTTGTCAATCACCGCCGATGCGAATTTCAGCACGGATTCCTTTGCCGAAAGAAGTTTCTCCTTCACGTTCTGCTTCGGCTTCAGAACCGGCCCGGACTGCGCATCGGGGCCGGATTTGCCGGCCAGCGAGTCGCGGATTTCCTCAGCCTTGGCCACGAGCTTTGCGATTGCGGATTTGCCGCGCACCTCCTGCTCGGCATCCGGCTTCCTCTCGCCGGTCGGAAGCTGCGAGATGATCGCGTCCACCTTCGCCGCTATGCGCTCCGTCTTGCCCGTCTTGCTGTCAGCGCCCGTCGAGAGGGTCAGGCTTTTCGGGTCCCGCTTTTTGTGTTCGGTTTTGTCGTCTTTCTTGCCCGCATCGGCACCGGATGCCGGGTCTGCTGCGACTGCGATCAGCGCCTTTGCCGCGGCACGGCGCACCTTGCCGGCCTTCGCGGCCACTTTTTCCTTTTCCGTCATCGGGGGCAGCGGAGGAGGCTCAAGCGGGTGCGGTTTATAGAGCAGATAGATCACGGCGACCACGAATGCCAGACAGCCTGCGAGCATCCCGCCGAGCTTCAGGAACATCGCACCGCGCCCGGTTCCTCCGCTCGTGAGCCGAGCCCCGGAGCACGCTACGCCGGTTCGCTTTTGCGTCTCAGCCGCGTGGTGGCATACGAGGCACATCCGTTCCGTCGCGCTGACGTGCCACATGAAATTCAGCGCAGTCGGTTTT
Source organism: uncultured Spartobacteria bacterium (assembly GCA_903882875.1). GTDB lineage: Bacteria > Verrucomicrobiota > Verrucomicrobiia > Chthoniobacterales > Chthoniobacteraceae > SXWH01. The sequence goes on along the minus strand of CAIRYQ010000106.1, from coordinate 11,108 downwards.
TGGCACGACGGGCATACGACCATGAGCACCCGGCTCGTCTCGGCGGGTGCCTCAGTTGCTGCGGTGCTGCCGGGATTCTGCTCTGATTCCGATTCCATGTTGGGTGAAAAATGCCAGTTTTCGGGCGCTGAAAATTTGCGCATCAAGCCGCAGGAACCATGCCATTCGAATGCGTGTTTCTCTCACCGCGCGAACGGGATATTTCACACTGGCAGCATCGCCACGAACCCCGTCCAAGCCGCAGGTCAGGAGTCCACAACCACGATGTCGCTGCGATGGATCACGCAGCGCACCCGATTGCCGACCTGGTGCGGCTTTCGCGCGCCGCCTGTGTTTGCGATCACGACGGCGAATCGCAACCCGTCCGGCGTCCGCACCGTGAGCTGGAGCATCTCGCCGCGGAACAGCACGTCCTCGATCTCCGCGGCGAATGAATTTTCCGCAGCCGCGCCATCGCCACAGATTTGAATTTTCTCCGCGCGGATCGAAATCGTGACCGACTGCGCCGTGGCCGGGATCGCGGCAACGTGCGCGCGCAGCGTGAACTCACCGCCGATCGCCAGCAGCGCGTCGGCCCCCTCGCGGTTTCTGACGCTTGCGGTCATCATATTTGCCTGGCCGATGAACTCCGCGACGAAACGCGTCTTCGGCCGGTGGTAAATTTCATCAGCCGTCCCGAGCTGTTCGATCGCACCGCGATGGAGCACGGCGATGCGGTCGCTCATCGTGAGAGCCTCGTCCTGCGCGTGTGTGACGAAGACAAACGTGATGCCGAGCGTGCGCTGGAGATTTTTCAACTCGATCTGCATCTGCCCGCGCAGCTTCGCATCGAGCGCGGAGAGCGGCTCGTCGAGCAGCAGCACCTTCGGTTCGCACACGATGGCGCGTGCGAGCGCGACGCGCTGCTTCTGCCCTCCGGAGAGCGTCGCAGGCATCGCGGCCTCCTTTCCTTGCAGCGCGACGAGATCGATCGCGTGGCGTACTTTTGCAGCGATCTCCGCCTTTGGCAGCCGCTTCATCTGGAGGCCGAACGCGATATTTTTCTCCACGGTGAGGTGCGGGAAAAGCGCGTAGCTTTGGAAGACTTGGTTCACATCACGGCGGTTCGGCGGAAGGGCGGTCACGTCCTCGGCATCAATCAGCACGCATCCCGCGTCGGGCGTCTCGAAGCCTGCGAGCATCCGCAGCAGCGTGGTTTTTCCACAGCCGCTCGGGCCGAGCAGCGTGAGGAATTCGCCACGGCGGACCGTGAGCGACACGTCGCGCACCGCGAGCAGATCGCCGTAGCGTTTCGAGACAGCCCGCAGTTCGACCATCGGCTTGCTCGGATCGGAGTTCATTCGCATGACGAAAAATCATCCGCATCGGCGTGCGGCAAGTGCAATGGAGGCATCAGCGCCCGATCCGGCGGATGCGCTCGGCGATGACAACGAGGATTGCCGTGGCTGCGACGAAGACGGCCGAGATCGCATTGAGCATCGGGTTCAGACCCTTGCGGACGTTGTCGTAGATTTCGAGCGGGAGCGTCTTTGATTCTGGGCCGCACACGAAATACGTCACGAGCACCTCGTCCATCGAAAGCGTGAACGCCATCAGCGCACCCGAGATGATCGCCGGCATGATGCATGGAACGATCACCCGCCAAAATGCGACAAGCGGCGTCGCGCCGAGATCGAGCGCCGCTTCTTCCATCGCGGGGTCGAGATCCGCCAGCCGCGCCTGCACGGCGACGAGCACGAGCGGAAAACAGAACGTGACGTGCGCGATGATCGTCGTGACGAAGCCGAGCGCAAACCGCGTCTCATTCGCCGCGCCGAATGCGGAGTCGAGAAACCCGTTGATGCCTGGCGCGACCGCAGTGAAAAGGATCAGCAGGCCGATGCCCATGATCACTTCCGGCACTGCAATCGGCACGAAGACCAGCGCCTCCCACAGCCGCCTGAAACGATACCGGTAACTATGCAGAAGCCACGCGCCGGTCGTCCCGATCACCACCGACAGGATCGTGGTCACGCCCGCGATGAGCACGCTGTTCTTCAGCGCGCGGATGAGCGGTTCGTTCGCGAGCATCTCGCGATACCACCGCACGGTGAATCCCTCCCACACGACATTGAGCCGCGACGCATTGAACGAATACGCGATGAGCAGCGCGAGCGGGAGGTAGAGGAACGCGAGCACCAGCGCCGTCCACCAGCCGCAGAGGCGGTTCACGAGCGCCATTCCGAAAAACGGGCGCGTGCGTGTGGGCGTCGTTGCGTCGTTCATCGTGCGCGGAATGCGTGATCCGAACCCGTCACGGACGATCGGAACTTTGCCAGAATCGCGAACGCGGCGACGAACATCGCGACGAGCGTGATCCCGAGCGCGCAGCCAAACGGCCAGTCGCGGCCTGTGAAAAACTGGTTCTGGATCACGTCGCCGATCATCGGCGTCCTGCCGCCACCCATCAGGCTGCTGATCGCATACATTCCCACCGCGGGCACGAAGACGAGCAGCACTCCCGCTGCGATGCCGGGCCGCGTGAGCGGCAGGATGATTTTTCGGAATGTTGCAAGCGGCCCCGCGCCAAGATCGAGCGCGGCCTCGACGAGTGTGTGATCCAGCTTTTCCACGCTTCCGTAGATCGGGAGGATCATGAACGGCAGGTAGCTGTACACGAGGCCGAGCACCACCGCGCCGGGCGTGTAGAGCATCCCGAACGGCTGGGTGATCGCGTGCGTGTATTGCAGCAGGCCGTTGAGCAGGCCGTCGGTGGCTAGGATCGTGATCCACGCATAAGTGCGGATGAGGAAGCCGGTCCAGAACGGGATCATCACGAGCATGAGCAGGCGGTTTCGCGTGCGTTCATTCGCACGACCGATGTACCACGCCATCGGATAGCCGACGAACACACACAGCACCGTGGTGATCCCCGCGTAGAGCAGCGAACTTCCGAAGACGCGCAGATACGGCGCGGCGATGACCGTCGTCGCGTGCGTGCCGGTGACGCGTTCCGTGCCATCGCGATCCACCGTCGTGATTTCCTCCTGCTCCGTGCGGAGAAAATGGCCGTCATCGTCGAGCACGATGCGCCGGTAATTTTCGAACGTCAGTCCGCCGCGATAGATTGGGAAGCCCGTGTCTTCATCCGCGCGCGTGAAGCTCGCATACGCGAGGATCAGCGTCGGCACGACGACGAATGCCGCGAGCCACAGCAACATTGGGCACAGCAGCAGCCAGCCCACGAGTCCGGGCCGCCGGCCTCCCACGCGCGCGGCTGTGGCGTGCGCGGCCTGCATTCAGCGGCTGCGGAGATCGGTCATCATGCGATCAATCTCGCGCGCGGTTTTTCCGATGTCCTTGAAGATGTCGAGCTTCGTCGCGCCGGGCGGATAGCTCGCGGGATTTCCGAGTTCCTCCGCAGCGAGCAGCGCACGCGCGGCGGTGTTCGGATTTGTGTACGGGAAATCCTTCGAGATGAGCGCGCTGATCTCCGGTTTCAAAATATGGTTGATGAATTTCTCCGCAGCCTCGCGGTGCGCCGCACCCTTCGGGATGCAAAGGCTGTCCACAAACATGTGCGCGCCCTCCTTCGGCAGCACGAACCTGAATTTCCCGCTGCCTTTCGTCTCGCGCCAGAGCAGCGCCGCCTCGCCGCTCCACACGATGCCGATGTCCACATCGCCCTTGAGAAATTTCGTCTTCGGGCTGTCGGAGTCGAACGCCTTGATCTGCGGCAGCCAGCCTTTCACGACGGGCCGCGCCTTCGCGAGCGTGTCCTTGCTGATGTCGTTGATCGGAATGCCGAGCGTCGCGAGCGCCCATGAGACGATCTCGCGGTTGTCGTCGAGGACGACGATGCGCCGCCGGTATTTCCCGCTGAACACATCCGCGTAGCCCGTGACCTCGTCTTTGATTTTCTCCGTATTCACCACGATGCCCACCGAGCCGGCCATCCACGGCACGCTGAATTTGTTGCCGGGATCGTGCGCCATGTCCGTGAACTTCGCGTCGAGGTTTTTGAAATTCGGCAGGCTCGCACGGTTCAGTTCCTCGAGCTGGCCCTGCTTGATGAGCGACTCCACGACATACTCGCTCGGCTGGATGAGATCATACTTCGCACCGCCAGCGAGGAGCTTCGCGAGCATCTTCTCGTTCGAGTCGTAGTTCTCCACGTTGACCTTGATGCCAGTCTCCTTCGTGAACGCCTCGATGACCGGCTGCGGCACATATTCCGACCAGCAGAAAAGATTCAGCACCTCACGCTTTTCTGCGGCGAACGTGGTGAGCGGAAGGGCAAGGACTGCGAGCAAAAGAAGGAGGACGCGGATGAATTTCATGACGGCTCGGCGGACGGATGTGCAGTATCGGGCGTCCTGCATCTGGTTTTCAATGTCCAACTCCCGGCAGCGGGGCAATCGCATCAGAAGTGCGCGGGTGAAGTGGCAGAGCACCGGTTTGCAACCCTGTGCTTACGCGCGGTTCACCGCGCTGAGCACGGCCTTGATCGCGGCTAGCTCGACGTTCGTGTCCACGCCTGCGCCCCATTGCGTGCGGCCATCGGCGAGCTTGATCTGCATGAATGCGAGCGCGCTCGCTTCGGTGCCGCTGCTGAGCGATTGCTCTCGGTAATTTGCGACCTCGAACTTCGGCGCGCCTGCACCGCCGAGCGCGTGGACGAATGCGGCGATGGGGCCGTTGCCCTCGCCGACGAGATTGTGCCGGTCGCCGTCGCGCACGACCGTCGCTCGGCAGCGGAAAATGCCCGCGCTTCCGTCGGCGTGGAAATGCTCCAGCGCCCACGGCTCGGTGCGTTCGATGTATTCGCGCCAGAACATTCCCTTCAGTTCCGCGGCGGTCACTTCGCGGCCGAGCGCGTCCACGGCGTCGTTCGCGAGCGGGCCGAATTCGCGCTGCATGTCCTTCGGCAGTTCGATGCCGAATTCGCTCTCCAGCAGATACGCCACGCCGCCTTTTCCGCTCTGCGAATTCACGCGGATCACCTCGCGGTATTCGCGGCCGATGTCCGTCGGATCGATCGTGAGATACGGCACGTCCCACGGCTCGCCGTGACGGTGCCGTTCCCACTCGGTGAGCCCCTTTTTGATCGCATCCTGGTGCGATCCGCTGAACGCCGTGAACACCAGTTCGCCCGAGTAAGGATGCCGTGCGGGAACAGTCATGCCCGTGCATCGCTCGTAGATTTCGCGCAGCGCATTGAGGTCGGAAAAGTCGAGGCCCGGCGCGAGGCCGTGCATGTAGCAGTTCATCGCGACGGCGACGATGTCGAGGTTGCCCGTGCGCTCGCCATTTCCGAAGAGCGTGCCCTCGACGCGATCCGCGCCGGCGAGCAGGCCGAGTTCCGTCGCGGCGATGCCGGTGCCGCGGTCGTTGTGCGTGTGCAGCGAGACGATGAGCGAATCGCGGTTGCGGATGTTTGAACACATCCACTCGATCTGATCGGCGTACACGTTCGGCATCGCGACCTCGACGGTGTCGGGCAGGTTCAGAATCATCGGGCGCTGCGGCGTGGGCTGCCACACGTCCATCACGGCCTCGGAGATTTCCTTCGCAAATTCCACCTCCGTCGCGCTGAAGCTCTCGGGTGAATATTGCAGCCGCACGTCGGTGCCGCCTTTTGCGAGACGCGGAATGCGATCCCGGATCCACTGCGCGCCGCGGATGGCGATGTCGCGGATTTCGTCCTTCGATTTTCCAAAGACCACGCGGCGCTGCGCGGGCGAGGTGGAATTGTAGAGATGGACGATCACCTTCTTCGCGCCGACGAGCGACTCGAATGTGCGCTCGATGAGATCCTCGCGCGCCTGCACGAGCACCTGCACCGTCACGTCATCCGGGATGTGGCCGCGCTCGATGAGCGTGCGGTTGAACGCAAACTCCGTGTTCGACGCCGCGGGAAAACCGATCTCGATTTCCTTGAAGCCGCATTTCACGAGTGCGTGAAAGAGTTCCAGTTTTTGTGCGACATTCATCGGCACCGCGAGCGCCTGGTTGCCGTCGCGGAGATCCACGGAGCACCAGATCGGCGGCTTTTTCAGCGTTCGCGAAGGCCACTGCCGAGTGGGCAGGTGAATCGGCGGATACGCGCGATATTTCGAGGAAGGATTGGAAAGCATGGATGTGAAATTTTTCGCAGGCGGCGGAAGGGAAGGGGGCCGTTCATTTCCGCCGCCCGGTGGAAATGCCAGCCGAATCACGCAAACAGCCCTCCGGCATGGTGCGCCGGAAAATCGGGGCATCCGCTCAGTTGCCGGAGAGCGGCGTAAGTCGGAGTGTGTGCGGAAAAATCACAGCGGGATGAAAGCAGGCGCGTCATGGATGGCAAGGGCGGTTTGGTGCGTTCGGGCCTTGATGCCCGCATGCGCCGCCCAATATGCGAGAACAGGAGCACGGAACGCACTTCGCCTAAAATCATCAAAGCACTCAGGCCGTGATTGCACGGCTTCCGAAGGGGCATTGCGGCGGTCGCGGATATTTGTCTCCGCACTTCGCCTGAAAAAACTTACCCCGCCGTGCCCGGTGTGGGACGCGACGGGGTCTTGGAAAGTGTGAACCTCGTTCTGAAAAAATCACCGTGCGCGAGGAGGGGCGCGGGAATTTGCAACGTCAGATGACGCGGGCGCGAAACGAGCGGCTGCCTGCCTGAAGTCGCACGCGGCCGGTTTCGAGCAGGTCGGTGACGGCGGCGAGGGTCTCGCTGCTGTTGCGGCTCTGGTTGCTCACGGCGAGGATGAGGTCGCCGAGGGTGAAGTTGCGGTGTGCGATTTTGAGGGGCTTTTTCATGGGGATGGATTCTTGGGGTGTTGGGTCGGGGAAATTGTGCGGGCCTTACGCGACGTGTGCGCGGATGGCGCGACCGTTGTTCGTCAGGCGAACGCGACCGCTTTCGAGCAAATCAGCCACGGCGGCGGCGATTTCGTTCGTGTTCCGGCTGACGCTGCCGACTGCGAGGACGAGGTCACCGAGGGTCAGGTTTTGGCGGCGGCTGGTTTTAAACGAGGTCTTCATGACTGGGATTGGAGCGGTTTTTCTGTTGGTTCGAGAATCACTTAGCAGCAGGCGTGCCAACCGCAGATGCAAGATGATTTTCTACAAGCTGAGACGCAGGATATGCGGAATTTGTTCAACTGGAGATAAAATTTTTCTTCCGACTCCATCCAGTGTGGCATGGACTTGCCAAACAAGAGGTTCCGAGAGTGGCAAAAATGATGCACATGGAGCCATTCGCACCACCTGCGGTGAACGGCTCTGCTCTGAAAAATATTGTGCCAGCCCATTGCGCCTGGCGTTCGCCGTGCCAGAGCCAAGGGCCGCTACGACCCCATCTGTCGGACTCCCGTGCGCCAGCAGTAAGCGAGTAACTCATCGAATTCCACGCGTTGCAGGATCACACACTCGGGCGCGGCTCCGTGGTCGCCGAATTTCGCCTGCTCGCACATGCCGGTGAGGACGTAGGCGTCCCATGTCGGCTGCTTCGCCATCGTTGCGGAGACCGGTGCGGCAGTCTCGTGCATCCTGCTGAAGATCGGCAGACGGCCCGCGCGGCGGAACCAATATCGCGCATTGTCAAAGTCGCCCTCCCGCCGGTGCATCACGCCGTGCCAGTAGCTGCCAAGGTCGCTCGGGTCATCCTGGAAAATGCGGTGCGCCGCGTCGAGCGCATCCGCCGCGCAGAGCAGCGCACCGCGGACGAGCGCGAAAGTTTTCGCGTCCGCGATTTCTTTTCCGCCGCTGATCACACCGTCGGCGGCGTCGCGGATTTTTGCGGGCCACTCCCAGCTCAGCGGCTCGGACGGGGTGAGCTTTTTGAGCAGGTCGGGATGCAGCAGCAGGCGGTCAATGAAATCGGAATAGCTGGCCATCGGGCGCAATCCTGCCCGCGGATTTTTCCGAAGCAAGTCCTCCCACCCGCCTACTGAGTCGGTGCCGGCGGCGGCGCGAGGATGCGCTGCTTCAACGCGTCGGAGACGACCGGCGAGTTGGCGATGAAATTCATCGCGCCCTGCTGATCCGTGCGCGCCCAGTGCTTGTAGATGCGCTCCATCGCGCCCTCGCGCTGCGCCGGGTCGTAGATCGTCCCGGCCCATGCGGCGGCCCCGGCGGGATCCTTGTCCGTGACCTGCCGTGTGAATTCCAGAACGGCGCCGTCGCGCGAAATTCCCGCGGGGAGTTTTTCGATCCACGCCGCTGTCTTCGCGATGTCCCGCTCCGCCCATGTCGCGACGATGTTGCGCGACGCCTTGCTGCGCGCTTCGCCCTCGGGCAGCGCCGCGGCCCACTGCGCGGCGGCATTGGGATCGTTGTTCGCCCAGCGTGCCGCGAGGTTCCCGGCCGCGTCGTCCTGCGAACTCGCAGGCAGCGACGGGATCATCTTCGCAGCCTCGCGCGGATCGTTGTCGCCGATCGAGACGATCACTGTGGAAAGGGCGCGATCCTTCAGCTTCCCGTCCGGCAGCGCGCGTGCCCACGCGAGCGCCTCGGTGGAATCGCTCTGCGACCAGTTTCTCAGCGCCTGGTTCACCATGAACCCGTCCGCGCTCATCAGCTCGTGCTTCGCGAAATAGTCGAATGCCGCCTTTGGATCCTGCTGGCTCCATGTGTAGGCGATGCCGGTGAATGCGGAGTTCCGCGTCTCGGCCGGGAGCGACTCGGCCCATGCGAGAGCCGCGGTGTTGTCGCTGCGGGCATACCGCATCGCCACGTTGTTGACGGCATCGCCCTTCCTCCGATCCATCGGCAGTTCCGCGACGAGTTCCGCAGCCGCCTTCGGGTCGGTGAATGCGAGCGCATTCACGAGGGTGGAAGCCGCGCTGCTCCGCGCCTGGCCCTCGGGCAATTCCTCAAGCAGCGACTTCGCCTCGTCCGGGCTGCGCCCCGCGATCTGGCCGATCAAAGTGGACACCGCCGTGTTCCGAAGCTCGCCCGACGGCAGCGCGAGGGCCGCGGCGCGCGCGCCGGACGCATCGAGCGACGCCCACTGCGTCATCACCGTCTGCATGTTTGCAATCTGCTGCGGCTTTTCCTGCAAACTATTCGCCCACGCGAACGCATCCTGCGGGCTGTTCTGCGCCCAGTTCGCCGCGACCGCACGCAGCGCACCGTCGCGGTTCCCGCCCTTCGGCAGTTCGAGCGCCTTCGCCGCCGCGCCCTGCGCATCATTCTGCGCCCACGAGCCGAACACATTCTGGTAGCTGATGTTTCCGCGCACGTCCGGGGGCAGATCCTGCATCATCGCAAACGCCTTCTGCGGATCGTGCTTTGCCATCGCGGAGATGAGGCTCTGGATCGCACTCGTGCGGTGATAGCCCGGCGGCAGTGACGTGGCCCATGCCTTCGCAGCGTCCGCATTCTGATCCACAAAGGCCATCAGCACGTACCGCATCGCCCGGTCGCGCCCGTTCTTGTCCGAGAGCGAGACGAGATAGTCGCCCGCCGCGCGCGGATCGAGCTGCGCCCAGCGCGAAATGGCGTATGGCATCAGCGTCTCGCGCGCGTCTGGCGGCATCGCGCGGATGCGCGCGATGAGCGCAGGCATTTCGTCGAGCGACATCGCATCGGCCGCCTGTACGAGATCGTGTATGCGTTTCAGATCGTTCGGTTCGCGGAATGCGCTCAGAAATTTCGTCTCCTTGTCCGTCGCGTCGCCCAGCGTGGCAAATTGCCCCGCACTGCCATTCGCCGCCGCCGCCGCATCGCCCGACCTCGCCGAAAATCCCACGCGTGCCGACGCACCGTTCGCATCGCCCTGCGCGGATTTCCCCGCCGATCCGCCCTGCCGGCCCCCGGCAAAATAGCCCGCGGCAAAACCGCCCGAGCCGATGCACGCAGCGAGGATCCATTTGAGTCGGTCGTTCATTTGGGTGGGATGCAATGAAAGTCGAGAGCTTAACCACTCCGCGTGCCACCCCTTAGACTTGCGTGACAATCCCGTAGGAATCCCGCGACACCGCCCGAACAATGGACACCTCGTGAAGACGGCCATCTCGAACAGCGGCTTCCGTTGTCCCTGCGGACACGTCACCGTGAACCTCGCGCCCGCGAAGTAAGAAAGGAAAGCCCTAGCTTTGATCTCCGAATAGCACGCGCGAAGATCGCGGACATCGAGATGCATGGCGTGCGTAATACTCCGCGAGACACTTATCTTCCTCACTTGCAAAAATCCGCCCGAACCCGTGCGTGAGGATCTCGCCGCATTTTTCGCCAGCAACCGAGACTACGACGCGGGTTTTGCCCGCGTGCAAGGAAAGTAGCACCTGAAGCGCGCCTTCGGAATCTCCGCCGACTGCGGACACGGCCTCCTTCATAGTGTGAGGTCGAATTAACCGGGCCGTCGCCGCCTCAGCTTTCTCAATAGCTCAGCGTCACACCGACATGGGCGCGGGATTTGTCCCGAAGGCCGATGTCGCGGAAGGCAAGAAACTGGAATTGGTCCTGCGCCTTCTTGCAGCCAACCAATCGCCCGGCACTGAAGCTGGGCGCGTAGATTTCATTGCGCATCAGCACACCTTGGTCCCCGGAGGCGACGAGTTCGTCGTAGCCGCGCACGGTGACCTGGCCACCGAGGAGGAACTGCTCGGTGGATTGGAGGTTGCCGTCGGAGAGCTGGCTTTCACGCTGAGCGACCATGAGTAGCCGAGCGGCAGCTTCGTCACGCGGTCCAAGCCGAGGGTGGCATAGCTTGGGGGACCGAAAGAGAACCCAGACCATGAAAGGCAAACGATACACAACCGAAGATAAGACCCGCATTTTGCGGGAAGCGGATGGCGGCAAAGCGATCCATGAAGTGTGCCGGGCGCACAACATCTCGGAGGTGAGCTTCCACCGTTGGAAGCGGCAGTTTGGAATGATGGAGATCAACGAGGCGAGGCGGCTCAAGGAGCTTGAGTGAAAGAACGCTCCTGCTGTCCCTGGCGGGACTTTGTCCGCTCCCTCGACCTTTTCCCAGTGCTGAAGAGACTGTCGGACTTAGTGACTGTCTAAAAAATGCTGCATTCCAGTGATTTTAGTCCTTGTACTTTTTGGAGAGGTAGTGTGGAAGGCTTGGGATGCCGACCAAAGAACCCTATCCCAGTGATCTCACCGATGCCGAATGGAAGCTTTTGGAGCCG
>CAIRYQ010000105.1 GCA_903882875.1 uncultured Spartobacteria bacterium | reverse complement strand
CATTGGGTGAGTGGTCGCACGACACTGGGTGAGTGGTCGCACGACATTGGGTGAGTGGTCGCACGACACTGGGTGAGTGGTCGCCGGACATCCCCCGAGTGGTAGTACGACACTGGATGAGTGGTCCTTGAGGGATGCACAGCCAGAGCGGTTCTATATTTAGCGTAGCCGCGTTCGTGAGAACGCGGGCACTTTTTCAAGGAAGACGAGCTGCGCGCACTTTGATCCGTGCGGCTACAGTCTTTGTGGAACACACATGGAGGTTGCCCCGCCTTTATTAAAATACATCCATGCGTGCCGCCGACACGATGCAAGGGGCATCATGACCAAACTCGAACTCAAAGGCACTTGGAACGAAGCCAAGGGCAAGCTGAAGCAAAAGTACGCCCATCTCACGGACAATGATCTCCTGCATGTCGAGGGCAAGGAGGACGAACTGCTCGGTCGGCTGCAAAAGGCGATCGGACGGACCAAGGATGAGATCCGCGCCGAAATCGCCGCACTCTGATTCCAATGCCAAAGCGAACCACCCGCCGCGCGGCGCACTGCGAGCGCATTTGCCGCAACACCCGGACTTCCCCGGAGCGGAACCCCATTTCATGAAAAAATCCCTCCTGTTCGGTTTCGCCGCGCTGATGCTGCTGCTCGCGATTGATGCGGGTATGAGCCTGCACACGGCGGCGCGCTTGCGCGTGAACCAGAGCCGCATCGTGGAGGTGGCCAATATCCGCATCGAACTGCGCGCGCTGCTCGCGGCATACGTGGACGCGGAGACCGGGGAGCGCGGATACCTGCTCACGGGCGACGAGACTTATCTGCAACCGTACGAGGCGGCGCGCGCCACCCTCGCGCGATCGGACGCCCGGCTGAAGTCGCTGCTCACCCCGGAGAAGGAACTGGCGGAACTCCGCGGACGGATCGAGGCGCTGGGCACGCAAAAAATGGCCGAGCTGGAGCGCGCGATTTCCGAGCAGCGCGCACACGGCCTCGAAGTGGCTTTGGGCGTGGTTCGGGAGGGTCACGGCAAAGGGATGATGGACAAAATCCGCGCACTCGCCGCGCAGCTCGATGCGGAGCTGGCCGTCACGATGCAAGGCTTGCTCGCGGATGCGGAGCAGCGGCTCGCCATCAGCACGTCCGTCTTTTTCAGCACGAGCGTCCTCGTCGCCGCCGCGCTGATCGGGATCTTTTTTCTGGCCCGCCGGCATTTTGGAGAACGCGAAACACTGGCCGTGGCACAGCGCGTCTCGCACGCCCGCGTGGAATCGCTGCTGGCCTCGGAGCGCGCGGCGCACAGCGAGGCGACCCATGCGAACAAGCTCAAGGACGAGTTCCTCTCCGTGGTCTCGCATGAATTGCGCACGCCGCTGAATGCAATCCTCGGCTGGACCACGCTGCTCCGCGAAGGCCCGGAGGATGCAAACGAATTGAAGGAGGGCCTCGACACGATCGATCGCAACGCGCACGCGCAGGCCCGGCTCATTGACGATCTGCTCGACGTTTCGCGCATCATCTCCGGCAAGGTGCGGCTGCGCATCAGCGAAGTGGATCTGCGCGCGCTCGCGCTCACGGTCGTGGACGGCCTGCGGCCTGCCGCGGCGGCGCGCGGCGTGACGATCACACTGCTCGGGAGCAATGAGGCAAGCGAGGTGCTCGGCGATCCCGACCGACTCGAACAGGTGATGTGGAACCTCGTGAACAACGCGATCAAGTTCACTCCGCGCGGCGGCAGGGTCGAAATTGCGATTGAGCGCGCCGGCTCGTCGGTCGCGCTCGAAGTCCGCGACACCGGGCAGGGCGTCCGCAAGGAATTTCTCCCGCGCATTTTCGACCGCTTCTCGCAGCAGGACGCGACCACCACGCGCGGCCAGAGCGGGCTCGGGCTCGGGCTTTCGATCACGCGGCATCTCGTGGAACTCCACGGCGGCACCATCATCGCGAGCAGCGAAGGCGAGGGATTGGGCGCGACCTTCCGCGTCGAGATCCCGATGGTCGCCGTGCGCGAACTCCGGGGCCAGCTCGACGAGCGCACGACAGGGCGGACGCCCCTGCCGACGCAAACGCAGGAGACCGTCTTCGGCGGCAGGCTCGACGGCCTGCGCATTCTCGCCGTGGACGATCAGGCCGACACGCTGGCCATCATCCATCGCGTATTCACGCGCGCCGGGGCGGAAGTGCGCACCGCGCTCAATGTCGCCGCCGCACTCGCGATGCTCGACGAATGGGAGCCTTCCTGCATCGTCTCCGACATCGGAATGCCCGGCCGGGACGGCTACTCATTCATCCGGCAATTGCGCGACATGCCGCCGCCGATGCGCAACGTGCCCACGGTCGCGCTGACCGCGTTTGCCCGCGACAGCGACCGCGCCATGGCGCTCGATGCGGGCTTCAACGGACACCTTGCAAAACCCGTGGACACCGCCGCGCTGCTGCAAAAAGTCGCCAGACTCACCCACCGCGTGTAGTGTCTGCGCCCATGCAGAAGACCATCGTGGTCATTGATGACGACCGGACCATTCAGGCGACGCTGAGCGCCGTCCTGCCCCGGCATGGCTACGAGGTGCGCGTCGGACCGAATGCGTCGCAAGGCCGGAAAAAGGTCGCCGAGGTAAAGCCCGATCTCGTGCTGCTCGATCTCGGCCTGCCCGACGCCGACGGTCTTGATGTGCTGCGTGATCTAAAGGCCGAGCATCCCGACCTTCCGGTGATCGTGCTGACGGCGAACGACTCGCTCGCCAATGCCATCGAGTCCATCAAGCAGGGCGCGTTTCATTTTCTCTCGAAGCCCTACGCCATCGAGGAACTGCTGAGCCTCTGCACGCGCGCGCTCGATCAGCAGGCGCTCGCGCGCGAGGCGGCGAAGTTGCGCGGGGAAAAGGAAGTGCTGCAGAAGAAGCTGAGCGCCGCGGAGGAACAGCTCGGGCCGGTGGCGATCAGCCGGCGGATGCGCGAAGTCGAGCAGCTCGTCGCGCGCGTCGCGCCGAGCGAGGCGAACGTGCTGCTCACCGGCGAAAGCGGCGTGGGCAAGGAGGTCTTCGCCGCCGCCGTGCATCAGCAAAGCGCGCGCGCTGCCGGGCCGATGGTGAAGCTGAATTGCGGTGCATTCCCCGCGAACATGATCGAGTCGGAGCTGTTCGGTTACGTGAAGGGCGCATTCACCGGCGCGGTCGCGGCGTTCCCCGGAATGTTGTCCGAGGCGCATGGCGGCACGCTCTTTCTCGACGAGATCACCGAGCTGCCCGTGGATTTGCAGACGCGCTTCCTCCGCGTGCTGCAGGACCGCGAGTTCCGTCCGCTCGGCTCGACGAAAAATCTCCCCGTGGATTTCCGCCTCATCGCCGCGTGCAACCGCCCGCCCGCGCAGGCCGTGCAGGAGGGACGGCTGCGACAGGATCTTTATTTCCGGCTCAAGACATTCGAGATCGAAGTGCCGCCGCTGCGCGAGCGCCGCGAAGACATTGCGAAATTGACCGACACCTTTCTGCGCCGCTTCGCACAGCAGCTCGGCAAAGCCGCACCGCAGCTCGCGCCCGAGGTGCTCGAACTTCTGCGCGCCTACCCGTGGCCCGGCAACGTGCGTGAATTGCAGAACGCCATTGAGCACGCGCTGGTGCTCTGCGACGGCCCGCTCCTCGGCCCGCAATTTCTCCCGCGCGAAATCCAGCGCCCCGACCTCTCCCCCGCCCCGGCCGCTGCGGGCAGCACATCGCAAACGCTCGGCGGCATGGAGCGCGAAGCCCTGCTCGATGCACTCCGGCGCGCGGGTGGAAACAAGAAGCGCGCAGCCGAGTTGCTCGGCATCCACCGCCCGACACTTTACGCGAAGCTCAAGCGCTTCGGCATCGCGCTGTAAGGATGGAGTGTTGCGTGAATGGGGAACGCCGCCTTGACTCCGACAGGCAGCGCGCCAAACTTCCCACATGACCGCAACAGCAGAAAAGATTCGGATGAAGCTTGCCGGTCTGGCTGATGCCGATCGTGCGGAGCTGGCGCATTTTCTCATTCAGTCACTCGACGAGGGATCGGCCCCGAATGCGAAGACTGCGTGAGACACCGAATTGGTCCGATGCGCCGAAGGAGCCGCGCTCCAGGCCGCCTACGCCTTCGCCGCCGCCGAGGGCAAGCCCGTGCGCTTCCGCGACCTCGCGAAAAAGCACGTGAAGCTCGACGAGTCCACCCGCTGCAAGCCCGACGACGGCAACAAGGAAACCTACGCCCGCCTCCTCGCCAAACAGAGCGACCTCACCAAGCGGCTGCACGCGGCGGGGTATCTGTGAGGTGAGGAAAAATGCGGGTCGTCATTGATACGAACGTCCTGCTCGCGAGCCTGCGGAGCAAAAGCGGTGCTTCCAACGCAATCGCACAGCTCATTGACCAGCGCCGGGTGACGCCGATCCTCTCCGTTCCGCTCATGTTTGAATACGAGGAGGTCTTCCATCGCCCGGACTCGCTTCCTCATTTGTCCCCCCAGGAAATTGACACATTCCTCGACTACTTCGCCTCGCTCGCCACCGAGCAGCGCATTTTCTTCCTGTGGCGGCCACTCCTCGCCGACAGCGATGACGACATGCTCCTGGAGCTTGCCGTTGCCGCGCAGGCCGACTACCTTGTCACCCACAACGTGCGCGACTTCCTACCCGCACGCGCCAGATTCGGTCTGCGAATCGTGACGCCGGGCGAATTCATGCGGGCGTTCCGAACCTACCAATCGCCATGAGCACCGTTTCCATCAGCATCCCCGATTCCGTGAAGCGCAATGTCGAGCGTCTGGCCGCCAAGGACGGCATCTCCGTGGATCAGTTCTACGCCACCGCCGCTGCGGAAAAGCTCTCCGCCTTGGAAACAGCCGACTACATCGCCCAGCGCGCAGCCCGTGCCGACCGCGAGGCATTCCTGCGCGTCATGGAGAAAGTGCCGGACGCCGCGCCCGAGGAATGGGATCGCCTTCCGCAATGAGTCAGACGCTCCTCGCCTGGCAATTTGCCAGCACCCGCCTGCTCGCCAAGCAGAGTGACCTTACCAAGCGGCTGCACATGGCGGGGTATCTGTGAGCGTGATTCCGTTGCAGTAAAATTGCCTCTCTCGAACCCTCCAAATTATGGCAAGCACCAACAAACTCCGCGACGACGAAGGCGTATTTTGGAAGATATTCCGGGACGCGGAAAAAGAACTGAAAGGCAGTCCGGCTCGCATCTTAAAAAGTTTTGTGCGTAGCACCGTCCTCAAACGATTCGCGGAAGAATACAGAATCTCGGTCAGCAAAATAAACCCTCGGGACAACAACTCGATTTACGTAGCGGTTTCGTATGTCATGACGTTGCTCCGTCCCAAAAGTGATCAGGCGAAACAAAACCTTCATCGCGAGCTGGAGAAAGGCGGTCTTCCATTCCTTTGCGCCGTTCAGATCGCTCGAGGTAAAATCAATTCTCACGAGGATTATGTTCAGCCCCGCGCCATCGTGATTAAAAAGACGGCGATCGAACTCGCAGCACTTCTCGACTCAGTTTGTGATCTTGCTTCCAAGCATGGCTATTCGACCAAAGAGATTGCCAATGCACTTGAATTGGCAAAGCAGCGTGCTGTCACGCAGGCATCACTTGCCTCTGCAAGCACGCCAAGGTAGTTTCTGACTATGACCGACAAGCAGGCCGT
The DNA here is from genome assembly GCA_903882875.1 of uncultured Spartobacteria bacterium. Taxonomy (GTDB): domain Bacteria; phylum Verrucomicrobiota; class Verrucomicrobiia; order Chthoniobacterales; family Chthoniobacteraceae; genus SXWH01. Next base: position 13,447 of record CAIRYQ010000105.1, on the reverse strand, counting down.
CCTTGATGCGCTGAAGCGACTTCCGGAAGCCGCTTCGCTCGATGAGATCACCGAGGAACTGCACATCATGGCATCCATCCGGCGCGGGCGTGCGGACATCGCCGCTGGCCGCTCGAAGCCGCACGAGGAGGTCGAGCAACTCGTGGACTCGTGGGCGACGGCATGGACTTCAAAGTAATCTGGTCCGATGCGGCTATCGCCGATCTCCGCGATGCCTGCTCCTACATCGCGCACCACGATCCGCAGGCCGCAGGCCGGATGGGACGCGGCATCCTCGAACATGTCCGCATTCTCGCGACGTTCCCTTTCATCGGCCCCGCGTATCCGCGCGGCGCACGCGGCCCGCTGCGTGAAATTGTCTTCCGCAACTACCGCATTTTCTACGACGTGTCGGAGGCGGAAAGGCGTGTCGAGATTCTGCACGTGTGGCATGGTGCGCGCGATGAGCCGAGATTTTGAATCCCACAGCCCCGGCGGTTCGTTTCCCCTTTCATGAAATTCGTCATCGCCGGGACCGGAGCCAGTGGCGCGATTTATCTCCAGCGGCTGCTGGGGAAAATGGATGCCCGCGCGCACGAGGTGCATCTCGTCCTGAGCACGTTTGCCAAGCAGGTCATCCACGAGGAGCTCGGCGAACTGAAAATCCCCGACGGCGTCCGCCAGCACGGCGACCGCTCGATGAACGTGCCGTTCGTGAGCGGCTCCACGCCGTTCGATGCGATGGTGATCGTGCCGTGCTCGATGGGCACGCTGGGCCGCATCGCCGCGGGCACGAGCGACACGGCGATCCTCCGCGCCGCCGATGTTTTTCTGAAGGAGCGCCGCAAGCTCATCGTCGTCCCGCGCGAGACGCCGTGGAATCTCATCCACGCGCGCAACGTGACCACGCTCATCGAAGCCGGCGCGCTCGTGATGCCCGCCAGCCCCGGCTTTTACAGCCGCCCGCAGACCGTCGAGCAAGTCGCCGACACCGTGGTGGATCGCATCCTCGATCACCTCGGCCTGCCGGTGCCGGGGACGTTCCGCTGGGAAGAATGATGTGCAGCCGACAGATTGCCGGCACCACATGTCGTCGCTGCAACTCTGCTGCGCGCTCATCGAACGCCACATGGACGCCGCCACTCCGAAACCGCCCGACCTTGCGACAAAATCGGATGCAACTCTGGATAACTGCGCTAGGTTCCTCACCGTGAGCACCAACAAGTTCGCCCCTGACACGACCATGAACTCCCGGCTTCCCAGCGAGAAAAACAAATCCGCATTTTCCCTCATCGAGCTCCTCGTGGTCATCGCGATCATCGCCATCATCGGCACCTTCGCCGTGCCCGCCGTGACCAGTCTGCTCAAGGGCAGCGCACTCACGCAGACCGCAAACGCGCTCACCGACACGGTCGCCGGCGCACGCCAGTACGCGCTCACGAGGAACCGCAGCGTCGAAGTGCGCTTCTTCCGCTTTTGGAACACCGAAGTCCCCGGCGAACCCGTGCCATCTGCCGCAGGAGGGCTCGACTCCCCTCCTGCAGGCCTCACCTACAATGCACCTTACCGCGCATTCCAGGCATTTGAGATCGGGGACGGCGGCATCCCGAATCCGATCGGCAAGCTCACGTTCCTGCCGAACACGGTGATCCTCAGCATGGATCCCACGCTGTCCAGCCTCCTCGGAAACACCGATCCGACGAAAGGCCCAGTCAAAACGACATGGGTCACGAATGACCCTGAACTCCCGCGCGGTGTCGGCACGAGCTACGAATACGTCCCGTTCCGCTTCCAGCCCGACGGCAGTACAACACTTTCAATCAACGGCGGCCCCTCTTCGGGCCTGTGGTTCATCACCGCCCACCTGCTTGCCGACCTGAACAAAGCTTCCGCGGGCGTCCCGCCCCCGAATTTTTTCACTTGGATCATCGATCCCGTGAGCGGTGCCACGAAGATCATGCGCCCCGGCGTGAAATCACCGTAAGGAGACGGGTTGGATCGTCCGTGTTGCGAGGGAAAGCGCGGGCTGGGTATCGGCGGGACACCTCGGTTTGTATTGCGCATTTTTTGTTCAAGAAAAGCGTCCTGCCTTGCTGTCTCCCTGAACCGACTGTCCGGCGAAACGAAGATCAAGCTGCCTCGCGTGGAACCCTCATTTTCGCGGCAGCGGTTTCCTGCGGTCTCATGCAGTCGCGTCGCCTTCGAGGCTGGCTCACTTGAATTCATCTTTGCCGTACCGCAACCAGGCCCCCCACGCCTGCACCCAGTCCTCGCTCTCCTCGAACTGATCTGCTTCAAGATAGTAGAGGTATGCGGGATGGTTCGGCAATGCCTGGAGGGTTCGCAGCGTATCGAGTGCGTCCTTCGTTTTTCCGATCGAAAGCAGGGAATTGCGGAGTTGCAGGCCCAGGATGATGTCATCCGGTCGCGCCCGGAACATGCGCTCCAGTTCGGCCAGAGGCCGCGTTCCGGGCAGCTTTGGCATTGAGGGCCGCGGGAGCGAGTCGCGTGCGATCTCACATGCGGTCTTGTGCTCATTCGCCTCCGCATACAGCACCGCCAGCGGACGCCAGCCTTCCTTCTGCCACTCGGGATTCGCGCGCAACATTTCAAAAAGGAGCCGCCGGTCACCCCGCCAATTCCAGATCGAAAAAAGTTTTTTCCTCTGCTCGGACGAGAGCATTTTCAGTTTAGGATCGGCCTTGATGAGCTCCCCGATCAGCAGTTCGCAATCGAACGCGCTCGCCTGCGCGAGAAACACGATGAGGAAATCCGGGCTGTTGCGTGCAAGCCGTCCCAGCATCGCGTGTGCGGCGGGCCGCCCCTGCGTCCATTCGAGCATCTGCCGGTATCGCTCGGCACCGTCCTTCTCCGCGCGACGGAACGCCTCGGTCCACGCGTCGAGTGCGAGCTTCTGCTGGCCCGCATCCGCCCACGTCTTGCCTTCCTCGATGCACATCTGCGTCCAGTGCGGCTCAAGAAAGCGCGCCGTCCCGAAGTCCCATGCTGCCGACCACGTGCCGATCGGCCTGCCCGCGTGGGCTCGCGCGCGCTGGTAGTAGAGATCCGCATCGAGAGGCGTGATGCGCAGCGCCTCGTTTGCCGTAGTCAGCGCGGCAGTGTAATCCTTTGCGACATTCTGCTGCTCCGCACGCGCTGCGAGCACTGCGGCCGTCGCAGGCGTCGGCGCGGCTCTTCCCACGCGTTCGGAAAAAACGGATGCAAGCCACCAGCCGGAAATCAGCACGAGCATGACGCCAAGCACGCGAAAAACCGGCGCGGCCCAGCGGCTGGGTGTGAAGACAGCCTGAGGAGGCACTGCGAGTGCCGCGAGGAACAGCCCCGGCCACGCCGAGCCGGGGCGGTGCGCCGAGACGTCACCAAACGAATGCAACGCGAAAAAAATCCCGCAGACCATCGCCGCAGAGCGCAGCGAGCGGTCCGAGCCTTTCGAGAGCGGCAGACATTTCCGCAGCCACAGCACGAACCCGACCCCGATCAGCCCCGCCGCCGGCCAGCCCATTTCCACCGCGACCCACAGCCAGTCGCTCTCGGGATGGATCGCACGGTTCTGATCCGCCGACGCCACACGCGCCATCGCGAAGACGCCCGCGAAATTCCCGATCCCCTGGCCGAGCCATGGCGCCGTCGTTGCGAAATGCACGGCGTCCTTCTGGATCGCCACGCGGTATTCCGGTGTGGTGTCCCGCGACAGTGCCTGCACGCGCTGGAAAGTCCCGCCGCCGAACACCAGAAACCCCGTGAGCAGCAGGGCAAACCCCGCGATCACGAGCGAGCCGGCCTTGCGCGATCTCGAAAGCACGTACGACAGCACCACCCACACCGCGGTGCCACCGAAGAAGATCAGCACGCCCGCACGCGATGTCGTCAGCGTGACCGCCGCGCCGAGGATGAACACCGCCACGCTCCAGAACCACGCGCCCTTCTGCTTCCGCTTGAAGCCGTCGAACGCCATCGCCATCGCCATGATTCCCGCAAGCGCAAACACATCCGCCGTCTGGTTCCGGTTCGGGAAAATGCCGAAGCCGTTCATGGAATTCCGCACATCCGGCCAGATAGGCGGGCGCCAGCCTGTCACGAACGACACCAGCGCGACCACCCCGATCAGAACCACACCGCCGACGTACCAGCGTGCCGCCTGCCTGCGCGTGTGCGAACTCCACGAGCGCGTCGAGAGGTACAGCGTCAGCACGAGCGCGGCAAAGAGCAGGCACACCGCGTGCGCGCTCACCCACGGCTGTGGGGAAAATGTCTCCGGCAGCGGCACGCGGAAATCGCGCGTGAGCGTCTTCCGCCATGCGGGAATGGGAAGCCATCGCGCCGGCAGGAACGCCGTGAGCGCAATCCCGAGCAGCAGGATCGAAATCACGCTCCACACCCGGCCTGGCATCCGGCGCGGCGGAGCGATGATGAGCAGCACGCCGAGCCCGAGCAGCAGCAGCGCCTGCCGCCACACATCGGTCGCGACCCCAAACGCCAGCCCCAGCAGCACAACCACCACCAGTGCGGCGGTGCGTGCGGATGAGTGCGTGTCGTGCGGGTGATCCATCACCGGATGTTCAGCGCGTGAGCGGGAAAATTGCGAAACTTCTCTCGCGGCCGCGCCCTCTTATTTTGCGCCGCCCGCATCCACGACCACTTTCGCCGCGGCGATGTAATCGAGGATGCGCGTCTTTTCCGCGTCGCTCAGGCCTGCGCGCCGCGACATGCCGGAGACCATTCCCGACCAGCCGGTGAGCGTGCGTCCGTCCAGCATCTCGAGGTCGTGGCATTCTGTGCAGCGGTTCGTGTAAAGTTTGCGGCCCTCCTCGAGAATCGGAGCCGAGGTCCCGACTTTCGCAATCGCGAGGAACGCGGGCGTGACCTGCGGCGAGGTCTTCTCCTCGAACGCCGCGGCCAGCGACTTCCGCAGTTCGCGCAGATCCGCGTGGTCGGTGCAGAGCTTCAGCCCGTCGTCAATCGCGCTCAGGGCATGAACCGCGCCGTTCGGCTGACGCTGCAATTTTTTCGCCGTCCTGCACAGCGTGTCCGCCTCCTCGATATCCTTCTGCACGAGCGGCTGCATCGCCTTCAGCTCCGCGTGCGCGGGCTCCGCATCGAGCCCCGCTGCGACGTGCTTCGACGTCGCGACGAGCTGCTTCAGAGCAAACGTCTGCCGCGCGAGCATCGTCTCGCGCTGCGAAATGGCGGCGCGTTTCGTCAGGTCCGCGCGATCCACTTTCGTCGCGGGAACCGCGAGTCCCGGCACCTGAGCGCCGAGCCGGTCCGTACCCTCGTCGAGCGGTAGCGCGAGGCTCGGCATTCCCGCCTTCGCGAGTCCTTCCGCCGTGTCGCGCAGCGTCTGGAGCGTCGTTGCCGCGGCCTGCTTCGTCGCTGGATTCGTGCGCGCGAGCGTGGCCGATCCGATCGCGCCATTCACCCGCGTGAAAATCGCGCCTGCAAGCGCGGCGAGCTGCTTGTCCTGCGCGGCACGCGTGAGCAGCCGCTTCGCCTCGTCGTAGCGCTGGTCGCGGAACGCCTCCGCGCCGCGCACGAGATCGGACGACGCGTGCGGCGCGCCAGGCTCGACCGCCTCCTCCGGCAGCGTCGCGGCGACGAGCGTGCCGTCGTCCTTCATGAACGACACGAACACCTGCTTCTTCGGCGCGTCATGCTTCAGCAGCGTGAACTCCTGGCCCTTCGCCGCGCCCGCGAGATTTTTCCCCTGGAAAAGAAGCATCTCGCTGTGTGTCACGCGCACGGGATCGCCGACGACAAACGCCGGTGCGGCATGTGCGACGCCGAGCAGTGCGCCGAGCGTTGCAAGAGTTGCGAAGCGCGCAGCGGCGCTGGAAAAATTCGGATGGTTCATTGGATCGGCAGTGAAAGTTCAACGCTCTTGCCGGCCCGCAGCACGGTAGCCTTCACCTTCTCGCCCGGCTTGTACGCACGCAGAAGGCGCCCGATCGCCATGCCCTCGGTGATGCGCGCCGAGGAGCCGTCGAGTTCCGTGATCACGTCATCTTTTTGCCAGCCCGCATTTTTCGCCGCCGCGTGCTTGCCGTACTGGCCCACGCCCTTCGCACGCAGCGCCATGCGATCCTTCGCGATGCCGAGCTGTGCGCGCTCCTCGTCCGTCGGCTCATCGAGGATGAGCCCGCCGAGCGCCATGCCGCGCATGGACCATGTGCCCACGCGCTTTGAAATGTCCGCTTGCTCGCGCCAGCCTGCGGGCAGTGTGAGCGATACGAGTTCCGTCGAATTACCGCGCCGCGCGGATGCCGTGATTTTCCCCGATGCCGGTGCGCGATGAAGCGCCCAGCTCACATCCGCCGGTGAAATCAGCGGGACGCCGTCGAATCCCGCGAGCACATCGCCGGCACGCAGGCCCGCTTTCGCCGCGATCGATCCTTCGGCGACAGACTCGACTCGCGCGGCTGCATCCGACGCGAGCGTGACGCCGATCGTGTCCGGCTTTGGAAAAGGATACACCCATTCCTCCGGGATCGTTTTTCCCTGCTCGCGGTACGAAGTGCGGATCGCGTCGCCGACCATGTGGCAGTGGACGCAGCTCTGCACCACCTTCCCTTCCCAATCGAGCGTCGTCTTGTATTTCCCTGCGAGGCCCGGAATTTCCACCGGCGTCTTGAATGGGATCGGGCCGCCCTGCTTTCCCGCGAGGCTCGCCTTGTTCGCCGGGTATCCGCGATGGATCGCGAGCGCGCCGTCGAGCGTCGCGCGGAAGCCCGCGGTCGTCTTGTTCAGCGGATCGTGCTGGTGCGTCCACGAGCCGTAGCGCCCGTAGATCGTACCATCGGCATTGAAAAAGAGCGTCGAAAACGAGAGGTCGTAGTCGAACTGGAACATCGAAAGATCCAGCGCGTTCGCATTGATCACGCGCACGCACACGAACTGATCCAGCAGCGGGATGAGTTCTTTTTCCTCCAGCACCTGCGCATCAATCCCGGCGCACGCGAGGCACGGCACGCAGCGCAGCACGACGAGCAGCGGCTTGCCGGTCTGCTTCGCCTTTGCGAATCCGGCGTTGAAGTCGTTGTAGATCCACCGCGCATCGTACTCCATCGCGGTGCGATCCTTGCGGACCGCGCCCTCGCGATCCTTCACCGCTTCGGCAAAGCTCTGCGAGTGCAACACGAAAAGGGAAAGCGCGACGATGGGGAGGCGGAGAAACATGGCGCGGAATCTGGCGGACACCCGGCGAGCGTTCAACACGCTTCTTGTCCGGCTGTCGGACACGATGGGGGCTGAAAAATTTCGATCCGATTTTCCCCTGCGTGCATTTCCAAGTATGGCTGTCCACGTCTCTCATTTCGCTTGCCGCAGATTTTAGTTTAACAAATCGTCATGCGAATGAACACGCCATCTCTGCCGCTTGTCGGGCATTCTAACACTCGTTCCAACCCCGCGCGCAAAAGCGCGACTCGGATCGCCATTCTGATGCTTTTTCTCGGTGCGGGCATCGCATGCTTCACGGTCGCCACGGCTGCGGAAGATCCCGATGTCGTCCGCGCACGGGAGGAGACGCACCGGCAGTACGAAGCAAAGAAGGCCGCCGAAAAAAGGCAGGCCATCGCGCTCACGAGGCAGGGCGTCGTCGCGCTCTACAATGCAAACACCGGCCCGATCAATTACTCCGCACGCTGGCTGCTTTGGGACGGCAGTTACACCACTTGGACGGCGGCCAAGATCGAGGGAAGGAAATCCGTGTTTTACTCGAAGGCGGGCGGCATCAAACTCCAGGTGAAATTTTCCAGCACGGGCGGCGGGCAGAAAAACTATGCGCTGGAATCGGGGCAGGTACCTAGCGACATCAAGGCAGGCTTCGACGATGCGCTGCCGAACAATTTCGTCTGGGGTGCGAACAACTCGCTCGATCTCTTCAAGGGCAAGCCGAAGAACTGGTAGGCGCGGCGCGGGCGGAGCGCGAATGAACGCGAATGACTTTCATTGCGGCGTGAGGCGGATTAGATCGGGGTAGATTTCAAGACTCCGATGAAACCCCGCATCCTCCTCGCCACGATCCTCGCCCTCTCGGGAATTTCTGCCACCGCACCGGCGGCTGACGACGGGAAGCTCCGATTCAACCGCGACATCCGCCCGATCCTCTCGGACAAATGTTTCGCGTGCCACGGCACCGACGTGAAAAAGCGCAAGGCCGACCGCCGCATTGACACGGCCGAGGGCGCGTATGCGGTGAGCGACGGCGTGCAGGCGATCAAGCCGGGCGACCTCGCGAAGAGCGAGGTGTGGAAGCGCATCACCACGACGAACGAGGACGACGTGATGCCGCCACCGGAGTCGCACAAAAAATTGAGCGACGCGGAAAAGGCGCTGATCAAGCGATGGATCGAGGAGGGCGCGGAATACCAGAAGCACTGGGCCTTCGAGCCGCCGGTGAAGGCTGCACCACCGGCAATCGGCAATCCACAATCTGCAATCCGCAATCCCATTGACGCCTTCATCGCCGATCGCCTCCAGCGCGAAGGACTCGCATTTTCCGCCGAGGCAGATCGCGAGACTCTGATCCGCCGCGTCGCATTTGCCGTCACCGGGCTGCCGCCGACGGTGAAGGAAGTGGATGTGTTCCTCGCCGATCAGTCGCCGGATGCTTACGAGAAAATGGTGGACCGCTACCTCGCTTCGCCGCGGCATGGCGAGGAGATGGCGAAGCACTGGCTCGACGTCGCGCGCTACGGCGACACGCACGGGCTGCACCTCGACAACGAGCGGCAGACGTGGGCCTACCGCGATTGGGTGGTGAAGGCGTTCAACGAGAATCTGCCCTTCGACAAATTCACGACGTGGCAGCTCGCGGGCGACCTCATTCCGAACGCGACGAAGGAGCAGCTCACCGCCACGGGCTTCAACCGCTGCAACGTCACCACGAGCGAGGGCGGCGCAATCGCGGAGGAGTTCACGTACCGCTACGCCGTGGATCGCACGAGCACGATGATCGAGACGTGGATGGGGCTCACCGGCGGCTGCGCTGTGTGTCACGATCACAAGTTCGACCCGATCACGACCAAGGAATTCTACTCGCTCTATTCCTTTTTCCAGTCGAACGCCGACCCGGCGATGGACGGCAACGCGCTGCTGACCAAACCCGTCATCCTGCTCGCCACGCCCGCACAGGAGGTGCAGCTCAAATCGCTCGATGCGAAAATTGCCCCGCTGCGTGCGCAGATGGACGCGAAGCTGAAGACGATCGCTTACACCGATCCCGCGACGCAGAAGCCGCAGCCGCCTGCGACGGAGACCGACGTCGTGTGGATCGAGGACGATTTTCCCACGGGCGCGAAAGCGCAGCACGCCGCGAACACACCCGCGACGCAGTGGGTGACGGCTGCGAATGGCAACCACGTCTTCAGCGGCAAGCGCGCGTTGAAACGCTCGGCGACCGGACTCGCGCAGGACTATTACAGCGGCGGCGCGGCGCCGTTCGACGCACCGCAGGGTGCGAAGTTTTTCTTTTACGTCTTCCTCGATCCCGTGGATCTGCCCGAGGCCGTGATGCTCCAAATCCACACTGGAGGCTGGGAGCACCGTGCGGTGTGGGGAAATCCCGATGCAATTTCGTACGGCCAGCCGAACATGCCGTCGCGCTTCGGTGCGGGCGCGCTGCCGGAGGCGGGAAAATGGGCGCGGCTCGAGGTGGAGGCTTCGGCGATTGATGTGAAGCCCGGCGACAAGATCACCGGTGTCGCGTTCACGCTGCACGGCGGCACGGCGTGGTTCGATCACATGGGCGTCACCGCGCGCATCGCGCCCGCGACGGATCCCGCGCAGTCCTTCACCGCATGGGCGAAGCTCGGCGAGGGCAAGGACACGCCGGGCGTGCCTGCGGACATCAACAAGCTGCTCAAGGACGGCGCACGGAAGCGCAAGCCCGAGGGCGAAAGGCAGCTCCGCGATTACTATCTCACGAACGTCTGCGCCGCGACGAAGGAGCCCTTCACCGCGCTCGCGAAGGAGCGCGACAAACTGCAGAAGGAGCGCGACGAGATCGCGAAAAACGTCCCCAGCACGTTCATCTGGAACGATCTCGAAAAGCCGCGCGACAGCTTCGTGATGATGCGCGGCCAGTACGACAAGCCCGGCGAAAAAGTGGAACCCTCGACGCCCGCGATTTTTCCTCCGCTGAAAAAATCCGCACAAAATTCTTCGGGGGCGCGCGCCACTCGCCTCGATCTTGCCGCATGGCTGCTCTCGCCCGAGCACCCGCTCACCGCGCGCGTCACGGTGAACCGGCTGTGGCAGCAATTTTTCGGAACGGGCATCGTGAAGACGAGCTTCGACTTCGGCTCGCAGGGCGCGGTGCCCACGCATCCCGAACTGCTCGACTGGCTCGCCGTCACGTTCCGCGAGGACGGATGGGATGTGCGCAAGATGATCCGCCTCATGCTCACGAGCGCGACGTTCCGCCAGTCGTCCGTCACCACGTCTTCGCTCGTGCAGCGCGATCCCGAGAACCTCTTGCACGCCCGCGGCCCGCGCTTCCGCCTCGATGCCGAGCAGCTCCGCGACAACGCGCTTTTCGTGAGCGGCCTCATCAATCTCGAAATGGGCGGCAAGGGTGCGCGCCCGTACCAGCCGCCGAACATCTGGGAGCCCGTCGGCTTCGGCGGATCGAACACGCGCAACTATACGCAAGACAAGGGCCCCGCGCTCTACCGCCGCAGCATCTACTGCTTTTTGAAAAGAACCGCGCCGCCACCATTCATGACCAATTTCGACGCACCGAACCGTGAGCAGTTCTGCACCGTGCGCGAGCGCAGCAATACACCGCTCCAGGCGCTGCAGCTCATGAATGACGTGCAGCACTTCGAGGCCGCGCGCGCCTTCGCCGAGCGCATCCTCACCGAAGGCGGCGCGACGCCCGCGGAGCGCATCGCCTTCGCCTACCGCGCCGCACTCTCGCGGAGACCCGCGCCCGAGGATGTCGCGCTCGTCGGCGACGCGCTCAAGAAATTCACCGCCGAATTCGACCAGTCCGCAGACGCCGCGAAAAAGGTGATCAGCAACGGCGAATCCAAGCCAAAGCCGGCCCTCGCGGAAAAGGAACTCGCCGCGTGGACACTTGTGGCAAACCTCATCCTGAACCTCGACGAGACGATCAACCGCAACTGAGCCCCGCGCAAATTTCACCGATCCATGCAAGTTCCGCCATGGAATCAGGCGGGCAGGAACACCCGGAAGATCGCCCCGCCCCCGTGCTTGCTTTCGCATTCCACCCGGCCGCCGTGCGCCTTGACGGTTGCCTGGACGAAACTGAGGCCGAGTCCCATGCCGTGCGTCGAGCGGCTCCGGTCGGAGCGATAGAGCCGGTCCCAAATCCTCGGCAGATCCTCCTGCGCGATGCCGGGCCCATCGTCACGCACGGTGAAGACAATTTCCGCACCGATCCTCGCGGTGGTGACGGACACCCTGCCTTCGCGCGGCGTATATTTCAGGGCATTGTCCACGAGGTTGGCCAGAACGCGGCGCAGCATGAGGGGATCGCCTTTCACGGTGAGTCCGTCTGCGCCCTCGAATTTCAGGCGGATTCCTTTTTCCTCAGCCACCGAGTCGTAGAGGTCCGCCACGGCGCGGGTGATTTCCGTGACGGGGATCTGCCGGACATCCTGCATGCGGAGGCCCGCCTCGGTCTCTGCGATGTCCATGAGCATATTGAGAATGCCGAGCACCTTTTCGGATTCCTCCACACACTCTGCGAGCGCCTCCTGTGCAACCGCCGGATCGGCCCCGCGCAGCAGCGCGAATTGGGCGCGTCCGCGGATGACCGTCATCGGGCTCCTGATGTCGTGCGCGACGTTGTCGAGAGCCTCGCGCATGCTGCGGATGAGCGTGTCTATCTGCATCGTGAGGCGATTGAAGAGGCCGACGAGTTCGTTGATTTCGTCGTCTGTCTCGCCGCGGGTCACCTTCACGTCGTAGCGCCCCGTCTCGATCATTCTGCGAACGGCCTTGCCGAGTCCGCGCACCGGACGCAGCGCGCGGGAGGTGAGAAAAATGCCGGCGGCAAATCCCAGGGGCAGCAGCACCGCGGCCAGGAAAAACGCCCGCTTGCGGATGTTCCCGAGAAGCTCGTCGGTGTCTTCACGCGACTGGCCGACATAAAGGACGGTCCCGTCCCCGAGGCGGTGCATGCCGAGGTAGAGAATAGTCCCGTCCTGCGCGTGCAATTCCATCCAGCGGACTTTCGCATCCGCGGGCGGAGGGACTTTTCGCAGCAGATCCGAGTTGAATTCGAGCCAGTCCTCCGGATCGCGGAGGAAAATCGTCTTGTTGTCGGCGGATGCGAGCCGCACGAAGAATATCTTCTGTGCGCGCTTCCTTCGCGCAGCGGCGAGCGATTTCACCGCCTCCACCCCGCCCCGCTCATATTCCAGGGTGTATTCGCTCAGGCGAAAGGACACCGCATCCTGCTCGCGCTCGCGGATGTCCTCCGCGATGAGCCTGTGGATGGCGTAGGAAAGCGAGATCGCGAGGATGGCAAACGTGAGCGCCTGCCACAGCGAGAGCCGGAAGGAAATTTTCCGGAGGATTTTTCTAATCATCGGCGCGAAAGACGTAGCCGACCCCCCGGAGCGTGTGAATCAGCTTCCGTTCAAAGTCGCGATCCAGCTTGTTGCGCAGCCGGCAGACGAGCACGTCCACGATGTTCGTCTGCGGATCGAAGCTGTAGTCCCACAGCTTTTCCAGGAGCTGCGTCTTTGAGAGCGGCTGCCCTCGGTTTCGCATGAGCAGCTCGAGCAGGGAAAATTCGCGCGGCTGCAAATCAATCCGCTGTCCCTCGCGGTGCGCGATCCGCGCCAGCAGATCCAGGCTCACGCCGTCGGCCTCGATCTGCCGCACCTGCGGCGTCTGCTGCGAGCGGCGCACGACGCTCTCGATCCTCGCGAGCAGTTCGGAAACTGCGAATGGCTTTGCCAGATAATCGTCCGCCCCTGCGCGCAGGCAGCGCACTTTCTCATCCACGGAACGTTTGGCGCTGAGCACGATCACCGGCGAGGGGATCCCGAGCTTTCGCATTTCCACAATCATGCCGAGCCCGTCCAGTTCGGGCATCATGAGATCGGCGATGATCGCATCGAACGGGATTTCCCGCGCCTGCCGGAGCCCCTCCCTGCCATCCGCCGCGGTCTCCACTTCATGGCCGTTTTCCCGGAGCCCCTTGGCGACGATGGATGATATTTTCGGATCGTCTTCGACGACGAGAATTCTCATGGGGGGACGGTTGCCCTGATGCACGATGGATTGCGAGAAACAAAAAACGGTCCCGGCTCTTCCCACAAGGGGCGGGCCGGGACCGGATTCTGCCAGGAAGCCTTACTGATACGGCGACCAGAAGCTTGACGGAGCCACGTCCGAGAGGGAGCCGAAGGTCGCCGCATTCACCTTCGGCGAATTTTCCACCGTCGGGATCGTGAACGCGTTGCCGAGGATG
>CAIRYQ010000104.1 GCA_903882875.1 uncultured Spartobacteria bacterium | reverse complement strand
GCGATCTCACCCGTCGTTGAAGTTCCATGCGTTCGGTATCAGTAAGAATCAATGGTTGAATGGCCATTCGCCAATCTTATCTCATGTGTGGCCGAAGTCAATGTTACGTTGCACTAGTGGGTCTGATGCGGCAGAACGCCATGCGCAGCGCGCAGCATTTCAGGGCGAATGTAGTGGCACAGCGATTTCTGGACTTCATCCAATGATCGGACACGGACGCAGCATTGACATTTGGGATGGGAAGTTCACCCGTCCAGTGAGCCGGCAGCACACAGTCTCACTTTGTACGGCCTGCATGGGCCGGGCGCACGACCTTATCCAGACGCTGGCTAAGAACATCGCTGACAATGCCGACTATCCCTCTGTCGAGTTTGTCCTGTTGGACTATAACAGCCGGGACGGGCTGGGGGAGTGGGTGGCCGCGAACATGATGGAACATATCGAGAGCGGGAAGCTGGTCTATGCGCGGACGACGGAGCCGGCATGGTTTCACATGGCGCATTCGCGCAACGTCGCATTCAAGCTGGATTCCGGGGAAATAGTCTGCAACGTGGATGCGGACAACTGGACCAGCCCCGGCTTTGCAACCTATCTGAACCGCCTTGCCAATGAGTGTCCGGAGAGGGCCCTCTTTGCCAAGGGGCGCCAGCTCCTCCGCGGACGGATAGGGTTTTACAAGTCGGAATGGGAGCATCTGTTGGGCGGTTATGATGAGGACATGGAAGGTTACGGCCATGAAGACGTGGACATCGCCGACCGCGCAGTCTTGCAGGGGTTCCGCCTGATGCGTTTCGGCGGGCAGTTTGTGACGCGGATTCGTACGGAGAAGGCCATGAAAGTGGAAAATATGCGGGTAAAGAACTGGCGTGTCACGGAACGGGGAAACAAGTTGATTAGTGCGCGGAACATTGAGAGCGGAAGATTCAAGAGCAATGCGGGCCGGAAATGTGGGAGCGCCAGGGTGACTAAGAATTTCACGGAGGAAATGGAGCTATGAAGAACATGCTGGCGGTCAATTTCCGTCCAAAGGGCAAGCTGTCGGAATCCGAGTTGCGCGAACTGATTGATGCGCAGATCGAAAACAGCGTGTCGCTTGGCTGGGCCGCGCGGGACATTGTGATCGTCACGAACATGGCGATCGATGTTTCCGCGACCGTCGTTCCGGCGCCGCTGAATGAAACCTGCCTGACGGGATCGAAGATGTTCGCGCTGCATCACCTGTTCGGCCTCGGTCTTATCCGTGGGGACGAGGTGTGGTGGGCGCACGATCTGGATGCGTGGCAGAACCATTGGTTCGATCCGCCGGAATTGCTCGACATCGGGCTGGCGGAATACAGCAGGCCGAAGTTCAACGGCGGCAGCGTGCTTCTGCGGCCTGGGGCGCGGGACATGGTGGCTGCGATTATCGGCGGCATCATGGCATCGAAGGCACACCGCGAGGAGCCTGCGATTGATGCAGTCCTGCGTTCTGATGCGTTCCGATACCGCGTGACCGTGCTCGACAGCACGTTCAACGTCGGCTGCTCGTCCTACGCAGTCCGGCATGGTCGGAGCACGAAGCCGATCCTCGTCTCTCATTTCAATCCGAAGTCGCGCCCGAGCTGGCGCACACACATTCACGGCGACAGGAAACTGCGCGAGACCTCGGTGAGCCCGCGGCTGTACGAGTTGCTCCTCCGGCGCTTCCATGGCGGTGTGCCGCCAAATGGAGGGAAACTCCGGGCGGATTGAGAGGAGCTTCGGTTGCGATTTGACGACCAAAAGTCATGCAAGTGTGGGTCTGATCGCAAAGCATGATGAGTGTGCGGCCTCACACGGTACGGGGAACGCCCGTTTGCGACGGCAAGGTTGTCGGCAAGCCCGGCGGCGCAACGCTTGCGCTGTCCACGAGGCGGAAGTCGCCTACGGCCTCGGGTGCAATTTCGGATGGGGCGAGCCGCGCCACGTCGGGGCTGCTGCGCAGGGTTCAAAGTCCAACGTCCAATAATGGGATCGCACGCCGTCGTGAATTCGTTTGCCGCCTTCACGAGTGCCGCTAGCCTCGCGCGCATGAGTTTGTTCAGCCAGATTGATTCCGAAATCAAGGACGCCATGCGCGCGCGCGCGACTGAACGCCTCGGCGTGCTGCGGATGCTCAAGAGCACGCTGAAGGCGACCGCGATGGAGAAGGGGATCGCCGACGAGGCGCTCGATGATGCGATGGCGCTCGCCGTCATCCGCAAGGAAATGAAAAAGCGGCAGGACTCCATCGAGAGCTTTGAAAAGGGCGGGCGGACGGATCTCGCGGAGAAGGAAAAATCCGAGGCGGCGATCCTCGCGGGCTACCTGCCGCAGCCGCTCACCGCCGAGGAGACCGAGGCGCTCGTGAAGGCGGTGATCGCCGAGGCGGGCGCGACTTCGAAGGCGCAGATGGGCGCCGTGATGAAGCTCGCGACGGAGCGCGCCGCGGGCCGTGCGGACGGGCGTGCGCTCAGCGCCACCGTGGGCAGGCTGCTGCCGTAGCGACGCCACATTTTTCACACGAAGGATGAACTCAGCAATCATCGTCGCAGCGGGTGCGAGCAGGCGCATGGGATTCGACAAAATTTTCGCCATGCTGCACGGAAAGCCGGTCCTCCACTGGTCCATCCTGGGGTTTCAGGAATGTGCCGACATTGACGAGATCGTCGTCGTCACGCGTGCGGAAAAATTGGATGAGGTGAAGAAGCTCGTCGCCGTGGAGAAGTTCACGAAGGTGTCCTCAGTCGTCGAGGGCGGGGCGGAGCGGCATCTCTCGGTGTGGAACGGGCTGCGGGCGATCCAGGCGGAGGGCAGCCTGTTTGTGGCGATCCACGATGCGGCGCGGCCGCTCATCACGCCGAAGCTCATCAGCGCGTGCATCGCGCTGGCGAAGAAGAACGGCGCGGCGTGCGTCGCCTCGCCTATTCCCGACACGGTGAAGCGAGCCTCGCATGAGAAGCTCGTGACCGAGGACGTGGAGCGGCAGAACCTGTGGGCGATGCAGACGCCGCAGATTTTCAGCAGCGCGCTGATCATGCAGGCGTATGCGTCCGTGATGGCGCGCAACGAACTTGTGACCGACGAGGTCTCGGCGATTCAAAAAATCGGCAAGCGCGTGGCACTTCTGGAGAACGACGACTACAATTTCAAAATCACCTTCCCCCGCGACCTGCCGCTTGCGGAGCAGGTCATTGACATCCGCAAGGGAGAGGCACGGAAGCCCTGACGGATAGGGAAGGACGGCGGGATTTTTTTGGGTTAAGATGCGGTCGCTTGCGCTGTTGTTGAAAGTGCGCATGTTGACCGCCCTCGGAATCGCCCGCGCAACACGAACCTGATGAGTCACACCTACAATGTCACGCGGCTGCCGAATGGCGCGCGCATCGCCTCGGTCGAGATGCCACACATGCGCAGCGCGACCGTGGGCGTGTGGGCCGGCGTGGGCGGGCGGCACGAGCGCGTGCGCGAGGGAGGCATCTCGCATTTCATCGAGCACCTGCTTTTCAAGGGCACGAAGCGGCGCAACCCACGCCAGATCACCGCAGCCGTCGAGGGCGTGGGCGGGTACCTGAACGCGTTCACGACCGAGGACCACACATGCTACTACGCGAAGGCGGGTGCGCCGCATTTCGAGCGCGTGTGCGATGTTCTCACGGACATGTACATGGATTCCGTCTTTGCGAAGGCGGAGATCGATCGCGAGCGCGAGGTCATCCGCGAGGAAATCCTGATGTATCGCGACCAGCCTGCACAGCACGCGCAGGAACTGCTCACCTCGACGCTCTGGCCGAAGCATCCGCTCGGGCGCCCGCTCACCGGCACGGTCGAGACGGTGTCGAGGCTCGGGCGGAAGGAAATCACGGATTTTCACCGGAACAACTACAACGGCGCGAGCACGGTCGTGACCGTCGCGGGGCGCGTGCCGCACGCGGAGGTCGTGAAAGTGCTCGGCCCCGCGCTCGGGCGGCTGCCCGCGGGGAAGCGTGCGCGGTTCCAGCATTCGCCGATTCATCCCGGCCGTCCTTCGGTAAATTTGCACACGCATGAGACGGAGCAGACGCATCTCGCGATGGGCTTCCACACGTGGGGGCGTCGCGACGAGCGGCGTTTCGCACTGAAAATCCTCAGCGTGATCCTCGGCGAAAACATGAGCTCGCGCCTTTTCCAAAAACTGCGCGAACGCCACGCGTTCTGCTACTCAGTGTCGAGTGGTATGGTCACGCTCGCGGACACCGGCGCGCTGCACATCAGCGCCGGGCTCGATCCTGCGAAGCTCGAACCGGCGCTGCGGATGATTCTGCGCGAGATCGCCGCCATCGCGAAGGGCGGCCCCACGCGCGCGGAGCTGAAAATGGCACAGGACTACACGATCGGCCAGACGCTCATGGGCCTCGAAAGCACGACCAACCAGATCATGTGGATGGGCGAGAGCCTGCTCGGCTACGGCCGCGTGCTGTGCCCCGTGGAAATCGAGCAGCGCATCCTCGCCGTGACGCGCGCGGAAGTGCAGGCCGTAGCCGGCGAATGCCTGAAGCTCGGACGGCTCGGCATCGCCGTCGTCGGCCCGCTGAAGGACGCGGGGAAAATCGAAGGCTGGCTGCGCTGAACGGAGCGGCGCTCCAAACAGCGCGCTTGAGAAGTGACGGTGCGGCGGGTTGATCCTCAGTCATGTCTTCCCTCTGCGCACTGTTCGTCCTGCCGATTTTCGCCGCATCATTTTCCCTCGCAGGCGAACCGCTCCCCGGCACACAGCCGTTCACCGCGGAGGGCGATCTCTCGGTGCAAATGGTCGAGGGGATTGATCGGTGGCTCATGCGCGAGACGGAACGTGTGTCAAAGGCGCGGCACCTCGATGTCAGCACGCCGGAAGCGCTGACAACAGCGCGCGCACTGCTGCGGCAGCGGTTGGGGATGGTGGATGCGCTGCACACGGGGCAGTTGGAGAGGATGGAAACGGTCGGCCCATCGGAACGCTTTGACGTGCGAACTGTGCGGTGGCCAGTGTTCGATGACGTGATGGGGCAGGGATTGCTCTACGAACCGAATTTGCTCTACGAACCGAAGGGCGCTGTGGCTTT
Organism: uncultured Spartobacteria bacterium; assembly: GCA_903882875.1. Taxonomy (GTDB): domain Bacteria; phylum Verrucomicrobiota; class Verrucomicrobiia; order Chthoniobacterales; family Chthoniobacteraceae; genus SXWH01. The sequence continues at coordinate 39,856 of CAIRYQ010000104.1, read as the reverse complement.
CGTGGTGTTGCTAGACGACGAATCAGACGAGAACGCGCGACCACCACGCAGGGATAGAGATTTTCCCAGCTTGCTTGCTGAGCATGGCTGCCTGGTGCTTGTTCCGAAAATGGTCGGACTTGGGAAGGAGATGTCCGGCAGCGTGTTTTTGGGCCGCAAGACGGAGCAGACGCATCGGGAGTGGATTTACCGGCAGGCGTTTGAAGTCGGGCGGACACTCATCGGCTACGAAGCGCAGAGTGTGCTCGCATCACTGGATCATTTTGCCAGGGATCAAAAGCAGGTGGGCATCATCGGCTATGGCGAGGGTGCATTGGTGGCGAAATATGTCGCCGCGCTTGAGCCGCGGTTTCAGTCGGTGCTGCTGAGCGGGCATTTCGGGCCGCGTGAATCGTTGTGGCGGGAGCCGATCTACCGGAATGTCTTCGGGCTGCTGCGGGATTTCGGCGACGCCGAACTGGCCGCGATGTCCGCTGCAAAAGCATATGTCATCGAGGCGTGTGATGCCCCGAAGTTGGCACCTTCCGGGCGCGCGGCCGCGCCACATTCAGAGAGCACGCCGACGGTGGAGGCAGTCCGCGCTGAAGCAGCGCGCGCAGGAACGTTGCGCAAAAAGCCGCCCGTGGTGATCGTGCCGGAGCCGCCCGGATTTTGGACGAACAAGGCGGTTGAGGCCTTCTTGCTTGGCCTTGGTGTGAAGCTGGACGCGAATATCCCCGAAAGTATCCTGCTTTGGAATCCTCATGGGATGTGTCCGAGTGAACCACGCTTCGTCCGCGAACTCGAAGCGCATACTCAGCGCATCTTGCGCGAGAGCGAGCGCGTGCGGAAGGCGCTGCCGATTTGGGCGAAGCTCAAGCCGGGTGCGGAGTGGGATGCGGTGCAGAAGCAGGCGCGGGCGGATTTTTGGGAGAAGGTGATCGGCAAGCTGCCGACGGATTATCTGCCGCCGAATCCGCGCACGCGGCTGATTCACGACAAGGAAAAGTGGCGCGGCTACGAGGTGATGCTCGATGTTCAGCCGGACATTTTTGCGTGGGGCACGCTGCTCGTGCCGAAGGATCTCAAGCCGGGCGAGCGCAGGCCGGTGGTCGTGTGCCAGCACGGGCTGGAGGGATTGCCGGAGGACACGATCACGCAGGACGAATCCGCGCCGGCGTGGAAATACTACAAGGGCTTCGCGGCGCGGCTGTGCGAGCGCGGGTTCATCGTGTATGCGCCGCACAATCCGTATCGCGGCGGCGACAACTTCCGGCGAATCCAGCGCGAGGCGAATCCGCTCGGGCTGTCGCTATTTTCATTCATCATAGCGCAGCACGATGTGACGACGCAGTGGCTCGCGTCGCTGCCGTTCGTGGACGCGGAGCGCATCGCATTTTACGGCCTGAGCTACGGCGGGAAAACTGCGATGCGCGTGCCCTCGGTGCTGGAACGATACTGCCTTTCGATCTGCTCAGGCGATTTCAACGAGTGGGTGATGAAGTGCGCGTCGAACACGCATCCGGGCGGCTACATTTTCACGGGCGAGTGGGAAATCTGGGAGTGGGATCTCGCGCACACCTTCAACTATGCAGAGATGGCGCTGCTCATCGCACCGCGCCCGTTCATGGTCGAGCGCGGGCACGACGACGGCGTGGGGCTCGACGAGGACGTGGGCCACGAATTCGCGAAAGTGCGGCGCGGCTACGACAAGCTTGGCATTGGCGAGCGCACGGAGATCGAGTGGTTCGATGGGCCGCATACGATCCACGGCGTGGGGACTTTCAAGTTTTTGCACAAGTGGCTGCGGTGGCCGGAGCCGAAGTAGCCGCCGTCGGCAGGAGGCGGGCTCTTTGAAATGCGGAATGTGGATCGCGGAACGCGGAGTGGAAAGCAGCCCGCTTCCTTCCGTCAGCGGCTACGAATTTGTTCGATCGCGCGTCGGTGCGGGGCGGTGAGCGGGAGATCGGTGAGTGCGGAGATCGCGTGCCATGCGAGATTTTCGTGGAGCGGTGACGGTGCGGGCTGCGCGAAGACGGAGAGCATCACGCGGTGGTGCGTGAAGGGGTATTCGAGCGTAAGCAGCGGCACTGCGGGCGGCGCTGAGGGGAGCGCGGGGAGTTTCCACAGGCCGCGCCAGCGTTTCCCGGTCTGCTGTTCGAGGAGGATGCGGCCGTGGTGGACGGTCCATGCGCAGTGCTCGGCGAGTTCGGTGCGGCTGCGGCGCGGCTTTTTGTGAGGGAGCGATTCGGCGGTGCCGTTTGCAAACGCGGTGCAGCTTTTGCGGATCGGGCAGGCGTTGCAGCGCGGCGTGCGCGGGGTGCAGATGAGCGCGCCGAGTTCCATGATCGCGCCGTTGAAAATGCGCGCGCCATTTTCCGGTACGAGCGCGATGGCGGCTGCCCACAGCGCGCGCTGTCCGGCTGTGGAGTCGATCGGCTCGTGCAGATTGAGCAGGCGGGCGAGGACTCGGGCGACGTTCGCATCCACGAGCGGCTCGGGAAGATCGAATGCGAAGCTCGCGACCGCGCCCGCGGTGTAGCGCCCAATGCCCGGCAGTGCGCGGATCAGCGCGGGGTCACGCGGCATTTCTCCGCCGTGGGCGGTGACGACGGTCATCGCGGTGCGGTGCAGGTTGCGTGCGCGTGAGTAGTAGCCGAGGCCCTGCCACAACGAGAGCACGTCACTTTCCTCCGTGGCGGCGAGCGATGCGAAGTCCGGGAAGCGCGCTAGCCAGCGTTTGTAAAACGGGATCACCGTTGCGACCTGCGTCTGCTGAAGCATGATTTCCGAGACGAGGATCGCGTATGGGTCGCGCGTGCGACGCCACGGCAGATCGCGCGCATTTTTTCCAAACCACGCGGAGAGGGTGCGCTGCAAACGTGTCGTGGCGGGGAACCGCGGTGACGGGCAGGCTGCGGCTGTCCCGTGAGGCGTGCGTTCGCGGGTCGGGGATTGCGGGTGAATTTTTGGCACGGTTGTGGCTTGGCAGAAGGTTTCTACTTCAGCGCCGCACAGCAACCCCAACATGCTTCCAGCCCTTCCCGCGTATCTCATCCGCGAACACGCGGGTGTGTTCAAGCTGACGGCGACGTATGACATTTTCGATGGTGCGACGGGCGAGCAGCTCGCGGTGGCAAAGGAAAAAGAGGGGACGCTGAATGCGATCGCAGGGCTTTTCATCGCGAAGCGAAATCTCCCGACTCGCGTGGATGTCCACGAGGGCAGGGACATCACCGGGCCGATCGTGTTTTCGATCACGCGCGGGTTTTCATTTTTCCGCCCGACGGTGAAAGTGATCACAGGCGACGGGGCGCTCATCGGCACGTTCAAGTCACGGCTGATGACGCTCGGTGGGAAGTTCGGCGTGTACGATGCGTCGGACAACGAGGTCGCGGTGGTGCAGGGCAATTGGACGGGATGGAATTTTCGTTTCGTCACGTCGGGCGGCGACGCACTCGGTGTCGTCTCGAAAAAATGGGCGGGCATCGCGAAGGAGCTTTTCACCTCGGCGGACAACTATGTTGTTGTGGTGCATCATCCCGGCTCTGCGGCGGCGACGCTGCTGCTCGCGGCCGGGCTCGCGATTGACACGGTATACAAAGAGGGCGGCGGTGGCGCTGCGCTGGAGATCGGCGAATAGGCAGACGGCGCTTTTCGGTTTCCACACCGGTCCGCGGTCGCGCAGTGTGAGGGCACTTTCATGCCGAAAAAAACGACCGACGAACCCGAGGGGCCGAAGCCGATTACGCTGCACACCTGCGCGCTCACGGGTGCGCAGGCGGTGAAGTTGCGTGCGCTGCTCGCGGAGCGCGGGTGGAAATTTGAGGAGCGGCCTTACACGATCTATTTCGCGCAGAAGGATCGGCTGACGGTCGCGGTGTACGAGAAGGGGCCGAAGTGCGTGGTGCAGGGGCGTGGCACGCAGGAGTTCGTGCAGTTCACGCTGGAGCCGGAGATTCTCGGCGAGGCGAAGCTCGGCTACGAGGAGGTTCACAATCCGGAGATGTTCACACCGCACTTCGGCGTGGATGAGAGCGGGAAGGGCGATTTTTTCGGACCGCTCGTGATCGCGGGCGCCTACACCGACGAGACGAATACGCGCACGCTGATGGAGGCGGGTGTGACGGACAGCAAGCGCATCGGCAGCGATGTGCGCATCCGTGAGCTTGGAAAAAAAATCCGCGAGACGGACGGTGTCTTCGTGACGAGCATCACGCTCGGGCCGGAGAAGTACAACGAACTCTACAAAAAATTTGGCAACCTCAACAAGCTGCTCGGCTGGGGCCACGCGAAGGTGATCCAGAATCTGCTCGACTTGCGGCCCGACTGCCCGCGCGCGCTGAGCGACAAGTTCGCGAGCGCGTCGCTGATCAAGCGGGCGTTTTCCGAGAAGGCGAAGCACATCCAGCTCGACGCGCGGACGAAGGCGGAGAGCGACGTGGCGGTGGCCGCGGCATCCATCATCGCGCGCGAACGGTTCATCAACTGGATGCGCGACACGAGCCGCGAGATGGGCGTGGATCTGCCGCGCGGATCATCGGACCCGCGCGTGAAAATCGTCGGCAGGGAACTCGTTGCGAAGCTCGGGCCGGACGTGCTGCGCCGTGTGGGGAAAGTGCATTTCAAGACGGCGCACGAGATCGCGCCGGACCACTACGCGCATGTGGCGAAACCGTTTTTCCGGCGTCCGAAAAAGGCGGAGTGATGCGTGGCCGCTGCCTGAAGCCGGTATCTTTCGTGCGAATTCTGCCAAGATTGGCGGTGCGCGGAGCTTGTGAATTCCCACAGAACGTGAGAAGCGTGTCATCATGGTCATAGAACCCGGCAAACCCACCAAAGGACTTCGCGCCATCGCGATCTTCGAAGCTGCGAAGGGGCTCGTGGGCGTCGCGTTTGCGCTCGGGCTGTACGGGCTGATGCAACATCATGTGTATCCTGGGGTGCGATGGTTGGTGGAGCACCTTCATTTTGCCGATGCCGCGGTCGCGCCGCGGCGTGTCATCGAGGTGCTCGCGCATCCGGAGGAATTTCCCCTCTTCTTCTGCCTCCTGCTGGCGATCGGCTACACGGCGCTGCGTTTCGTCGAGGCCTACGGCCTGTGGCTCGCGCGGCGCTGGGCGGAATGGCTCACGCTCATCGGCGCTGCGCTGTATCTGCCGTTTGAGATCTACTGGATCGTGCTCGGTGCGACGTTCGGAAAAATCACGCTCCTCGTGTTGAACTTGGCGCTGGTCGTCTATCTCGCCCTGGTGCTCGTGAAGACGCACCGCAAGCGCACGCGCGCCGAACGCGCGGCCGCCGCAGAAGGCGCGTTGCAGACTCCCGCCGGCGGTCATTGAACCGAGGGAAGGATGTCGCGATTTGGATTGGAGTGAACGTTGGGCGGTGTTCGGATGCCGCACTTCCGCCGTGCAAACGAAACGCCGTTCCACTTTCGCCATTCTTCCCGTGATGCTTGCCGCGATGAGCCCGCTGCATGCAGCCACCGCGGAGCACGGGATGGTCGCGACGGTGCAGCCGCTCGCGACGCGCGCCGGTGTCGAGACGATGCGGCGCGGCGGGAATGCGATTGATGCGGCGGTCGCAGCGGCGCTCACGCTCGGCGTGGTGGACGGGCACAATTCGGGAATCGGCGGCGGATGCTTCATGCTGATCCGCTTGGCGGACGGGCGCATCATCGCGATTGACGGGCGCGAGACCGCGCCGCGTGCGGCTACGTACGACATGTTCCTCCGCGATGGAAAGGCCGACTCGGCACTCAGCCAAACGGGCGCACTCGCAGCGGCGACGCCGGGTGCGCTTGCAGCGTACGAACACGCGGTCCGGAATTTTGGAAAGCGTCCGCTTGCGGAGCATCTGCGGGCCGCTGCGGATGTGGCGGAGAAGGGCTTCGTGATTGACGCGGTGTATGCACGCAAGCTGAAGGGCGCGGCGGAAAATCTCGCGAAGTTCCCGGCGTCGCGCGCGGTGTTCCTGAAGATGGACGGATCGCCGCTGCGTGAAGGCGAGACGCTGAAACAGCCCGACCTCGCGCGCAGCTACCGTGCGATCGCTGAACAGGGGACGCGCTGGTTTTACGAGGGGGGATTTGCAAAGTCCGCGGACGCTTGGATGAGGGCGAACGGCGGGATTTTGACGGAACAGGATTTCCGCGACTACCGCATCGAACTGCGCGAGCCGATTTTCACGGAGTATCGCGGGCACCGCATCGCGAGTTTTCCGCCGCCGAGTTCCGGCGGCGTGCATGTCGCGCAACTGCTGAACATTCTCGCGACGCGCGAGGTGAAGGCGATGGGTGTCGGCAGCGCGGACTTCGTGCATTTCACGACGGAGGCGATGAAGCTCGCGTTCGCGGATCGTGCTTTCTGGCTCGGCGATCCGGCGTTTGCGAAAGTGCCGCGCGGACTCGTGGGCGCGGATTACGCGAAGTCGCTCTCGGGAAAAATCAGCATGGAGCGCGCATCGGTCGTCGAGGGACATGGCGTGCCGGATCGCGCGTATGATGAGATTTTCGGCAAGCACACGACGCACTTTTCCACCGCGGACGCCGAGGGAAACTGGGTCGCATGCACGGCGACGATCAACACGGGCTTCGGCTGCAAGGCCGTGGTGCCCGGCACTGGCATCGTCTTGAACAATGAAATGGACGATTTTTCCGCGCAGCCGGGCGTCGCAAATCATTTCGGACTCGTCGGTGCGGAGGCGAACTCAGTCGGGCCCGGCAAGCGCCCGCTTTCGTGCATGAGCCCGACGATCGTGCTGCGCGGTGACGAGCCCGTGCTCGCAATCGGCGCTGCGGGCGGACCGACGATCATCTCGCAGACGCTTCTCGCGATCGTGAACATGCTCGATTTCGGAATGGAACTGCCTGCGGCAATCGGTGCGCCGCGCTTCCATCATCAGTGGAGCCCGGATGAACTGAAAATCGAGGAGCGCATCGGAGCGCCCGTGCTTGCCGAACTGAAATCGCGCGGACAAAAAATTTCCGCGGGTGGTGCATTCGGTGCGTGCAATGCGGTCGGTCGTGCCGCGGATGGAAAGGGTTTCGTGGGCGCGAGCGATCCGCGCGTGCCGGGTCTGGCGGAGGGCTTGTAGCGCGGCGGGTTTTCCGGGTTGACGCGATGCCCGTTTGTCGGGACTTCTCGCGCCCGCGTCCGGCCGAGACGGGATGCGGAACATCCAAGATACACCGCCATTTTTTCCGGAAATTGAAACTTCGCGATCTACTCATTCTGCTCGTGCTTTGCGTGTTGGTTTTCTGGGTGAGGCTCGGGCGCATCGGGCTGATCGATCCGGATGAGCCGTTTTACGCGGTCACTGCGCAGGAGATGCTGGAGAGCGGCGACTGGGTGACGCCGAAAATTTTCCATGAGCCGCAGTTTGAAAAGCCGATCCTGTACTACTGGATGGTTGCGGGGTCGTTCAAAATGTTCGGCGTGAACGAGTGGGCGGGGCGGCTGCCGTCGGCGCTGCCGGGGACGCTGCTGGTCTTCCTCGTGTACGCGTTCACGGCGCGCGTGTGGAACCGCCGTGCGGGACTGCTCGCGGGCGTCGTGCTCGCGTCGGGGCTCGAATACGCGATCATGTCGCGGCTCATGCTCACGGACATCGCGCTCGCCCTGTTCATCGCGGGCGGGATGTTTTGCTACTGGCTTGCAGTCGAGGATCCGGAGCGGCGAACGCGCTGGGTGCTGCTGCATTTTGCGTTCGGCGGCCTCGCGATGCTGATCAAAGGGCCGGTCGGCACGATCGCGTCGCTGCTCGCGACGATGACGTTTTCACTCGTGATGAAGCGCCCGCACCCGTACCGCGGGCGCGCACTATGGGTGGGCATCGCGCTGTACCTGGCCATCGCCGCGCCGTGGTACGCCGTGATGTTTTGGAAGTTCGGCTGGGCGTATTTCGATGCGTTTGTCGTGCATGAAAACATCATGCGTTTTTTCCGCGCGGAGCATCTGGCGAACAACCATTTCTGGTACTATCTCGCGGTGCTCCTCGGCGGATCGATTCCGTGGATCCCCGCGGTGCTCACGGCGTGCTCGCGCGCGATCCGCGACGGCATCCGGCACGATGCGCGGCTGGCGTTTCTCTGGTGCTGGCTGCTCACGAGCCTGGTGCTGCTCACGGTCGCGCAGTCAAAGCTGCCGTCGTACGGCTTCTTCATGTTCGTGCCTCTGGCGCAAATCGTCGGGGTTGCGCTGGATGAACTTTGGTCGAAGGGATTTCGCGATGCGAAGGAGCGCGTGGTTGTGTCGGTGGTGAGCGCGGTGCAGGTCGTGCTCGGTGTTGCCGCGCCGTTCATCAAGACTGCAAAGCCGTTTGCGACGCCGGCGCTGCTTTTCTCGGGCTGTCTTGCCGTGGGGCTGGTCTTCGTGTGGCGCGGGCGCATCGCCGGATGGGTTTTTTCAAATGCCGCTGCGACGGTCGCGCTCGTCGTCGGTGCGCTCACTTTTTCCGCGTCGCATGTCGAGGCATACAGCTCGGCGCGGCCCGCGGCGGAGAAGATGATGCAGATGCGCCGGGGCAACGAGCCGCTTGTCGCCGGGATTTTCCTCGTGCGCGGCGTCCACTACTACACGCACGAGCGCACGCAGCAGAAAATGACGGTCGTGGGGCTCGACGAAAAGCCGTTCAAATGGACTCAGCACGATCTGCCGGTGATCGCGGATGCGGACGACAGCAAGAAGCCGCCCGGTGCGAAGCGGGACAACAACATGACGGTCTTCCTGAAGCAGCACGGCTCCGCGATTTGCACGATGCGGCGGCGGGACTGGACGCTGTATTGGGAAAAATTCGGCTTTGCGGACGATGCGACGCCGATCGAGTGGTCGGGCGACAATGTGATTGTCCGGCTTGTGGACAAGTCGCCGAAGTAGGCTGGGGTACGGATGTGGGCGAATTTTGCAATCGCGCGCGGGCGATTGCGGCAGGGCGATGCGGCGCTATGGGCGCTGGCACACGAGCATTCTAACCCCCTTCATCGTGCGGCCCGCGCCCACTTCGCCGAGGTTTCAAAACTCGCCTGCATTGCCACGTGCCGTACCATCGTGGAGCGAGGCCGACTGTCAGAACCGTGGCGACTTTCGGACAAAAGAAAACTCCCCCGGGCCGTTGCCGACCCGAGGGAGTTGAATTTCAGGACAAGATTTGCCCTGTGTCCTTAGAACGCGACCTTGAGGCCGCCTTGGAACACGAGCTGGTTCTTGTCCGTGACGGCCTGAGCGGGGCTGCGGCCAGCCGCACCGCTGAGGTTGGGCAGCGTATTGTTACCACCGAGACGGTAGTAGGTGGCACCGGCGCCAATCGTCCACTTGCCGAGGCAGGCGGGCACAAAGTGCAGCGCGTATTCAGCACGGGCTCCCACGGAGATGAATCCGAAGCCGCGGTTTCCGAGGTAGTAGCCGCCGGAGCCGAAGCCGCCAGTGATCGGCAGCGACAGTGTGAACGCACCCCAAGTGTGTCCGGGGGCGATGCCGACTTCATAGTACTGGCCGCGGCCATGGAAGGCGGGATTGGCAAAGTTGAAGTCGTTGCCGGTGGTGCCTTGGAACTGAAGTTCGACCCGCGCGTACGGATGCAGCGCGAACGCACCGAGTGCGGCGCTGTCGTCATAGGCGAGATTGATGCCGCCGGTGTAGACGTTCGGGAACGCTGACGCGGGGCTCTCATATACTTTGAAGTAGCCGCCGATGCTCAACTTGTCGAAGTTGAACGTCAGGCCGCTCTGGAAGTCGCTTTCAAACCAGTTTTTGGTTGTGGCTCCGCGTGCACCGAACGGTCCTCCGACAGGATGGTTGGACTGGAACGAATCCCAGACGCCGAGATCCACCGTGACGGACGTGAGTGCGCCCGCACCTTTGTAGATGCGGAAGTGCAGGTCGGCATAAGGCTGAATGATGAAGCCCTGATTCTGCTTCACGATGCCCTGATGGATGTACTCGCTGAGGACATCGAATCCGATGTCGCCAGTGATGCAGGATTCCGACGCGGGTTCGATTACCTTCTTGGTTTGTGCGGGTGCAGGGCCGGCGTAGGCGGTGGAACCTGCGAGGCAAGCCGCAGCGAATGCTGCGAACGTGGTGGTGTGTTTGTTCATGGTGTTTTAGTGGTGGTGTGTTGTGGTTGTCTACTGTGAGCCTTTCGGCACAGTCCGGTTTTTAGCAGGGAGGCAAAATCAGTGCAACATCTTTTTTGGAACGGTGAATTATTATTAATGTGCTTCACCCTCGTGAGATCCGTGGTTTTCAAGTGAACAAGCAGACCCCGGAATTATTTGTCGCAGATGAGATGTTTCTCTGCTTGATTACTTCGGCGAACCGGTTTGCAAAATGACCTTCCCGCGGTGTCCGTGTCCGAGGATGATCCGGTGAGCTTCCGCCGCTTGCGCGAGGGGCAGGGTTTTGCCGATGACCGGGCTGATTTTTCCAACGGCGAGTGCCGAGTTGATCGCCGCGTGACATTCCGCAAGTTCGGCGGCAGGAGTGTTCGCGAGCATCACGCCGCGAATGTCTGCGTCGCGCAGCATCAGGTCGCGCGGATTGATTTCGATGCTTCCGCGGTTGCCGATCACGAGCACCCGCCCGTTGCGTCCGAGCAGCGCGAGATCGCGTGCGAGGTTCACATTCGCCAGCATTTCAAGTATCACGTCCACACCCTTGCCGCCTGTCTCAGAACGGATCGCATCCGCAAAATTCGCCGCATTGTGGTCAAAGACCGCGTCGGCTCCGAGTGCGGCGAGCAATCTGCGCCCGTCTTCGCTCCCGCCGGTCGCCAGCACGCGCAGCCCGGCCGCTTTTGCAAACTGCACCGCTGCCACGCCGACCCCGCCCGTTGCGCCATGCACCAGCACTGTCTCGCCCGCCTTCGCGCCACCGCGTTGGAAGAGCGCCCGGTATGCGGTGGCATACGGGATGCCCAGCGCGGCACCTTGTTCAAAAGTCACGTCGTCCGGCAATGCGAACACCCCTCCCGTTTCGCACAGCGCCGCCTCCGCGTAGGTCCCGCTTCCGCGGCCTGTCACCCAGACGCGCTGCCCTGGCCGGAGCCGCGAATCCACATCGGCACCCACACTCACCACCACGCCCGCGCCATCGGAACCCGGCGTGAACGGCAGCTCCGGCAGCTTCGCATACGCGCCGGAGCGGATGTAGGCCTCCACCGGATTCACCCCCGCGGCCATCAGCCGCACGAGCACCTGGCCCGGCCCCGGCTGGAGGTCGGGCGTTTCGCACAGTTCGAGGACTTCGGGGCCGCCGAAGGCCCGCACAAGGATCGCTTTCATCAACGCAGTCTTTGACAGATCGCCGCTGCTCGTCCATCCCTTTGCATTGTGAGCGATTCCTGCTGCCAGCACCAAGCGCCCGAGCCCGATTCCGAAAATGCGAACGCCTTCGGTGTCGAAAATCCGCGCAGTCTCGACGCCCTCGCATTCGACGGCGAGACGGGTGAGACCGTCCTCATCATGGTGGAGCCGCGCCCGTGGGACGGCTCCGAGCAGCGCATCTTCCAGCTTCAGGAAAAAGTGAACGCCTACCTCAGCTTCGCGCTCGACGGCGAGATGACGGATGCCTTCCCGCACCTCGTCGGCAAGCCCGTCCGCCTCCAACTCGACTGCGCTGTGCCGCCTGACTCGATGGCCGAGCATTTCATCGCCGCCGTCCGCGAACACATCGCCCTTCAGGATATGAAATTCGCCGTCCGCGTAGTCGGCGAATCCGCTCCTGAAAGTGCCGACGGATGCGGCACCGGCTGCGGATGCCATCCCGAGCCGACCGTGCAGCATTGATCGGGCGGTCGCACGCGTGAAACGGAAATAAACACGGACGACCAGTGTCCCGTGCATCTCGTGATACATCGGACGGCCTGGGAATCAGCTGTTTCCAGCACCATTCCAAGCGTGCTCTGCCTCACACGCGAGGCCGCATGAACCGTCAGGCAAAATGCAACTTGCGAAAGTCGCAAATCATGCACAATGCACGACTCGGTAAAGGAGCGATTTCATCGCGAAGTTCGTAAATATCTCTAGCCGTGTAGTTAGCGATTCGGTTTTTTATTCTGGCACATTCGCTGCTAGGGACGGCGCGCATCATACCAAATCCTATATGGAAAGCCTCATGCGGTCGGTTTTTCCGCATGAAACCAACAGGACGCCAAACAAGAACACTCACACCGCTGACCATGAATACATACGACAGTTCCCAAACAAGAATTGCAACGGCAATCATGCAACCGCAGACACTGCGATTTCCGTTGGAGCAAAGACGTAAAGACGATTTGCCTTCATCCGGCTCGGCGGAAGAACTCCAGCAGAAAGTCGCGAGGTTGGAGGCTCAGTTGGCGTGCTTGCGAAGGACCGGGCGGGTGCGGGAACCTCGAAGCGGATTCGGTGGGACGATTCAGCGTTTGAGGGAAAGCAGGAATTTGAGCCTGACTCAACTCGCGCGTCTGAGCGGTTGCAGCAAGCCGTCGCTTTCACGGATAGAAACGCAGGATGAGCCAAACATCAAATTGCACAACATCCTCAGACTCGCGGAAGGGTTGGGATTGCGGCCCTCCGAAGTGTTTGCGGCGTATGAACGGGAGAACCCGCCGCACAGTTGAAAGGCCCCGTGCTTCACTGGAAAAGAAGTATCTCGCGCGGAATGGAGGTGGCCGTTGCCCCGGTTGGATCGCAAATGGTGGGTGATTTTGGACAGACTGACATTTTTCCGACACGCGAAAGGCACTTTTCCGCACACCCCGCACTGACATTGAAAATTACTTTCAGAAATTTGGACACGCACTTTCCGCCTGATTTTGGACGACTTATGACGCACTGCTCACAAGCTGAAAACGGGGCGCGAAACATGATGGCTCAAACTTTGCTAAGAATCTGTGCCAGAGCAAGTTTTGCATAAAAAACAAGTTTTGCACACGAAACAAACACCACACCAAACACAACACAACCCACACCACCAAACACGATGAAAAACACGACAATGAAATACGGGACCAAGCACGCCCCTCTCACGTTCCTGATTACGGCCCTAGCCGGATTCTCGACGGTCGCATTTGCCGCCGACGATGCGGCTGCAAAGCCGAAGAAAAAGAACAAGAAGGCCGAGGAGGCCAAGACAGTCCAGGCACCAGAAGTGGTGCATTACGGCAAGAAGGCCAATGAGAGCTGGTTTAAGCGTCTGAATGAGTCATTTTTCGAGCAAAGCGGACAGCCCGGTTACACCCCGCCGTGGCCAGCGCAGTCAGCTCCCGTGTCCAAGGACGCCAAGGCCGTTGTTCCACCCGCACCTGCGGGTCGTCGTGCAGGTCCTGCACCATTCGATTCGCCGCCGTATTTCAACGGGGAATGGCAGATTGGGGGCGGTCCAAACATCATCGGCGACCCCGGTGCGCTGCGTGACTCGCCCTATCCGCTGATGCAGGCCCTCTATGACGGCCCCAACGGGAAATGGTGGTATGACAACCGGATCCAGCTCTACGGTTGGGTGACCGTGGGCGGGAACATAAGCTCATCGCATAACAACACCGTTCCTAATAATGCGTTCCCTTCAGTCTATGGCGACCAGGCAAACCGAATCATCAATGACCAGGAAGTGCTCTATCTCGAACGCCTCGCCGACATGGACCAGCAAAACCACATTGATTGGGGCTTTCGCTTTACCTTTCTTTTTGGCCACGACTACCGGTTCATGGCCTCGAAAGGCTTTCTCAACGACCAAAACCTGTTCGTGAAGAACAAACAACAAGGCTTCGACATCCCGATGATGTACTTCAATGTGTACTTTCCCCAGGTTGCGCAGGGCATGAACGTCATCATCGGCCGCATTATTTCCATGCCGGACATCGAGCAGCAGCTTGCGCCGCAAAACCCAATGGCCAGCCATTCGCTCGTATATGCCTTCGATGATTACACCGATTGGGGCATCTGGGCCACAATCAAGCTCAACAAGAATTGGACTTGGCAGATAGGAATGTCGGACGGCGTGGACACCAGTTTTCTGGCGGGGCACAATCTGCACGACCCCGGCAACCAACCGACGGGCTCGTCCCATCTCCAGTTTATCAGCAACAACCAGAAGGACTCGTTCTACGTCGGGATGAACTCGTTTAACAACGGTCACTTCGGCTTCAACAATCTCCAGGAGTGCATCGAAAGTTACGCCCATAAGTTCAACGAAGAGTGGTGGACCACGTTCGAGTTCCAATACATGTTCACGAATGGCGCTACGACGGGGCCGACGGCGAAGGTACCGATCGAGGACGGGTTCTACCCCGTCAAGGCCGGCCGCGCCTTTGGGACCGGCCTTCTCAATTACACCTTCTACCGGTTTGCGGGCAACGCGTTCCTCACGCTCCGCAACGAGGTATGGGACGATCCTCGCGGCTATCGGTCGGGTTACGCATCGCTTTACAGCGAACACTCCATCGGCATTACCTGGTTTCCCAATAGGCTCCTCATGATCCGTCCGGAGATTCGCTTCGACCATGCCTACAAACACAATGGTCTGGCCAGTTCCACGGCGCAGTACAACACGACCGGCGCGCCCGCGACCTTCGCCGGCCCGTTCGACAGCGGCACCCGGCAAAGCCAATTGTCCTTTAATATCGATGCGACATTCCGCTTCTAAGCCAAGTGGCATCGCACCCGGCTTGGAAGTGTTCCTTTAAGACATAGGGGCAGGCTTCCGGCCAAGGGGAATTCTCCCGCCTGATGGGCTCACGCCTGTCAGGCGGGATTTCCTTTGAATGGGGGCTTTGGAACGTCTGGATTAGTGATGTTCAAGAGACTTCGCGGCGGTATTCCTTCCGTTGTTTCAATCGCGAACCGGCCGCGCGATTTTGACGAGCCTGTTTCGCGTTCGCCAATGTGCGGTGCCTCAAGTGATTTCTGAAAGCCCCAGTTTGTGAGAAGAAACAGGGGTCGTTGGACGTGATGGCATACCCTTCGCTAAGGTCCGCACCCGCGCACGGGACTTTTTTTAAGCAAGAAAGCAAAGAAGGCCGCAAGAGCGGTGTGAAGGCAAAGGAATGTGAAGAAGTCGTGGCGAAGACAGGCGTCCTCGCCTGTCAGGGCAAAAAGGCTTCCAGCCTGTTGCCTCGGGAACCGGCTGGCCGGAGGCCCGCCGCCACTCACAGCCGGCACGACCGTGTTCCAGTCGCTGGCGGAGTTTTCTTCACAGTCTCCAAATGGAGGTCGGCATGGGCCTTCTGCACAGTGTTTTGGCCCCGGCATTCATCCCGCAAAGACTAGTGGGCAAATTTGGGCAGGCTGGTTTTTTTCCGCCAAATGTTTCATGCATGGTGATGCGTTTCAGGACGGCTCCGGCGATTTTTCAGAAACAATTTGAAACGCGATTTATTCTGTTTTTCAAAGACTTACGACGAAAAATAAAAATTCTGCCACAGAACTTTACTTCGTGGCCCGCCCTTTGCTAACGGTGCGGGAGCGAAATTGGTTTCCCTAAAAAACCAGTTTTGCGCGCAGAACCGCAAATCCACCAAACCAACCGCAGGACACCCTGCACCACCACACAACACGAGTAACACGATGAAACACATGTTCAAACAATTCGGAACGAAGCGCGCCCCGCTCACGTTCCTGATTACGGCATTGGCCGGAATCACAACGGTCGCATTCGCCGCTGACGCGGACGCGAAGCCGAAGAAAAAGAAGAAGAAGGAGGAAGCCAAGGCAGTGGTTGCGCCAGACACGGTGCATTACGGCAAGAAAGCCAATGAGAGCTGGTTCAAGCGTCTGAATGAGGCATTTGCCGAGCAGAGCGCAATGCAATGCTTTACCCCGCCCGCCCCGCCCAAGCCGGGTGACAAGGCCGTTGCCGCGCCTTCGCGCCGCATTGGTGATCCGCCGTTCGACAGTCCGCCGTTCCCGACCGGTGACTGGCAGATCGGCGGCGGTCCCCAGGTGATCGGTGATCCGGGAGCCCTTCGGGACTCGCCCTATCCGCTCATGCAGGCCATCTATGACGGCCCCAATGGGAAATGGTGGTATGACAACCGCATCCAGCTCTACGGCTGGGTCACGGTGAGCGGCAACGTCAGCAGCTCCCACAATACCTCGTTGAGCCAGTTGAACAACTTCCCGATGGTGTACAGCGAGCGCGGGAACCGCGTGGAGAACGAGCAGGATGTGCTCTACATTGAGCGCATGGCCGACATGAACCAGACAGACCACATGGACTGGGGCTTCCGCATCGCACTCCTCTACGGTCTGGATTACCGCTTCATGGGTTCACGCGGTTTCCTCAACGATACAAACCTGTTCAGGTCGAATAAGTTCAGCGGCTTCGACATGCCGATGATGTATTTCAACGTGTACTTCCCGCACGTCCTTCAGGGCATGGAACTCCTCATCGGACGCATCATTTCGATGCCCGACATCGAGCAGCAGCTTGCGCCGAACAACATCATGGCCACGCACTCCCTCGTGTATAGCTTTGACAACTATACAATGTGGGGTCTGTGGGCGATCACGAAACTGAACAGCCGATGGACGCTTCAGGCGGGTATCTCCACCGGTGTTGACACGGCTCCTTGGGCGGGAAGGACTCTCCACGAGAAGGGCTGCGTTCCCACCGGGTCGTTCAACCTTCAGTACATCGCGCCGGGAGGAAAGGACTCCTTCTACATCGGCATGAACTCGATCAACAGCGGCAACTTTGGCTTCAACAACCTCAATGAATGCATTGAGAGCTACAGCCATAAGTTCAACGACAAGGTGTGGACCACCTTCGAGGCCCAGTACATGTACACCCACCACGCCCAGGTGACGGCCGCGGCTACGACCAACAACGCGGGCATGGTAACGGTTCCGTTTCAGGACGGCTTCTATCCCACAAAGGCGGGCACTGTCTGGACGGCTGGCATTCTCAACTACACGATGTTCCGGCTCGCACCCAATACGATCCTGACCTTCCGCAATGAGTGGTGGGATGATCCGTACGGCTACCGTTCGGCTTATTCCTCGTCTTATTTCGAGAGTTCCATCGGTCTCAACTGGTCGCCGAACAAGCTGCTCGTCATCCGCCCTGAGATTCGCTTTGACCGCTCCCTGAAACGGAACAGTCTGGCAAGCTCCACCGCCGCGTATAATGCCACGGGACTTCCTGAAACTGTGAGCGGTGCCTATGACAACGGGACGCGTCAAAACCAGTTGTCGTTCGTCATTGACGCAACATTCCACTTCTAGCCAAAAGTGATGGAATTGCGTCCGGCTTGGTGAGTGTTCCTCCGGGAACAAACCAAGTTGGAAGATTCTCCCGCCTGATGGGCTCACGCCTGTCAGGCGGGATTTTCTTTTTTGAGCGTCTGGCCCGGCGAAATGCAAGTGAGCTGACGCCAGCGTTTCTTCCGTTCTTACGTGCCGCGCATGGTGCGGTGGCCACATTTTCACCTCGAAAAAATTGAAGACTTGCGTGTGGTTTCGTCCCCGGTAACGGCTCAGTTTGAAAACCACCGGCGGTCCTGAGTGGGGCGGCCGGCGCGCGTGCGGCACCGGTGCCGCTGTCTTTTCCTTTCCCGCCCAGACACGGACCCAAAAACAGGAGCGCGTGCGCGCGTGCGCCTACGCGTACGCGCGCGAGACTGTGTGTTTTTCGTGGATGCGGAGCACCGGAAATTTCCAAACTGAGCCACTACCTTCGCCCCGCCTACTTGACAGTGGCGCAGGGTTTGCTAATTTGGAGGTGTTTGGAACCCCCCAACCCCATCACCATTCGGGCGGGAATCCATCGCATCCATTATGTAAAACCCAAAACAAAGTGACCTATGAAAATCATCACCAAACTCAGTCTGATCGGCATCGCCACGGCATTCACGGCTTCGGCAATGGCCTTCCCATTCACGGTCCAGCCGCGCAATGCCGCACTGACCGAGCCCGCCAAGGGCAAAACCGCCAAGAGCCCCACCATCGGAGTTTTCTCCCATGGCAAAGGCCTTGGCACGCAGACCCCGACCGGCAAGGCAGCCCCTACGCCGACTCCCGTCAGTTCCTCGCATCGCTGGCGCTGAATTGACCGACCGCCTGTTCCCATCCCGCGAAGCGTCACGAAAGACGCGCCGTGGGGTAAAACCGGCGCATCGTTCCCCCAATCCCCTCGAAACCAACAACATCCTGCGGCTTCACAATGCGAGGCTGCGGGATGTTGTTTTTTTTACGCAATGAGCAATAAATGGGGGCTTGCCTGATTCGTTTTGTGCATTGCCTTGCGGACCGGGATTTCGCCGGTTCCGCTTATCAGGTTCAAATCTGAATCCGATGGGCGTGGCACGTCGGTTGCTAACAGGCGCGGCGTGCATCAATACCGCCTGATATTTTCACTCTTCGCCTGCTTCATTTTGCCGCTTTTGAGCCGGGCAAATGCGGCGACCGAGATTCCCTTTGAGCACCGCGACGGGCTTATCTGGCTGAACGTCTCCGCCACCGGCCACGCCAAGCCGCTGCGCTTCCTGCTCGATTCCGGTGCCGGCGTGGGCGTGATTGATTTGCGTGCCGCGCGGGCGCTTGGCCAGAAGCTGGACACGCCGCAGACCGTGCTCGGCATCGGCGGCAGCAGCACGGCCTACCAGGTCGCAGGAATCGAATTGAATCTGCCCGGCGTTGCACTCCCGCCCCCGCGCCTAGCCGTGGACCTCAGCGCAGTGAGCGCGGGATGCGGGCGTCGGATTGACGGGTTGCTCGGCGCAGACTTTTTCCGCAGGCACATCGTGCAGGTGGATTTCCGCGCGGAGAAAATCCGGCTCCTCTCCCGTGGCGAAGTGCCTTCCGGTGCCTGTGAGGTGCTGCCTTTGTCCCTGCGCGGTGATGCCTACTGCGTGCGGCTTTCCGTGAATGCCCAGCCGCCCGGCTGGGTGCGCGTGGATACCGGTTGCGACTCCTCCCTCGAATGGCTGAAGGTCGCGCACGGCAGGAAAACCAAGGCTGGCACATCCATTGCCGCCGTTGCGGGCTCGCACCACAGCGTGCTCACTGCGGTGCAGCTTGGCAGCCTGCACCTCGCCGCCGTACCGACCGGCCTGCACGAGACCCCAATCTTCGATGGCGAAGCGGGACTGCTGGGCAACGGCCTGCTTTCGCGATTCACTGTGACTTTCGACGCCGCAAGGATGCGGCTTCTGCTCTCGCAGAAATAAAAAACGCCGGTGGCATCGGGGCCTCTTGCGTGGGTCTTGCGCGGGATTCGGACGTGAGGGAGGAATGCTCCGGCGTTTTTTGAGATGCCGCACTTTGCACGATTTCGGCATTTCTGGAGTTGCATTCTGCATGGGTCACACAGCCGTTCAAAGTGCGGTTTTTTTTCTGAGTTCCAAGTTCTGAGTTCTGAGTTCGGCCCCGCGCAACGGCACCACGGCATCACAACGCAGTCCCAAGCTACCGTGCCTGCGGCGGGCGGAACTTGGACTCGGAACTCACATGCTAATCCGGTTTGTTGCCAATCGGAGGAAGAATCGAATTAGGAAGGCAGGAAGGCAGGAAAAGAAGGACGGAAATTCTCCTTTCCTACCTTCCTGCCTTCCTAATTTGTCTTTTTGTCAGGCAACCGGATAAGCACGGGAACTCAGACCTTGGAACTTTGAAAGTGGCCGCACTTTTTCCGAAAACGCTTTGGTGGCACTTTCCCATTTCATTCTATCATCCAAATGTCATCCGCCTGCGCGATTTCGAGCAGCCTGTTTGCCTATCGCCAGCGGTACGGACCGGAGATTCGTCCGCGGGCACTCATTTTCAGAGGGAACCGAGCCTTTGCCCTAGGTGGCATATCCTTTGCTAGAGGGCGCGCATCCTGCACGGAACTCCATTCCATGCTCGGAACCCAACCACACTGCCACCCAACCAAACGCAGAGTTTTCTGCACCAAAGTAGATGATGAAGCACGGATCCAAACACGTCACACTCACACTCCTCGTTGCCGCATTCGCCGGGATCGCCACGACCGCATTCGCCGAAACGGCTGAAGCCAAGAAGAAGGCCAGGGAAGCCGCAAACGCGGCTGCCAGGGCCAAGGAAGCGGAGGCGGCGGCGGCCAGTGAATCGGCTGCAAAGAAGTTGCACATGTCCTTTTGGGAACGTCTGGATGTGGACTTCCGCGAGCAAATGGGTGCCCCCTGCTATGTCGCGCCGGAACCGCCTGCTGCCGGCGCAAAGGCTGTGGTGGCCACGCCCGGCCGTCGCGGGTTTCCAGCACCGTATGACGGGCCTCCGTATCCGACTGCGGAATGGCAGCTTGGCGGCAGTCCCATCATTGGCGATGCAGGCATTACCGCGCCGGGACCGCTCATGCAGGCGCTTTATGACGGTCCGCACGGGGAGGCCATCAAGAACAGCCGGATTCAGTTCTACGGTTGGGAGGATATTTCTGGCAACGCGAGCACCTCGCACAACACCTCCCGCGGACAGAGCAACAACTTCCCGGAGGCCTACGACTCCCGCTCCAACCGAATTGAGCAAAACCAGTTCGTGATGTATCTGGAGCGAGTGCCGGATGAGTTCCAGACCGATCACATGGACTGGGGCTTCCGCCTTTCCGCCGTCTATGGTCTGGACTATCGTTACATGATCTCCCGCGGTTTCATTAGCGACCAGTTGATCAAGAGCAACAAGTACTACGGCTGGGATTTCCCGATGATGTACTTCGACTGGTACATCCCGTGGATTGGCGAGGGAACCAACGTCCGTATCGGTCGCCTGATTTCCCTTGCGGACATCGAGGCACAGCTCGCCCCGAACAACCTGATGTCCAGCCATTCGCTCATGTACGCATTTGATCCGTACACGATGTGGGGCATTTTCACGACAACCAAGCTCAACAAGAACTGGATTGTGCAACTCGGGCTTTCTGGAGGAAACGATGTCGCCCCCTGGCAGTCGGACGTGGGCCGGCAGTTCACGGGAACGGTGATGATGCAATGGATCTCCAACAACAACAAGGATTCCATCTACGGCGGGGCCAATTCATTTAACAATGCCCACTTTGGCTATAACAATATCCAGCAATTCGTCGCCACCTGGACCCACACCTTCAATGAGAAGTGGTGGACCTCCACCGAAACTTGGTACATGTACCAGATTGGCGCGACCACGGGCCCGACATACAATGTGCCATACCAGAATGGAGCCTTCCCGGTGACGGGCGGACAAGTCCACGAATGGTCAGTCCTGAACTACACCATGTACCGGACGGGCCCCGGCTCCTTCTTCACGCTCCGAAACGAGGTCTTTGACGATTGCAGCGGAAACCGCACCGGCTACAAGAACATCTACTCGGAACATTCCCTCGGGTTCACTTGGTGGCCGAACAAGATCGTGACCATCCGCCCCGAAATCCGGTACGACCACGCGTATAGCGTCCCCGCGTTCGACAACGGCCTGCGCAAAAACCAGTTCAGCGCTCAGGTTGACGTGGTCTTACACTTCTAGGCCACAATTCAAAGGGAAACGCTGATGGCAGGGTATTTTCCGGGTGCGTCCGGAGGTTTTTCAGATGCTCTGCAAAGTGATCTCGTCAGCATTTCCCCAGCGTGTTATTGCTCTGCTTTCTTTGGAAAGTCCTGTAAGCCGGTTTGGTTGAGATTCAGGAAATAGGGGAGAACCATGCTTCGGAGTGCCGGAACGACGCCGGTCATGCCGAGCTTAAGGAAATTCTTCCGGAACACCTCTTTTCGGCGTGGAGGGCGCCTACTTTCCGCGGTTGCCTGGCCTTGGCAGCGACGGTCCTTGGAAAAACAGATTCAGCGCGCTGAGTGTGACAAACCGGGCCACCAAACGCGTACGCTCCCACGCAAGAATCGCCTTCGCACCGGTGGCCAGAGAAGGACCTATTGCACGATTCCCGATCAGTGAGCGCCATTCCAGGCCGCCCCTCACTCTCCGACACCAAACGGCAAATCAGGCGACTGCCGAGTTTGGTGCCGGTGAGCGGGGCGTCGCGTTGCTGCTTGCAAAATGACCGCGCGGACGCCGACCCTGCGCGTCCTTTCCTGCCGACAGACCATGCCCTCAACCACCAAAGCCGGACGCTTCGCCGACATCCGCGAGATGCTCTCGTGGGCGCGCGGATGGCGCTGGTCATTCCGCCTCGCCGTCTTCGCGCAGATGGTCTCGATGTGCTTCGGCCTGATGTTCCCGCTGCTCATCGGCAAACTCATTGACGCCGCCGTGCCGAGCGTGAAGGCGCTGCCGGGCACCGCGTGGCAGCCGGACATCAACACCGTCGCGCTCGTGCTGCTCGGCACGCTCGCGGCGCAGGCGGCGCTCACGTTCTTCTACTCCGCGACCTTCCAGACTGTCGGGCAGCGCACGGTCGTCGCGCTCCGCAAGCGGCTTTACGGGCGGCTCGTCGCGCTGCCGATGAAATTCTACGGCGAGCACCGTGTGGGTGAACTCGCGAGCCGCCTCGGGAGCGATATGACGCTGCTGGAGGACTTCTTCTGCAACGCCATCGCGCAGGGGATCCGCCAGGGCATGCTGCTCATCGGCGGCATCGTCGCCATCTTCCTCACCTCGCCGCGGCTCGCGGGGCTCATGCTGCTTTCGTTCCCGGTCTTCATCGTGCTCGCGGTCGTCTTCGGGCGCAGCGTGCGGAAAATCTCCCGCGCAGCGCAGGATCGGCTGGCCGAGGCCGCGACGGTCGTCGAGGAGACGCTGCAGGGCATCGCGAGCGTGAAGGCGTTTGGCAACGAGGCCTTCGAGCGCGCGCGCTACGCGTCGGCGATGGACGGCTTCCTCGCCACGATCCTCCGCGGCGCACGCAACCGCGCGGCGCTCATCGCATTCATCATCCTCGGCATCTTCGGCGCGATCGTCCTCGTGATGTGGTACGGCGCGCGGCTCATGCAGGCGGGCGAACTCACCCACGGCGAGCTGACAAAGTTCACGCTCTACACGCTCTTCGTCGGCGGCGGCGTGTCGTCCGTCGCCGAAGTGATCGGCGCGGTGCAGAAGAGTATCGGCGCAAGCCAGCGCGTGCGCGAGCTGCTGGCGGAGCCGATCGAGGCGAATACCGGAAACCGGAAACCGGATACCGGAAAGACACTGGTCGCCGAACCGTCCCTTTCCGGTATCCGGTTTCCGCAATCCGCAATCGCCTTCGACGACGTCCACTTCCGCTACCCCTCGCGGCCCGACCTTCCCGTCCTGCGCGGAGTCACGCTCGAAGCAAAGCCCGGCGAACGCATCGCGCTCGTCGGCCCGAGCGGCGCTGGGAAAAGCACCGTCATCTCGCTGCTCCTCCGCTTTTACGAACCCGACTCCGGCCGCATCCTCATCGGCGGCGCAGACGCCACCGCGCTCGACACCGCCGCGCTCCGCGCCCGCATGGCCATCGTCCCGCAGGAGGTGCTCCTCTTCGGCGGCACCATCCGCGAGAACATCGCCTACGGACGCCCCGGCGCGACCGACGCCGAAGTCCGCGACGCCGCGCAGCGCGCGAACTGCGCCGAGTTCATCGCCCAATTCCCCGAGGGCTACGAGACCCTCGTCGGCGACCGTGGCGTGAAGCTCTCCGGCGGCCAGCGCCAGCGCGTCGCCATCGCCCGCGCCTTCATCCGCAACCCCGACATCCTCCTCCTCGACGAGGCCACCAGCTCGCTCGACAGCGGGAGTGAAAGGCTCATCCAGGACGCGCTGGAGACGCTCCTCGCGGGCCGCACCGCATTCATCATCGCGCACCGCCTCGCCACCGTGCGCCAGTGCGACCGCATCTGCGTCCTCGAATCCGGCCGCGTCACCGAATCCGGCACCCACGACGAACTCATCCAGCGCGAAGGCGGCACCTACCGCCGGCTGGCCGAGATGCAGTTCGCAGGGTAGTGGCGGGGTGAAGGCGGCTGCCCGCCGCGGCTTCACGAGGCCGGGTGGCTTTCAAAGTGCGGGCCGGAGTGCGGGTGGCTGGCCGGTGTCTGCGGTTGCATTTTCCCCGTCGCCCGGCTTCAATCCGGGCATGAATCCGCCCTCCGTATTCCGCTTCCGTTTCGCTCCCATGGCCTGCGCCATCGCCGCCTGCGCGGGCACGCTCACGGCGGAGGAGCCGCCACCCGCGCCGGACTTCCGGAAAATGATCGAGCATGTCCACGCCCGGCTGGACGGGAAGATCCGCGGGGGCTACGCGTGCGAATTCCTCCACGGGGGCCGCGTCGCCGCGCACGCCGAATGGGGCTACGCCATCGCGCCCGGCACGCCGGGGCATCCGCCACGCAAGTGGACCGTCTTCGAGCCCATGCAGCTCGCCAGCGCCTCGAAGACCATCACCGCCGCCGCCGTGATGAAGCTGCGGGATGAGAAGGGCTTCTCGCTGGACGACCCGTTCTGGCAGCACGTCCGCCGCATCATCCCGCGCGTCACCCCCGACGCGAAGAAAATCACCATCCGCCACCTCCTCACGCACTCCGGCGGCATTTCCGACAAGCTCCCCGACGCGAACACCCCCGCCGCGCTCGAGAAGGTCCTCCTCACCCCGCTCGCGCACCCGCCCGGCGTCGAGTCGCATTACGCCAACAACAACTTCTACGCGCTCCGCCTCGTCATCGAGCAGATCAGCGGCGAGCCCTACACCGCCTACGTCCAGAGACACCTGCTCAAGCCCATGGGGGCCGGGCCCATGACCACCCGCTCCGCCCCCGGCGAGGCCGCCTACGGCTACGACAAGCCCGGCACCAAGACGCACGGCAACCCCTACGGCCTCGACTGCACCCCGTGGGCCGGCGCCGCCGGCTGGTATGCCTCCGCGCAGGCGCTCGGCAAATTCCTCCTCGGCCTGCGCAACCACACCGTCATCTCCGAGGCCAGCGTGAAGGAAATGCAGGAGGGCTGCTTCGGCCTGGATCGCGGCCTGCCCGACTGCGCCAAGGGCGGCGACTGGGGCTGGAGCGACGACGAAGGCTCCGGCTCCTGGCACAGCGCCATCGTCCTCTTCCACGACGACGTGCAGGCCGTCCTCCTCATCAATGCCGAATCCGGCAACGGCCCCACGGACATCCTCTTCGACGCCTGGAAAGCCGGCCATCCCAAGCCCCGCCTCCCGCCCGGCGCGAAATAGGGGCAGGGCGGCACCTGCCGCCGGCTGGCGGAGATGCAGTTCGCGGGGCGGGGCAGGGGATGGGTGTGCAGGTGGCGGGGGACTGTGCGCTCAGTGTGGGTACCGGAATGCATGGAGGGCCAAAGGCCCGCGATCATACCAGCCTGGGGCAACGCCCCAGGAATCAGACGATGACGAACCAGAGGGCTGAAAGCCCGATCCATAGGCAAATCGGTGCTGCGGAATGGCGCGGGCTTTCAGCCCTTTTGCCCATATTGCCCGATGGATCCTTGGGCGTTGCCCAAGGCTGGTATGGAGCGCGCCCTTGGCGCTCAAGCACCATAGGACTTCCGGTGCATGCCCTCAGCTTCCGCCCTTGCCCTCCGTCTCCATGGACGGCACGCGGTAGAGGGTCCACGTCACGGGCAGGCGCCTCTCGCCCTGCTTGACGACGGCCTCCAGCTTCTTGCGCTCCGTGACGGTGATCATCATCAGCGGCTGCTCCGCCGCTGCGAAGTCTATCTCGTGCGCCCGGAACCAGCCGAGGCTCAGCGGCTCCAGTGCCGTGCTGGTGCCGTGCTGGTACACCGCCATGCTGCCCGTGCTGCCCGTGAAGCCCGGCGCGGGCAGCATCTTCACCGGGCGCCCGGCGGGCACTGCCACGCCCGGCGGGATGATCTCCGTCTTCGGCCCCACGTCGGTGCCGACCCAGATGGCGCGGCGCAGCGTGTCCGTGCCGGGGTGCAGCTCGGGATCGATCTCGCCCTCGGCGAGCAGGCCCGTGAGTTCATCCAGGAAGTGCTGGAGGATGCCGCGCCATTCCACGGTGATGTCGCTCTCCTCGGTGAGCGCCTCGCGCAGCACGCGGATGGCCTCGTCCTTGAGCCCCAGCTTCTTCATCGCCCCTGCGAAGATGTACTTGAGCAGGTAGTCCCCCTTGCACACCGGCAGGCGCGGGTGGACGAGCGCCGCGAGGTGCTCGCCCTCGTCCGCGTTGTTGAGGCAGTTTGCGTAGTGGAAAAGGGTCTCCCGCTCGTCCGGGGCCATGCGGTAGGCTGTCTCCGCGCAGCGCAGCGCGCCGGCCTTGTCCCCGAGGCTGGTGGCGTGGAAGCAGGCCCACCAGAATGCCCGCCAGGAGTTGTTTTCCACGCCCCACAGGGTCAGCGACGCGACCACCTCCGGGTCGGTGTTCTGAGGCCCGATGTTGAAGAGCACCTGGAGGGCCTTCTCGTGGTTCGGGTCGCTGACCAGCGCCATGTGGATGTTCTCCCAGCCCTCATCGTTCAGCCCCTCGTCAAAGTTGCACCACGCGAGCGTATAGAGGGCCTCGGGATGGTTGGAATGCTCGTCGAAGATGGCCCGCAGCGCCTTGCGCGCCTCGGGGATGCGCTTCTGCATTCGCAGCGCATCCGCCCGCCATGCGCGCAGCAGCAGGGCGTCCGGCGGGTTGTCGTCGAGGATGCGGCCAATCGCCACCGTCGCCAGCTCCGCGTTGCGCGCCTCGCGGAACTGCCTGAGCAGCGAGCGCAGCCTCGGGTCCCCCGGCGTGCAGCGCGCGATGTTCTCCCTCGTGCTGCGGGTGAACTCCTCGTGCGTCATGTAGCGGACCTCGTGCGTGCCGTCAGGCATTTGCAGCGTGAGCTTCGCCATCGCCCCGAGCCGGGCCAGCCCCTCGAGCGCCTGCGGATGGTTCGGCAGCAGCGCGAGTGCCTTGCGGAAGCAGAAGATGGCATCCTTCTTCTGCTCCAGATCCTCGTGCAGGTCGCCCCGGCGCATCCACACGTATTCGAGCTTGGGCGCGCGCTCGCTTGCGATGATGGAGGAGGCGAGCGCCCCCACCTTGTCGCCCTGCGTGCGGAGGACGAAGGCGCGGTTGAAGGCGCAATACGCCGTGCCCGGCCGCAGCCGCTCCATCTCGTCCAGCACCCGCAGCCCGCTGGCGAAGTCGCCCTCCTCCAGCGTGTCGTTCAGCGATTCGCCCCGCTGGAGGAATGTCTCCACCGCACCCCATTCCTCCTTCCACCGCTTCGGATCCGCGCGCAGCCGCCGGATGCCCTCCAGCAGCTTTTCAAAGGGGAAGCCCTTCTTCGGGTCAATCTTCGTCTGGTCCTCCGCGGGCCAGGGCAGCGGGCTGTGGATGCGCCAGAAGGCGAGGTCCACATGCTCGGCCTTCAGCCACCGGTAGGCGGGTGCGGGTTCTGTGCTCATGGGGATGGGTGCTGTGCTTGGGTCGAGTCTATGAAATGAGTGCGGGGTGCCGCAAGTCTGCAAATCGGGGTGCCTCCCGCTGCCCCGCCGGGTGGGCGGCGGCATCCCACGGGGGGAGCGGCGCTCCTCCCCTGGGTGGGCGCTGCTGACCCCGGGGGATCGTCGTGCTGACCCACGGGGGGAGCGGCGCTGACTGGCAGGGTGAGCGCCGCCCACCCTGGGGGTGGGCAGTGCTGACCCCGGGGGTGGGCATCGGTCCCCCACGGGGTGGGCATCGGTCCCCCAGGGGGTCGGCGCTGCTCCCCCTGGGGGTGAGCGGTGCCCACCCACGGGGGGACTGGTCGCGACCCTGGGGGTGCGCGCATTTTACCCGATGGGATGCAGGTAGGTGGTGCTGCGGAGGCTGTTGGCGATCCGCACGACGACGGTGATGGTGAGCGGGCCGGAGAGGCCGGCGGGCATGATGGCGTTGATCTGCGTGGGCGAGATCGGGCCGTAGCTGGCGATGCGGACCTTCGTCCCCGGTGCGGCGGCGGTGGCGTAGAAGACGCCCTGCGCGGTGTCCGTCTTGTCGAAGGCGAGGTGGTCGCCGCCGAGCTGGATGATTTCGCCCGCGACGTAGGTATCCTGCGTGCCGTCGGCGAGGTTGATGATGCTGTCCACCTCGGGCGTCTGGAGCCCCGTCTGTCCCATGCTTTGAATGCTGAGGGTCGAGCGCCAGTCATCCAGCCGATCGGGGCTGATGGAGAGGGAGAGGCCCGCATTGATGTCCACAGGGGTGTGGAATCCGTCGGGCGTGGGCGAGCTGCCGCCGCTGGTGGGGCGGATGCTGAGGAGGTCGTGGAACAGGTGGCTCCACTCGCAGTCGGCGGCGCGCAAGAGGAACTGGTCGAGGTAGGAGGTGAGGACGGCGACGCATTGCGCGGCGGTGAGGCCGTTTTGTGCGGCGACGGCGTTGTCTATGGTGGCGTCGTCGAACTCGTCGGAGAGGACGGGACGCGTGCTGAATCCGCCCCCGGATTTGGGGACGACGTTGTATTGGAACGTGCTCATGTTCGTGGATGGGTTGGTTGTTGTGTTGCTGCTGCTGTCTCTTGGTTTCGGTTTGCGATGAAAGGATTTGTGGGGCGGCTTCGGCTTGGGCTGCGGGGGCTGGTCCGGGTAGGGGACAAAGCCGGGGTCGCCCGGCTCGAGGTAGAAGCCGTAGCGGATGTTCGGGTCGCCGTATTTGAAGGGCTCCCCGGTGAAGGGATTGGTCATGCCATAGAGGAGGGGCTTGCTCATGGGCGCGTGCCTGCGGTGCATGGTTGCGCGCAGGGCGCTGTGCGCGGGGCGCGGCTGGGAGTGTTCATGGCGGTGCGGTGGAGGGCTTCCCGGAACCGGGCCGCTCGCGCGCCGAATGCCACCGACTGGCACGTCCGGCAGACAGAGGGCTCTGTCCGGAGTTGGGGGTGAGGTAACGGCGGAAACGATGCGCCCGCGGCGGGCGGGGTCAAGGGGAAAGTGTCGGGAAAGTTACGGGTGTGCGACGCGGTAATTTGACGCGCGCCAAACTGCGTGCATCCTCCCCGCATGAAGCTAACCGGCATCGTCGAGAACGGAGTCATCAAACTGCCTGCGGGCGAGAGCCTGCCCGAGGGGCAGCAAGTGCAGATCACGGTGCGGAAGAATGAGAAGGAGCGCCAGAAGGACCTCCGGGAGCAGCACAGGAAGGCGTCCCTTACGTCGAAGCATCTGGTGCCGGGCCTGCCAGCGGGCCTCTGCTAGAGGCCGGTCAAGGCAAAGGGCGGTCGCCATCGGATGAAGGCGCGACGATGAAGGCGCGACGATGAAGGCGCGACAGCGCGGTGGAGCGCGTGGCTCCGCGCGCGCTTCCCCGTGTGCGCTTCCCCGTGCGCGCTTCTCCGTGCGCGCTTCCGTGCGCGCACGCGGGCCTCTGCAAGGGCCTGTCATGCACTTTGGCAGAGGCGGCGGTGCATCGCGGGCCAAAGGCCCGACGCAAGCCAGCCCAGGGCAAGTCCGCGTCTTTCGCGGACGCCGCCCTGGGACAGGGGCAGGAAGCCAACAAAGCCCTAAAAGGGCGGCGCACCTTTGCCGCAAGGGCGGCACACCTTGCCGCGCCCTTTCAGGGCTTTGTCCATTTTACCATGCAAGACCCAGGGCGGCGCTCGTTCCTCGCTTGCCCTGGGCTGGCTTGTGAGGGGCCTTCGGCCCTCGATGCAGCGCCGTCACTCGGATGGCTGCACTTTGCCCAAGAGGCCCTATGCTGGGAAGCTGGCGAGCAGTTCCTCGCGGGAGGTGACGGCGGTGCCGGTCTTGGCGACGACGATGCCGCTGGCGTGGTTCGCGATCTCGGCGGCTTCGCGCGGGGTCGCGCCGCCGGCGAGCGCGGCGGTGAAGACGGCGATGGCGGTGTCGCCCGCGCCGGAGACATCAATGACTTCCTGCGCGCGCGTGGGGATGTGGTGCGGGGGCTGGCCGGTCTCGAAGAGGATCATGCCATGCTCGCTGAGCGTGATGAGCAGATGATCGCAGCGCCATTGCTCCAGCAGGCTCGCGCCGACTTCGAGCAGGGCGCGGTCTTCGAGGACGGTGTCGCCGGGCTCGGTCTCCTTGCGCCCGGCGAAGCGGAAGGCTTCGGCGCGGTTCGGCGTCACGCAGGTCACGCCGTGCCAGCGGACGGGGTTCGTGGGCTTCGGGTCCACGGTGATGATCTTCCCCGCGGCGCGCGCGGCCTTCACGAGCGCGTCCGTGAGCGGCTGGTCGAGCAGGCCCTTGTCGTAGTCCTCCAGGATGATGGCGTCGAGCGAAGGGAGGAGGCGGGTGAAATTCGCGAGCACCTGCGCGCGCTGCGCATCGGTGAAGCCGCGCCGCCGCTCGCGGTCCACGCGGACGACCTGCTGGTTGCGCGCGACGATGCGCGTCTTGCGGATGGTGGTGTAGGTGTCGTCGAAGATGACGCCGTCGAGCGCGACGCCGCGCTCATCGAGGATGGCGCGCAGCACGTCCGCATCGTGCCCCGTGCCCGCGAGGCTGATGAGGTGGACGTGGTCGGCAAATTCGCGGAGGTTGCGGGCGACGTTGGCCGCGCCGCCGGCGTTGAACGTCTCGCGCACGACATCCACGACGGGCACCGGGGCCTCGGGCGAGATGCGGCTGACTTTGCCCCAGAGAAATTCGTCGAGCATCATCTCCCCGACGACGAGGATGCGGCTTGCGGGGTTGAGGAGCTGGGAGACGCGGGTGCGGGTCATTGGGCGAGTGCTTCACCGACGGCGGCGAAGAGCAGCGGCAGGTTGATTTCGTGGTGGCCGACGAGATACACGCCGCGTCCGCCCAGCGCCGTGGGGCGGCGCTGGACGTTTTCCGCGGGGCGGTAGTGGCGCGTCATGTCGAGCGTGGCGGTGGTGAACTGCTCCACCTTGTGCCCGAGGTTGCGCGCGATGGTGAGCGCCTTCAGGAAAACTTCCGGCATGATGACGGCGCTGCCGACATTCAGCACGACACCGCCCTCAAGCTGCGCGCACACGGCGGCGAAGGTCTGGAAGTCGCGGTAGCTCGCCTCGCCGAGATGCGCGCCGTTCGTGGTCGGGTGCTGGTGGATGATGTCCGTGCCGATGGCGATGTGGACGGTGACGGGCACGCCGATTTCCGCGCCGGTGGCCATGATGGAGAGGTGCCGGTTCGGAAAGGTGAGCGCGCGTTCCCCGAGCGCGCGGCCTGCGCCGAGTCCGCGTGCGATGCCGTCGGCGAGCGCGGCGTTCATCATGCGGCCGGTCTCGTCCGCCATGCCGAAGCTGCCGTCGTTCAAGCCGCGCTGCACGTCCTCGCTCGTCTCGCCCTGGTAGCACAGCTCGAAGTCGTGGATCGCGCCCGCGCCGTTGAACGCGACGGCGTTCACAAAGCCGCGCCGCATCGCGTCCACGATGAGCGGATTCAGCCCGACCTTGATCGCGTGCGCGCCCATCATGAGCAGCACGGGGCGCTTGTTCCGCACCGCCGCGGCAATCGCGCCAACGACATGCCGCAGATCCTGCACCGCGAGAAAATCCGGCAGCGCATCGAGGAACGACGCGAAGCTCGCGCCCGCGGTGTGCGGCTTGGCGAACGCCTCGACGGCGACCTTGTTTGCGCGGTCGGCGACCGGGTAGGTGCGGATCTTCGAGAAGTCGAGCGGCGGGAAATCCATGCGTCAGTTCCCCGCGGATCCGGCGGGCGGCTCCTGCTTCCATTTGTCGCTGCGGAACGGGCTCGCGGGCAGGCCCGCGCCGTTGACGAGATTCACGTCGGGATTGTCCGACCAGCCGTAGCGGATGGCGACGGGGTTCGGCACGTCGGGCGAGGACACGACGATGTGATCCATGTCGAGCTTCGCCTGCGCCCAGTGGAATTTCCGGTCCTCGCCCGCGAGTGCGAAGCCCTTGATCGGCCCGCCGTCCGTCGTCTTCAGATCCTGCGCATTGCTGAGGTTCAGGCGCACCTTGCCGTCCTCGATCTGCATCTCGCGATAGAGCGGGCCGCTGTATTCCACCTCTTGGAAATAGACCTGCGCGAGCGCGCACAGCGAGAGGCGGCGTCCAACCTCCTGCTTGTTCTTCGGGTGGATGTCGGCGGCCTCGCCGATGTCAATCGCCACGGCCATGCCGGTGCGCGGGACTTCGAGCGTGCCGGTCTGCGCCTCGCGGATTTGCGCCCAGTAGCTGTCCACGGGCTGCTCATTGCGCGGGTGGAAATTCGCGAGCTGCACGAAGAGGAACGGGAACTCCGACTCCTCGCGCGCGACGCCCTGCGCCTTTGCGAATTCGTAGCGCCACGAGAGAATCAGCGTGGGGAAAAGCTGGCCGTAGAGATCCATGTTGCCGCGGTTCGTCGGCCCGGCGTTGCTCTCGCCCTGATACCAAAGCGCGCCGCGGATCGTGTAGGGTGCGACGGGCGCGATCATGCCATTGTAGAGCCCGCTCGGCGCGCCGTTCAGCGAGTCCGGCCCCTCGGGTGCGCGCGGCGGGCGCGGTGCGGGCTTGCCCTCGGCCTTCGCCTTTTCCGTCGCTTCCTTGAGTGCGGCGAGCTGCTTGTCGTATTCGGCTTTCGCCGCTGGGTAAGCCGCCATTTTCTTCGCCCAGTGCTCGCCGAAGCGATCGTTCGACTTCATGCCGCTCTCCGGAATCCACGTCTCGACCGGCGTGCCGCCCCACGAGGTGTGGATGAGGCCGATGGGCTGCTTGAGCTTCGCGTGCAGCTCGCGGCTGAAGAAATATCCGACCGCGCTGAAGTGCCCCGCATTCTCCGGCGTCGCGATTTCCCATTTGCCCGTGCAGTCGTCGAGCGGCGTCTTGCTGCCCTTCTTCGTGACGGTGAAGACGCGGATGTCGGGAAACTGCGCCGCAGCGATTTCCTTGTCGGAGTCCTTCGCGGCTTTCACGGACATCTCCATGTTCGACTGCCCGCTCGCGATCCACACTTCGCCGACGGCCACGTTCTTGATCGTGATCGAATTCTTCCCGGCGACCGTCATGTCGCGGCCCGCGCCGGGCTTCAGCCCTTCGAGCTTCACGCTCCATTTTCCATCGGGATCCGCCGTCGCAGCCGCAGAGTGGTCGCCGAGTTTCACGGTCACTTTTTCGCCGGCGTCCGCGGTGCCCCACACGTTTGCTTTCGAGTCCTGGAGCAGGACCATGTTGTCGCTGATGAGCGCGGGGAGTTTCACATCCGCGAACGCGGGGATGCTGAGGCCGAGGAATGCTGCGAGGGCAGGGGAGAGTCGTGTTTTCATGGGAAAGGGCGTGCAGTTTGGCCGAGCGCGGCGCGTGCGGCAAGCACGGCGGTAACAGTCGAAACTACTTCGCGGGCTTCGCCAGCGGCAGCCGGATGCACGCGGCCTCGCGGTCGTTGCGCACGAGGAGGAGGTCGCCGCTGAGCGCGAGGGGATTCCACGTCTTCTCGTCGAACACGCGGAAGCGCGCGAGTTCGTTGGGCTCTTTGGGTGTCGGTTGAAGGAGCACGAGATCGCCGGGGATCTCGGTCATCTGCAAATAGTGTTCGCCGACGAGCAGGCCCTGGCCGTGGCCGTAGCGTCCGCCTTTCCAGAGCACTCTGCCGTCCTTCAAATCGAGACATGCGAACATGCCGTCGCTCACGCCGTACACGAATCCGCCGCGCTCGACGGGGTTCGAGAACTTCGCCTGGAACTTGATCGTCTTCCACACCTCGGTCGGCGCGAGCCTGCCATCGGTGCCCGGCGCGATCTCGAACAGCGCGCTGCCGACTCCGTAGCCGCTGGAGAAAAGGACACGGTTGCTGCCGACGGGGATCGGGCGCGCGACGTGCGGCATCCCTTTTCCCCATGCCTGCTCCCACAGCACCTCGCCGGTCGCGGGATCGTGCGCGGTGATCGCCTCGCTGTTGAACATCACGAGCTGCTCGCGTCCCGCGAGGCCGAGCACGAATGGCGAGCTGTAATTGATCGGGCGTGTGCCGGCCTTCCACACGGGTTCGCCGGTCGCGGCGTCGTACGCCAGCAGCGATGATGCGGGCGCATCGGCGACCGGTTTGCCGTCGTCCGTCTTGCAGCCTGCGCTCACGATCACTTTTCCGTCGTGCAATAGCGGCGACGACGAGAAGCCCCACACCGGCACCGTGACTCCGGCATCGGCGGCAATGTCGCGCGACCAGATTTTTTTGCCGGTCGCGAGGTCGAGGCAGCGCAGCATGCCTGTCGCGCCGAGCGTGAGGACGTGGCTGCCATGCACGGTCGGCGTGGTGCGCGGGCCTTCGCCGGCGATTTCCGTGGCGTAGTGGCCGGGGCTCGTGCTGCGCCAGAGTTCTGCGCCGGTGGAGATGGCACGGCACGTCACCGCCTCGTCCTCGCCGTCCTGTTCCATCGTAAGCGCGCGGTCGCCGGTGATTGCGAAACCCGACCACGCCGCGCCGACCTTCTGTCGCCACAGCACCTGCGGCGGATGCGCGGCCCAGTCGCTGTCCAGCGCGGGGCCGTCGAGGCGCGCATCGCGATCCGGGCCGAATGCCTGCGGGAAATCCGCGCGCGTGCTCATCGCGGATTTTCCGCCGTGTGCGGCGGTCGCGGTGCGTTTGGCGAAGCGCAGCTCGAACAGCGGGATGAAGTCGCCCGTCATGCCGCGGTATTTGAAGACGACGAAGAATGCGACGATGGCGGCGAGCGTCGCGACACGCGCCGCACGCGGGGCGCGCGCGAGGAAAAACCACCACACGAGCAGCAGCAACGCCGAGCCCGCGATGGTGCCGAGCAGCCACAGGGAGCGCATCTGCTCGTAGGGCCACACATCGAGCACGCGGAGGATCGCGACGGCGGCGGCACCCGCGAGCGCGATCACGATGCCCGGACGCCAGCGGATGTTTTGAGCCGCGCCCATCGTTCAGTTCAGCGAGTGCAGATATTGCCAGATGGCGTCGAACTGGTCGGCCGCCTTTCCGCCGAGCACGTCCGTGATCTGCGTCGTCACGCCGTCCTCGCTGAATTTCGGCATCTTCGTCTCCGCGTCCACGCGCAGCGGCGCGAGCAGCCAGCGGTGGAACCACGCCTTGCGCACGCGCTCCGCGGTGTTGCCGAGATTCACGCCGGGCGCCTCGAAGACCGCGGTCGCCGCCTGATCCTTCACCGCGTGACACGTCGTGCAGTTGAAGCCGCCGTCGGAGCCGGTGAGCTTTTCGCCGAGCGCGACCTTCTCCTTGTCCGGTGCGGGTTCCGGTGCGTCGGAAAGCGGGAGGCCGTGCTGTTGCGCGAGGCCGACGGCGATGCCCATCGCGGGGCCGCCGAAGCCCGGCATCCGCGCGACGATCCACGGGCGCGGCTTGTACGGCGCGGCTCCGGCGATGAAGCTGCCCATCCAGCCGGGCAGCAGCTTTTCGCCGAACCATGTGAGATGCGGCACGACGGTGCCCGCGATGGGCGCGCCCTCGACGGGATCGGTCGGGCGCTGTGCCGCACTTTGCAATGCGCCCATCTCGTCCTCGACTTTCTGCCAGGTGCTCTGCTGTCCGTCGCGCGGGTGGCACGCGGTGCAGTTCATGCGCGCGATCTGGCGCTCGGCAAATTCCGCGGGCACGTCCTGCTTCAGCGATGCGAGATCCGTCGCGAGAAATGCGGCGAGCCCTTCGCGCTGCCGTGGCGAAAGCGCGAAGCCGGGCGCTTTTCCTTCGCTCTCCGCGAGGCAGCCCTTTGCGCCGGCTGTCATCACTGCCGCGAGCGATGGCGCGGCGAGCGTGCTTTTTTCAATGCCAGGAATGGCGTGGCAATTCACGCAACCGCGGCTCGCCACGAGCGCCTTGCCGCGCGTCGCGTCGCCGGTCGCCGCGGGAAATTCCGTCTTCGCCGTCGCGAGCAGATACGCGGTGAGCTGCGCGGCCTCCGTGTCGTTCAGTCGGAAGTTCGGCATCCGCGTCCACGCGTTGTGCGCCATCGGGTTCTTCAAGAATTCGCCGAGCGCCGCGGGCTGGAATTTCCCCGCGACCTGCGCGAGCGGGATGCGCGCGTGCTCGTCCTTCGCCGCGAAATCCGGCGGCGTGTGGCACGCGATGCAGCCGAGGTTTGCGAAGAGCCCGCCGCCGGCATCCGCGACTTCCGCCGCCGGTTTTTCCACGCTCACCTTTGCGGGTGTGCCGAGCGTCGCGAGGAATGCCGCGATGTCCGCGGACTGTTCCTTCGTCGCGTGGAGCGCGGGCATCGTCGCACTCGGACGGATCGCGCGCGGATTTTCCACCCACGCGGCGATCCACTCGGGGCGGAAACGCGCACCTGCGTCGGCGAGATCGGGCGCGGTCATTGTGGCCTCCATCATGCCGCTGCCGTCTTTCGGCACGAGCGTGCCCACGTCGTGGCACGCGGTGCAATGCAGCTCGGCAAAAAGCATCCGGCCCTCGCGCTTTTTTGCGTCGGCGATTTCGTCCGGCGCGGGCGTGTGCGTCCACGAGGTCGGCGGCACGGGCTCGCGCGGGAATTCTTTCGACGCCCAGTGGAGCTGGAGCTGCGCGTCGTCCTCGCCGTCGCTGGCAAACTCGACGGTGAAATGATTCGCGCCTTTCTGAAGCTGCACCTGCTTGTCCGCGTACTGCGCGGCGGCGGCTCCCGCGGCGTCGAGGATTTGCTGGCCGTTCATGCTCACCTTTACCTGACCGCGCACTTCGACGCCGAACGTGTAGTCGCCACGCAGCGGCGAATCCACGTCGCCTTCCAGCTTTGCGGTGAACGGCCCGGCGGGCAGGAACGGCGTCGCGGGCGCGCCCTTCGGAATGTAGAGCGCGCAGAGGCGCGCGGTGCGCGTGTCGGATTTTCCGGCGGCGGTGAAAGTCACGGAAATGCCCGGCACCTTTTCCGGCGCAGCGCCCGCGAAATCCGTGAGCAGGATCGCGGAGAGTGTGGCGATGAGGAAGCGGCGCATGAGTCCGCGCGATCTAGGGAGCGCGGCGGGAGGCGTCAACCGCGCGGCGCAACATTCACATGGCATCGCCTCGCTCACGGCGCCCGGCAAAAAGCCGCGTCGCTTTTGTTGCCCGGCCCCGCTTTTCCCCTCGTCACATTCGGCATGGCGCGGAATCTTCCCCGGATGAGCGACGCCACGCAAAACCACGACATCCCCGAGAACATCGTGCTCGTCGGCTTCATGGGCAGCGGGAAGTCCACCGTCGGGCGGATGCTCGCGCGGCGGCTCGGCTTCCGCTTTCTCGACACGGACAAGCTCGTCGAGGAACGCGAGCGGGCGAGCATCCCGGAGATTTTCGAGAGCCACGGCGAGGCGTATTTCCGCGAACGCGAGACCTCGGCGCTCGATTTCCTGCGCGGGAAAATGCGGCACATCCTCTCGACAGGGGGCGGCATCGTCACCGTGCCGGGAAACATCCCGCTGCTCCGCGCGCTCGGCTTTGTCGTGCTGCTCACGGCGCACCCCGACGAGATCTACCGGCGCGTGTCGCGGAATTCCAGCCGCCCGCTGCTGCAGGTCGAGGATCCGCGCAGGCGCGTGCTCGATCTGATGGCCGTGCGCCAGCCGCTCTACGAGAGCGCCGCGCACTTCCAAGTGGACAGCACGCGGCTGCGCCACGAGGACGTGGTGGCGAAAATCATGGACGAGGCGCACCGCTTTTTCCGCTGGCCTGCGCATGGGCGGGCCTGAGCGACGATGAATGCGGCGGACATAAGGATCGCGCTCATCGCGGAGGCGCGCACGCTCGGCTTCGACGTGTGCCGCGTCGCCGCCGCGGAAAAGCCGCCGCACGCCGAGGAATTCCGCAAGTGGCTCGGCGAGGAAAAGCACGGCGACATGGCATGGCTCGCGCGGAACGCCGACCGCCGCACCGACCCGAACCTCGTCCTCCCCGGCGCGCGCAGCATCATCGTGCTCGGGATGAATTACTGGCAGCACGAACCCGCTCCGCACTCCGCGCTCCGCACTCCGCACTCCCACGTCGGCCGAATCGCGCGCTACGCATGGGGCGACGACTACCACGACATCATCGGGCCGCGCCTGTGGCAGCTCGATGCGTGGCTGCAAGAACACGGCGGCGCGCAGCGGCAATACGTGGACACCGGGCCGGTGCTCGAACGCGACTTCGCCGCGCAGTCCGGCGCGGGCTGGCAGGGAAAAAGCACGATGCTCATTCATCCGAAGCTCGGCACCTGGCTCTTCCTCGCGACAATTCTCACGACGCTCGACCTCCCGTCCGACGATCCCTCGCACGACCACTGCGGCAAATGCACCCGCTGCATCACCGCCTGCCCCACCGGCGCGATCACCGCGCCGCAACAGCTCGATGCCCGCCTCTGCATTTCCTATCTCACGATCGAAAACAAGGGCCCCATCCCCGAGCCGCTGCGCCCGCTGCTCGGCGACCGCATCTACGGCTGCGACGACTGTCTCGACGCCTGCCCGTGGAACCGCTTCGCGCAGGAATCCCGCGAGTCGCGTTTCGCCGCGCGCGATTTCGTCACCATGCCGCTCCGCGACTTTCTCGCGCTCGACGACGACGCATTCCGCACGCTCTTCCGCGGCTCGCCCATCAAGCGCATCAAGCGCCCGCGCTTCCTCCGCAACGTATGCGTCGCCCTCGGCAACACCGGCACCGCCGACGACCTCCCCGCGCTCGCCACCGCCGCCCGCGATCCCGACCCGCTCATCGCCGAACACGCGCAGTGGGCGGTGGGGCAGATCGAATCGCGCCGCCAGAATCCCGGTGTCTCGATCCCGTAAGCCGGAAGGGGCGCCGGCATCCCCGCAGGCTTTGCCGGGCCCGTTTCCGTCCTCGACAGCCGCCCCGGCCCCCGCTACCAGCCGCGCACCATGAGCGCGGCCCCGAAGGTCTTCATCTCCGCCACGTCCGGCGATCTGCGCGGCGTGCGGCAGGTCGTGAAGGAGGCCCTCCTCACCATCGGCTGCCACCCCGTCGAGCAGACGAACTTCGGCCCCGACTGGCGTACCGTCGAGGGCATGTTGGAGGCGAAAATCGGCGACTGCCAGGCGCTCATCCACATCGCCGGGATGCGCTACGGCGCGGAGCCGGACCCCGCCTCGCTCCCGCCCGACGCCACGCGCCGCAGCTACACGCAGATGGAGCACGCCATCGGCCGCAGGCTCCACGCCGAGCGCGGCGACGACGGCTTCCGCGTCTATGCGTTCGTCTGCCCCGAGGACTTCCCCTACGATGTCCCGCTGGATTCCGACGGCCAGCCTGCGGCTCCCGAGCCGGAGGAAAAGGCGCGGCTCCAGCGCGAACACCGCGCCGCCCTCCTCGGCGGCGAAGCCCTCTACCGCACCCCGCGCGACACCGCGCAGCTCGCCGCATCCATCCTCGCGCTGAGGGAGGAAGTCCTCGCCCTGCGTCGCGAGCAGGCGGCCGTGCGCGAGGAAGTGCGCGGCGCGCGCAAAAGCATCCTCGGCGTGCTCGCCCTCGTCATCGTCCTCCTCGCGGGCATCGGCGGCGGGCTGTGGTGGATGAAGAGGGACACCGGCAAGGTCATCGCCGGGCAGAAGGAAATCGCCGAGGGCCAGAAGCTCATCATCGAGGGGCCGAAGATCACCACGGCGGGCATCCGCAAACAAATCCTCCTCGGCTCCGAGAAGAAGCGCGACCGCGATCTTGCCGAGGCCGGGAGCGCCGAGCCCATCGAGCGGGAGAAGCTCCGCGAGGCGGCGCTCAAGGCCCACGAGCTGCGCATCTCGCGCATAGATGAACTCGCCGCGAGCTTCACCGAGCTGGAGGGTCGCGCCGACGCCACCGCCGTGTTCAGGGAGATGACCCGCATCCTCGAACAGGAGGGCGTGGAGATGGCCCTCTCCTATGTCGCCGAGCAGAAGGGCGGCATCCTCGACCGCATCCGCAAACGCAAGGAGACCGAGCGGCAGCAGACGCGCACCGAGCTGCAGCCCCTGCTCAGCGCCGCGGGATTGCAGGCGAGCGCCGGCCAGACAGTCGCCGCACGCGTGAGTTACAAGCAACTGCAAGGCCTCGATCCCGACTGGCCCGAGGCCCTCAGTGACTGTCTAAAAAATGCTGCATTCCAGTGATTTTAGTCCTTGTACTTTTTGGAGAGGTAGTGTGGAAGGCTTGGGATGCCGACCAAAGAACCCTATCCCAGTGATCTCACCGATGCCGAATGGAAGCTTTTGGAGCCG
>CAIRYQ010000103.1 GCA_903882875.1 uncultured Spartobacteria bacterium | reverse complement strand
CCATCGCCGCGCCAGCAGCAGATGGAGAGGCGGCTGAGGGAACTCTCCGAATAGCATCCGCGATCCGGCTGCCGGCGGATCGCGGCGCTGCTGAGGCGGGAAGGATGGAAGTTTGGAAAGCGGCACATCCAGCGGCTGCGGCGGGCAGCTGGGCTGCGTGTGCCTGCCAGCAAACGGAGGGTCGTGCGCCGAGGAGTCTCCACGGGGCAGCCGGCCAAGGCGACGCACCGTGGGCACGTGTGGACGTGGGACTTCATCGCAGATGCGACGGTGCGCGGAGGCGCACTGAGGATGTTGAGCATTCTCGATGAATACACCCGCGAGTGCCATGTGCTGCGTGCGGACCGTGCGCTGCGTTCGGAGGACGTGCTGGAGTGGCTGCGGAAAGCCATTGAGCAGCACGGTGCGCCGGAATACCTGCGCAGCGACAACGGCAGCGAAGGTCAGCACCGCAGGGTGCTGGCAATTCATCGCCAAGGTCGTGCAGCAGTGGCTGGCGGAGAACCGCATCCAGACCATCTGCATCGATTCCGGCAGCCCGTGGCAGAACGGCTTTGCGGAAAGGTTGCCAGCGCCCTCCGGCGCTGTCCTCCATGCTGCCTGCGGCAGGCTTCTCGCTCCGCTCGAATCCATGGCCGCTTCCGCGACGAATGCCGCAACCGTGAGCAGCTCTGGACGCTGACCGAGGCCCGCGTGGTCATCGAAGACTTCCGGCACCGCTACAACCAGTTCCGCCCGCACAGCAAACCGGGCTGCCAAAGCCAAGCCTCCTTTGCCCAAAA
Organism: uncultured Spartobacteria bacterium; assembly: GCA_903882875.1. Lineage (GTDB taxonomy): Bacteria > Verrucomicrobiota > Verrucomicrobiia > Chthoniobacterales > Chthoniobacteraceae > SXWH01. Next base: position 18,937 of record CAIRYQ010000103.1, on the reverse strand, counting down.
ACTCACCCCATCCCCGGCTCCGCGCGGCCTCCGGCCTCCCTGCGCCGGGCATGGACAAACCCAAAACCCCAACCCAAACCAACAAACCAACCACTCGGACTAACTCTCCCTGTGGCTCGAAAATGTGAGCCTGGTCATCTTAAGACGGCAACCGAACACAATGCCTAAGTTGCCTCAGGATTGCCATTTCATCCTGATATCTTACCAAAGGAATCAGCAGTTGCTTCATCAAAAGTCTGTGAGACCAAAACGGCTGCACAAAAAGTGAAACCATTGGATGCAAGAGCCGCGCGCATTAGGTAAGGTCTGCCCGATGTGGCGTTCCACTACAATGGCCCACAATCGCTCACAAATGCCCGCCGTAACACTTTGATACCGAGTGTGGGTCCGCCCCTCGCGTGAAGGACACTCGGTATAATACCATGCTTATCCGGTTGCTTGACACAGGACGGAAAACGCCTCTGAGAAAGGCAGGAAAGCAGGAATTCAGAGGGCAAATAACCCGCTTTTCTTGCCTTCCGGCCTTCCTGATTTCTTTTTTGTCAGGCAACCGGATATGCAGGGTAAATACCCAACAAAAAGGCCACACAGATTTCTCCGTGCGACTATTCGAGTGGGATGACTACTTCAGCAGCGTCACAGTAGGCCACGGATTCTTTCCGCCGAGCTGCAAGAGGCCGGGATTGGCTTTGGCCAGAGTTTTGATGTTCTGGAGGTCGTAGCCTTCCTTGCGGATGCCGATGGTCTTGTCAGGGGCGGCGGCGAGGATGGCTTTCAGTTCTTGAAGAGACGGGCTTTTGAGAACCTTCGATGAGCCAGTACTGGGCTTCTTTCCATCCGCGGGCTTGCCAGTGAGGTGTGCAATCTCGGCATCCACGTTGGCAAGTTCACGGCTCAGGCTGTTGCGCTTTTCCCTGAGTTCCTGGAGTGCATTCTTTTCCAGCGTGGCTATCTGGGCTTTGAGGTCGGTGATACGGTCGAGTGAGGATGTGGTGGACATGTAGGGTGCGGAGGATATGGGGACAATGCGCTACGTCAAATGGTCATTGCAAAATCATTGCTTACAGTCCGCGTTGTCAGTCCTTGCTTTCGGCATGCCAGCTTAATGCAGTTCTGCCATCTTTGAATTGCGCATGTATTTGTGGCAATTCACGCAACTCAGAGTCATTTGAACGTAGGCAAGTGATGCCGCGTCGAGGTTCCGGTCTTTTGCGGCCTTGGTCAAAGCAACGGCATGGCGGCGGAAATCGGCACTCAATGCTTCATATTCAGGAGTCCGTCCCTCACGCCAAACAGTTGACAGGCTGAGTTGATTGAGTTTTTCCGCGTTGTTCGCAATCAGGTCGAAATTTTCTGTTGCAATGCCGTTCAAAAGGAAATGGGCATAGTCCAGCTTTTCCTTCATGATCTCCTTCGTTGTGGGCTTTGTGGAAGTCTGGGCTTGGCTGAACCATGTGCCAACGAATGCCAATGTGAGTGTCGTGATCAAGAGAGTCTGGGGCTTCATGTGCCCAATCTCACCTGTCTTCCCTTGATTGTCACGCCGTCGTTTGGCGCAAGCTCATCCCATTTTGCCAACGACACCAGGCACAGCCAACAGCTCATGAAAAGCCTCTTTGTGCTCGGCGGTTCATCCACGGTTCCCACCGTTAGCGTCCAAGCGGTTTGCTCCCTGCTTCGATTTCTCAAGCACCGGGGAGACTACTGCGACGCTGGAAGGATTGGATTTCTTGAGAAATGGAGAATCAGCAAGCCGAGTGATTGCGAACGGATCACTTCTGACCGATGCCGCATTCGAGTTGAGTAAAGGTGAGCTTGCGACGTTTCTTCGCTTGAGGTGGTCGAGGATCAAAGTCCAAATGGTAATGACTGCAAGGAGTGCATAGGCTCCACGGAGAGCAATCTTGCGGAAAGTGTGCAATTGTGGTCGCCGAACCGCAACTTGCACTGGAATATATCTGCGCTGATGAGCGACGGATGATGGTGCGTTGAAAATATGAGATCGGACTGTTTTCATGTGCAAACCATAATCAAAGTGCGCCGAGAAGGTGTCACAATCCTCTGCGGCAATTGTAAAATAAACGTGATCCCACATGGTCCGCTTCGACGAGTCAGAGGCAGCTAAAATCGGGCACATCTGGGCGGACGGCGGCTACGCCGGCGACAAACTGCGTGGCTGGATGCAGCAACGCTTCGGCGCCCGGCCCCTGCGCATGGAGATCGTCCGCCGCAGCGATGCCCAAAAGGGCTTCGCCGTCCTGCCCCGGCACCGGGTGCTCGAACGCACCTTTGCCTGGCTCCAGGGGCGCGCCCAAGGCGTGGAGGACGGTGGCGTGGAGACCCTGCGGGGTCACGGGATTGCTCTTCGGGGTGGACGCGGTTTTGTCCGATTCGCCATAGACGGCGCCCCCGCGGATGCCGCAGCCGGCCATGATCGCGGAGAAGCACGCGGGCCAGTGCTGGCGTCCGGGAGGGCCCTTCGTTGAAGTAGGGACGGACTGACAGTTGTGTATGGCCACGCGCTTTTCACGGATAGCCGTGCAGCGGCAGAGCGATTGCGCCCCGAAGGAGTTCAGGCATCTTCGCGGGCATCAGCCCGCGCGCTGCGATTCCCGAAGCTTGGGAGGGCGTCAGCCTCCACCTGTCGCTGTCAGATGCAGCAGGGAACCGCCCGCGCTTACTCCACCGGCTTCTTGAATTTCCGCACGATGGCGTAAACGATGATCAGGAGATAGGCCGCTCCCACCGTCCAGTTCTTCACGACGAATTCGGTGAAGTCTATGATGAAGCCGAGAAAGGGCCGCAGGATGTGGTTTGCAAGTTGGATCAGCGTGACCACGAAACCATGCCCGGCGAGTTCCTTCACGGAGGTATTCTGCACCACGATCGTCGCCAGCACGTAGGCGATGCCGAGCAGGAAGAGCGGCGTGATGACCTTTGCAAAATCCTCGCCGAGGAATTCCTTCAGGAACTTGAGCAGCGGCCTGATCAGATAGGAGCTCACGAAAAATACAACCCACAGGGCCGCCAGCAGCCCGGCCGCATACTGGGCCAGCAGACGGATCGCCGCCTGGTTTTCACGGCCGCTCTTCTGCCAATGCTTCAATGCCTTCGCCACCTCCTCCTGGCCTTCGGCGTTCTTCTTATCAATCTCCGCATTTTCCTTATCAATGGCGGCACGGGTATCCGCAGATGCCGCGACGGGGGCCGTCTTGCGTTCGATCGGATCAAACTTCGGCCCTTCGCCGGACGGATAGTAGCCGACGGCGACGAAAATCGCGAGCAGCGCGACAATCACCAAATGGATTATCGAGTCCTGTTTGATCCTGCCGCAGACATTTCCTGCGGTGTTCGGTTCAGGCGGCGGAGGCGGAGGCGGGAGTTCGGTCATGGTGTGCGAATGGAAGCTGCGGCGTTCGGTGATGCTGGATGAATGGCGACCCCCGGCAAGCCGAAACTCGACGTTCTCCGCAGCACCGGGCGCGCGGAACCCGGTTCCGCGATCCGCGAGCGACTGGCGAAAGTGTTGGAAAGCGGCGCGCACTTTTTCGGCAGGAAAACGATTGCGAGCTGGAACACAAGATTCCCAACGGACACTCCATCCGCCGGACTTATGAACTCGCGCCTCGCGATTGGTGGTTTTCTTTTTCCCGGCTTTCGGCGATCCAAGCAGGCTCGCATGTCCACCCGCACCGGAAAATTTCGCGCCCTGTCGTCCCACGGAAAGCCCCGTGCGCTGCTCGCCGCGGGACTCGCATGCGCGGCGTGCGTGGCATCCGCGGCCACCGGGCCGGAGAACGCGCTCCTCGTGGTGAACGCCGACTCATGGGCCTCCACGTTCATCGCAAACGAATACATCGCCGCGCGCCACATTCCGCCGGCGAATGTCGTGAGGCTGCGGGACATCCCGTCCTTCGAGCACATGAACGTCGAGGACTTCCGCACGAAAATCCTCGGGCCTCTGCTGCGCACGGCCGAGCAGCGCGGCATCGCGGCGCAACTGGACAGCGTGCTTTTCAGCGCGGATTTTCCGTGGGCGATTGATGTCACCGCGGACATGGCTGGCAGGCAGTTTCCGAAGGCGATCAGCCAGCCCGCGTCCATCACCGGCCTCACCTATCTGTATCAGCTCACGATGGGAAAAAATGCGAGCTACCTCGGGCTGAACGCGAATTTTTACAGCCGCCAGCCGTTGCTCACACCACTCCAGGCCCCGTGGAGCGAAGAGGACAGGAATGCCTATCTCGCGGCCATCGCCGCGCTGCGCGAGAAGCCCGCACAGCCGTTCAAGCCACCGGACAAGAACCTGCCGCCTCCGCCGAAGCTCTCGACCTCGCCGCCGGGGGAGGAATCCGCCTTGCAGCCGATCCTCGACAAGTTTCTCGAACTTCGGAAACGCCACCCGGAGAGCACTGAGCTGCTCTACAACATTGCGTGCGTCCAAGCGCGACTAGGCAATTCCGCCGCGGCGATGAACGCGCTCCGCAGTGCGGTGGACAACGGCTGGTGGGATATGCGCGCCGCCACCGCGGATCCGGATCTCGCGAGCATCCGCGGCAGCGAGGATTTCGCGATCCTCGCGAAGCGCGCCAAGCTCGTGAAATTCGATCTCTCTCCGACGGTCGGCTTTCGCGGCAGCGCCGGATGGCAGCCAGGAGGGCAGTGGGCCGAGCCGGGCAAGGGCATCCATTACATGCTCTCGACGGTGCTCGCATGCACGAGCGGACGCGGCAATTCCGTGGGCGAGGTGCTCGCATCGCTGAAGCGATCGGTTGCTGCGGACGGTACCCGGCCAAAGGGCACGATCTATTTCATGCGGAACAACGACGTGCGCTCCACGACTCGTGAGTGGGGATTTGAGCGCGCCGCGGAAAAGCTCCGCGAGGGCGGCGTCTGGGCGGAGATCATGGACGGCGTCCTGCCGAAGGGCAGGGGCGACGTTGCCGGTGTCACCATCGGCAGCGCGGACTATTCGTGGGCTGCGAGCGGGAGCAAACTTCTGCCCGGCGCGATCGGCGACAACCTCACGAGTTATAGCGGCGCGATGGGCGAGTCCGACGGGCAGACACCGCTCACGGAATTCATCAGCCACGGTGCTGCGGGCGCGAGCGGCACGGTCTCCGAGCCGTTTGCGATTCAGGCAAAATCCCCGTCGCCCTTCATCCACTGGCACTACGCGCAGGGCTGTTCGCTCGCGGAGGCATATTACCAGTCGCTCGCGGGGCCGTATCAGATCCTCGTTGTGGGCGACGCGCTCTGCACGCCCTGGAAAAAGGATCTCGTTGTGCAGGCGGGCGATCTCAAGCCCGGCACGATCCTCAAGGGCCACGCGGTCATCTCGCCCACGGCCAGCTCCAAGGACGGTATCACTGCGGGCGCGTTTGAATTTTACCTCGATGGCCGTCGCGCGGCCGTGGCGCTCCCCGGAAAGCCGTTCGATCTGAACACCGACGAGGTGCCTGATGGCCCGCATGAAATTGTCATCACGGCGCTCGGCACCGACGGCCCTCTCACACGCGGCAGCGTGCGCGTTCCAGTGATCGTGAAGAACGGCGAAACGAAGCTGCGCGTGGGTGGACTGCCCGCGTCGGTGCCGTGGGACAAGCCAATCGAAATCACCGCGAGCGCACCCGGCGCGAAGACCATCCGCTTTTTTCAAAACCTCGACGAGGTTGCGCGCATCGAGGGCGAGAATGGAGTCGCGAAAATCAATCCGCAGGTGCTGGGGCAGGGCCAGGTGCGCATTCAGCCGCTCGCCGTGTTTGGCGACTCGAAGCAGATCCTCGGCGATGCGATCAGCGTGCGGATCAGGCCGCCCAATGCGCTTCCCGCGCGCGGCGCGGCCTCACGCACGGTGTGCGCCGACGGCTTCACCGTCACGAATTCCGCCGGAAAAAAGAGCGTCGTGCAAAAGGCCGACGGCGACTGGCTGAAGGATGCAGGCGTGAAAGACGGCGAGGCGTTCGGCATCGAGGCATTGTTCAATGTCGCGGTGACCGACGTGTATCAGTTCCAGCTTCACGGTGCGGCGGATCTGCGCATCTCCGTGGACGGCCAGCCGCAGACGTGGCCGCACGGCAGTGAGTGGTGGTTCGTGCCCGTGCATCTCGAAGGCGGGCGGCACAGCGTGAACATCGAAGGCAAGGCAACCGGTGAAAAGCTCGATGTGCGCGGCGGCGGCCCCGGTTCGCGGCGGCTGGATGGTGCGCACTTTCAACACCCAGAAGGGAGCTGATGCGCAAAGCGTGCGGACCGCGCTACAGGTGCAGTCTTGTCGCGTTGCATGTCTGCCGGGCAGTGCCCGCGATCACTTGCGGAAGATGATCTTCCCGCCCTTTGCATCTGCGGTGATCGTCTCGCCCTCGCGGAAAGTGCCCGAGAGGATTTCGAGTGAGAGCGGGTCGAGCAGCTCGCGCTGGATCGCGCGCTTCAGAGGGCGCGCGCCATACACGGGGTCGTAGCCGGATTCGCCCAGGTGCTTCTTCGCAGCGTCCGTGACGACGAGCGTGAGCTTCTGATCCGCGAGACGTTTTTCGAGCCGCACGAGCTGGATGCTGACGATCTGCGTGAGGTCGGCGTCGCTCAGCCGGTCGAAGATGATCGTCTCATCCACGCGGTTCAGGAATTCGGGGCGGAAGTGTCCGCGCAGCGCTTCCATCACGCTGGCTTCGCGCTGCTCGGCATTCGCGTCGCCGAGGATGAACTGCGAGCCGATGTTTGACGTCATGATGATGACGGTGTTCTTGAAGTCCACCGTGCGGCCCTGGCCGTCGGTGATGCGCCCGTCGTCGAGCACTTGCAGCAGGACGTTGAAGACATCGTGGTGCGCCTTTTCGATTTCGTCGAAAAGGACGACCGAATACGGCTTGCGGTGCACGGTCTCGGTGAGCTGGCCTCCTTCCTCGAATCCGACATATCCCGGAGGCGCGCCAATGAGCCGCGCGACGCTGTGCTTCTCCATGTATTCGCTCATGTCTATGCGCGTCATCGCGTTCTCGTCGTCGAAGAGGAACTCCGCGAGCGCCCGCGCGAGTTCCGTTTTGCCAACGCCGGTCGGGCCGAGGAAAATGAATGAGCCGATGGGACGATTGGGATCCTGCAATCCGCTGCGCGCGCGGCGCACGGCGTTCGACACCGCAATGATCGCCTGCTTCTGCCCGATGACGCGCGCGCCGAGGCGCTGCTCCATCTTGATCAGCTTCTCGCGCTCGCCTTCGCGGAGATTGGAAACGGGAATGCCCGTCCACGCTGCGACGACTTTCGCGATTTCCTCGTCGGTGACTTCGTCGTGGAGGAGCGTCGTCTGCTGCTGCGGGCCGGAAGACTGCGCGGCGAGCTTCCGCTCCAAGTCGGGGATCAGCCCGTATTGAATCTCGCTCGCTTTCGTCAAATCGCCGCGCCGCTGCGCCTGCTCCAGCTCCGTGCGCGCCTGCTCCAGCTCCTCCTTCGCCTTGCGCGAGCCGCCGAGAATGGCCTTCTCCTTTTGCCACTGCGCCTTCAGCGCGGAACTTTTCTCCTTCAAGTCGGCGAGTTCCTTTTCGAGTTTCGCGAGGCGATCCTTCGATGCGGCGTCCTTCTCCTTCTTCAGCGCCTGCCGCTCCATCTCGTCCTGCATGATGGCACGTTCGACCTGATCGATTTCCGTCGGCATCGAATCAATTTCCATCTTCAGCCGCGACGCCGCCTCGTCCATGAGATCCACTGCCTTGTCCGGCAGAAAGCGATCGCTGATATAACGATCCGAAAGCACCGCCGCCGCGACGATCGCCGCGTCCTGGATGCGCACGCCGTGATGCACCTCGTAGCGCTCCTTCAGTCCGCGCAAGATCGCGATGGTGTCTTCCACGCTCGGCTCGTCCACCTTCACCGGCTGGAAACGCCGCTCCAGCGCGGGATCCTTCTCGATGTACTTGCGATACTCGTCGAGCGTCGTCGCGCCGATGGTGCGGAGTTCGCCGCGTGCGAGCGCGGGCTTGAGCATGTTGCCCGCATCCATCGAGCCTTCCGCTTTTCCTGCGCCGACGATCGTATGCAGCTCGTCAATGAAGAGGATGATCTCGCCGTTGCTGTCGGTGACCTCTTTCAAAAACGCCTTCAGCCGATCCTCGAATTCCCCGCGGAATTTCGCGCCCGCGACCATCGCGGAAATGTCCATCGCGATCACCCGCTTGTTCTTCAGCGACTCCGGCACGTCGCCCGCCACGATGCGCCGCGCGAGTCCCTCGACGATGGCCGTCTTACCCACGCCCGGTTCGCCGATGAGCACCGGGTTGTTCTTCGTGCGGCGCGAGAGCACCTGCATCGTGCGGCGGATTTCATCGTCGCGGCCGATGACCGGATCGATCTTTCCCTTCCGCGCAAGTTCCGTGAGGTCGCGCCCGTATTTCTGCAGCGTCTGGTATTTGTCCTCGGGATTCTGATCCGTCACGCGCTGCGAACCGCGCACCTGCTGGAGCGCCTGCATGAGCTTCGCGTGCGTCACGCCGAGCGACTTCAGCAGCTTGCCCGAGGACACGCCGCTGTCGGCCAGCGCGAGCAGGTAATGCTCCGCGCTCAGATATTCGTCCTTCAGCTTCGCCATCTCCTTCTCCGCCTGCCGCAGAATCGCCAGCAACTCCGCCGCCGGATTCGTCTGCGCCGTCGTCCCCTGCACCTGCGCGCGCTTCGCAATCGCAGCCTCGAGCTGCGCCTGCAAATTCGCCGCGACCACGCCCATCTTTTCAAACAGCGGCTTCGTCACGCCCTCCGGCTGCTCCAGCAGCGCGATGAGAAAATGCTCGTTGTCGAATTCGGTATGGTTGCGGTTCGCCGCGAGGGATTGCGCGGATTGCAGGGCCTCCTGCATGCGTTGGGTGAAGCGGTCGGTTCTCATGGTGCTAGTGGAATCGTGCCGCACCCCTGCGCAGGATGCATTCCCGAACTTGTCCAGAGGGGCGCATTTCTTGCGTGTGACAAAGCGGCCCGTGAAGCAGCGTTAGCGTCGCAGCGGGCGGGGTGCAAGTGGCACAGATGTTGGCGGCGGAATTTTACGCTCCGGGAATCTGGTTGCGCTCTCCGCACGCCTTCGTTTCTTTCCGCCCATGCCCGACAAAGGCCGCATTCTCGTCCGCGTCATTCCGATTTTCATCGCGCTGCTGATCGTGATGTACCAGCGATCCACGGCGACAAAGATCGTGAACGAGGCCGGGCGCACCGTGCGCCTCGGCCTGAGCACGCAGCAGGAACTTTCGCTCGGCGATCAGGCCTACCAGCAGGTGCTCTCGCAGAGCCGCACGGTTACGAGCGGCCCCGGCTACGAGATGGTGAAAAATTGCGCCGCGCGGCTCACCACGGTGACGGGCGATGCGGGGAAAAATTTCCAGTGGGCCGTGTCTGTCGTCGAGAGCGGCGAGGTGAACGCCTTCTGCCTGACGGGCGGAAAGATCGTCGTGTACACCGGCATCATCCCGGTCGCGCAAAGCGAAGCGGGCCTCGCGGTGGTGATGGGCCACGAGATCGCGCACGCCACGAATCATCACGGTGCCGAGCGCGTCCTTCAGGAGAAGACGGCGAACACCTTGCTCACCGGCGCGAATTTTTCCCTCTCCGGCGCGGACCCTCAGCAGCACCGGCAGATCATGGGCCTCATCGGCGCAGGCGCGCGGCTCGGCTACATCCTGCCGTTCAGCCGCGAGCACGAGAGCGAGGCCGACAGCGTGGGGCTGAAATACATGGCGCGCGCCGGCTACGATCCGCGGGAGGCCGTGAAATTCTGGGAGCGCATGAGTGCGCAGGGCGGGGGAAAGGCACCGCCGCAATTCCTCAGCACGCACCCCGCGAACGAGACGCGCATCGCCCGGCTGAAGCAGGAACTGCCGACGGCGATCAAGATCTACGAGTCCGCCGGTGGCAGGTAGGAGAGCCTAAACTTTCGCGACTTCGATCGCGACAATCTCCACCTCGTGCTCGCCGGTTTCCTTCGGCACGGTGACACGTTCTCCGACCGCGTGGCCGATGAGGGCCTGAGCCATCTGCGAGAGGTAGCTGATGATGTGCTTCGTCGGATCGGTGTCCCAAGCGCCGAGGATCGTGTAGGCTTCCTCGCCGCCGTCGCTCACGCGGCGGAGTTTCACGGAGGTGCCGATCGCGATTTTCTCGTTGGTCACGCCGGCAAAATCGGTTCCGCGCGCACGGGCGAGATCGCGTTCGGCCTCGCTCTTCTGGCGCATGAGCACACGCTGCTGCTCCTTCGCGCTCTTGTATTCGAAGTTCTCGCGGAGGTCGCCGTAGCTGCGGGCGATCTGGATGTCCTGCCGGTTCTGCGGGATCTTCTTGTTCACCAGATCATCGTAATCGGCCTTGCGGACTTCGAGGCTCTTCCACGAGACGATGAGTTCGTTCTTCCTGTCGTCGTCGCCCTTGCCGGTGATGAGCGATTCCAGCTCGGGGTAGGTGCGGACGATGCGGCCGAGCAGCGATCGCTTGTTCAGCTCCTCGAAGTGCGGCGAAAGGATGAGCTTGCGCATCACTTCGCGCAGCTCCTCGTCGGTCGCAAAGGCGAGCAGGTCGGTGATGAGTTCCGTGTCGTTCGCGAGCATGTCCTGCAGACGGCGGTCGCGCTTTTCCTTGAACTGATCGCGCTCCATCGTCGTGAGGATCGCGCTGAGCACGCGCGGGTGCTGCGCGATCTCGGCGTACACGCCGTGGCGCTCGGCGCACAGCCACTGGAGGCCCTCGGCTTCGACGGAGTGCTCGCGCAGCGCCTTGTCGAGCGCGAGTCCGAACTCGTCCATGCGACCCTTTTCAATGAGCAGCCGCGCGGCCTCCGGCACGACCTTCGGGTTGCCGCGCATGAAGAGGCCGACGGCCTTTGTGCTCCAGTGATCGCTGAACGCCTCGGGCAGCGCGAGAATGACTTTCTTGAGTTTCGAGACCGGCAGTTCGCCGAGCAGCGCGGTGAGGTTGCGTTCGTTGTCGCGGAGAATGGACGCGATGGTCGGCGTGCCTGTGGAGGCGGTGAGCGACGGGTGGCCTGCGATGATTTCGTCGCGCTGCGCGAGGAGCTGGAGCGTCTCGGCGGTCTTGAGCTTGAGGTTCTTTTTCGCCGCGTCCTCGATGGACGCGACGATCGGCTGGAGCAGCGAGGCGTCGGTGAATGCCGTGAGCGCCTTCGTGAGATTGTCGAGCGCGGTGATCTGTTCCTTCAGCGTGCGCGCGGTCTTGAACGCGGCGAACAATTCGTCCGTCTGCGAGAGCGCCTGTTCGCGGAGGATGAAAGGGTCGGTCTTCTTGCCGGGGACGCCCACGAGAGGGTCGGACTTCAGCGCGCGCTTCGCGATCTCCCACCATTTTTTGAACGGCGCATCCGCAAAGACATCCGGCACGAGCTGCGTCGCGATCTGGTCCGCGCTCGCGCGTCCGCCGACGCTCTGGAGCACGAGCCGCACGAGCGCCGCGGGATCGGACTGCGCGAGCTTCTTCACGGCATCGAGGTTCTGGAATTTTTTCGCCGCGATGTGATCGGCGGGCAGCGCCGCGAGCGACTCGCCCGCGTACTGGAGCTGCATCGAGTGGCCCTTCTTGGATTTGAAATCAATCGTCGTCTGGCTCAGCAGAAAATCGTGCGCGACGATGACCCCGTAGCCCCAGCTCTTGTGCTGTACAAAAGTGCCCGGCGGGAGCTTCGCGAGGGCGGCCCCGGCGGCGGAAGTGAGTTTGCCGGATTCGACTGCCTTCTTGATGTCTTCTGTCATAATGGGGCGCGGAAAGTAGGGGGCATTGCCCCGGGGGAAAAGGGATTTCTTTGGCGAGCGTGAAAATGGGATCGCCTCGGAAATTGCCGCATTCGAAACACGACGCCTGAATCGCCAGCTCGAATCGCAGGGCAGCGGATTTTGGCCCCGTGAAAGCGCCTCATTGCGCATCGGGCCGGGATCGGTTCGGATGGTTCCGTTCCTGAGCCCCCGGATTTTCCATTTGAACAAATGCCCGCTTGGGAGGACACTCTGCGTCCCTTCGGGGAATCCATGCTCGGTTTTTTTGAACGTCAACGCCTTGCCAGGAAAGGCATCACTCCGCAGAAAACGCGCCGCCGCCTGACTCAGAGCGAAGTGGTCGAGACTCTCGAACACGGCGTCATCACGCGTGTTGCCCTCATCATCGCCGCCGCTGCCGCGCTCGTGTGGCTGCTGGCCGCGGGCACGCAGTCCGTGGCGAAGGAGACCTACATCGTCGCGGTGCTGATTTTTTCCACGGCCACCGGCCACCTGTGCCTGAACCGGCGCGAAATCTGGACGTGCAATTCGCGGCTGCTGCTCACCTTTCTCATCGTCCTCGGCCACCTCGCGCTGGCGAAGCTGTGCGTGCTCCAGTCCGCCGCCGCGACCCACGGCGGCGGGGGCCAGTTCAGCGCGCTGCAGCAGCGCGACATGTGGCTGCTCGCGATCCCGTTCGGCCTCGGCCCGGCGCTCGCGAGCGTGCTGCTCGGGCGCACAATGGCGATTTTTGTCTCCGGCTTCGGCACGCTGCTCATGCTGCCGCTCTTCGCAAGCCTGAGCGACGACGCGGTGTTCATCGTCACCAATGTGACGTCCAACCTCGTCTGCGGCTTCCTCGCGGTGTTCCTCACCGCGGAGGTGCGCAAGCGTGGCGACCTGCCGCGCGCGGGGCTTTTCGTCGGCCTCGCGACCTGGGTGCTCGCGGTCCTTTTCCGCAAGATCAACCTCCTCCAGATGTGGATCGAGGGCACCGCGCTGAACTACCAGAGCCTCGCCGCCGAGAGCCTCGTCGCCATCGGCGCGCCGATCATGCTGATGCTGATCATCGTCGGCGGACTCCCGTGCGTCGAGAGCCTCTTCCGCATCACCACTCGCGTGCGCTGGCTCGAACTCGCGGACCTGAACCACCCGCTGCTCCGCCGCATGACCATCGAGGCGCCGGGCACTTTTCAGCACAGCCTCGCAGTCGCAAACCTCGCCGAGGGCGCGTGCGAGGCCGTCGGCGCAAACCCGGCGATGGCACGCGTGTGCAGCTATTTTCACGACATCGGCAAGCTCGTGAAGCCCGAGTATTTCACCGAGAACATGCGGCACGACCGCAACCCGCACGACGACATCGCGCCGACGATGAGCGCACTCATCATTGTCGCCCATGTGAAGGAGGGCATCTCGCTCGCGCTGGAGCACAAGCTGAACCAGGAAATCATTGACGTCATCCGCGAGCACCACGGCACGTCGCTCGTGTACTATTTTTACAAGAAGGCGATGGACCAGCAGCAGGCCGCGCGTACCGAGGGGAAAATCACGCAGATGCACGACGAGGATCTTCCCGAGGTGAGCGAAAGCAGTTTCCGCTACGGCGGCCCGAAGCCGCAGACGCGCGAGTCCGCCATCGTCAGCCTCGCGGATTCCATCGAGAGCGCCGCACGCTGCATGGAGCGAGTGACGCCGCAGAAAATCGAGCAGCTCATCACCGACATCATCCGCAAGCGCGTGGCCGACGGGCAGCTCGACGAGTGCGATCTGCGCTTCAAGGATCTCGAGCAGATCGCCGAGGCATTCCGCCACACGCTCAGCAGCATGATGCACTCGCGCGTCGCGTACCCCGAAGACAAGGACACGAAGACTAAGCGCGGATCGGGCACGGTCAGCGCAATCCGCCGCAAGGACGCGTCGGCGGCGTAGCGTCGGCTGGCAAGACGATGGAGCCCCCTGCGAAAACCGAAACCGGAGAGTGCGGCGGATTTTTTGAACCGCGAACCGCCCTTTTGAACTTCCAACAAGATTCCGCCTGATTCCAATGCGCCACTTATTCAAATCTCTGCTGTTCCTCCTCTTGGCTGGCAGTCCGTTATTTTCAGCGCCGAAGGGAGACTTTCTGGTCTGCATTGATCCCGGTCATCCATCCGAGACGTCCGACGGGGCCACCGCAAACGGCCTCAGCGAAAACCATCTCAACTGGGAAGATCGCGCAGCGGCTTGCCGCCAGGCTCAAGGCCAAGGGGATTCCATTTGTCCTCACAAAAAATTCCGAAAAGCAGAAGGTGACGAATCGCGAGCGGGCTGAGATCGCGAACGGCGCGAATTCCCACAAGACACCGTGCTCGGCATTCATCCGCCTGCACTGCGATACGGGTGGCGGCAGCGGCTTCATGTGGTATTACCCCGACCGATCCGGGACAAAGGCTGGGGTCACCGGGCCTCCGCAGGACATCCAAGTCGCGAGCAGGCGTCTCGCCGACACGATGAACGAGGCGATGAAGCCTGCGCTGAAAGGAGTCCTGCGGGCCAACGCCATCAGGACGGACGCGCAGACTTTCGTAGGGGGAAATCAAGGTGGCGTGTTGACCGGCTCCATCTTTGCGCGTGTCCCGACCGCGCTCATTGAGATGTGCTTCATCAACAACAAAGGCGACGCAGAGGTCATTGCCAGTGCGTCGGGGCAGGAAAAAATGGCCGAGGCCCTGCTTGCCGGAATCGAGGCTTGGAAGGCGGCTCACTGAGATTCCTGCAATGCGCGCCGGTCTTAGCAGCGGGCAAGTCCGCCATTGACTGCATCTCCGAACGGAACAATACCCGACCCACAAACCCGCCTGCCACGCCAATGAAACCAATGCACGCTCTCGCCGCCATTCTCACCACCGCACTCCTCGCCACCAGTGCATTCGCGGACAACATCCGCGAAACCTATACGGCCCGCCTCTCCGCAAGGGATCACTTTAACAGCAGCGGGGAGAGGCTCACCTCCGCAGCGGCAATCATCCGTCAGGATCGGGCCAACTTTCACAAATTCGGGAAACGCGATGCGGAGGACGAGGCCGACAGTTTTTTTGCCAGCGCACACAACCGTGAGCTGCTCGAGAAGCTGCTCGAACGGGGCTCCGCGAAAAAAGCCGCGATTCTGGCGATCATCAACGGAACGCCGCTCATCCGCGTGGAAGTATGCACCGACGCGCGGACGGGGGGCGACTACATCCGCGTGTCGCTGATCGACAACTGACGCCCCTTGCGGCCCGCTCAGTCTCTCTCGCCGCCATTCTTCCTGACGCGGAGACCGCCTTCACCCGGCGCAGACGGTGACGGCGGCTCGACTGCCGAGCCGGGCACTTCCGTGGATGCTGCGATGTTGACGGGCGGCGGTGCGTGCCGGTTCGAGGCGATGTGCTTTTCGAGATCCTTCGCCATGCGCTGGACGTGCGCGTATTTGGATCGCTTGCGGAGGATTGCGAGCGCCTCGCGGTCGTCGCCCCAATTGAGGATTTCGATGTTCACGGTGCGCGTGCCCCATGCGTTCATCGCGTCGCGCGTGGGCTTGTAGAGATCGATCGTGTTGCGCCCCGAGAGCGCCCAGCCGATGTCGTCCACCTTGCAAATCTCGCCGGTGTCGAGGATGCGGAAGGTCGTCCCCACCGGCCAGCGCGACCAGTCCGCGGCTGCGCTGTGGACGGCATCGTAGCGCAGCGTCGTGCCGATGCAGGTCTGGCATCCGTAACGGGTATGATCGCTCTCCGTGTGCGTGTAGGCCGTGGTGCGGACACGCTGGAACTGCGTGCGCGCGATCGGTTTTTCATAGGGCGGCAGCTTGCGGGCGCAGCCGGCGAAGATCATGACAGCGGCCAGGACGATGAGGCGTTGCAGCATGGGCAATCCTGATAGCACAGGATCGTCTCCTCACCTAGCGGGGATCTGCGGAAAATTGCGCCGCGTCATTTTCCCGCCGCGCCCACGGTGAAGCGCAGAACGACTTTTCCGTCCTTCAAGAGTTCGAGCGCGGCCTTTTCCACACGCCACTGCGTGACTCCCTGGAGCGCCTGGAGAAATGCTTTCTCGGTCGCCATCTGCTCGTGCGGGCCGGCCATCATCGTGCCGGCGAGCGCGCCGAATTTCAGCTTTTCCCCCGTGCGGGTGAAACCACCGAAAAATCGGTTCACGCCGGAAAATCCGGACGCCTGCTTTTTCTCCGAATCGAGGCGCAGCGTCGGCAGACCGCGTTCGCCGGACGGCACCGCGAGCTTGCCGTTGATCTCCCGCAAAACCCACTCTACGCCCTCGGGGCCGGGCGGCGCGGCATTTTCCGCGGCGCGCAGCGGCTGGACGGGCATGGAGAGTGCGACGGCGGCGAGCAGGAGGAGCAGGCGGGATTTCATACTGCATCAATGAAACGGCGCGGAAGAAAGCGCACGCCGGATTTTCCTGAAAAATTGGCTGCGAGAAAATGACTGCGCGCCGCTCGCATTTTGCTTTCATGGTGCGATGCACCGCTCCCTCCGCCTCGTTGCTCCCCTCCATTTCCTTCTCGGCATCATGCTGCAATCTGCATCGCTCGCCGGCGATCTTGCGCTGCCCGCTAAGGGCGTCTTCCCCGCCGACAATCTGTGGAACCGTGACATCTCGCGCGAGCCGGTGGATCCAAATTCCGCGGCGCTCGTGAAAAGCATCGGCCTCGACAAGCCGCTGCATCCCGACTTCGGGACGACTTACAACGGCACGCCGAACGGCATCCCGTTCATCGTCGTCGGCGGAACGCAGCCGCGCGTGCCGGTCGAGTTTCAATACAAGGACGAGAGCGATCCGGGGCCATATCCGATTCCCGCGGATGCTCCGATCGAGGGCGGCCCCGCGGCCAAGGGCGACCGCCATGTGCTCGTGATCGATCGCGACGCGTGGAAGCTCTACGAACTGTGGTCCGCGCATCCCGCTCCGGATGGCAAAAGCTGGCGCGCAGGCTCCGGCGCGATCTTCGATCTTTCGTCGAACAAGCTGCGCCCCGCGGGCTGGACCTCCGCTGATGCCGCGGGGCTCCCGGTTTTCCCCGGCCTCGTGCGCTACGACGAGGCTGTGGAGAAAAAGGCGATCCTGCACGCGCTGCGCTTCACCTGCGTTCGCACGCGGCACGCATACATTCCGCCCGCCACACATTTCGCGAGCCGGCTCACCGACGCGAATCTTCCGCCGATGGGAATGCGCGTGCGGCTGCGTGCGGATTTCGACATTTCAAAATTTCCCGCGGACGCGCAGGTCATCCTCACGGCGCTGAAAAAGTACGGCATGATTGTCGCGGACAACGGCTCCGACTGGTTCCTCAGCGGTGCGCCGAACCCGCGCTGGAACGATGATGAACTCAACACGCTGAAGCGCGTGAAGGGCCGCGATTTCGAGGTGATCCAGATGCCCGCGCCGGTCACGCGCTGAACGCGCAGCGACGGACCGCTGCGATTGCATCAACCGCCATTCCGCTCGCCCCATCAAATCACGGCTGACAGGGCGCTAGAGATGGGCAGTCATCTCCGCAATCTGCTTCGTCGCGATGCCAATCGGACGGTCCAGCGGGACGCCGGCGCACGCGAGCAGCGTGGTGAGCAGATCGCCTTGGTTGCCTTTTATGTTAGGCAGGAAGCGTCCGGTGTTGATGGAGCCGCCGCCCTTTCCTGCGATGATGAAAGGAAGGTTCTCACGGGTGTGCTTGTTGCCGTCTTCGAGGCCCGAGCCCCACATCATGATGCAGTTGTCGAGCAGCGTGCCGTCGCCTTCGCGGAGGCTGGCCATCTTTTTCACCATGTAGGCGAACTGCGAAATATTGAATTCCGTGATCGCCTCGATCTTGCGGACCTTCTCGGCCTCGTTGTTGTGATGCGTCTGCGAGTGGTGCTCATCGCGGAAGCCGAGTTCCGGGTAGGAAACGCCGTTGGGCGTGGAGCCGATGTAGGTGCTCACGCGAGTCGTGTCGGTCTGGAAGGCGAGCACATTGAGGTCGCACATCACCTGCATGTATTCGCTGCGCTTGTCGCCGATGGGGATTTTGATCTCGATGGGCGGCGAGTCGGAGGCGTTGCGTTTGCTGGAGCTGACGCCCGCCTTTTCCAGCGCGGCTTCCTTCTGCCGAAACTCGATCGCGGCGATGCGGCGCTCCACCGAGCGCACGCTGTCCATGTATTCGTCCAGCTTGTGCTGGTCGTCCTGCGGCAGCTTGCGGCGGAGATCCTTCGCGCCGCCGATCACGAGATCCAGCATCTGCCGATCGAGCGGATCCGTCTTGGCCGACTGTCCGGGCTTGTCGGATTTTCCAAAGAGGCGGTTCAGGACGCTGCGCGGATCGATCTCGGCCGGGACGGCCTGCGTGGGCGAGCGGTAGCTGCAATGCGAATAGTAGCCCTCGTTCAGCCCCTCCTGGTTTTCCTTGTGCGTCTGCGGCATCGTAGCGAGTTCGAGCGAAGGCAGCGCCGTGAACCCGCCCACATAGTTCGCCGCGATCTGATCCGCGGAAATCGCGATATTGATCTGGTTCCGCTTGTTCGCATCCGGCAGTTGCGCCGTGAGCCACGTGGAAAGTTCGAGCGCGTGCGGCGCACCGTTGAACGGTGCAATCGGGATTCCCGAGATCCCCTTCATAAGCAGGCACTGCTTCAGCACGGGTCGCAGCGATGCCAGCGCAGGCGGCGGCGAAGTGAGGAAGCTCTCCGGCGACTTCGGCCAGAACTGATCCATGATCACCCCATGCGGCATATACATGAAGCCGAGCCGCACCGGCGGCTTTGCCAGTTTCCGCACCCCGGTCTCCGCCCAGCCCATGCTCTCCAAAAGCGGCAGCGCGAGTGTGGCTCCGATGCCTTTTAGGCAGGTGCGGCGGTTGATGAGATGGCTTCGTATCATGGGATGACGGAAAGTGGATGCGATGAAAGAGCGTGGCAAGTGGGGAACTCGCGAACATCGGTGTTCTTAGCCACAGGCCTGCGGAACGACGCGACTGCTGATGCGGTGCCGCGCAAAGTAATCCCACGCTTCAGCGTGCAATCGCGTGCGAAGGTAGTTTGCGGGCGAGTCGGAACTGCGAGCCCAATCGTCATTCGCATCTCACTGCACGCTGAAGCTCGGAACCGCTTTCCTAGTGCAACGTAACACATGAATCAGCTACGGTTTGATTCTTTGTTTGGGATTGGAGTAAGTCCATTTGATTGGGGTTG
>CAIRYQ010000102.1 GCA_903882875.1 uncultured Spartobacteria bacterium | reverse complement strand
GGGAGAGATCCTCGTAGGCGCGCTGGCTCTCGCTGTTCCACTCCCATGTGTCCTCGAAGGCCTGGATCTGCGCGGCGGCTGCTCGCCCTTCCTTCCAGCCTCCCTATTCCCCTCCGCCTCCTCGGCGGTGCCGTCCTTTTCCTGGAAGAAGGAGTTGGTGTTCTGCGCGCTGTTGAAGGGCGGATCGAGATAGACGAGGTCCACGGACTCGCTCGCGACGTAGCGCCGGAGGATGTCGAGATTGTCGCCGTAGTAGAGGGTGCCCATGCGGGTTGTGGCATTAGCGGAAGGCCGCCTGTGCTGGAAGGAGAAAGGCGGGCGAAGCGCAATTCGCCAGCAGGAGCGCGGCCAATCACATCGCGAGCAATGGGAACGGCGCGAAGAGCCCTTTCGACATCGCGCTGACGGGGACGGGGCAGACGTTCTTCCAGGCTTGGGCTACGACGAATGGTGTGGCGAATGGCGTGGCGAATGGCGTGGCGAATGGCGTGGCGAATGACCCGAATGCGGTGGCCGCAAACGGGCAGAGGAATGTGGCGAATTTCGCCTTCGGCCTCAGCCCGGGCAAGGGCGGCGGAGGCCCGCTGGTGTTCAACGGGACGCTGGCGCGCGGCGGGACGATCGGGGCCACCGAGGCCATAGGGCTGCCGCTCGTATGGGTGGAGCCGAGGGGGAATGGCACGGGCTTCAACGCGCTCTTCATCCAGCGCAAGGACGCCGCGCTCGCGGGGCTGACTTACACGGTGGAGTTCAGCGCGAACGTGTCCGCATGGAGGCCGCGCCGCTGCTGATCGTCGAGGGGCTTTTCGTACTGCACGATCCGCGGGCCGCGGAGCTGTTCGACGATTCGGTCTTTGTGGACGTGCCCGCTGATGTGCGCCTCGCACGCCGCATCCGCCGCGATGCGATGCACCGCAATATCGTGCGCGTCTATTCCGGAGACGCGCCTGCCGCGGATGACCGCACGCTGCTCACGCTCGAATGCCTATGATTGCCGTCACGCCCAAGACCGTCCTCGTCGCCGACGACACCATGATCATCACGCATCATCCTCCGGTTCGGACTGGAGCGTGCGGGATGCCGCGTGCGGGATGCCGCGTGCATGTCGCATCCAGCGGTGAAACCGCGCTGCGACGGGCGGAAACCGACCGCATTGACCTGCTGATTCTGGACATCGAAATGCCCCACATGAGCAGCTTCGATCTCCTGCGCGAGGTCCGGCGCAAATCCGGCTATTCGGAGGTGCCCGTCATTTTCATCACCGGCAGCGGCGACCCCAAATTTCGTGAGGAAGCGGAAGCCCTCGGCGCCTCGGGATTTTTCACGAAACCTTTCAGCCCGGTGGAACTGCAACGCTGTGTCAAGAAACTCCTCAGCCTATGAAGACAGAATCCCTCGACCTTTTCATTTTCGCCGACGCGCTCGGCTGGACGCAGGTGCAGCGCCGCGGCTTCCTCGCCGACCTTTTCCCGCACCGCGCGCCGTGCGAGACGATCTTCGGTTACTCGGCCTCATGCGACCCGAGCATCCTCACCGGGAAACTTCCCGCCGAGCACGGGCACTTTTCCTTTTTCGTCCACGAGCCGCGGCGTTCGCCGTTCCGCTGGGCGCGCTGGCTCGGCTGGCTGCCGGAGTTTTTCGTCGCGCACCACCGCATCCGCAACCGCAGCCGCTGGATGTGCCGCTTTCCAAACTTCCATCCTTCCCGCCTCAGCAGCGCCGCGATCCGCCGGCAGCCGGATCGCGGATGCTATTCGGAGAGTTCCCTCAGCCGCCTCTCCATCTGCTGCTGGCGCGGCGATGG
>CAIRYQ010000101.1 GCA_903882875.1 uncultured Spartobacteria bacterium | reverse complement strand
TCACCCAATGTCGTGCGACCACTCACCCAATGTCGTGCGACCACTCACCCAATGTCGTACGACCACTCACCCAATGTCGTACGACCACTCACCCAATGTCGTACGACCACTCGTACGACATGGGAAAGCCGCAAAAACAGCCTGTTTTCCGTAGTTTTCCGATATTGCTCCCAAAAATGCTCAAAAAGCGCCGTCCCGACGCCAAGGGCTGACCCCAGTTCCCTCCGCCCGTCACCCCACCGCACGCCGTCCCACTTTTCCGCCCATCTCTCCGTGCTTATCCGGTTGCTTGACACAGACAGGCTCGGCGAGGGCTTCGAGAATAGCCCAGCACTTCAGTGCTGGGTAAAAGGATGGGAAAATGGGGAAAGTCCCGTCAGGGACGACAGAACGCTCCTTCCGTCCCTTGCGGGACTTTGCTTTCCGGGAGCCTGCGGTTCCCAGCGCTGAAGCGCTGGGCTATTTTCCCGGCATTCCCTTTCGGCACGCATTGTGTCAAGCAACCGGATAAGCAGGGAGTGTCCTCATTTGAATTTGGAAGCCATGAAGCCATGAAAAGCAGGCGCTTCCCTCTCGTTCCACAGGCTTTTCTTCCATTCCTGGCTTCTTGGCTTCCAAATTAGGGCACTGCCGATAAGCACGCATCTCTCTCCACAGGGTTCCCTATTTCACTCCGCGCTCTTTTGATGCGATTGCCCTGCGCCTGCGGCGGAAGAAAGCGGACTGCGGGGGTTGTGCTCCCACCGGAATGGCCGCACTGTGCGCGCACTCATGCCCCACGATCAAAAACCGCCCCCGCAAACGGACTTTGCTCCGGCGCAGGTGCCGCCGCACGTCGCGGTGGGTGCGGCAGGGTACACCGGAGGCGTGCATTTCACGGGACAAGGATGATCCGCGCCACGCCGGAGATGCGGGAGTTTGTGAATCGTGTCATCGAATTTGAGATGCGGAACGGCGGAGCTTCCGCGGCCACCACCCCGGTGGCCTTTGCGATCTGTGAGAAGTTGCGCCCGCAGTGGGCAAACCTCATGGGCAGCATCGGATTTCGCACGCTGCTTTCGCGCGCACTCACCCTGGCCCACGGGGAAGCGCCGTGGCTTCGCGCGGTTCAGATGAAGGCGGACGGTTCTTTGGACTGGTCGGGCGAACCGGAAACGCAAGTGGACGCGAAGGTGATGACTGCGGGGAGCATTGCGCTTCTCGCCGAGCTGCTGGCCCTGCTGGAGGGATTCATCGGCGAAATCCTGGCGCTGCGCCTCATGCACGACGCGTGGCCGGAGCTGGCTCGCAACGATTCGGATTCACACAAAGGAAAATAGAATGAAAAAGCAAAACGACGCGGTGAAACCCAAGCTGCCGAAGAAAGCGGTGCGCCCGCCGGCGAAGGTCGTGATCCGGAAAATCCCGAGCGGCGTGCGCGGTCTCGACGACATCCTCGGCGGCGGCATCCCGGAGTTTTCCTTCAACATCATCGCGGGCACTCCGGGCTGCGGAAAGACGACGCTGGCGCACCAGATCGTCTTCGCGAATGCGACGGCGAAGAAGCCCGCGCTCTATTTCACCGTCCTCGGCGAGCCGGCCATGAAGATGCTGCGCTACCAGCAGCAGTATTCCTTTTTCGATGCATCGAAGCTCGGCGCGGCCATCCGCTTCATCAATCTCGCCGACGTGGTGATGGAGAAGGATCTCGATGCGGTCTTCGACGAAATCACCCGGCAGGTGGAGGCGATGGGGCCAAGCATCGTGGTGGTGGATTCCTTTCGCACCGTGGTGCGCAAGGCGATGAGCGGCGTGAGCGAATTGCAGATGCAGTCGTTCATCCAGCGGCTCGCCCAGTTTCTCACCGGCTGGCAGGCCACGACATTTCTCGTCGGCGAATACGTCCCGGAAGAGGTCCGCGACAATCCGGTGTTCACGATTGCCGACGGCCTCATCTGGCTTTCGCAGGTGGCGGAGCGGAATTCCGTCGTGCGGAAACTCCAAATCCTGAAACTGCGCGGGCAGGCATCGGTGCCGGGGCTGCACACCATCCGCATCAGCGAAGGCGGATTGCAGGCCTTCTCGCGCACGCTGGGACTGACCGGAAGCAAGATTCTTGCAAAGCGGAACCGGCGGCTTTCCACTGGCATTTCCGAACTGGACGGGATGCTCGGCGGCGGTCTTCTCGAAGGCGACAGCCTGCTCGTGGCCGGGCCTTCGGGCACGGGCAAATCGGCGCTGGCGACGCAATTCATCGCCGAGGGATTGCGGCGCGGGGAGCCGGGAATCATGGCGATTTTCGAGGAACGCCCGGAGGGATACGCGGACCGCGCCGCCGGTTTCGGGCTGAATCTCAAGACGCCGCAGGCAAAGGGGAAACTCGAAATCCTTTACCTTCGCCCACTCGATCTTTCGGTGGACGAGACGATGCAGGAAATCCTCGACGCCATCGTGCGCGTCGGCGCGAAACGGCTGGTCATTGATTCGCTAGTCGGTTTCGAGATGGCGCTCGCGCCGGGATTCCGCGCGGACTTTCGCGAATCGCTTTACCGGATGATCAGCGCGCTCACGGGCGCCGGGATCACGATCCTCAGCACGGTCGAGTTGGAGGACACCTTCACCTCGTTGCAGTTCAGCCGTTACGCGATTTCGTTCCTCACGGATGACATCATCCGCATGCGCTATGTGGAGATTGACGGCCAGCTTCGGAAGGTGATGGTCGTGATCAAAATGCGCGGCGGCAATCACAGCAAAGACATCCGCGAATACGTCATCACGGACAAGGGCGTGGTCGTCATCGGCCCGCGGCAGACCGATTACACCGGGCTGACCACCGGCATCCCGACGCGAGTCGGCCAGCGCGAAGAAGGCGCGCCGGAACCGAAGGCGACGAAGTAGAACGATGAGCGCGGATCCCACAGCAGCACCGAACCTGCCGGCCGATTTGGCGAGCCACTGCCTCGCCATCACGGAGCAGGCGCCTTTGCCGATGGCCACGGTGGATGGAGCCACGCACATCGTGCGCTACGCCAACCCCGCGTTTTGCACACTGATGGGAAAGCCAAAGGAACAGCTCCTCGGGAAACCGCTCTCGGAGCTTCTGCCGGAGAAGGACGAATGCGTTTCGCTGCTCAACCGCGTCTTTCGCACCGGAAAACCCGAGAGCCACACGGAGGAGGAGAAGTCCTCACCGCATCCGGTTTTCTGGTCCTACACGGTGTGGCCGGCGAACGCGGGCGAAGGACTCGTGGGCATCATGATTCAAGTGACCGAGACCGCGAAGTTCCACGGCGAGACAGTCGCGATGAATCAGGCGCTGCTGCTCAGTTCGCTGCGCCAGCATGAACTCGCCGAGGCGGCGGAGAAGCTGAACGCGCGGCAACGGGCGGAAATCATCGCGCGCGAGCAGATCGCATTGGATCTTTCGGAAGCGGCCCGGGAGCTGGCCGAAAAGGCGCGGCTGCTCGACCTGACGGAAGACGCCATCATCGTCCGAAATGTGGATGGCCGGATCTCGTACTGGAACCACGGTGCGGAAGTGCTCTACGGGTGGTCATCGGAAGAGGCGCTGGGAAAGATCAGCCACGCCCTGCTCCGCACTGAATTCCCGTTTTCAATGACCGAGGAGCAACTCACTGAGGAGCTGCACCGGAACGGGCGCTGGACGGGCGAGCTGGGGCATACGACGCGCGATGGCAGACGGATCGCCGTGCTTGTCCGCAAGACACTCGATCGTGACAGCGACGGAAAACCGACGGCGGTGCTGCAAACCCTGACGGACATCTCCGCGCGCAAGCACGCGCAGGAGAAACTCCGCGAGGCGAAGGAAACCGCGGAAACCGCGAACCAGAGCAAGGACCGCTTCCTCGCCGTGCTCAGCCACGAACTGCGCACGCCGCTCACGCCCGTGCTCATGGCCGTCGCCGCGCTGGAGCACGATCCCGAGCTTCGGCGCGACGTGCGCGAGGACATGGTGATGATCAAGCGGAACATCGAGCTGGAGGTGAAGTTCATTGACGACCTGCTCGACGTGAGCCGCATCGGCAGCGGCAAAGTCCCGCTGCACATCGCGCCGCTCGATCTCAACGCCGCCGTGCGCGAAGTGTGCGCCGGGCTCCGTTCGCAGTTGCTCGAACAGCGCGTGCGCCTCGAAATGGAACTCTCCGCGGACATCGGCCTCATCGCCGCCGACGCGGTGCGGCTCCAGCAGGTGCTGTCCAACGTGCTCCGCAACGCGGTCAAGTTCACGCCGGAGCAGGGGACCATCCGCGTGAGCAGCGCGCGGCTCGGCCCCGCGCGATGCGAAGTCCGCGTGTGCGACAGCGGCATCGGCATCCCACCGGAAATGCTCCCGCACATTTTCGATGCCTTCGAGCAGGGCGACGCGCGCGTCACGCGGCAATTCGGCGGCCTCGGCCTCGGGCTCACAATCGCAAAGGCGCTGGTCGAATTGCATGGCGGCTCCATCCGCGCCGAGAGCGCGGGCAGCGGGCAGGGTGCAACTTTCATCATCGAGCTGCCGGGCGAACAACCCGCATCCGAATCCGCAACGCCGCCCGCCGTGCCCGATGGCGAATTGCCCGGCCGGCTGCGGCTGCTCATCGTCGAGGATCACGATGACACCGCGCGCGCGCTGCGCAGGCTGATGACCAAGGCCGGCTACGCGGTAAGCATCGCCAGCAATGTCGTCACCGCGCTCGCACTCGCCGCCCGTGAGACCTTCGACTTGCTAATCAGCGACCTCGGCCTGCCGGACGGCACCGGCTACGACGTAATGACCGGCCTGCAAAAAATACAGCCGCTCCCCGGCATCGCGATGAGCGGCTACGGCATGGAGGACGACGTGCGCCGCAGCCGGGAAGCGGGATTCGGCGCCCACCTCGTGAAGCCCGTCGAAGTGCCGAAGCTCATCGCCGCGATCCGCCAGGTGATGAAACCCAAGCCGTAACCGGTTTCCGGCAGCACCCGCGGGTCGCGGCGCATCCGCCCGTTACTTCGCGATGTTCTTCACGACCAGATCCGCACCGCTTACCGCCTGATCAATGGCCTGCTCGAGATCCGCGATGCCGCGATCAAAATCATACCCCGCGCCGATCGTGCGATCCCGCAAATGATCACGGGTCACCAGGCTGACCTGACGGGAGAGGTGCTCGTGCTGCTGATCGAGCGCGAGCAGCCGCGTGCGAAAATAGGCCGGGGCGTACTCGGGCGTGCGCGCCTTCAGCACGAAGATTTCTTTTGCGAGAGCATTGAGCGTCGCGTTCGCGCCCTCGTGGTAGGATGGCAGATCCTCGCTGAAAAACGCCTTGGTATTGCGCCAGCCGATGCGTGCGGCCCGGCCCACTCCGTGTGCGGCGTCCACGATGGCGTCCTTCGTGTCGTGCGCAGCGTCGCGGGTTTTCTCGGAGATGGTGCGTTCGTCGGCCTTCACCGTGCAGGCGGTGGCGGAGAGCATGACGGCTGTGAGGAGATTGGCGGTGGATGCTGGGATGTGTTTCATGGTTGGTGGTGTGGCTGGCATTTGCGTTTAGCTGAAAAGTCCCTTGATCCGCTGGCCGAGCTTCTGGAGGCCGCGCCCGAGATGGAGGTCGTGCAGATGCGCGGCGCCGTTCTTCACCGCGTCCTTGCCGCTCTCCACAAGATGCTCCGCCTCCCGCCGCACCGGCGCCGCGATGGCGTGGAGCCGGTGGCTCATGTCCGCGAGCAGGCGTGCCGTTCGGCTCGCAGGAGCGCGGGGCAACAGCGTGCGGACGAGATAGCCGATGGCGAGGCCGCAGCCGATGGCGGCGAGCAGCGTGCTGCGGGGGTTTTCACGCGCGATGTGGTTCAGCTTCGACGCGCACTCGACGATGGGATGGGATGATTTGCTCATGGTTCAGGCTTTGGGTTCTTTTTTGCAGGGGCAGAGCTCGGAGAGCTTCATCATCCCCAGGAAAATCAGCGCAGGCCGCGCCGCCGCGACGGCGACCGCCGCGAGCGCACCGCAGATCGCGCGCACCGGCAGCAGGTGCAGGAGCAGGCCTGCGCCCGCTGCGACGGCGACCGCCTTGCCGGGTTCGCGCCGGGCGAATGCCTCGGCATCGGCGACCCACTTGCAGCAGTTCACGGAGCATGGGCTCGCGTCCTTGGTGTCGGGATTCGTGGCGGCGGTCTGCGGCTGGTCGGAGTCACTCATATTCACCACACGTATCGCGCCCGGTCCGCCCTCCGCGTGTGTCGTTCGGAAGAAAGTTTCGTCCAAGGGTGGGGGAGAGCGTCGCGCGCGCCTCGGCGGGAAACCGGTGTGCAAGTCCGGCAGCCGGAAACGGGCGACGGAGCGCGCGTTCCACCGCTCCACTCAGACACTGGACACGGCATTCGCTGACGGCACATGGCATCATTTGACCCCGGCGGCGGTTTCCCATGACCGGGGTCGCGGCGCACTATCCCGGCTGCTGCTCCAGAGCTTTCGCCTTGGCGATGTCGGCGGCGGTGGGATCTCCGAATTGCTCCTTGAGCACCTTTTCCATACACGCGGGGCAGATGCCGTGGGAGAAGTCCGTGCCGGTGTGCTTGTGGATGTATTGCTCGATCTCCTGCCAGTAGTCGGTGTCGTCTCGGATGCTCTTGCAGTAGGTGCAGATGGGCAGGAGTCGCTTGAGCTGGTGGCTTTCCTCGATGCTGCGCTCGAGTTCCGTGATGCGCGCGGCGAGGCTGCGCTCCAGCCGCAGGATGCGCTGGCCATTGCGGATGCGGGCGATGACTTCGGGGACGCCGAAGGGCTTGCGGATGAAATCGTCGGCCCCGGCGGCCATGGCTTCGGTGATGGCTTCCTCGCCTTCGCGCGCGGTGATGATGATGAGGTAGCGGTAGCGGCCCGCAGGGGCGGCGCGGACGGCGCGGCAGATTTCAGTGCCGGTGACGCCGGGCATTTCCCAATCGAGCAACGCGATGGAGGGGGCGTCATCGTCGGTGAGAATCGCGAGCGCATCGGTCCCGTTCCCCGCAGTGGTGACGGCGAAGCCTTTCCATTCGAGGAGGCTCTTCAATGCGGTGCGCGCGGTGGCGTGATCTTCCGCGATAAGTAGATGCACGGGGGCGTCGGCGGGCGTGTGAGCGGTGGTCTGCTCGGGGATGGGGTCCATGTTTCCCCCGTATCGTGCGCGAGGGCGTGGGTGGCGGTATGCGGGCGTGCATTCGACAGCATGTGGTGGACGGAGCGGCGGGGAGAAAGGGGAGTGTGATTGGTGACTGGTAGCAGCCCACCAGTCACTTTTCACCAGTCACCAGTCACATTCCCCTCCGTTGCTCCGCTTGCGCCCAATTTCACATCCGGCACGGCCACCCGCGCAATGCGCCCCGATTCAAGGGTCATGAATACATTCACATTCGACTGCTCATGGAATCGCATCAAAGGCAAGCTAAAGCAAAAATACGCGCAGCTCACGGATGACGACCTCATGTTCGTTGAGGGCAAAGGGCAGGAACTCCTCGGGCGGCTGCAGGCCAGGCTAGGCCTTTCCGAAGCAGCCTTAGTCGGGCTGTTGCACGAGCTGAAGGATTCCTCGGAGACGCTCGGCGAGACCGTGCGCGAGAAAGTGTCGGAAGCGGCGACGCGCGTCGGCGAAGTCGCGGCCGATGCAAAGGCGAAGTTTGTCGAAGGGGCGGGTGATGCGTGCGATGAGGTAAGCAGGCGCGCACATTCGTTGGCGGAAAAGGCGCGGCACTACGTGGCCCGGCAGCCGGTGAAGTCGCTGCTGACGGCGCTCGCCGTGGGATTTGTCGCCGGCATGGTTGTGCGGCGGTAGCCGCCAGGGCGGCGGTGCGCCGGAAAGATCGAGAAGCGAGAGCTGCATTCCGCGGGCATGCCTGTCGGTTCGCAGGCTGGGAGATGCGTGCACCGGAAGTTCAATCCACGGGCAGTGCAAAGGGAGGCATGCAAATCGTCCATCATCCATGTGGTCGGCGGAAAAGGGGCGTCTGCAAAGCAGCCCCATCTTTTTTTCCAACGGACACATCCAAAGTGCGATGCGCCCACGATGAAGGGGTGAAATGCTTACGAATACTCTCAAGACATTGCTCGTCGCCGGGCCGCTTTTCCTCGCTGGGTGTGCGCAGCGGGTGCAACATCCGTTGCCACGGGAGATGCGCCGGGTGGGCGTGCAGCCGGAGATTTTCCGCATCGCGGACAAGGACGAGCAGATGCGCAA
The DNA here is from genome assembly GCA_903882875.1 of uncultured Spartobacteria bacterium. Lineage (GTDB taxonomy): Bacteria > Verrucomicrobiota > Verrucomicrobiia > Chthoniobacterales > Chthoniobacteraceae > SXWH01. The sequence goes on along the minus strand of CAIRYQ010000101.1, from coordinate 35,866 downwards.
GGCGGTGCGCGAGGCGCGGCGGACGGTGGCGGTGTTCATCGCGGCGCTGGAGCATCCCGCGCAGGGACAGCATGACTTCCAAGTGAAGAAGCCCTTCATGAATGACGGGGCGGTGGAGCACCTATGGCTGTCGCACGTGGAATTCAACGGGAACCATTTCCACGGGCGCGTGGACAACCGGCCGCACCTGATCGAGGGCGTGAAGTTCGGCGACCGGGCGTCGGTGAACCCCGATGAAATTTCGGACTGGGCCTTTGTGGATCACGGCAAGCTGGTGGGCGGTTACACGAACCGGGCGCTGTCTAACAATCTCTCCCCCGAGCGCAGGAAGGAATTTCAAAATGAAACTAACGTCCGCATTGATGCCCAGTAACACTTCCACCCTCCGCACGTCAGAGGTGCGTGATGTCCGCATGACACCCCAATTGCCTAATAGGCGGGTGCGTGCGCGCGGCCTGCTGCTGGGCATGGCTTCGCTCGCGGCGATTACCTTGAGCGGCTGTGTGGTGACGGAGGTGGGTTACGAACCCGGCCCTCGCTACTATCCTTACTCGGGCGACTACTACGGCAACTACGGGCCGTATTCAAACACCCTTGTCCTAGGCGGTATCTACCGCGGCGGACACCACTACTCGGGGAACAGCTTCGGACACGTCGGCGGAAATCGTGCGTGGTCCGGTGGATTCGCGCGGGGCGGTGCTGGGGCACATGCCAATGGTGCGCGGGCGGGTCATCGCTAAGCGGCGGCGTTGATGCGGTTAGTCCGGGCCTCTTTCAGATTGGAGGCTTCGCTACGCTTTCCATGCCATACTAACCAAGTGGCAAAGCCCAGAATCCATCACAGCGCAATACGGCGTAACTGGCAATCGGAAGCACGACCAATCCGTTCTTCTTTACAGAAGCGGGCACAGAATCCAAGAGTTTCTGGCTACATGCCCAACCAGCGCATCAGCAGCAGCGAAACAATTTCTCCAGCGGCAAGGCCGAGCACAGTCTTGATGCCCAATAGGTCAGGATTCGGATGTTGCATAGTTACTGTGACAAGTGAGCCTCTGCTTGCACCGGAGGGCGGTTGAGCTTGAAATTCTCCGCTGAGTCGGAACCCGCCAGGATGAAGCGTTCATTGCTTTTCATGTATCATATGAATGAGCTTTTGTTTGCGAAGTAGCTGCATACCCTGCTTGGCTTGTTGCGTTGCAAGAGATCAATGGACAAGTCCTAACAAGAGGCTCAACACTCCGTTACACGAAGTGTGCAGTTCACTAAGCGGCGACACGAAGCTTGCAACCGTGATTATTTAGACGCGCACGGCCGCTACGCAGCAAGTCAGTGACGGCCGCAGCGGTCTCGCGGCTGCTGCGGCAGGAGGAGGAGACGGCGAGGATAAGATCGCCTAACGTGACAGGATACCGGGGAGTGGAAGTTTTCATGGGTTGATTCATGCACTGAGTGATACCTTTTGCCGTGCCACAGGCAATTTGCCCCTTGGGCTTGGCCGCGGAATGTCGCGTGCGTCATGGTTAGCGACAGTTGTGTCAGGAAACAGGACATTCGGGCGCGACACCCGTGACGGGTTTTGGATGCCGCTTATGCGAGGGTTGCTGGCATTCTTGCGGCGTGCTCCAGATGGAGTGTGAAAGATGTGCCTAGCGGCAGTGTATTAACCTGCGCGGTCTCAGTCGCCCGTGAAATCGCCGACAGTGTTCACACATCTCAGTCTGGGTGGGATTGGGCAGAGAGCCGTTCGTCGAGGCAGCGATTTTCGAGGGGATGGAACTAACGCACTATCCTCGCCAACCCTGTGACAACTGTCACCCCACACCACTGTCGTACATTTTCCTAAAAGGAAAACCAACTCCCGCCGCCGATGATCGGCGCGCCGGTGCAATTCCTTTTGTGCTCAATGCCGCTCACCACGCCCGCGAGGCGCGAACGGTTCCGCTTGTGCTCCTCCTTGTCGGCATGAATCTTCCCAAAGCACAGCAGGAACCATCTTCGTCGCTTAGCTGCTTCGTGATCTCACTCTCGCGGAGGCGTCACCGCAGGAGCGTCACGCCGCCGTCAATGTCGTATGACGTCCCCGTGATGAAGCCCGCCTCATCCGAGCACAGGAATGCAGCGAGCGCGGCGATCTCCGCAGGTTCGCCCATGCGTCCTATCGGCTGCCATGCGCTCAATTTTGCAAACATCTCCGCCTCGCGGCCGGGATACGTCTTCGCGAGGTAGCCGTCAACGAACGGCGTGTGGACGCGCGCAGGGCACACGCAGTTGCAGCGAATCCTTTTGTCCACGAAATCGCGAGCCACGCTCAACGTCATGCTCAGCACCGCGCCCTTTGTCATCGAGTAGGCGAAGCGGTCCGAGATGCCGAGCTTTGCGGCGACGGAGCAGATGTTCAGGATCGCGCCGCCGCCCGCCTTTTGCAGCAGCGGCACGCCGAAGTGCATGCCGTGATACACGCCGCGGACATTCACCGAGTGCAGGCGATCCATGTCCGCCGCCGTCGTCGTGAGCACGTTGCCGATGTGCGCGATGCCCGCGTTGTTCACGAGCACGTCCAGCCTCGGCAGTTTCGAGAAGGCGGTGCGCATCGCCTCCGTGTCGCTCACATCCGCGGCGAGCACGTCGCATTTTCCGCCCGCCGCGTGGATCGCCGCTGCCACATCCGCTGCCGCGGCGTCGGTGAGTTCCACGATGAAGACATGCGCGCCTTCCGCGGCGAAGCGTTCCGCGATCGCGCGCCCGATGCCCGAGCCTCCGCCGGTGATGAGTGCGTGCTTGTCGTGGAGGCGCTGGGAAAATGTCGGGTTCACGCCGCGGAGATAGCCGCTCCGTCGCCGCACGCCAAGCCTGCTCGCAGATTCGCCGCGGCTCCATTTGAACCGCGAATGAACACGAAAGGCCGGGAATGAATCTGCGATGCTTCCCGCAAGATGCAGTTCGTCCTTCCGTAATCCCAGTCGTCTGTCTTCGTGACCGGCCGTGGTTCCCTTCAGGCTGGGTCGCTGCCCGCAGATGCGGCGACCGCGCGATTTTTTTCGCCCAGATGCAAAGAACGCTTGCACGCATCAGACGTCCTGCTATTTAGCCCGTCCCTTTCCGCAGAAATGCTCGGGTGGTGGAATTGGCAGACACGTACGTTTGAGGGGCGTATGGCGCAAGCCGTGCGGGTTCAAGTCCCGCCCCGAGTACTTCTTCGCAATCGGCGGGGAAGCCGCATGAATACAAGGTTCCAGAGGATTTCATGCTGCCAATCTGCAACGCTTTTCCGCCGTGCATAGCGCCCGCATAGCAAGCGCGATTTGCGGTTTTCACTCGCGCGTGAAACTCAGTTGCGACCGTGAATCCGCGCCAGCGGGCAAGCGAAGCGCGCAGCATGTTCCCTCCCGAGGCTGGGGTGCGCGAGGGCGCGCCGGAGAGCGCCCTCGCACGATACGCTTTGCGAGCAACGCGAGCCTTTCCACGCCGGAGGCGCGCGGCTGGCGATACGGCGGGAGTGGCACGATGGCGGCAGACTCGCGACGCCGCCACGCGCGCAGGGCGGGCAAATTGGAGCGGGAGGGCTTCGCGCGGCGGCGAGAGCGAGGCGAAGGCGTAGCCGGAGCCGGACGCGGCGCGGGCGAGCGTAGCGAGGCGGGACGCGGCGACTACGCGCGGAGCGCCATACTCGCGAGCGGGCGAGCGCAAACACGCACCGCACGGAGAACGCGCACGCGGCGGGATGGCGGACGTTTCGCGCGCTGGCCCGAAGGGCAGCCACGCGCGGCAATGACGGGGTGACGGGGTGTTTCCGCAATCTGCCGGCTCGCTTAAATCAAAGTCACTTTGCTTTCTTCCCGCGCTTGGCCTTCGGGGTCTTTGCTACGGGCGCGGTTTCGGGATGTTCTTTTTCGTATGCCTTCGCGTGTTCCTCGAACTTTTGGATCATCTCCTTTGCCTGCGCGTCGGCTTCCTTTTCGATTTCAGCGCGGACAGCGGGCGGGAGACTTGCGTGATATTCCGCCAATGCTTCCGGCGAAAGGTCATCCATCAAGCCAATATCGTCGAGTTCGTCTTGGTCTTTTTGAGTCCATTCTGATTCTACTTCGGCGGGCGCTTCACTCGTGCGGGAATCGAGTTTCGCAGGCTTTTTCTTTGGCATGGGTTTTCTACGGGTTGCGCGCTTGGCTTTAGATCAAGTCACTTGCGGCTTTTTCGCGCTGTGCTTTCCGCGTCTTCACCTTCGCGGCTTTGGCTTCCTCTGCGGCGCGGGCGAGGTTCAATTCGAGCAAGCGGGCGAGAATTTCATCTTCGCTCATGGCGGCGGGCCAGCCGTATGCGGCGGCGACGGCGGCATCGAGCGTTTGATGCGCGAGGGCGAGCCATGCGGGGCGTTCGTTGTAGAGGTTCGTGAGGGTGCGTTTTTTGAGATTCGCGGCGCAATCGGCGTCGCGCGGTTCAAGGCGCGGATAGCGCACGGTGCCGAGTCCGGTTTGCGGGTCAACGGTCTGCGGGTCAATGTAGCGCGCCCACGGGCCAGCGGCGGAGCCGGGAAAGGTGAGCGTGTGCGTTTGCGTCCATTCGGGCGGATTGAGCCAGCGTTCGCGCAGTGCGTTCAATTCCTTCGCGGCGGCGGCAATCGGGGTTTCCTGCGCGGGCGTGGCGCGGGGAAATGGGAATGTTTCAAAACAAGTATTCGGCGTGTAACGCGGGCGCGTTTCAAGTCGTGTGCCTTGCTTCAACGCCCACACCTCATGGAAACGTGAGTGCAAGACGCCGAGAAAATAGTCGTCGGAACGCGCGAACGAAAAACAGGAACTGTCAGGAAGCGTCGGAGCGGAGTGCCAAACAAAAAGCCGGAACTTTGAGACGCGGACAGTCGTGAGAAACCGGGGCAACGGAGCAAGAGCGGTCAACATGCCGGGACGCGGTTCGACGTGCCGCCACCAATTCCTCGCGTAGAGTGCCCGGTTGTTTTTCACCCGCTCCGGGCGGACGTGATCGCAAACATGGGAAAAGGGCTTTTGGTATTTCGCGCAGTCGTCTTCGGTGCGCGACAATCCAAAATCGAGAATGAACACACTGCGCGGGCGGCGGGTAACGTCGAGGCCGTTGACCCACGGAACAATAACGTCGGAGTTTGGTTTTCCGTGCGGGTTCGGTTCACTCAACATTGATATTGCTACGTCTTCGGAAATGTCGAACGAGCCGCCCTTCGTGTCGCCCATGTAAGCAATGTCAAAGTTTGCCCGCAATGGCGTCGCGGTTGTTGTGTCGGCCTGCGTAGCAGAAAGATTTGAGTGAATTGCTGGCGCGGCGTGACCGTTTAGTAAGCGGTGCGTTTCCGTTCCATCGTCGAAACCTACCATGCTGACATGAACATTTGCCCCGGACAGAATCCACGGGCGGTCACTCTCGGCAAAGAAGATGTCTCCGGTTTGTTTGATGCCTTTCAGCACGTCGCGATTCGCACCGCCACGAATGCCTTGCGTGGCCAGCAATCCCGCGCGTTTGCATTTTCCTTCCTCAATCTGATGCCGCGCCTTCTCAAACCAGTAGCAGCAAAGGTCGGCTTCGGGGCGCACGCGCTTGCCGTAGTTTTGAAAGAGGGCGTCAACGTATGCGTCGCTTAACTCACGCCGAAGCAACTTGCCGCCGAGAAACGGCGGGTTGCCGACGAGAGCATCACACTCCGGCCAATCTCGCTCGGTGTAGAATTTCAGTGCGCCTTGCGTCTCATGTTCCTCCGCCTGCGCTTCCTTCAAGCTCTTGGCCTTGCTGTGAAAGTGCGGCACGAGCAACGCATCCTCGTTTTGGAATCCGTCGAGATTTTGCAGGACGGGCGTGCGGTCATTGTCGAAACCGTTGTCGCGCCGCCATTGGAGCGCGCCGATTTGCACGGAGACTTGCGCCAGCTCGTAAGCGTAGGGGTTCACCTCAATCGCGCGGAGCTGTTGCACGTTCACTTGCGGCGTGAAGGTGAAGCCGATTTGCGCGGCGGCGGTGATGATTTGCTTTTCGAGCGTGAGCAAAAGTTGCAACGCGACGTAGAGAAAATTTCCGCTCCCGCACGCGGGGTCTAGCACGGTGACACTCGCGAGTTTCTTTTGAAACGCGGCGAGCGTGTCGCGCGCGGGGGTCGTGGCCTTTCCCTTCGCGAGCAACGGGGCCAGGTCGTGCCGGATGGATTGCCACTCGCGCCGGAGCGGGGCCATGAGCACGGGTTCCACGAGGGTCGTGATGTCTTCCTCGCTCGTGTAGTGCGCGCCGAGTTGCGAGCGTTGCGAATCGTCGAGTGCGCGCTCGAAAAGCGTGCCCATGATGGCGGGGCGGATGGATTGCCAGTCAGACGCGGCGGCGTCGGCGAGCTTTTCGATTTCATCGGGGAGCAATTCAAAGACGGTGGAATCCTCGAAAAGATGCCCGTTGAAATGGCGAATCTTGTGCGTGCCGAAACGTCCGCCCTTCGCCATGCACTTGAAAAGGTCTTCCAAGCTCTCGGCGAAATGGATCGGGTCATTGAGGCCGACGGCGCACACTTCGCTGAAAATGTTTTTCGGAAGCAGGCCGGTGTCCTCCGCGAAAAAGCAGAACACGAGCCGATTGAGAAACCGGGCGATGCGGAGGTTTTTCTTTTGGGCCACGGAATGCTCGCGGCGGGTCTTGGCGCTCGCGAGTTCGACGGCTTCGCGCTGTTGCAGTGAAAGGGCGATGGCGGCGATTTTCTGCGCGAGCTTGGCCGTTACGTCTGCCGTCGTCTCGCACGGTCGCAGTTCATCGGGAGCGGCGAGCGCGGCGCGCAGCACACGGAGCGCGGCGGGTGAATCAATGTCCGCGTTCGTGAAGCTGTGCGTCTCTTGCACCGCGCCGTTGAAGTTCGTGCGGACGATGTAGCGGTGAAAATCGCAGACGATGAGCAGCGGGGGATTGAGCAGGCTTTCGCGGTAGCGGAGAAGTTGCTTGTAGGCTTTTTCGAGGTCTTCACCCGGCCCCTTGTATTCCCATCCGAAGCAATCGCGTTTCCACACGTCGGCAAAGCCACGCTCCTTGCTCGCGGGCAACGCCTCGCCCGTGGCGTCGAAATCGAAAAGCTCCGCGTCCTTTGCAACGCGCTTCTGGAAACAAAACGAATCGTTGCCCGTGGGGTCTGCTTGAATCGGCGTTTGCACGCCGAGCATCCGGCAAAGGTCGCTGAAATGATCCTGATACGCCGCGCTTTCCTTGCCGGAAAACTTCGCCCATTTCGTTTTGAATTCTGCCGGGGTCATCTCCGCGCACTCTGCATTGGCAGAGAAACGAAACACAAGGCGCGATGCGAAAATGGCGGAACGGTTTTTGATCTCAAGTAGGGAAGCGTGGCTGGCCTTCGGAACGTGCCTGCTTTGCTTTGAAAAAAGAGGTGTTCCTACATGGGGTGGGGGGTGCCCCTGCTTTCACGCTGCCACGTAGGGCACGCACACAAGCTGCGAAGCGGCGATGCGCGCCCGCTGTCCGCGCCGGTCGTAACGGGCGGTCGTGTTCACGCTCGCATGACCAAGCAAGCCTGCGACGCTGGCAATGTCCGCGCCCTTGTCGAGCAAGTCGCCTGTGACCGTGCGGCGGAAGTCGTGAAGCGTCACGTTTTCGACTCCCGCTTGCTCCGCTCGCTTTGCGAGAATCTTGTGCATTGCCGTTGTCGTGATGCCTTCGGTTGAAATGTGCCCGCCCTTGTTGATGGGATTAAAGACCGCGCCCGCCTGTGCGCCGCGCACCGTGAGCCAATCGTTGAGCGCGGCCTGTGCGCCGTTGTGCAAGTAAATCTCCCGCTCTTTGTCCCGCTTGCCGATGACGCGGAAAATTGTGAGGCCATTTTCCCGCCGCATGTTCTCAATGCGCAGGCTGGCAAGCTCCGCGCGCCGTGCGCCCGTTGCCGCTGCGATGGCGAGGATTGCAGCATCGCGACGGCCCGCCGCCGTCTTGTCCCCCGCGCAGGCTCCCAAGAGCTTTTGCGTTTCGAGCGGGCGAATGTCGCGCCCCTTGGGGAGCCGCGCGCCTGTATCGCCTTTCACGCTGCGAATCTTTTCAAAGTCTTCCAAGCTCACCACGCCAAGCTGCCACGCGGCCCGTGCGGTGCCTTTGAGCGCGGAAAGCAGCTTGTTGCGCGTAGCCGGTGCGCCCTCGCATTTTGCCAAAGCAGCTTTGACGATTGCGGCGTTGAGCTTTGACCACGCAACGGCCTGCCAGTCCCGCTTGCCGCAAATGGAGAATGCAGCGGCGTTGAGCGCGGACACCATGCCCGCACGGCTCGGAGCCGTGCGCAGGCTGGCGAGGTAAGCGGCGGCGGGAAGGGCGCGGTTCGCGTCAACTGACTTAACGGGCGAGGGGGATTTGATTTTCGAGAGCGTGTGCATGGCGATTGGTTACTAGAATGTTTATTCTCTTAATCGAAAGAGCGCAAGGGAAATCTTGCGGAATTTTCGAGGCGCGGGCTACGCTCGCCCGGTATGCAGAACGAAACTCCCCGGCTGTCTTGGAAAGTTGCTTTGGCTGGAATCGTCGCCTGTGTTCTGACCGTCGCCAGTGCGCGAGCGGAGGACTTGCGGACAATCGAAGGGCAAATTTTCATCCGCACAAAGGGAGGCGAAAATATCAAACTCTCGCTTGTGGATGTTCTGCTTTTCGATGAAAAAATGATCGCGCAGGATTTGGAGGCGAAGCGCAAACTGGCCAAACCGATTGAGGACTATTTTCTACCTCTTGAAAAACTGGCAGCGCGAGCCAGCAGTCATGCCCACGATGCTGAGGAGATTGCAAAAAAATACAAAGGCGACTATTCGCTTAAAGGAGGCGATAACGGAAAAGGACTACAAGAGTCCATTGACGCGGTTGCAAACGTCAGAAAAGAAGTCTTGGCAATTGCGAGCAAAGCAGGGATTCCGCTTGAGCGGGAGTTCCAAGCTCTAAGAAAAGAAATTGATGAAGCAATTGAGCGTCAGAACACTGCGAACGAAGCATATAAGCGCCAGAACGAAGCGAACAGGGAGAAGGAACAAAGAGCACTCGAAACTGCGATTCATTCTCTCGATAGAAAGGTTTCTGAAGTGGCGAGAACGATGGCCGAAAAAACCTCTGAATTGCATCGGGAAATCAGGAGCAGGGCCACTTGCTCCCTTTCCGTAAGTTTTTGTTTCGCCGACCTGCCAGTGGCAGTGCAAAACACCAAAACAGATGCCGATGGCAAATTCGGCTTCAAGGTTCCAAGTGGTGCATACGTGCTGGCAGCAGCGTCAAACCGGAGTGCTGGCGCAACAATTATAGGAAACCAATCATTCCCGAAAACTGAGTCCTATCATTGGATGGTAAAAGTCACCGTTGATGCAGACAAAAAGGTAATGCTCGCCAATGACAATCTTGCTTCCGCAGGTTCAGGTGATTCTTTGGTGTTTGTTTCTGACGAAAGTTATAGCACGAAAAAAGATATTCAAAGCCTTGCCGACTTGATAGAAAAGGCGAAGCGAGAGCAAGGCAACGCCATAGCTAACGCCAATGCCGCAGGTGCAGCGCAACGGAAAGCAATCGAGCTTTATCCCGATCTTGGTGTGGCCGACTCCCCTCTGAACAAAGAATTTGTGGAGCGAGTGAAAATTTACCGGATTGAGAAAAAGGAGTTCTTTGCGGAACCGGATTGGCCCGTGCGACTCGCTAAGGAATGCAGCGATGCTTTGAACGCCAAGCCGGTGCCGAAGTAAGCACACTGGCACCGATTCGCGCAAAGTAGCTTTCGCGGCCCGCACGTTTGCTCTGCACATCCTCGCCGACTCCGCTCCGCATCGCATCGGGCTCCCGATGCTCCCCGCCTCTCCACCCGCTCCCTCACCACGGGCGCGGGCGGGCGTCTAGGCGAGTCCTAAGCCACGCCGCCGCTACGTTTCTTCGGCTTTAGGGTGTTCGCTCAAAGATACTTTTTCGACTCACACCCTTACGCCTACGAAGCCTCGCGGCGTCCTGTCTAAGGCACGTCCGAGACGCCCGCCCGCGCCCCCCGCGTTCCGATTTGGGCAAAGCTCTGCCATACAAGAGCACTCGCGCGATTTTTCGCGCCCTTTGCTCTCATCCTGGCTCCGCGACGATGGCACCGGAGCGGCAATCCAAATCAGGCCGCAGTCAATTTGCGGAGTAGGCTTTCTGAATACCACGGAGAGCCGCGATCTACGTTGTCGCCCTCGCGTGTTCTTTTCGATTGATAGCCGATTCCGTCCCCTTTGCTGGCGTCGTAAAGTCTCGCGTAGGCAAATCCACCCTTCTTGCGATGCCAAGCATCGGCGACGAAACGGGCACACCCGCCGCCGTTGATCACGTCCGGCGGAAAGCCCGCAATCAGGCCGTGAAAGTGAGGTGTGCCAGATACACCTTCAAGCGCGAGAAACCATTGCAGGTCGCCTTGGCGAATCCGATACCTTCGCTCGACAAGATGCACTGCCGCGCGGAATCGCCGGTCATTCAAGTCGCACATCGTCCATGTGGGGCGCAACGTGAAGGTGGCGAAAACCTGCCAAGGCACCTTCGCCAGTGCGAGTGCGTCGGCGTTTTGCTCGCTGGGCTTCACAGTCCGCCCCTCCGCCGTTCCTGCATCCATTGCTCAACGTCGGGCCATTTGAATCGAACCACGCGGCTGTTGAGGTAGTGGCAGGGCAACCCCTGTTCGTGAACCAATTTCCAAAACGCGCGCTCGCGCAATCCAAGCCGTGCGGCAATGGGTTTCCAGTCAACGTATCCGTCGAGTGGGGAGGCATCGCTAACACGCGACGCGACTTTGCCGGAAGTAGGTTCTGATTTTCGTGGCGTGCGATTCACGCACACTACTTGCCACAACTGATTTTCGCCTTTCGCCAGCTACCAAAAAGCCAAACACACACTTTGAAAAGCTATCTGCAAAACTGCAAAAGCCAAACGCACTGCCAGAAAAGCCAAAGTCACTTTTCGGATGCCGATTTGCCGTCCAAGGACTTTTTTCGACTTTTTTTCGAGCCGCGCGGCCTGCCGCCCGATTTCCCCTTTTTGGAGTTCTGATAAGGAATGACCAACCCCTTCTGCAATCGGTCGTATTCTTCCTTGCCCGTGACGAGTTGCACTCGATTGAATCCCTTGCTCTGATAGTTGGCGATAATCTTTGAGATTCGTGCGCCTTCCCCTTTCTTGCGTCTTGGTGACATTAGTTCTGCGACTTGTTCCTCGCTAGGCTGTGCGGGACGGCCTAAGTCAGATAATCGCAAATGCAAACGCAGATGAGCAACGTAAGCCTTGTTTGCTTCCTTTGCCGTCCTCTTGCTCGTAATCCAAATGATACCTTTGGCGAATGTCGAGCGGATCGGAGTTACAGCGGCAATTCGTTCGCCTTCTTTCCGTGCGCGAATCCACATCATTTTTCCTGCAATCGTTTTCTCCACGTTGTCGAGAAAGACAATGGCACGGTCAGTCGCCGCTTTGTCGCTTGTGTTTGAATCCACGAACCGCACTGCAATCTTAGCTACTAAGTCCAAGGGGTAACGATACGGTTCGTCTTGATTGTCTGCTGGCGCGGGAATCTCTTTGGTTGTCTCGCTGGCTTTGTGTTTTGTGGGCTTCATGCGGCTCCTTTTATTTGCAACACGTTAGCGGGACGGTCGGGCATGATTGCAAACCATTTTTTGCCATCCGCTTCCGTGACAAGCTCGCGATAGTGGCGATTGATAATAGCAACGCTGTTCCCAGCCTCTAACGCGACGGCGGGCAAATTCTTGGACAGCGCGACAAGGTAAGAGATGAACGAATGCCGCAAGGCATTCGGCTTCCATTCGATGCCGAGACGTTTCGCGTATTCGTGCGCCCGCTCATCTGCGCGAGGCTCAAAAACTTTCCCGGTGCGGCCCGCGTAGGGTGCCAGCCACGCGCACAAATTAGGTTGGAGATTGATAATCCGCCGCCCGTTCGCTTTCGCAATGTCCGCCGAGACTTGAATCAATCCGCGATCCGGTTGGACGTGCTTTCCCCATTCCAAGCGCAGCAACTCCGCCGTGCGCAGTCCCGCGAATCCGCCAAGGGCAAGCCAGAGCCGATATTCATCGGCGACGGGATGCCGCTTTGTTCCGGTCAAAAGCGTCGCCATTTCCTGCGGTGTGAAAATGCCGATGCTCTCGCCGTCTGTCTTTTTCGGCAACGTGAGCGTGTCGGCTTCCGTGGGCATTCCTTTGGCGAGATAGCCTTGCCCTTTTGCGAAATTGAACAGCGTGCGAAGCATGAGAACCAGATTGCGACGGGTGCGCGGTGCCACGCCACGCCCGCGCAGCCATGCGTCCATTTCCGCCGTCGTCACGCTGTCCACATTGCGGCGGAAAGCATCGCCGAAACTCTTGCGCTTTTTCTGTGCGCTCCCGTTGTCCGCATTCGGCGCGAGCGTAGATGTCAGCGTTTTGAGGTAACGATACGAGGCTTTGTCCTGTGCCTTCGTTGCGAGAAATTCCGCAATGACTTCGGCAACGGTTTTCTTCGGCGCGTTGTCGGGATGGCGGCGTGCGTAATCCTTCGCGGCGGCGAGCATGGATGCGCCAGCGGGCAACGCTTTCGCGGCGGCGGCGTATTCGCGCACGGCGTCGAGCAAGGGCACGTCGAGTGGTTTCAAGATACGCATTGCGGCGGTGAACGCTTCGCGGTCGTGACTGCGCATCTGCGCAACGCTCAGGTGTCCCGCGCTCAAAAGCGACACCTGCTCATCGGCGTGCGCTCGCGCTTCGGTGTATTGCGTGAAGTTTTTCAAGCATCGCCGGTTTCCGATATAGTAGGCGCACTGGTAGCCTGTGCGCCCCCGATTCGTGATGCGGTAGATTTTCACCGTAGCACCGGCTCGCGTGATCTTGCGCGGCCATGTTTCCGGTTTTTCTTGCATAGCAGAATCTCCCTTGTGCATAGCACGCACCTTGCAACAAGTGGGGTGCAACGTGCAACAAGAATCCTGTATTCATGCGGGTTTCAGGGGTGGCCGTCCCTTTTCAAGTCCCGCCCCGAGTACCCCATTGGAAATGGGAAGGGCTTTGTGGATTTTGGTTTGCGGATGCTTTCCGAATCCTCGTCCAGTGCGTCGGAGGTTTGGTCTGAGTGGGATGTCCGCGAACTTTCGGCTTTCAGTTTCCGAGGCCGTTCACAGGAGAGAGAAAGGTGCCTGCCGCGTTTTGAGCGGGAAGGTGGTGCGCGCCCCGCCGAGTCGGTGGGACTCGAATGCGGCGCTGATCATTTCCACGACCACGCGGCCATCCTCCGCGCTGCACAGCGGTGCGCGATCCCCGCGGATTGCGGCGATGAGATCGCGGCCGGGGGTGACGTGGCTCATCACGAGCTTGCCGGCGTCCGGGACGGGCTCGGGCTTGCCGATTCCGGCGGATGAAATCGGAATCCACACGCGCGGTCCGGCGGCTGGCTGGAATGGATTTCCCTCGCGGAAATGAGCGACGGGTTCGGCGTCGAATCGCAGATCGATCACGCCGCCGGTGCCGATGAGCTGGAGGCCGAAACCCGCGCTTTTCACGCCGGCCTTTTGCACGGAATCGAAGAACGCCGGCACGCCGCGCTCCGTCTCGAAGCGCGCGTGGACTTCGTTGCCCGCGATGGGGCCGGTGCCTTCTGCGCCATCCTTCACGTCGTCGTGCGTTACGGGGCGTCCGTCCTGCAGGAGCGTGGCGGTGCAGGCGACGGGCTTGCCGGCGAAAAAATGCACGAGGTTCATCACATGGCAGCCGAGCACCCAGAGGTCGAGCGCGCCGCCGCGATCGTCTTCCTTGCCGCGTGCGCGGATTTCGAGCAGGCGGCCGATGGCGCCGTCCTTCACGAGCGCCGCGGCGGTGGCGACTGCGGGCTGGTGGCGGTTGCGGTGCGCGACAGCGAGTTTCACGTTCCGCTTCGCGCATGCGGCGACGATTTCATCCACCTCCGCAGGCGTGCGGCAGAAGGGCTTCTCGACGTAGATGCCGCGTGCGCCGTTTTCGACGGCAGCGACAATCATGTCGCGGTGCTCGTCCACAAAACGCGGCGCAACGGCGACGATGTCGGGCTTCGCTTCCGCGAGCATCTTGCGGTAGTCGGCAAAGCCCGCGATGCCGCCGAGCTTCTTCTGCGCGGCGGCAAGTCCCGTGGCGTCGGCATCCGCGACTGCGGCGATTTCCGTCTCGGGCATCAGCGTCCACATCGTGTCGAGGCCGTGTCCGTAGTTGCCGCGCCCCGTGTGGCCGATGACGGCGATGCGCATTCGCTTTTCTTCCGCGCGTGCGGCGGTGGCGAGGGAGGATGCAATTCCGAGTGCGAGGAAGCGGCGGCGGTTCATGGGTGCGGAGGGGAATGAGTCGGCTGTGCGGGGAAGGGATTGTCCACGAAAGACGCGGCAGGGCACGAAAAGAAAATGCTGCCACGGCAATCGGGATTTCTGCGCGCGACGAATCCACTCATCCCGCCGGCGTCTTCCTTTTCGCTTCGCGGGCATCAATCCCGGCGCGGCAGCGCATTTCCCGCTGGCTCGCGGCATGGCGTGCATACAGTGTGAGGAATGAAGAAATTCTCCCGTGTGATGCTCGCGCTCGCGTTCCCGCTGTGGCTCGCGGGCTGCGATCGGAATGAGGTCACCTCGACGGAAAAACTGCCTCCGCTGCCGCCGGCTTCGGAGTCCCTGTCCGCGCCTGTCGCGCTGCCGGAGGCTGCGATCGGGAGTCGTCCGGTGGCCGCGCTTTCGGAGGAGGAGAATGTGAAATTCGAGGCGTGGTGCAAACGGTACGGGCTCGACCCGAAGGATCCCGCGATGCTCGACGCGGACCCGGATCACGACGGATTTACAAACCGCGAGGAATACATCGCGGGCACGAATCCGCTCGATCCGAATTCGGTGCCGGGGATGCTCGACGGCGTGGTGATGAAGGAATACAATGAGGTGCGCGTGCCGGTGCTGCTGCGCGAGGTGAAGGACGGCAAGGCGCGGCTGGAACGGCTCGACACGCCCGGCACGGAGGAGGTGCAGCAGGGCACGATTTTGAAAGGGCTGCCGTACCGCGTCACTGCGCTGAAGCACGACGTGAAGGCGGACAAGCATGGCGTCTTTTCAGACGTGTCGCAGGTCACGCTCGAAAATTCGGACACGAAGGAATCGGTGGTGCTCATCCGCGATCTTCCCGCCCGGAGCAGCGAGACGCACGCGGTGATCGCCGGGCCGGACGGCGCGCGGAAAAAAATCCATGTGGATGAGGTCATCGAACTGCCGGGGCAGACGGACAAAAAATTCAAGGTGCTCGAGATCCGGCCTGACCAGGTCGTGATCGAGGAGGTCGGCTCCCGGCGCCCGCTCACGATTCCGAAGCGGTGAGATTGCCGCGCCATTCGCGTTCATCTGCGGTTCGGAAAAACGCCGGTGCCGTTGCCGGGATCTCCGTCAGTTTGCCGCGCAACATTTCTAACAATGGATCATTTTCAAAATCACACTCAGTCTCCCGATGACGCACGCTGCATGAAAATTTTCCCGCTGACTGTCATCGCCGCACTCTGTGCCTCGGCGCTTTTCTGTGTCTCCTCCTCGATCGCCGCGGAAAAGCCTGCCGTCGCCGACTGGCCTCATCTGCTCGGGCCGAGTCACAACTGCACGACGCCCGAGTCGGGACTGCTGCGGAAATTTCCCGCGGACGGACTCCGCGCGATCTGGGAAATGCCGCTCGGCAGCGGAATGGGCGGGCCTGCGATTTCGGGTGGAAGGATCGTCGTCTTTCATCGGATCGAGGAAAAGGAAACGGTGGAATGCCGTGACGCAGCGACGGGAAAGTCGCAGTGGAAATTTGACTGCGCCGCACCGTACCAGCCGCGCTACGGCGGTGGGCGCGGGCCGCGGACGAGCCCGGTGATCGCGGACGGGCGCGTGTTCACCTTCGGGATTTCCGGCAGGCTGCACTGCCTCGATCTCGCGAGCGGGAAAGTGATCTGGGAACACGATTGCGCGCGCGAATATGCGATGCGTCCCGCATTTTTTGGATTCGGCTCCACGCCGCTCGTGATGGGCAGCCGCGTGGTTGTGCAGATCGGCGGCGTGATTGACGGGAAGCCGGTGAACTCCGTGGCGTTCGACACGGCGACGGGGAAGCTGCTCTGGACCGTCGCGCACGAATGGGGCGCGAGCTATGCGTCGCCGGTTCCCGCGCGGCTGCACGGGCGCGACTGCGTGCTCGTGTTTGCAGGCGGCATGAGCAGGCCCGCGACGGGCGGGCTGCTCGTCGTGGATGCGGCGGATGGCAAGGTGCTCGCGTCGGCGCCGCACCGCGCGGCGATTGCCGAATCGGTGAACGTGTCATCGCCGGTCGTGGCCTCGGCGGACGAGGGGAAGGGTGCGCGCATTTTTGTGTCCGAGGTGTACACCGCTGGCGGGCTGTGCGTGGAGATCGCGAAGGACTTTGCCACGAAGACTGCGTGGCAGGAGGAGAATTTCGGGATGTACTGGATGACGCCGCTTGTGCGCGACGGCTGCATCTTCGGCTTCACCGGGCAGAGCGAGCAGCTCGCGGAACTGACATGCCGCGAGGTCGTGAGCGGACGCGAGATGTGGCACGACGATCTCGGCCGCGGATTTGGCCGCGCAAACCTGCTCGCGACGGCGGACGGCGTGCTGTGCCTCGGGGAATTTGGCGACCTCGCGTGGATCGAGATTTCGCCGAAAGGCGGGAAAGTGATCGGGCGCACGAAGCTGTTCGACGCGCCCGAGACGTGGACGCCGCCCGCGCTCAGCCACGGGCTGCTCTACGTGCAGCAAAACGAACCGGATCGCGACGGCAGGAGGCCGCGCCTGATCTGCTACGACCTGCGCGCAAAATGAACATCGCACTGCTGACGCCCGGCACCGGGAGCTACCACTGCGGCGTGTGCATGCGCGACAATGCGCTCGCGAAGGAGCTGCACCGGCAGGGCCACCGCGCGCTGCTGCTGCCGATGTACCTGCCGCTCACGCTCGACGAGACTGCGGCAAGTCCGAGTGCGCCGATTTTCTTCGGCGGCGTGAGCACGTATCTGCGCGAGAAATTTCCGCTGTTGCGCAAGATGCCGCGCTGGATGGATCGCCTGCTGAGCGCGCGGTGGATTCTGAAAATGCTCGCGGGCCGCGCCGCTGCGAAGACGGGCGGGCCCGAGGTCGCGGAGATGACGCTCTCCATGCTGCGCGGCGAAATGGGAAACCAGGCGGGCGAACTTCGCGAGCTGGTCGCGTGGCTGAAGACGGCGTTCGACGGAAAGCCGCCGGACTCCGTGTGGCTCTCGACTGCGCTCCAGGCGGGTCTCGCGCGTTCGTTGCGCGACGAACTGAAAGTTCCGGTCGTCGGATTTTTGCAGGGCGAGGACACATTTCTCGATGGTCTTGGTTCGCGCGCGCCGGAGATCTGGTCGCTGCTCGCCGAGCGGATGAGGGACGCGGATTCGTGGGTCGCGCCGAGCAAATATTTCGCGGAACTGATGGCCGCGCGCCTGCGCTGGAGCAATGCGGAAGCGGCGCAGCGGATGCGCGTGATCCAGAACGGGATCGCGCTGGAGGATTTCGACGCGGAGCCGGAGCAGCCGCACAGCGCGCCGACAATCGGCTATCTTGCGCGCTTCGTGCCGGGGAAGGGGATCGGCGTGCTGGTGGATGCGTTCATCATCCTGAAGAAGCGGAACACGATTCCAGGACTGCGGCTGCGCTGTGCAGGCTCGATGACCGATGGCGATGCGCGTTACACGGACACGCTGCGCGAGAAGCTCGCCGCCGCGGGCTGCGCGGGCGATGTCGAGTTCCTCCCGAATGTCTCGCGCGAGGAAAAAATCCGTTTCCTCCGCGGCCTCGACGTCTTCAGCGTGCCAGCGACGGCGAGCGAGGCATTCGGGCTCTACGTGATCGAGGCGCTGGCCGCGGGCGTGCCGGTGGTTCAGCCGCGCGCGTGGGCCTTTCCTGAAATCGTCAACGAACAGGCCGGTGTGCTTTTTGATCCGGGAAAAAACTCGGAGAGCGCGGCAAATGCGCTCTCCGATGCACTGGAGGAATCGCTCCGCGACCCCGCCTGTCTGCGCGCGTGCGGCGCGGCTGCGAGAGATTTGGCGCGGGAGAAGTTTTCGCTGCACGGGATGGCGGCGGCATTCGTCCGGCTTGCAGGTTCACTCGGCGCCGAAACCGCGAACGTGCCCGCCCGCCACTGAGTTTGGCTTACTCATTGGCGCGAGACTCGATAAACCTGCGTGAGCACGCAGGTGGTTACGGATGGAGTTCCGCGATTTCAACCGCCTGTTCTGCAAATGCGCGCGCTTCCGCGAGTCCGCGTTTGTTGCGAGCGTGGATCGTGAGCAGCGGGGATCCGACTTCGACGGGCGTTCCGACTTTCACGATGTCCGATATGCCGACAGCGAAATCTATCGCGTCGCTCGCCTTCGCGCGTCCTGCGCCGAGAGCGATGCACGCGCGGCCGATCAGTCCGGCGTCCATCCTCGTGAGCGTGCCGGCGCTCGGTGTGGCGAAGATGTGGCGGAGCGGTGCGGCGTGGATTTCGAGGATGCGCTCCGTGTCCGATGCTCGTCCACCCTGCGCTTCGACTAGCTGAACCCACTTTCGCCACGCGGTGCCGTCATTGAGCCACTTCGCAAGTTGCGTGCGCGGGACATTCGCGACTCGCTCGGCAAGGTCGAGCGTGAGCTTCACTAGATCGGCGGGGCCGCGGCCTTGCAATGTTTCCACGGACTCCCGGACTTCGAGTGCGTTGCCGGCGGTGTGGCCGAGCGGCTCGCTCATCGGCGTGAGAATTGCCTCAGTCTTCACGCCGCACTCGCGTCCGGTCGCGCAGAGCGCGGCTGCGAGCGTCTCGGCGTCAGTGCGGCTTTGCATGAAGGCGCCGGTGCCGAATTTCACATCGAGCACGAGGCGGTCGAGCGACTCGGCGAGTTTCTTCGACATGATGCTCGCGACGATGAGCGGGATGCTCGGCACGGTCGCAGTCACGTCGCGGAGCGCGTAGAGCTTCTTGTCGGCGGGGCAGAGATTAGCCGTCTGCCCGATCATTGCGACGCCGATGCGTGCGAGCTGCGCGTGAGTTTCCTCTTCACTCAGGCCGACACGAAAGCCGGGAATGCTTTCGAGTTTGTCGAGCGTGCCGCCGGTGATGCCGAGGCCGCGTCCGCTGATCATCGGCACCCACAGTTCGTCGCACGCGAGCAGCGGCGCGAGGATGAGCGAGACCTTGTCGCCGATGCCGCCGGTGCTGTGCTTGTCCACCTTTGGCGGCGAACCGGCGGGATGCTTCAGCACGTTTCCACTGTGCATCATCGCACGGGTGAGTGCGCCCGTTTCGGCGGCGGTCATGCCTTTGAAATACACCGCCATCGCCCACGCCGCCGTCTGGTAGTCCGGCACCTCGCCGCTCGTGTAGCCGCGGATAAATTCGGCGATTTCCTCCGCGGTGAGTTCGTGTCCGTCGCGCTTTTTCTCGATGAAAGTGGGGATGTGCATCGTGGAATGACGAAGGACGGATGGCGAAGTAAGCCCGAATCGCTGATGCAATGGAGGCGTGCTGTCGAGTCTCGTGTGAATAGCGAACAGTTTTGCGTGCCAGGAGGGTGAATGGAAGCCGACGGGGTTCGCACGCTGCGCCGCGCAATACGTGGCTCCGTTCACTCGACCAGCGGACCATTTTCTCCCGCCCTCCGGAGGAAAACACAATAATCAGTCCCTTGTTCCAAGCCCGCGCGGCGATAGAGCGGCGGAAACTCAAACAGTGCGCTACTCCAGCGGCGTATCCAGCCGCATCACACATTGGTCAACCCGGCAAAAAGCAAGCTGTTGCCATCTGCTTGTTTGCCGAGGTGATATTACGAGGAGTTCCGAGCGAGTGCGCTCAGTTCGTTGAGGTCGTCCGTGACCTGTGATTTCTCGATCAGGAAATCCGTCGTGTTGCGGCGGACGCGCAGTTTGCCGTCCTGCTCCCGAACGAGGCGGACGCGCGTGCCTCGGTTCAGCGCGAGCGGACCGTGCTTGGAGGGTACTTCCACGGCGACTTTCAAAAAATAAACGCCGGACTGCGCGCTGCGATGCTGTGCTATGGACGGTGCTTTCGTCTCTGTGCTCGTCGGGGCGGGATGGCTGGCCAGGAAAGCTTCCCTGTTCGCCTCGCGGAATGGCGATTGTGCAATCGGCAAGATCGGGAGTCCCGGCGTATTTTGCGGGGGCGGTGGCATCGGTTCGGTCTGCACATTTTGAACGGCGGGTTCACTGCGTTGTGCGAAGTCGTACGCGATGAGCGACGCGGCGGTGGCCGCGAGCAAGGCATAGGCAATCCGAAGCTGTGTTTTTTTTCGCAAAAGCATCATTATGGAAATTATAAGCATCTCTTGTGCCTTCTGTACTGCCGTGGGTGCGAGCTGATGAGGGGTCAAAGTTTTCGTCCTCTGCGCTGTGTTCCGTGCGAGACTCCGCAACTTTCAAAACGTGAAACTATACATCCCAATCCTGCGGTTGCTCCGAGTCATCGGGATCGCGTTCTGCGTTTTCTTTCCCGTGATTGCCTGCCTCGCGGATGAAAAGCCGCGTGTGAGCATCACGATCATCAAGAAGGCCGTCGGGCATCCGGCATCAAAAACTGTCGCAGGAGCGGAGAACGGGCGTCCGCATACGCTTTTCGCCACTTTGGAAAACCTTTCGATCCGCACGCTGCCGGAGGGAACGCTCCGCTGGACGGCGGTTATCCGGAAATATCCCGGCGGGTTGCTGAAGTATTCCGGAACCGAGCCTGTGAAGTCACTGCGGTCGTTCCAATCCTCGGAGATCCAGTGCGGTGTCTTCGAGTTGGACGCAAAGCCGAGCGTCACGATCCTTGAGCGCGATCGGATTGATTACGAAATGGTGTATCTCATCGGGGAGAAGGAAATCGCCAGAAGTGTCAGCACCTCGAACTTTGCCGCGCTCATGCAAAAGGCGGAGTCAATGACGCCAGAAGTGGTGATCGTCCCGGCAAAGCCGGACGATGCCGCGGCGCCGAAGAAACCGGCGGATGAAAAACCCGCGTCCCCGGCGATCATCGGTGCGGAAAAAATGCCGCCAGCGAAACCGGCGCGTCCCACTGAGGAAGGCGCGAAGCCTGGGGATGCCCCTACGCCACCGCAGCAGCCGTTCGATTTTTTCAACCTCGGCGGGAAGAAGCCTCCGGCTGCGAAGTGATCAGCCGCGCTGAATTTCCTTCGCCCACGCGTCTTTGAGAGTGATCGTGCGGTTGAAGATTGGCCCGTTCGGCTTCGAGTCGGGATCGGGTGTGAAGTAGGCGAGGCGCTCGAATTGGTAGCGCGCATCGGCGCTCGATTCGCGCAATGACGGCTCGACTTTCGCGGTGATGACTTCGAGCGAACGCGGATTCATCACCGTCTTGAAATCGCGCCCGTCCTTCTCCGGCTCGGCCTCGGTGAAGAGCCGGTCGTAGAGTCGCACCTCGGCATCCAGCGCGTGCGCGGCACTCACCCAGTGGATCGTGCCTTTCACCTTGCGGCCCGCGGTTGGCCCGCCGGTCTTGCTGTCGAGGTCCGCAGTGCAGCGAATTTCGATCACGCGACCGTCCGCGTCCTTCACGATCTCGTCGCACTTGATGATGAAGGCGTATTTCAGTCGCACCTCGCCGCCCGGCTTCAGTCGGAAATATTTCGGCGCGGGAACTTCTATGAAGTCGTCCTGCTCGATCCACAGATCGCGGCTGAACGGCACTTCGCGCGTACCCGCCGTCTCGTCGTTCGGATTGTTCGTGGCGGCGCACAGCTCCGTTTTCCTTTCGGGAAAATTCGTGATGACCACTTTCAGCGGACGCAGCACGGCCATGCGGCGCAGCGCGATCTTGTTCAGGTCTTCGCGGATCGCGTGCTCCAGCACGGCGACATCGGTGAGCGACATGTATTTCGTCACGCCGATGTGGTACGCGAAATTCCGCAGAGCCTGCGCGGTCACACCGCGGCGGCGCATTCCGCAGATCGTCGGCATCCGCGGATCGTCCCAGCCGGTCACTATTTTGTCCTCCACGAGTTGCAGCAGCTTGCGCTTGCTCATCAGCGTATAGGTTAGGCTCAGCCGCGCGAATTCATACTGGCGCGGGCGCGGATTCCACAGGCCCACTTCGTCCACGAGCCAGTCGTAGAGCGGGCGGTGGACCTCAAATTCCAGCGTGCAGATCGAGTGCGAAATCCCCTCGATGGCGTCGCTCAGGCAGTGCGCGTAATCGTACATCGGGTAAATGCACCACGTGTTTCCCGTCGCCTGATGTTCCGTGTGCCGGATGCGGTACAGCACTGGGTCGCGCATGTGGATGTTCGGCGAGGTCATGTCTATTTTCGCACGCAGCGTCTTCGTGCCGTCGGCAAATTCCCCCGCGCGCATCCGCGCGAAAAGATCCAGATTTTCCTCCACACTGCGGTCGCGGTTTGGCGATGGACGGCCGGGCTCCGTCGGCGCGCCGCGATATTCCGCGACCTGCTCGCCCGTGAGATCGCACACGAATGCCACGCCCTTTTTGATCAGCGCGACCGCGAATCCATAGAGCTGCTCGAAGTAGTCGCTCGCGTGAAAAAGCTTCGGCGTCTTCACGCCATCCGCCCAGCCGCCGATGAGCCAGTTCACGTCGAAGATGATGCTCTCGACGTATTCGATGTCCTCCTTCGTCGGATTCGTGTCGTCCATGCGCAGGTTGCAAGCGCCGCCAAATTCGCGCGCGATGCCGAAGTTCAGGCAGATGGATTTCGCGTGGCCGATGTGCAGGTAGCCGTTCGGCTCGGGCGGGAAGCGCGTGAGGATTTTCGGGTAGCGTCCCTCGGCCACATGCTGCGCGACAATGTCGCGGATGAAGTCGGATGGTGCGGCCGGAGCCGATGGACCTGCTGGCGTTTCGTTGCTCATGGAAAATTGCGGGCCGCGTTTGTAGGGAACGCGCAGCGGTGAAGTCGAGAAGGGGATTCTGCTTCGCGACAAGCTCCGCGTTTTCTCGAAAGTTGCTTCCAAGGAGCAAGCGCAGGACTGGAGCCGTGAACCGTCAAGTGGACGTGCTCCTCCTGCGCTTTTTTTCCGTAAAAATACAGCGCCCGTTTTCTTATCGGTAGCGCGAGATGATTGCCGCACCGACCGCTTCCGCGAGCCGTTGCCGGTACGAGCTGGCGGCGATGCGCTTCGCTTCGCCGCGGTTCGTGAGGAAGCCGAGTTCGCAAAGCGCCGCCGGAAACCGCGCATGGCTCAGCACGTAGAGCGATCGCGACTTCACTCCGCGCCCCGGCGCGCCGGTGGACGCGAGCAACTGGCGGTAAAGCTGATCCGCGAGCGCGGCGCTCTCGCGGCCCCGGCAAAAATACGTCTCGATCCCGTATGCGTCGGAATTCGGCGCGCCATTGAAATGGATGCTCACGAAGACCGCGTTCGATTGTCTGTTCGAGATGCTGCAGCGATCCGAGAGCGTCACGAAGTAGTCGCCTTTCCGCGTCATCACCGTGCGGAAGCCCGCGCGACGCAGCACGCCGTCGAGCCGCTTCGCCACATCGAGCGCGTATCCTTTTTCCGCGATGCGCTGCCCCGGCATTCCGCCCTGGTCGTGGCCGCCGTGCCCCGCATCAATCACGATCACCGGCGCGGCGACGGACGCACTGGCAAGGATAAGGAGAGCGGCGATGGAGTTCAGGAATTTCATGAGGTGGTGATTTTGATCGGCTCGCGCGGTATGGAAAAGTTCCACTTGGCAGATGCGCATGTTTTGGTAACTTCTTCGGCCCTGAACGGTGGCCGTAGCTCAATGGTAGAGCTCCAGATTGTGGTTCTGGCTGTTGCGGGTTCGAGTCCCGTCGGCCACCCCAGGGTTTCTCCTGCGCGGTATGAAATCATCGCGCGATGTGCGCACGCGTAGCTCATCGCGACCAAGTCGGCTCGGAAATTTTTCCCGCACCGCCCACGAGCGTCGTGCGTGTGGAGGTCTGTGTGTCGAACATCACGAGGGAGCTTCCGTATGCGAAGATGAGATGCCGTGAATCCGCGCCCCACGCCGGGCCTTCGCCCTCGCCGACGGTGCGGACGGAGCCGCCGTCGAGATCGAGGATTGCGATGGAAAATGATCCGCCGCCGCGCGTGTTGAACGCGATCTTTTTCCCATCGGGCGACCAACTCGGCGCGGTGTTGTATCCAAAGCCCGTCGGGAGCCGCTGCGGAGTCCCGCCGGATGAGGACACGCGGTAGAGCTGCGGCGTGCCGCTGTCGTCGCTGCTGTAGATCAGCTCCGTGCCGTCGGGCGACCACGTCGGTGAACTCTCCACGCCCGCCGTGCGTGTGATGCGCCGCGGCGAACCGCCACCTGAACCCGTGACGTAAATCTCGGGGTTGCCGTCCTTGCTCAGCGTCAGCGCGATCCTTCCGCCGTCGGGGGAAATTTTTGCGCCGCTGTTGGTGCCGGGATATTTGATGATGCGCGTGCGCGCGCCGCTCGCGAGCGTGATGCGGTACACGTCCGCGTAGCCGCTCTGGTAGCCGGTGTACACGAGCGAAGAGCCGTCCGGGCTGATGCCCGGCGAGACGCTGATCGTGCCGTCGTGCGTGAGTTGCACGAGGTTCGTTCCGTCCGCGTCGCAGGTGTAGATTTCCTTTTTTCCCGTGCGCGTGCCGACGAATGCGATCTTCGTGGACGCGATGCCGCGCACGCCCACGAGCGCCTGCGTGATGTCATCGGCAAAGCGATGCACCGCCGCGCGTCCGGCGCCGCCGTAGTTTTTGGAAAGAGGAGTCGCACCGTCCTTCGCCGTGACCGTGCCGTGCAGCCCGCCCGACTCGGTCGCCCCCGCGGTGAACTGCGCCTGATCCGCGCCCGTGATCGTGAAGAAACCGGAGTTTGCGAGGTCGCGCTTGAGCGTGTCGAGATCGCCGCCGGAAAGCCCGGTGATGGCGATGTTCATCCTCGTGCTTTTCACGATGCGGATCTTCGGTTCCTCGGCGAAAGCGAGCGAGGCCAGCAGGAACAAGAGCGAGGCGATGGCGGTTCTCATGCGGAAAAAATTCTCAGACAATGTTGCCGCACGCGAGGTTCAAACTTCGAGAACGAACTCCACCGACGCTTCGAGCACTCCGTTCTTCAGCAGTTCCGCGGGCGGGCGTTCGAGCTTCTTCACGCGCTGAAGCGCGTCTTCAATGGATTTGTCCACCTCGACGTTGCCGGTCGGCTTCACGAGCTTGAGCGACTCCACCGTTCCATCCGCCGCCACGCGCAGGCGCACATGCGCCTCCACCTCGCGGCTGCTGCTGACGACCGTCTGCGGCGGCTTCCACTCGCGGTGAATCACCGGCTCGACTTTGCTGAAATACGACTGGAGTGCGGCCGTCGAGCCACCCGCCGCACCAGGACCGCCTTTCGTTCCGGCGTTCGTTGCGCTGCCAGCGCCGGACGTCACGTTGCCCGTGCCGGTTCCTGCGCCCTGGGGTCTTGCATTCGAGTCGGTGATCTTCGTCTGTGTGGGTTTCGCACCGGGATTCGGCGTCGCAACTTTCGCGATGCTTTTGGCAGGCGTCGGCGATGCGGCGGTTTTCGGCTTTGGCTTCGGTGTCGCGGAAGATGATGGTCTGGGCGTTGTCGGCTTCGGCTGCGGCGTCGCAGTTGGCCTCGGTCGCGGCGTGGGTGTCGGCGTGGGCGTCACTTTCGGGAGCAATGCAAGATCGTCGGTTGAGCGCGGCGCGGCCGGTTCCGTCGTGAGCTGAGGAAGCGGCGGCAGAATGTCTGCCTCGGGCCGGGGCGGTCGCACTGAGGGCGAAGTGTCGCCGCTTTCTGGAAGCGGGAGTACGAGCGGTGCCGAGCCTGGCTCGCCGCCGCCGTCGAGCCATGTGATCTGCTCCGGCTTGTGTGTTTTGAAAAGCCACTTGCCGCCAGCCCATACGCTGACGACGAACACAACGTGGGCCACGAGCACGAGCATGAAATTTTTTCCGAACCTCCCGTGCTCCTCGCCCGGCGATATCAGCGGTTCATCACGCATGGCTCATCATTCCTTCGTCGTCTGCACAAAGCCGATTTTCTTCACGCCTGCGCGCTTCACCGCGTCGAGCACCTCGGAAAATTTCTGCACCGGCAGGTCGCGGTGCGGGCGGATGAGCACACCCAGATCCGGTCGTGATGCGAGCAGTGCGGCGAGCCTGGCCACGAGCGCGTCGGCGGTGATGCGCTCGTCGTTCAGCGTGATCGTCTGGTCGGAGTGAATCGAGACGGTGCGCACGTCCTCCATGTTTGCCGGCTGCTTCGCCTCGCCGCTCGGCAGCACGAGGTCGGTGCTGTTTTCCATCAGCGGCGTGGTGATCATGAAAATGATCAGCAGCACGAACGCGAGATCCAGCAGAGGAGTCACATTCAGCTCGCTGAGCGTGTGCAGTGCGTGGCGGTCGGAAAAGCGGCGCATGGCTTCAGAGGTGGCGGCGGCGTTCGCCGTAATCCACGTAATTGTGCTCGATGGCGCTGGAGAGTTCCGCGCCGAAATTGTCCAGCTCCACGATCATGCCACGCAGTGTCGTCACCAGCCAGTTGTAGCCGAACATCGCGGGGATCGCGACGAGCAGCCCGGTGACGGTCGTGATGAGCGCCGCGGAGACGCCCGGCGCCATCGCGGCGAGGTTTGCCTTTCCCGCAGTGGCCACGTCGCTGAATGTGTCCATCACGCCCCACACCGTTCCGAGCAGGCCGAGGAATGGCGCGCCGCTCACGGCGGTCGAGAGCAGGACCATCTGCGATTCGAGCTTCAGCGCCGTCTCGCCGACGCAACGCTCCATCGCGGTCTGCACCATGCGCATCTGCGCGGGCGAAATTTTCGGCGCAGTCTCGAGGCGCGCGGCGAAAGTCTCATCCACCTCCGCCGAGCCGAGTATCTGGAAGCTCAGCTCGCGGCATCCCGCCTGATATACGGTGAAAACCGGCGCGCCGGAAAAGCGCGCACCGCTCTGAAACAGGCTGAGCGGCTGCCGGTCCGCGCGGAACGCATCGAGAAAATCCATTCGCCGCACGCTCGATCGGCGCAGCATCCGGAACTTCGTGATCATCACCGTCCACGAAAGCACCGAGGCAAGGAAGAGCGCGCCGAGCACGATCTTGCCCGGCAGCGTCGAATTTTGCAGCGCGTAGAAAAGCCCGCCGCCGTCGGCGAGAAACTGCATTGGAAAAATCACGGGCAGTGTCACGGGGAAGCTCGCTATCACATCGCGCGCGCCGCAGCAAACGCAACCGACAGGGGATCTCGATTTGAAACGAGAAGACCGCGATCGTTTTTGGAACGCCTCTCGAACAACCCGCGGGCTGACCTACGCCAGCCCCGGCAGTTCCCCGCTGCTGTCGCCAAGCTGATGCACCTTGATCTCCATCCGGTTCAGCATTGCGAGCCAGAGGTTGTTCAGCGGCGTGTCCTTTGGATGCACGACGTGGCGGCCCTGCTTGATCGTGCTGCAGCCGTGGCCCGCGAGCAGGATCGGAAGGTTGTCGTGGTTGTGCGCGTTGCCGTCGGAATTGCCGCTGCCGTACGCGAGCATGCAGTGGTCGAGCAGCGTGCCGTCGCCTTCCTTCACCGACTTCATCTTGCCGAGGACGTAGGCGAGTTGCCGCGTGTGGAAGCGGTTAATCTCCCGGATTTTCGCCTTCTTCTCCTCGCTGTTGCCGTGGTGCGAGAGGTCGTGATGGCCCTCGCGGACGTTGATGAACGGATACGGCTTGTTGCTGCCCTCGTTCGCGAGGACGAACGTGCAGACACGCGTGGTGTCCGTCTGAAACGCGAGCACCATCAAATCGGCCAAAATGCGGATGTGCTCCTCGTAGCTCGTCGGTTCCTTGTCGCCCACGGTGAAATCAGCGGGCGGTTTCGGCAGCGGGAATTCCGCCGTGCGCTCGATCCGCTTTTCAATCTCGCGGATGCCGGTGAAATATTCGTCGAGCTTGCGCTGATCGTCCTTGCCGAGCTTGCCGTTCAACTGCCGGAAGTCGCCTTTCACGAGATCGAGCACGCTCTTGCGCGATGCATCACGCCGTGCGCGGTCGTCCTGCTTTCCGCTGCCGAAGATGCGGTCGAAAACCATCTTCGGCTTCACTTCCTTCGGCAGCGGCTGCGTCGCCGAGCGCCACGACATCGTGGACGAATACACGCAACTGTAGCCCGAGTCGCAGTTGCCCGCCATCGAGCCGGCCTCCGTGCCGATTTCGAGCGAAGGCAGCCGCGTCCTGTCGCCCACGCGCGAGGCCGCGACCTGATCCACGGAGACACCTGCGCGGATGTCCGTGCCGTCCGTTTTGCGCGGCTGCGCGCCGGTGAGGAATGCAGACAGCGCCCGTGCGTGGTCGCCGCCGCCGTCGCCGTTCGAGCGGGCCTTGTCCGCGGTGAGGCCGGTCAAAATGGAGAAGTCGCGTTTGAAATCCGCGAGCGGCTCGAGGATGCGCGGCAGCTCGCCCAGCTCGCCCTCGCTGCCTGGCGTCCAGTCCGACATGTTCTTGCCATTCGGAACGTAGAGGAACGCCATGCGGTTCGGTGCCGTCTTGCCTGCGAGAGTTTTACCCGCGGCCCACGAGGAAAGCGGACCCATCGCCTCGAGCCACGGCAATGCGAGCGTCGCGCCGAGGCCACGGAGAAAAGTGCGTCGGGGAAGATTGTGTGTCATGAGTTTTCGGCGGAGTTCAGTTTGGAAAAATTGCGGTGTGATTTCATCCGTGGCGCCAGTGTGCGCCAGTGGAAAACCACTGCTGCGATCAATCGCCGCTGGGATGCGTTCTGAGAGAAATTCGGCAGCCGGCTCACTTGCCCGCACTCTTCACAGCCAGATCCGCCCCGCGCCTCATGCGGAACGGATCGCTCTTCACGATCGCGCACACGAGCGACGAGAACTTGTATTCGCCCTTCGCCAGCTCCGCGCCGATTTGCCGGATCGCGCGCCCGTCATAATATTCCAGCCCGCGCCCGAGAGCGTATATGAGCAGCTTCTCCGAGAGATTGCGAACGAAGAGCGCCTTCTTTTCCTTCAGCACGGACTTCATCTCCGCCGGCCCGCTGAAGATTTTCCCGTCCGGCAATTTTCCGGACGCATCAATCTCGCTGTCGCCGTCCTTCGTGCGCCATGCGCCGATCGCGTTGAAATTTTCCAGTGCAAAACCGATCGCGTCCATCTGCGTGTGGCAGCTCGCGCAGTTCGGGTTTTCGCGGTGCTGCTCCATGCGCTGGCGCAGCGTGCCGGTCAGTTGCTTTTGCGCGTCAAGCTCCTTCACATTTGCGGGCGGCGGCGGCGGCGGCGTGCCGAGGAGCTGCTCCAGCACCCAGCGCCCGCGCTTCACCGGCGACGTGCGCGTGGGGTTCGAGGTGACGGTGAGCACGCTCGCCTGCGCGAGCAGCCCGCCGCGTTCCTTCATCGGCAGCGTCACGCGTACAAATTCATTCCGTTGAAACTGCGTGCCGCCGGGTCGCTTCTGCGCGCCTTTCGTCCCGACCGCGTTGCCGGCCGTGTCCGCGATGCCGTAGTGCTTCGCGAGCGCCTCGTTCATGAAAGTGAAATCGCCGTCGAGCAAATCGAGCACACTGCGATCCTCGCGCAGGATCTCGCCGAAAAAGAGCTGTGTCTCGCGCATCATTGCGCGACGCAGCGCGGTGGTGAATGTCGGGAACAGCTTCGTGTCCGGCGCGACGATTTCGAGCCGCTTCAGTTGCAGCCACTGCATCGCAAAATTGTCCGTCAGCGCCGCGGCCTTCGGATCCTTCAGCATCCGCCGCACCTGCGCATCGAGATTTGCCGTCAGCTTCCCTTTTCCCGCTAGTGCGAAAAGCTCGTCGTCCGGCATCGTGCTCCACAGGAAATAACTCAGTCGCGATGCGAGCTGAAATTCATCAATCGCGTGCGGCATCTTCGCGTCGGGCCGCTGATCCAGCTCCACGCGGAAGAGAAATTTCGGCGAGCACAGCACCGCCTGCACGACCTGCCGAATCGCCGCCTCCCACGATTTCCCGTCGGCTATCGCCTGCTCCGCGAACTTCACATGCGTCCCGATTTCTTCCGCTGTCGCCGGTCGGCGGTATCCGCGGTTCAGCAGCCGCGTGACGACCTCGCGCGTCTGCTCCGCGCGCGGCTTGTCGGGCGAACACGCGAGGATCTTGCGGTGCGACAGCGGCCTCGGATCCATCGGCCCGACGGTGCGCAGATTCTCGATGAAAAGATGCGGCAAAGGCTCGCCTTGAGTTGCGGGATCACCCGCGGGCGGCCTCACGAGCGCGATGCCCGCGCGCTGGATTTCGCCGATGCGGTTCACCGGCACCTCGATGGTCTGCGGCTTGCCCGAATTGCGCGCCGTGATCTCGAAGACCTTCACGATTTTCAGCGGCTTCATCTTAGCCGCCGCGCCCATGAGCTGCTCCACCTCCGCGTCGCTCGACACGTCGGTGAGATTTTTTCCCGAGAGAAAAAGCGCGGCCTTCACCGGTGCGGTGCCTTTCGTCGTCGCGTACACCGTCGCGCGGAACATGAAATCGTCGTTCTTCGAGAACTTCAGGTAGTCGCCCTGCGCCGTGAATGGGCCGGACTTCGTTGCATCCGCGGACTCGGGATCCAACTCGCGGAAACGCGTCTCCGGCGTCTTCGAGTTATTCGGCTGGAGATAGCGACCGGAGAGTGCGCGCTGCGACGGCTTCGGGATTTCCGTGAGGATGACGCGCCGGGCGATCGTGTCCGCAGCGTCGAGGTAACGCTCTGTGAGCAGCGGCGAGACGGTGAGCACGTCGCCGATGTTGTCGAAGCCGTTCCCGATTTCATCCGGCGGGAAATCCTCCGTCGCATTGAAATCCGCGCCGAGCAGATCGCGCACGGTGTTGTTGTATTCGTTGCGGTTCAGTCGGCGCACCGTGATCCGGCCCGGATCCGGCGGCGCGGCAAGTTCCGCACGCTCGAATGCCAACTCCACGGACGCCGTGAACTTTTCGATCTCCTCCAGCGTCGGGCGCGTGCGCTTCTTCGGCGGCATCTCGCCCGAACCGACCTGCGTGAGCGCATTCATCCACACCTTCCGGTTCTTCAGGATGGCCGCATCCGCACGATCGATCTTCTTCAGGTCGAGATACCCCTTCGTTGATTTGCCGCCGTGACACTCGATGCAGTGCTTCTCGATGAACGGCGCCGCATCGCGCTGAAAATCCGCAAGTGCCGGTGCCGTGGCAGCCCGCGTGGTGCCGGGCAGCGCGAGTGCGAGCAGGATGTGTCGGAGCTTCGTTTTTGAAAAAATCATGGCAGTTGCAGGGCGGCGAAATCCGGGCGGCAAGCGGCGCAAGACCCCGATGTGCTCACAACAATCCCATCGCGCGGAAAATCATCGCAGAAAAATCCGATGCTCCGCCGGGCCTGA
This sequence comes from uncultured Spartobacteria bacterium, assembly GCA_903882875.1. Classification (GTDB taxonomy): domain Bacteria; phylum Verrucomicrobiota; class Verrucomicrobiia; order Chthoniobacterales; family Chthoniobacteraceae; genus SXWH01. The sequence continues at coordinate 4,511 of CAIRYQ010000101.1, read as the reverse complement.
TACCCCGACTGTGAAATGCGCCAAGCGCCGCAGAAGTTTTCCGCACCATGTGTTTGAGGAGTTGCCTCGCTTGCTCTGCGCCGTGCATCCTTTCCGCATGAACTCGCTGCCCCTCCAAAACCACCCGTTCAACATCAGCCGCCGCCGCTTTCTGAAATCGAGCGCCGCGGCCCTCGCTCTCTCCACGCTCGGCGCGGATGCGCTCGACATCACCGGCAAGCCGCGCCGCGTCGCACTGATCGGTGCGGGCTGGTATGGGAAGAGCGACCTGTGGCGGCTCGTGCAGGTCGCGAATGTGGACATCGTCGGCATCGCGGATCCGGACAAGCACATGCTCGCGGGCGCGGTGGAGATCGCGCAGCAGCGGCAGAAGTCGAAGAAGGCTCCGCCGACATTTTCCGACTACCGCGAACTGCTGAAGGAAAAGCCCGAGATCGTGCTCGTCGGTTCGCCGGATCACTGGCACGCGCTCCACTGCATCGCGGCGCTGGAGGCGGGCGCGGATGTGTATTGCCAGAAACCCATCAGCGTGGACGTGCGCGAGGGCGAGGCGATGCTCGACGCTGCGCGCAAGCTCGGGCGCGTCGTGCAGATCGGCACGCAGCGCAAGAGCACGCCGCATCTCATCGAGGCGAAGAAGCAGATCATTGATGCGGGCCTGCTCGGGAAAATCGGCCATGTGGACATGTGCTGCTACTTCCACATGCGCGCGAACGGCAACCCGCCCGTCGAGCCCGTGCCCGATTTCCTCGACTACGAAGCGTGGACCGGCCCCGCACCGCTGCGGCCTTACGACGGCATCCCGCACAAACGCTGGTGGCGCACTTTCACCGAATACGGCAACGGCATCCTCGGCGACATGTGCGTCCACATGTATGACACCGCGCGCTGGATGCTCGGCCTCGGCTGGCCGAAGCGCGTCACGTCGCAGGGTGGCATCTTTGTGCAGAAGGAAGGCAAGTCGAACATCCCCGACACGCAGACCGCGCTCTTCGAGCACGACGCCTTCAACTGCACATGGACGCACCGCTCGTGGGGCCAGCCGACCGATCCCGACTACCCGTGGGCGCTCTTCATCCACGGCGAAAAAGGCACGCTCAAGGCGAGCACGATGCGCGCGGATTTCCTCCCGCTCGACAAGGCCGCGAAGCCGATCCACTTCGACTGCGTCTTCGAGAAGGAGCAGTATCCCGAGGACGTGGACGAAAAGGACAACGAGCTGAACGCCGCACCCGCCACGCGCAGGCACATGCTCGACTTCCTCGCCGCCATCGAGAAACGCGGCCGGCCCATCGCCGACATCGAGCAGGGCCACATCTCCACCGCGAGCTGCCTGCTCGGCATGGCCTCGATGCACCTCGGCGGACGCCAGCTCGCCTACGATCCCGTGAAGCGCATCATCCCCGGCGACGATGCGGCGAACAAACTCCTCCGCCGCGAATACCGCGCGCCGTATCGCCATCCCGGCGCGGCATAGGCGGGCGGCATCGCGCACTGCGGGAATTGCATCGGCGTGCCGACCATCGTCGGCCGGGACAGGTCTTCTTGTTTCTGAAAAAGAACGGCTGATCTCGCTCCTGAACCCCTGGCAATGGGCTCGTCACTCCGCGTTCCAATCCTCCACTCCCAGCCCGCGCACTCTTCGGAATTCCGCCACATTTCCAGTCACCAATGTGCAGCCTTGCGCGAGACAAATCGCCGCGATGAGAAGGTCGTGCGGCCCGATGCGCCCGCCGGATTCCTCCAGTTCGTGCCGGATGCGCGCGTAGTGTTCCGCCGCCGCGTCGTCGAATGGCAGTGAGCGATACGGGGCCAGCGTCTCAATCACGATGGCCGTCCGCCGTTCGGGAACCCCGTATTTTTGCGCCCCGTGCAGCAGCTCCGCCTTCACCACTGCGCAGGTCATGATTTCATCCGGCGTGCGCCGTTCCAGTCCCGCGCGGATGCGGCTGCCGGGATTCTTCAGGTAGTGAATCCACGCATTCGTATCCGGCAGCCACGCCATCACCACTCCTCGCGCTGCTCCGCCGTGCCCTGCTCGGGCCGCTCCATGCGCTCACCCGCGAGCATCCCGGCCGTGCGCGCGAAATACCCTGCGGGCCAGCCGCGGGATGGCTGTCTGGCATCCACCGGCTCCAGGCGCACCCGCGTGCCATCCGGCAGATGCACATCCGCGGGGAGTCTGATCGTGTCGTTCTCGACAGTGGCCATGATGCTCATGGCAGAAAGATGCCAAAACCCATCGGTCTCGGCAACGGGGAACTCTTCGGCACGAAAGACGCAATGCAAACCAGTCTGGTCCCTCAGCTCACAAAGACTGCCAATCCGGAAAACGCACGCGGATGCCGGAAGCTTCAGCCGCACGTCCTGGCACGCTGAAGCGTAGAACTACCAAGCCATGCCGCTCGTTCCCGCACTCATTTTCCCCTCGTTCCATTCACTTCTTCCCGAGCCATTTCAGCTCCGCCTGAGCGAATGACTTCACAACGGACTGCTTGCGCTCCGCCGCCACGCACTGCCGAAATCGCTCCGCGGCTCCAGCCTTGTCGCCCGATGCGAGGAGGCGGATCCCTGCGAAATACCAAGCCTGAGCGAGTTGGCCTGACTCCTCTTTTTTTGCGAATGCCTCCGCGGACGAAATGAGCGCTGCCTCATCGTCCTTGCCGAGCAGGAAACGTCCGGCTGCCGACGGCCATCCGGCATCTGCTCCGGCACCCCGCTTGTCGAGCCATGCCTGGAGCTTTTTCTCCGCCACAGGATCAGGCCCCGAGCGAATCCGCGCCGCGTGCGAGAGCAGCGGCACGAATGCCTCCTTCGTCTTGTCCAGCCGGACTGCGACATCGAAATCCTCCGCTGCTGCGCCCCATTCCCGCGCCATATAGTGGGCGCTTCCGCGCGAATAATATGCCTTGGCGGAATCCGGCTGCAATTCGATCAGCCGGTCAATCGCTTTGACCGTTCCGGTTGCGTCTTCCTTCGCCGCCCTGACACTCGCGAGATTGCCCCACGCATCCGCGTAGTCTGGCGCGAGCTTCACCGCCTGAGCACAGTCGGCGAGAGCCCCGTCCAAGTCCCCGCTGTCCCGCCGCATCACCGCGCGGTTGTTCCACGCATCCGCCGCGTGCGGATCCAGTTCGATCGCGTGATTCATGTCCGCCAGCGCGCCCTTTGCGTCGTCCTTCCAGAATCGCGCCCCGCCGCGGTTGCCGAGCGCCGTCGCATCTTTCGGGTCCAGCTTGATGGCTCGGTTGAAATCCGCGAGCGCGCCGTCCACATCGTCCTTTGCCATCCGCGACCTGCCGCGGTTGTTCCATGCGCTGGAATTCTTCGGATCCAGTTCGAGCGCCCGGTTGAAGTCCTCGATCGCGCCGGCAATGTCGCCATTGTCGTGCTTCGTCACTCCCCGGCTGTCCCATGCCTTCGCGTCCTTTGGCGCGAGCACAATCGCCCTTCCGGCATCTGCAATCGCGCCGTCGAAATCACCCTTTGCCCGCTTCGCCTCGCCGCGGGTGCGATGGCCGCCAGAATTCTTCGGGTCGAGTTCGATCGCCCTGTTGCTGTCCGCGAGCGCCCCTTCCACATCCCCCTTTGGCAGCCGGAACGATGCGCGATTCGCATACATGTCGGCGTCGGTGGAGCCGAGTGAGATTGCCTCTTCGATGTCAGCCAACTGCCCTTCCATGTCCCTCAAGCCATGTCGTACCTTGCTGCGAGTCGCATACGCATTCAGCAACTTTGGATCGAGTTTCAACGCATGATCGAAGTCAGCCAGCGCGCCCTTCAAATCACCCGCAAGATACCGGACGCCGCCGCGTTTGCCGCGCACTTCGGCATCGTCGGGAGCAAGCGCCACAGCCTTGTCCGAATCCGCATTCGCCCCCTTGAAGTCGCCGCCCATGACCTTCGCGTTTGCTCGATCACAATAGGCAGAAGGGTCTTTCGGATCGAGGGCGATGGCCCGGCTGTAGTCCGCAATCGCGGCGTCCAGATTTCCCTGCATGAGGCGCACATGCCCGCGGTTGTTGTAACCGTTGATGTTTTTCGGATCCAATTCGATCGCCTTCGTGAACTCCGCGATCGCGCCGGCGAGCTCGCCTGCTTTCACCTTGCGCACGCCGCTCTCGTAAATGGCATCGAGATCAACCACTGGGGGGACTTTATCCGCAGTCTTCGGTCCCGGTTTCCCGCTCCGCTCACTGGCGGCTGAGATGGCGCATTCAAACCCCGCATCCTCCACATTCTGCCTTGCACTCATGGCGCACGCGCAAGACACGGGGATGGCTGCTACAATGGCAGCAGTTAGAGCGCGGAAAACGGAGTGTGTCATGGCACTGGCTGGGGGGAGTCGGGAATGGGAAATCCTTTGCAAAGAAGGTGACCGCATGTGCGGATGCCCGCAATGTTGAATTCTTAGACGGGGCGAGCCACCTGCAATACATGAACACGGCTCGTCATCCCGAAGCGCGGAACGGGCTTCCGTAGCCGCCGACGGCAGGAGGCGGGCTGATCTT
>CAIRYQ010000100.1 GCA_903882875.1 uncultured Spartobacteria bacterium | reverse complement strand
GCTCTCTCGCCGACCTGCGCTCCAAGCTCATGCGCTACATCCGCCAATACAATAAAACGGCAACCCCAATCAAATGGACTTACTCCAATCCCAAACAAAGAATCAAACCGTAGCTGATTCATGTGTTACGTTGCACTAGGCGTAATCATCGTAGCCATGGTCGTTCTGCCCTGGCTGTTCAGGAAGCTCTTCCTCTAAACGCGGTCGCCATTTCACGCGACCGCGCACCGTCCGCGCAGGTCAGCTCGCGAAGATCTTGTCCGTGCGCTCGGCGAGAAACTTCAGCCGCTCGGCGTCGCCGCCGCGGACTTCGAGGATGCCGTAGCCTTCGTATCCGATCTCATCGAGCGCCTTCATCACGGAGGGCCAGTCGTTGTCGCCTTCCATCAGCTCGGCCTTGAAGCCGGCGTAGGGGCCTTCCTTGTCGCGCAGCTTCCGGCTGTATTCCTTGATGTGCAGATTCAAGACGTGCTTGCCGAGCGTGCGGACCCAGTGCTCGGGCCAGCCGAAGTTGATGCAGTTGCCGACATCGAAATGCCAGCCGACCCACGGGCTGTTGATTTCCTCCAGGAAGCGCTTCGCCGCGACGGGCTCATTGATAAAGCGGTTCCACACATTCTCCACCGCGATGGCGCATTTGCTTTTCTCCGCCGTCTCGACGCAGCGCCGGATGCCCGCGATGGCGCGCTCCCAGCACTGCTCGTAGGTCACGTCCTTCTCGACGGTGCCGGGCACGAGCAGCACGCGCTTGCAGCCGATTTCACCGCCCTGCTTCAGCGCAAAATTGAGTCCGTTCACCGTCTTCTCGCGCTTCGCCGGATCGGGCGAACTGAGCGGGAAGCTCCAGTGCGGCGTGCAGATGATGCCCGCGACTCCGAGTCCGCTCGCGCTCTTCGCCTCGATGATCTGATCAGTCGTGAGTTCGCCCGGCAGGTTCAGCTCGATGCCGTCGAAGCCCGCGTCGCGGATGGCCTTGAACTTGTCGTTCACGCTGCCCTTCACGCCGCCGGCCATGCCGAGGTTCACGGCCTTCCTGAGCTTCGGGCGTTTCTTCGGCGCATCCTCCGCGGAGGAAAAAACGGCGCTGGCTGCGAGTGCGGAAGTGGCGAGGAATGTGCGGCGGTTCATTGGGGTGAGGCGTTTGGTTGTGGAGGGAAAAGTCACGCAAGGCGACTTCTCTTTGGAAGTCGGGCGTCGGATGTTCCGACCGCCGCTGGCGATGTGCGGATGCGCGCAGGGATCACTTCCACGCGTCCCGCCACATCTCGGGATACCAGCGACCTTCGTCCATCTCGATGAGGTCAAAGTCGGTGAGCACGCTGCCATCGTCCTTCAGGCCGTAGTGCCGGATCATGTCGGGGATGAAGCCGTCGGTCTCGTCGTCGCGCCAGCCGCGCTTGCTCATGAAGCTGTTGTAGATGAGCACCTGCTCGTCCGTGAGGCGGCGGCCGCTGGCCATGCACCAGTCGAGCACCTCCTCGTCGCTCTTCCCTGCGAGCACCTGCGCCTTCACGTCGTCATAACTCACGGAAAGATAGCGGCACGTCCGCCCGTCGAAGCCCTGCCCCAGCATGTCGTGGTATTCCTGCGGCAACCCGCCCTCGGCGTGCAGCCGAATCTTGGAGCACATCCGGGAGAAGTAAAACAGCCCGCCGGTCTTCTCGTAGCAGCCTTTGAGTCCTTCGATTTTCATGGGTGTGTGTGCAGCAGCGCAAAACTTTTCCTACGGCAGGATCAAGATGCTGGCGTTCGGGTCGGCGTCGAATGCTGACAGCAAGACATAGTTGGACCGGAGCAGTTCTGTGATGCGGCTGGTCGGGCAGTTGCCGACGCGCAGGAATACGAGCTTGGGAGGATGGCCGAAGACCAGGCTGCGCTGATGAAAGTCCGCGTCCTTGGAAACGATGGTGCAGCCTTGCTGCTGGGCGAATTCCCAGATGAGCACGTCGTCGGTGTGAATGAGGCTGTGGGACTTGACGTGCGACGAGCCGGGATAGAGGTCGAGGATCTGCGGGACGATCCTGTCGGACAGGTTCTCATCGAGCAGGAGCTTCACGCGGCGGCGTTGAAGAGCTTGCGTTCGCGGTCGGCGGCAAAGGACAGGCACGCCTTGATATCCTCGCGCGTCAGTTCGGAGAAATCGGCCAGGATTTCGTCCTCAGTCATCCCGGAAGCGAGATACTCCAACACGTCGTAAACGGTAATCCGCATCCCGCGAATGCACGGCTTGCCGCTGCGCTTGCCAGGCTCAACTGTGATGAGGTGTTCGTAGCTCATGGGCGGACGGTATCTCCGGGAAGCGTCTCCGGCAAGGATTCCTCGGGACGCCAGAAACGGCGAATCTTGGAGCACATCCGGGCGAAGAAAAACAGCCCGCCGGTCTTCTCGTACCAGCCTTTGAGTCCTTCGATTTTCATGTCGTGCTAGGCTGTCGTCCAAAATGTTCAGTGCTGAAATGTTGGCGAAACGGAATATGGTCGAATCGCTCCGACCAGCGAGCACCGGAAACCTCTGGCATAAGGCTGCGATACCGTTGCCAGTTTACGACGTGGACGCGGCGGAGTTCCGGCTCCAAGCTCTTTAGTTCCATTTGCGAGTTCCACGCTGGCCTGTGAGCGTGGATAAGTAGGAGCTCTGCGAGTCTGATGTAACGGTTCCAAGTATCACAGTCCGGCGTCGTAAGACCGAACAGCCGTCCGACATGAACTTCAAGGCGACCTGCATCCTGATTGGTGTGGCACCAGCCGTGTTGAGATAGGCGCTGTGCGAATGTCTGCCACTCATCAAGGCCGATGTAGAGTAAAACTCCGCTGCCATAAACAGGGTGGCCGCCGTATATCTGGTAAACGCCGAAATCGGTTGGGCCGTTGAGGTGCGAGACTTCTTCGAGTGTGTATGGCCCGCTCCAATCAATGTGTATAATAATGTCTTCAGTTTCCATTTGGTGACTTGCTTGGCTTTCGTTCATACGCGACGCGCAAATAGACCTACCATGCGCTTAACGAGCATCACAAGCGACGACTGCCATCGCTCCCTGATCGAATCCAAAAACCCGCCCCATCATTTCCCCTGCGTCACCACGCCCTTCACCGGGCGCGGCAGGGCGAGCAGGCGTTTGGATTCCGCGAGCAGCCACTTGGCCTGCGTGAATGGCTGATACGAAATGTCCTGCCAGCGGACCTGGCCGTCGGCGTCGATGAGGAAGGTGCCGTGCAGCGGCATCGTCTCGAAGTCATCGAAGGCGCGGTAAGCTTTGAACGTCGCGAGCGTCGGGTCGGCGAGGATGGGGAATGGGAACCCTTCGCCGGCCTTCGCGAGCGCGTAGGTCTTGAACAGCTCCTCCGGCTTTTCCGTGCCCACGGCGACGATGCGGATGCCCGCCTCCCCGAACTCCTTCGCCATCGGGCTGAAGGTGTTCAGTTGCTCGATGCAGTGCGAGCAGCCGCTGCCGAGGTAGAAGAGCATCAGCGTGGGCTTGCCCTTGAACTCGCCGAAGAGCCGCTTTTCGCCCGTCTGATCGGGCAGGCTCCAGTCGGGCGCCGCGTAAGGATGCCAGCGGAAAGGTCCGAGCGTCGCGATGTCCGGGCGCTTCCCGCTGTCGGCGGGCCATTCGAGCTTGGGACGCCAGTCCTCGGGCAGCTTCAGCTCCGCAGCCAATGGGCGCAGGCGCGTGAAGACCGGCATGTCTAGGTCCGCCTGTGCGCAGAGCGCGCGGAGCTTTTGGAAAGTGTCGAGCGCGTCCTTCTTGTCGCCCTTGCGCCAGAGCAGGTCGGCGAGATTCGCCAGCGGGAGCACCTGACCATCGGCTTCCTTCACCGCATCGCGTACGATCTGCACGGCCTTCGACAAATCCCCCGCCCTGTCGTGGAGCTGCGAAAGACGCACCTTCGGCACGCCGGTGAGCGACTCCAGTTTCTTCCGCGCGTCGTCCTTGCCCTCCGCGAACGCGCGGTAGGCTTCGAGTTCCGCGATCAGTTTCTCAAGCTGCTCGCTGCGCTGGATGAAGGGCAGCATGGCGTCGGACATCGCCTTCACGATTTGATCCGCCGGTTTCTTCGCGGTCTTCGCCACAGCCTCGGCCTCGTCGGCCTTCGCGGTGCGCTCCTGCTTCGCGTTCGTGATGAGCGCGCGGATGGCCGCAATCTTCGCTTCGCCACGCGCCACATTCGCCTGATCGCCCTTTTGAAAAGCCGCGATGCCCGTCGTGCGCAGGCGCTCGGCTTCCTCGATCGGATCGTCGAGCACCGGCAGATACGGGCCGCCGTCGAGCGCGAGCAGTTCATCCCACTGCTCCCACATCGCGAGCGCGGCCACGAGCCGCTTGCGGCCCATCGCGAATCCGCCGCCCGCCGAAGGCCGGCCCTGCGCCTTCACACCCGGCGCGAGACGCGGCAGCTCGATCATGTTCTTCGCGAGATCCACCGCGTCATGCACGCGGCCGATGAACCCGAGGTCCTCCACCAGCCAGTCGTTGTTGTGCGCGTAGTTGTGGATCTGCTCGGGCATGAGCTTCGTCGCGATCATGTAGGCGTGGTCCGTGCGTGCCGACGCCTCCTGCTGCCACGCCGCATCGGCGTAGCGGCGGAGCTTCGTAAAAGTGTGCCCCGGCATGTGCCACAGATGCGCGACTCCCGGCGCCGACTGCCCGTCCAGCGCGGCGCTATTCAGCGCCCGGCGGTCGTCCTCGGAATTCCACAAGTGGATGAGGTAATGATGCGCGCCGGGGTGCATCGGATTCTTCGCCAGCACCTCACCCGCGAGCGCCGCAAGCGCCGCGTGACTGCTGACGGGCGTACCGTGCTGGCCGTTGTCCCACACTTGAAAAACGAGGAACGCCTTCGCCTCGATGTCCTCCGGGAACTCGAACGCGATTTTTTCCAGCGCCTTCACGAGCGCCGTGCGCCGCGCCTTGTCCGCATCGCCGTCCTTCCTTCCAGCGGAAAAATACGCGCTGTATCCGTCAATGTACTGTTGCTCGCGAGGCGTCGCCTTTGCGCGGCGCGAGACGGCCTGCCTCATGAATTCCGCCGCGCGCTTCTCGTTGTTCACGTTTGCAAGCGCCATGCCCACGTAGGGCATCGGTGTGCCGTCATCGAATTTCGCTGCCTGCCGGAACGAGCGCTCTGCTTCATAGTACCAAAATCCGTGAAGCTGCGCGATACCCTGATCGAAAAACTTCTGCGCGTCGGCGCTCCCTGTCGTGATCGAAAAACTCACGGCACCCATCCCGCGCATCAGCACCGCCTCCTGCCGCGGCCCCTCGTCGAATGCCTCGCCATGCGTCGAGTGTCCCGGCTTGCCACCCGCCACCGGCACATCGTCGGCAAATGAAATCGGAGGGCACATCAGGACACTCAGGAGAAAAATGCGGGGCGACATCGGGTGCGAGGACAACCCCCGCACCACGCGGATACAAGTGGGGAATGACGATGCGTCGCTCCGATTGCTCGGAATGTCGGAGCTGGAAAGCCCGGACCACCGACCTCGCAGCCGCACCCGGTGTGCACGTTCAGTAGCCGGAACGTTCAAGTTCCGGCGCTTGCGAAAAAATTTCCGGCGTGCTGTTGTGCGCGTCCTCAATTTCATGAAACCACCCATCCGCATCGCAGTCACCGGCGCCGCCGGCCAAATCGGCTACTCACTTCTTCCCCGCATCGCGTCCGGCGCGATCTTCGGGCCGCACCAGCCGGTCATTTTGCACCTCATCGAAATCGAGCCCGCGCTGCCCGCGCTCGGTGGCATGGTCATGGAACTCGATGACTGCGCCTTCCCTCTGCTGAAGGGCATCGTGGCGACGGCGAATCTCGACGAGGGCTTCCGCGGCGTGAATCTCGCGATGCTCGTGGGCAGCGTGCCGCGCAAGCAGGGCATGGAGCGCAAGGATCTGCTCGGTATCAACGGCAAGATTTTCATCGGCCAGGGCAAGGCCATCCAGGCGAATGCTGCGAAGGACGTGCGCATCCTCGTCGTGGGAAATCCGTGCAACACGAACTGCCTGATCGCGATGAACAACGCGAAGGACGTGCCGGCGGACCGCTGGTTCGCGATGACGCGGCTCGACGAAAATCGCGCCAAGACGCAGCTCGCGAAGAAGGCGGGCGTGGACGTGACCGAGGTGACGAACCTCGCCATCTGGGGCAACCACAGCTCGACGATGTATCCCGATTTCTACAACACGCGCATCGGCTCGCGACTCGCGCCGGACGTGATCAAGGACGAGGCGTGGCTGAAGGGCGAATTCATCAGCACCGTGCAGCAGCGCGGCGCGGCGATCATCAAGGCCCGCGGCCTGAGCAGCGCGGCGAGCGCGGCGAATGCGGCGATTGACACCGCGCGCTCGATCCTCTGCCCGCCCGCGTCGAACGAATGGACGAGCGTGGCCGTCTGCTCGCGCGGCGACTACGGCATCGAGAAGGGCCTCATGTGCAGCTTCCCGATCCGCGTGCCCGTGCCCGGCGAATGGGAAATCGTGCAGAGCGTGCCGGTGAATGATTTCAGCCGCTCGAAGATTGATGCGACGGTGAACGAGCTGAAGGAAGAGAAGGCGATGGTCGCGGAGCTCATCCCGGCGTAGCTGCGAATGTGAAAGCGCGGGTGGATTGAACTCAGTTTTTCCACTCGCAGATCGTTGGAGGGCGACATCATCATTAAAAAATGAAGACGCTTCTCGCACTCTTTGCATCCTTCGCGCTCGCGCTCAGTGCGCAGGCGCTCGACATCACCGCTGGCAAGACTCTCTATCGCGACTGTACGCAGGTCCGCATCGAGGGTGCGGAGCTGCGGTTCATCCATGCGGACGGCACTGCACGCGTCCGCTACAATCTGCTTTCACCGGCGTTGCAGGCGCAATTCTTCGGCGCTGAAAAAATCGCCGCGTTTCAAAAAGCGGACAACGCCGCCGCAGAACAGAAGCGGATCGCCGATGAGCGCGCGGCAAAGGAACGCGAAGCCGCAGCCATCGCGGCGGAAAAGCGCCGTGCCGATGAAGCCACGGCCCGTGCCGTCGAGGATGTGCGCCAGCTTGCGGAAAAGGACAAACGCCGCGCGGAGCAAGCGGAGCGTGAGCGCGCAGCAGCCAGCGCAGAGACGTGGCGCGAGGTCCGCGTGTGGACGTTCTGGATCGTGCTGTCCGCCATCGGCCTCAGCATTTACTTCCTCCCGACCATCATTGCGGTGAATCGGAAGAAGACGAACGCGGGTGCAATTTTTGCGCTCAATCTATTTCTCGGGTGGGCGCTTGTCGGCTGGGTGGTTGCGCTAGTGCAACGTAACATTGACTTCGGCCACACATGAGATAAGATTGGCGAATGGCCATTCAACCATTGATTCTTACTGATACCGAACGCATGGAACTTCAACGACGGGTGAGATCG
>CAIRYQ010000099.1 GCA_903882875.1 uncultured Spartobacteria bacterium | reverse complement strand
TGCGCGTCTGCCGCGGCGAGGCGCGTCTCCTCCAGCGTCCGCGTGACTTCCTGCAAGTTCGCGTGCAGCCCGTCGTGCTTCGCCAAAAGCGCCGAATGCTCCTCCGCAGCGACACGCTTTGATTCGTCGAGGAAACGCTCCGTCTCCGCAAGACGCCGCTCGACTTCCGCCTTCTCCGCGGACACCGCAGCGTGGGTTTCCTCGGCATTGCGACGCGCCTCCTCGATGCTCCGGTGCGCCGCGTTCAGATCTCCGTGCAGCGCGTCGTGCTTCGCGGTGAGTTCCGTGTGTGCGTCAGCCGCGGCACGCTGCGCCTCGGCTCCTGCTTCGGCGAGTTCCGCCAGCCGGCGCTCAAGTTCAGTCTTGGTCGCCTCGGCGGCATGACGCTCCTGTTCGAGCGCGAGATTCGTCTCCGAAAGGCGCAGCTCCAGCTCGTCCTTCGCATCGCGGAACCGCCCGCGCTCTTCCTCCGCGAGCCGCGTGACCTCGGCGTGTTCGGATTCCGCCACGGTGAGCTTGTGCTCCAGCTCATCGCGCAACTGCGTGAGCTGGAAATTCTCCTGGTCCGCGGTCCGCTTCGTCTCCTCCAGCGTGCTGAACGTCGCCGCGAGACGCGAGTGGATTTCGTCACGCTCGGCGGTGAGCGAAACATGCTGCGCGTGTGCCTCGTCGCGCGCCTGCTCCAGCGCGGCCAGCACCTCGGCGAGCTGGCGATCCAGTCCCGCGCGCGCCTTCGTGTGCGCCGCGTTGTCGGCCTCCGCAGTCTTGCGCGTGTCCGCGAGCGTGCGCTCCGTCGCGGAGAGGCGCTGCTGCAAATCGTCCGCGGTCGCACGCAGCGCCCGTTCCTGCTCGCCCGCGCGCCGCGCGGAATCCGCCATCGCCTTGTGAAGATCCGCCACACGGCGCTCGATCTCCGCGCGTTCCTGCAAAAGCGCCGCGCGCTCGTGGTTCGCCGAACGCGTCGCTTCGGAGAGCGTCTGCTCGCTCGATGCGATCTTGGAATACGTGGCCGCGAGTTCCTTGCGGACCTTTTCGAGTTCCGCCGTGATCGCGCCTTTCGACTCCTCGTGCCTCGCCTGAAGATCCGAAAGCTTCGCGGAGTGCGACGCGCGCTCATCGGAGAGCTGCGATTCGAGCTGCCGACGGTGCAGCTCGGCCTGCGAAAATTTTCCCTGTGCCTGCGAAACCTCGGCTACGAGCGATTCGCGCGTGCTGTCGAGCGAACATGCGAGCTTCTCGTGATGCGCACGCGCGTCGGCGAGCTGCGCGGCGATCTCGTCCCGGTCGCGACGCACGGCATCACGCTCGGCGGCGAGCGCCGCGGCCTCCGACTGTGCGGCAGCCTCGAGTTCGGAAAGCGCATCGGCCATGCGCTGAAGCTCCGCGTCCGCGGTCTCGCGCTCGTGCGACGCGCCATCGAGCCGCTCGTGTAGCATCGCTGCCTCGCCATGCAGCCGGTCAATCTCATGCGCGAGCTGCTCGGAAGCCGCGCGCTGCTCCGCGAGCCCGACGAGCGCAGCGTCATGTTCGGTCTGCACTTGCGCGAGCGCCGCATCCGCATCCTGCCGCGCAAGCGCCGCGGCCTTTTCCGCATCCTGCGCCATCGCGAGCTGACCGCGAAGCTGATCCACCTCGGACTGTAGGACGGGATCGGCCAGCAGGCCATGCGCGCCCTGCGCGAGACGCGCGTTCTGTTTCTTCAGCTCCCGGCACGCGCGCTCGGTCGCGGCGAGCTGCCGCGCGAGATCGTCGCGGGCGATGATCGCCGCGGCGTGTTCGGCCTGGATTTTTGCAGTGATCTCCTCGTGTGATGCAAACTCGCCCGAGACACGCGCCTTCGAGGAATCCATCTCCGACCGCAGCCGGTCGCGCTCGGCGACGAGCGCGCTGATCTGCGCCTCCAGCGACGCACCCTGCTCGCGCAGCTTGCCGGCAAATTCCTTCCGCTCGGCGAGGATCGCCTCGCGTTCGCGGCCCAGTTCCGCCCGCTCCTCCTCGTGCTTCGCCCGGAGTTCCTCGATCTGCTGGCGCAGCACGGCGACGTCCTCCCCCGCGTCGCCCCGGCTGTGGATCGCGCTCTGAAGTTCGCGGATCTCGGCGTCTTTCGCCTGCGCGATCTGCTCAAGCGACGCGATGCGCGCCGCGGATTCCGCGAGCTGCCTTTGATTTTCGGCGATGCGCTGTTCGCTCTCCGCAATCTTCTTCTCGGCCTCCGCGACCGCCTTCGCTCCCGCGCCGGATTTTTTCCGGCCTTCCGAAGCGCCCTTTTCAAGCTCCGCACGCGCGGTGTCGCGCTCCTGCATGATCACCTTCAGCCGGTCACGATATCCGCTGAGTTCCGTCTCCATCCGCTCCATCGTCTGCGTGAAAAATGACGCCGCGGCTTCCTTAGAATCCACACCGCTGCCAAGCAGCGACTCGAGTTCCGCCGAATGTTTGCGCGCGGCCTCCAGCTCGGCGCTCACGATGCGGTTGTGCGCCTGGAGCGCCTCCACCTCGTCCTGCAACTCCTTGAGCGTCTTCCGCACGTCGGCCTCGCGCTGCTTCACACTGTTCTCGATTTCCTTCCGCATCTCCTGCTTCGCGGTCTCCATGTAGTTCGCGGTCTCCTCCTGCCGCTTGTCCGCGCTCGCGAGGAATTTCTCCGCCTTCGACCGCGCATCCTTCTCGCGCGCGAGTTCGAGCGCGGCCTCCTTCTGCGCCTGTTCGAGCGTCTTGATGCGGCGGTTCAGATCCTCGACGAGACGCTCGGCTCCCGTGCGCGGACCGGCTGGCTTGCCGCCATTTTCAAATGCGGCGATCTCCGCCTTCAGACGGTCAATCTCCTGCTGCTTCGCTTCGAGTTCCTTGTTCGCGCGGCTTGCGAGATCCGAGCGGATGGAGACGGCCGTGCTTCCCTCGGCGACCCGGTTCATCGCCTCCTCCAGATCCCGGCGCAACTGCTCGCCCTCCGCGACCGCGCGCTCGTGCGCCTCGGTGAGCGACTGGCGCTGGCGCTCGAGATCCACGATCTGCCGCTCGTAGTCGCCGCGGAGCATCGCCACGCGGCGCTGCATGTCGGCGGGCAGTTCGTTGAGCTGCAAATCCAGCTTGGTCGGAGCCGGCTTTGCGGCCGCTGCGGCTGCTGGGGATGGCGTGGGGGCGTCCTTCGCGAGCCGCAACGGAACAGGCGTGCCGATGGCGCCATCCGCCGTAGAAAATGATGCCGTGTTCGCGCCAGCTCCGGCCTGCTTGGTCGGCGGGAGCAATTCGGGCCTGTCCGTTCCCGTCTTCGTGAACCACGAACCCTGCTGCCCTCCGCCGCCGCGTCCCGGCAGCACGCGGGCGGTCGGCGCGGTCGGCGGCGATCCGGGACCGGTCTTCGCCGGCTTCTTCGCGCGCAACTTCTCCGCGAGCGCCGAGGGTGTCCCAGCGGGATCGGCTGCCCCCGAGACACCTTTCGCAGCCGTCACCAGCTTCGCGATTTTCTGCCACGGAAAACGGATCTCGACCCCATCGGCCTCGAGCACTTCGGAGCGGAAAATCTGCGGCACCCTGCGGTATATCTCCGCGAGGTTCACCATCGTGATGCCCTGCGCGATGCGAGCCGAGAGGGCGGCAATTTCAAACCGCAGCTCCGCCTTCAGATCGTGCGGCCCCGGCAGCAGCAGGTGCGGCGGGATGCGGTGCAGGAAATCGCCGAGTTCAAGCCGGATTCCGTCCGCAGGCGGGACTTCCTTCTTCGCGACGACCTCGCCCACGGCGGGAACCTTGGCGCCACCCCCGGGAGCCTTCTTCGGCTCCGGCGCGGGATCGGGCGAACCCTCCGATTTTTGTTTGCGCTTGAAACGGTCGAGAAAACTCATGCGCGGAGATGGGCGTTTCGCATCATTGGATTGGGAAAAATTCCGTAGCTGATTTCAAGCCCTGTGTCGCGAAAAAACCTTGCGCGACTTTGCCCCGCCGCGAGGTTTCGGCGGAGATTGGAGAAAGCGCGCGCACTCCTCCGCGAGCCGCGGGGAAAGTGTGACCGTCGCGACCGCATCACTGCCGTCGTATTCGATCCGGTGGACCTGCGCCTCACGGTGCAGCCGCGCAAGCACGCCGGAATCCACTGCGGGGATGCGCAGTTCGCGCGTGACGTTTCCCGGCGACGCAAGCTCCGTCATTTTCTCCAGCAGCGCCGGGATGCCCTCGCCCGTGTTGACGGAGATGAAAAGCGCGTCGGGAAAATGCGCCCTCAGCCGCTGGAGCACCGCGGGATCGGCGACTTTGTCCACCTTGTTGAAAACGATGATCGCCGGGCGGTCGCCCGCGCCGAGTTCCTTCAGCACGTCGAGCGTCGTCTGGTGAAATTCCAGCACCTCGGGCGCGCTTGCATCCAGCAAATGCACGAGAAAGTCCGCCTGCACGGCTTCCTCCAGCGTGGCCTTGAACGCCTCGACGAGACGGTGCGGCAGCTTGCGCACAAAGCCGACCGTGTCCGTGAGCAGCAGCGGCTGATGCGAGGGCAGCGCGACCTTGCGCGTCGTCGTGTCCAGCGTCGCGAAAAGCTTGTCCTCGACGAGCACCTCCGCACCCGTGAGCCGTCGGAGCAGCGAGGATTTTCCCGCGTTTGTGTAGCCGACGATTGCGCAGTTCGGCACGGGCGTGCGCTGGCGGTCCTTGCGCTGCGTGGCGCGCGCGCTGCGGATCTCCTGCAGTTCCGCTTTCAGCTTGTCCATCGCCTTCCAACTCCGGCGGCGATCCTGCTCGAGCTGGCTCTCGCCCTCGCCACGCCCGCCGATTCCGCCGCCCTGCCCGCCGAGATGGCTCCACGCACGCGTGAGCCGCGGGAGCGAATATTCGAGCTGCGCGAGTTCGATTTGCAGCCGCGCCTCGCGGGTCCGCGCGCGCGCGGCGAAGATGTCGAGGATGACTTTCTGCCGGTCCAGCACCGGCATGCCCGCGAGCAGTTCCCAGTTCCGCTGCTGGCTCGGCGTGAGATCGTGATCAAAGACAATGCCCGCGAGCTTCTCGGCTTTTGCGCGTTCCGCGATCTGCTCCGCCTTTCCGCTGCCGATGAGATAGCGCGCGTGCATTTCGCGGTGCTGCACGAGTTCGCTGCCCGCGATCGGGATGCCACGCGTCCGCACGAGTTCGGCCAGTTCCTCGAGCAGGCTCGCAGCTTCCGCGCGCTGCGAGGCATGGGTGAAGTTTCCGATCAGCAGAACCGCGCCGGGACTTGCCGGCTTTTCAGGTTGATTGGGAATTGGCACGCGAATCGCAGAGCATACGGGTTCGCACGCGAATCGCAAAGTGATGTTTCCAGCGTGATGGTTTTCGAGCGCAAAAACGACGCTTTGATTGGCGCGCAGGATGCTTTCTCATGTAAGCTGTGCCCACAGTAGTCCTGCCAAGTCAGTCCCCTGCCCAGCCGGTGAACCATCGCAGGAAGGTTCCTGGTTCCACCGAGAACTCTCTTCCCGGACTAGCCTCACGTACGGGCGAAGCCGCTGCGGCCGAACCCCTCCGTGTGCGTCTCCGCGTCTGGCAGCGCCTCCTGCTGGCGATGCTCGCGCTCGTGCTCCCGAGCGCCGCCATCGCCGCCGCGGGATTCGGCAGCCGCTACGGCCTCCTCTCAGACTTCAGCTCCCACGTCCTGCTCATTGCGGGCATCGCGGGCCTGGTGGCCGGCGCACTCCTCGCCTTCCGGATCGCCCGCTGGACGAGCCATGCAATCCTGGAACTCGCCGCCCAGGCATCCCTTGTCGCCGAGGGAAAACGCCAGGATCTCGCCTTTCCCACACGCGGTGATGAAATCGGCGATCTCGCCGACGCCTTCTGCCGAGTCCTCGACGCCAGCCGCCGCGACCGCGAGCGGCTCATGATGAACAACAAGGAGCTGCTCGCGATGAACGAGCAGATGGAAAAGGCGAGCGAGCAGGTGAAGTCCTTCGCGTTCAAGGCCGGCGAGGCGAACATCGCCAAGCGCGAATTTCTCGCCGTGATGTCGCACGAGATCCGCACGCCCGTGAACGGCATCATCGGCATGACCGAGCTCGCCCTCCAGACCGAGCTCACGCACGGCCAGCGCGATTACTTGGAGACGATCAACTCCTGCGCCGAGTCACTCCTCGCCCTGCTCAACGACGTGCTCGACTTTTCCAAAATCGAGGCCGGCAAACTGGAACTCGAACGCACCGAGTTCAGCCTGCGTGAACTCCTCGGCGAGACCGTCACCACGCTCGCGCCGCGCGCGCAGAACAAGGGCATCGAGCTGCTGCTGCACATCCGACCCGAGGTGCCCGACATGATCATCGGCGACCCGCACCGGCTGCGGCAGGTTATCGTGAACCTCGTCGGCAATTCGCTCAAGTTCACCGAACGCGGCGAAATCCTCGTCCGAGTGGAAAATTCACGCTGGGTGGATGGCAACGCGGAACTCATTTTCAGCATCACCGACACCGGCATCGGCATCCCACCCGACCGCATCGGCGGCATCTTCCATGCGTTCAACCAAGCCGACTACTCCACCACGCGGCGCTTCGGCGGCACAGGCCTCGGCCTAGCCATCACGCAGCAGCTCGTGCAGATCATGGGCGGCGAGGTGAAAGTGGAAAGCGAAGTCGGCCGGGGCAGCGTCTTCCATTTCACGGGCAGATTCGGCTACCGCAAAGGCGAGGAGCAGCAGGACGACCGCACCATCGCCGAATTCTCCGGGCTCCGCGTGCTCGTCCTCGACGCACATCCGAACAGCCTCCGCATCACCTCCGAACTTCTCACCACATGGAAGATGGACGCCCACAGCGTGCGCGATGTGACGAGCGCGCTCACGAAGCTCCGCGACGCCAAGGCCCAGGGCAGGCCGTACGATCTCTTCGTCGCCGACGCCGTCCGTCCAGAAAGCCCCGGCGTGAAACTCGCCTCCGCCATTGACACGTATCCCGAACTCGCCAGCACGCGCGTCGTCCTTCTCGTCTCCTCCACGCGCCTCGGCGAGATGGATCGCTACCAGCACGCCGCCATCCGTGCCACGCTCATCAAGCCCGTCACCGCGCGCTCCCTGCGCATGGCCGTCGCCAAGGCCCTCGACGGCCCGCGCAAGGACGGCGGCATGTCCGTCCCGAAAAACGGCAGCGTGCCCGCGCAGCACCCGCTCGAAGTCCTCATCGCCGAGGACAACGCCGTCAACCAGCGTCTCGCGAAACTGAACCTCGAAGGCTGGGGCCACAAGGTCACTCTCGCCAACGACGGCACCGAGGCCGTGGATGCGTTCAAGGAAAAAGACTTCGACCTCATTCTCATGGACCTCCAGATGCCGAAGATGAGCGGCTTCGAGGCATCCGCCGCGATCCGCAAGATCGAGAAAATGCGCGGCATCACGCGCACCCCGATCCTCGCCCTCAGCGCCAACGTCCTCAAAGGCGTCCGCGACGAATGCGTGAAATCCGGCATGGACGGCTACGTCTCCAAGCCCGTGCGCCAGCCCGAACTCCTCGGTGCGATGAGCCAGCTCATCAACAATCTCTTTGTGGATCATTCTGCCGGCGATGACTTCCTCGACGCCCAGGGAGCGAAAACTTCCGCCGGCGCCCCCACATCCGCCGTCTTTTCCGCACCCGCACCGAACGGCACAGCGCAGACCGGAAAGATGGAATCCGGAATCCGCCAGCGCCCGCCAGCGCCCGAAAGACCGCACGCTCAAATCACACCCGCGCCCGCCGTCCGGCCCTCGGCCCCGCCATCCACGCCGCCCGTGCTCCGCGTGGTCGCACCAGCCACTCCGCCCCCAGCGCCCGCGCCGCAGTCGCAGAGCACATCCGGCCCGCTTCTTTTCGATCCGGACCCGCTCATGGAAAACCTCGGCGGCGACAAATCCCTCCTCGGCGAAGTCGTCCTCCTCTGCCGCGAAAACGACACGCCCCGGCTCCTCGAAGAACTCTCGCACGGCATCAGCACAGGCGACCCGGAAGCCGTCGCGAAGACCGCGCACGCGCTGAAAGGAATGGTCGGCGCATTCAACGCCACTGACGCCTGGGCCTCCGCAAAGATGCTCGAAATGACCGCGCGCGCCGGAAAGACGGAAGCCCTGCGCGAGGAGGCCACGCAATTCGTGTACAAGCTCCGTGCGCTGCTCATCGGCCTCGAAAATTTTGCCGGCACGGATCACCGCGACATCAAGTGGGGCTGATCGCGAGGCGTGCTGAACTCACGGCCCGCGTCGAGTGCGCAGCAAAGTCCGCCGCGACGCAGCAGTTCTCGGCTCTGTGGAAAAATTGAGCCCCGTGCGAAATGCCCAGACACAGGAATCGCGCGGATTTTTAACCTCGGATTTCGGCAAGGACGCTTTCACCCATGCCATCCTCAGAATTTTGCAGAAGTCTCCAACTATCTGGCCTGTGAAAATTGTGTCATAACCGCAGCAAGTGATGGCGGGAACCGGCACCGCGTGGGAAGAGTGACAAGCTTTCCGCAGACGATGAAGGCGCATCCCATGTTTTCGAAAATGCACACCGAATGCAATTTCTGCCTCCGCAGTTTTCCATGGAAGCTGTCCCGCTGCCCGCATTGCCACCACCGGAACCGGAAGCGGCCTGCCGTCGTCATCGGGAAAATTCTGGCCATACTGCTTGTCTGCGCCTGCGCCGTATACGCGATCTATTGCGCTTTCCTCACCCAATCACCGGTGCCCGCGCGCCCGACCACAAACACCGGGACGGAGCCCGTGCGCGACGTGCAGTTTTCGCGCTGAACGGATGCGCAGCGAGGCGCGTGGTCCGATTCACACACACCCGCCCCCGACAAATGCGAGCGCCTCTTCGCGCGTGCGCAGCGTTCCCTCGAGCTGGCGCGTCGCGACGGCGCCGAGGATTTCCTTGAACTTCGGCCCCGGCCTCATGCCGAGTTTTTTCAAATCCTCGCCGGTGATGAGCGGCGGCGGGATGAGCGGCTCGGCGGCGAACTCCTCGCGCTTGCGCTTCACAAAATCGTAGTTGTCCACCATGCCGTGACTGCTCACGCAGTCCACGCGGTGCAGTTCCATCTCGTCGTCGAAGCCGGAGCGTGCCATGAAGCGTTTCAGCTTCGCGACGCGCATGTCCTGCACGTCCTTGAAGACCATGTGGTTCGCGACAGCCTCGACGGTCGCATCAATCTCCGCGCGGCTGAAGCGCAGGCGCGTCATGATCTGCTCGGTCATCTCCGCGCCGAGCTTGTCGTGACCGTTGAAGCGAATGCGCCCCGTTTCATCCACGGCGAAGGTGCCGGGCTTGCCGATGTCGTGAAAGAGCACGCTGAAGACGAGCGGCACGCTCACCCGCTCCGGCAGCAGCCCGAGCATCGCGCGCGTGTGGACAAAGACGTCGCCTTCGGGATGAAATTGCGGCGGCTGCTCGCATCCGCGCAGCGCGATGATCTCCGGCAGCACATGCTGCATCAGCCCGCTTTCGACGAGCAGATCGAAGCCATGCACGCGGCTGCGGTGGAGGAAGATTTTCACCAACTCCTCACGGATGCGCTCGGCGCTCACGTCGTGGATGTCCGCGGCGTGCTCCTTCACCGCGGCCCACGTCGCAGGCTCGATTTCAAATCCGAGCACCGCGGTGAACCGCACCGCGCGCAGCAGCCGCAGCCGGTCTTCGCGGAAGCGCGCAACCGGATCGCCGATGGCGCGCACGATGTGCGCTTCGAGATCGCGTCGGCCGTTCACGTAGTCGAGCACCTCGCCCGTGAGCGGATCGAGGAAGAGGCCGTTCATCGTAAAGTCGCGCCGCTCCGCGTCCATCTGCGGCGTGCTGAAAGTCACGCCCTCCGGTCTGCGCCCGTCCACATACGCGTGGTCGCTGCGGAAGGTCGCGACTTGGAAATCGTGCCCGCTTTCATGCACGACGACAACGCCAAAATGCGCGCCGACCGCGTACGTGTGCGGGAAAAGCGGACGCACCTGCTCGGGCCGCGCATCCGTCGCGATGTCGTAGTCGTGAGGAACGTGGCCGAGCAACTGGTCGCGCACGCAGCCGCCCGCGTAGAGCGCGACAAAGCCCGCGCCACGGAGACGGCGGACGATGGACTGGGCGATGCTTTCGAGAGTTGCAGGCACACGCCAAGAAAAAGCGACGCAACACGCGGAGTCGAATCTTCATTCTCCTGGAAGCCGCAAATTGCGGCCTGAGTCCGGCAGATGAGAAATTGGCGGCGCTGCCGTCCGAGGGACGCGGCGCGCTGTCAGCCGAAGCTGAGCTTCGCGACGTGCGCGAGCCGGCAAACGTTGAGTACGTCCACCACACGCTCGTGGCGCGCCTCCGCGTTGGGCCGGATGATCACCGGATCGTCCGGCGATGTCTTCACGGCGCTCTTGAGGAATTCCTCGAGCGACTTGAGTTCGCGATCCTTCGCGCTGGCGGATTTCTGCTCGCCGTTCACGAAGACATTGCCGAGCGCATCCACGTCCACGACGATCGGCGTGCTGATTTTGTCAGGGCTGCCCGCTGACGAACTGGGCAGACCGATCTCGAAGAAGCCCTCCTTGATGTTCTGCCCTGCGCACGCCATGAAAAACAGCAGCAGCACGAAAACCACGTCCACCATGGGCGCGATTTGAAATCCGAAATCTCCACTTTCTCCTCCTCCTCCTCCGGCCATTGTGTGTGTTCCTTTCTGGTTTGGGGTTAGGGTTTCTGTTCCATCTCCTTGTCCACGGCGCTGAACGTGACATTCGGCACGCCGGCGGCTCCCATCGCGACCATGATGGAACGGACATACTGGTATTTCGCGTGCTTGTCGGCGCGGATGATGACGCGAAGCTCGGGGTTGATCTCCTTTTTCCTGCGGATGAGCTCCTGAAGATCGCCGGGCTCGATGTGCCTCTCATCCACGATGATGGCACCCGTGTTGCTGAGGTCGCTCCATGTGAGGTTGAGCATGAGTTCGCTCTTTTTGTTTTTGCCGTCCGGTTCCTTCGCCTCCTTGGCGACGGGAAGGACGACCTCCTTGTTCACCTGGAGCACCTGCTCGGTGGCGATGGACATGAAGAACACAAGCAGCACGAGGAGGATGTCAATCATCGGCGCGATCTGGAATTCCGGATCCTCCTCGGGCAGGACGCGCGTGGCGGCCTTGGCCTGCTGTGCGTGTGATTGATGGGCCATCGCGTGTTACCAACTGAGGACGGAGCCGCAATGCGGGCACGGCGACTGGCCGACGGTGACATTGCCCGCACACACGGGGCAGCTCGCGGCGGCCGCGCCGGCGGCCGCGCCGGCGGGCGCGTCCGCTGCCGGGCGCGTCGTCTGCGGGACTCCGGCGGCAGCGAAATTTTCACCGACCTGCATCCCGGCGAGTTCGTCGTAGGGAATGTCCGTGACGAGCGTGTTCACGATGTCGTCGGCGTGGACGATGGATGCCTGCGACATGTTGCGGAAAATGTAATACGCGACGAATGCGGGAATCGCGATGAAGAGACCGCTCGCGGTGGCGAGGAGCACTTCGGAGATTTTGCCGGCGAGTTCCTTCGGGTTGCCCATGCCGGAGGCACCGAGCACTGCGAATGCACCCATCATTCCGATGACGGTGCCGAGCAGTCCGATCATCGGCGAGACGACACCGATGACGGAAAGGTAGCTGTTGCGCGTGCGGAGCAGCGTGGCCTCGCGCAGGCCGTGCTCGGCGAGGCCGCCCTCGACGGCCTCCTTGCCGCGACCGATGCGACCGAGTCCGGCCTTGAGCACGTTCGCGAGGTAATTCTTGTTCGCGTTGCACGTCTCCCATGCCTCCTGATAATTTCCCGAAGCGATGAGCTGGCGCAGGCTCTCCACGAGCGGCGGCGGCGCGAGCTTCGCCTTCTGCATCGAAATCGCGAGCTGGATAATGAAGGTGACCATGATCACGGACGTCGCGAGCAGGCAGATCCACACGAAGACGACCATCGCCCCTCCGTGAAGGATCTGCTTGATGACACTCTCCTCCGCCGCTGCGGCATTCACTGAGGAAAGTGCCACGATGAGGGGGACAAGGACGAATGGAAGGAGACGGCGGATTTGATTTTTGAGCATGGTGGAAAGTGTCGTTTCTTGCAGGAGGCGGAGCTTGTTAAGGCGTCGTAATGCCTTTCGTGCGGAGCGCGTCAATCCGCTTTTCTGCCACGCTCACAACGGAGTGATCCTGGTAAAAAATCGCGACCGTGCGGCAGTAGTTCTCCATCGCCTCGGGGAGTTTCCCCTCGGTCTCGGCGACTTTGCCGAGGATGTAGTATGCCTGCCCGTAGAGCTGGCTCTCGGCGCGCGTGACGGTTTTTTTTGTGAGCGCGTCCTTCACGAGCGGCTCGGCCACACTGCGGGCCTCGGCAGTGTTGCCGCGCTCGGCTGCGATGCGCGCCCTGCCGATGCTCGCGGCGGTCGCGCCGGTTCCGGGATAAATTTTCTCGAACTCATTGAACGCCGTCTCCGCTTCCGCGAGCTTGCCGA
The DNA here is from genome assembly GCA_903882875.1 of uncultured Spartobacteria bacterium. Lineage (GTDB taxonomy): Bacteria > Verrucomicrobiota > Verrucomicrobiia > Chthoniobacterales > Chthoniobacteraceae > SXWH01. Next base: position 18,767 of record CAIRYQ010000099.1, on the reverse strand, counting down.
GGTTCACGCAGATGTTCCCGACCATCAGCGTCGCCTCGCTCGCCCACGCGGTCGGCAGGCCCTTGTAGCGATCCGCGATCCCCTTGATCAGGATGAGCGCCTTGTCCAATTCGCCCGCTTCGAGCGCCGCGCGGCCTTGAGCGAATTCCGGCGGCGCGGCCTTCCGCACCTCCTGGATCCGCGCGATGTCGTAGGGGATCTCGCCGTTCGCATCCTTCACAGTGAACTTCCCGCCGCGCACGTTCAGGATCTGCACATTCGCAAGCTGCTGCGGCGGGCCGGACGGCGTCTGCGGTTTCAAAATCACGACATCCGTGCCGACGGCGGCCGGTGCCTGGGCCGAGGCCGTGCGCGGCGCGGAGATCACGCTCGCGGCGATGATGATCGCAGAAAGGAGTTGCAGCACGGGGAGCGGGAAACTTAGCTTCATGGGCTTGTCTTCAGGCGGGGGAAACGCAGCACGCACGCTACGCAACTCCGCCGGGACTAGGCAACACACTTCCGCAGCTTTTTCAAAAAACAATGGTCAACATCCTCCGCAGATTCAGCCAGCCACTCATGGTGTTCTTCACCGTTCTCATCATCGTCGCATTCGCCGGATGGGGGCCGAGCTGGTACAACAAATCGGGGCGCAGCGCACCCGCCGCGGTGATCAACGGCAAGTCGGTGACGCAGGAGGTTTTTCACCAGGAGGCCCGAATGCTCGCGATCCATGCACGCCTTGGCGGCGCATATTCCCAGCTCATCGATCCGGTCGCTGCCATTGAAGCGCAGCGCGAGTTCCAGCGGAACTTGCGCCAGGGTCGCTTCATCAGGGCGGAGCAGAAAGTCACATCGGAGGGTGTGGAAAACTCGATCCTCTTCGAGAACGAGGCTGCCGCGCTCGGCATCACCGCCTCGCAGCAGGAAATCCAGGATCAGCTCGCCCAGAAATTTGCCGGGCCCGACGGGAAGTTCGACGCGCACCAGTTCGACGCAGTCGTCAAGGGCCTGCTGAACCCCGAGGGCTTCAGCGAATCGCAAATCGCCACGTTCATCTCATCAGACGTGCGCGCTACGAAAATCGCGGACATCCTCGCCGCGACGATCCCGCCCACGCCAGCGGAGATCAAAAGCGAATTCATCCGCGAACGGCTCATCACCGAGGCGTCGTACGTCGCGTTCAAGGCCGAGGATTTCCGCGCCACGCAAAAGGTGACCGAGGATGAAATCAAGAAACGCTACGAGGAGCGGAAGGAACTTCTGAAGTCCCCCGAGAAACGCAAGGTGCGCTTCGCCGCATTCGTCCTCCCGCCCGAGCCCGAGGCCAAGCCCGAAGACGCAAAGAAGACCGACGAGCAAAAGGAGGCCGCGGAAAAGAAAAAGACAGAGGCCCTCCAGAAACTCGCCGACGCCGCATACGATTTCTCGATGGCGCTGCAAAAGGGCACGGCAAAGTTCGACGAGGGTGCAAAGGAAGCCGGCGCGACGATCGGCGAGACAGCGGAATTTTTCACCGAAGACTCCGCACCGAAGGAACTCGAAGGTTCGCCCGCCGCGGCGGACGCCGCATTCGCACTCACGAAGGAGAAGCCATACAGCACGCACATCGTGCTCGCCAAGGGCACCTACGTGCTCGCGCTCAAGGAAGTCCAGCAGCCCGAGGTGCAGCCGCTCGACAAATTGCGAAAGCAGCTCGAGGACGAACTCATTGGCATCAAAGCCGACGCCGCGATGACCGAAAAGGCGAACGACATCCGCACGAAGATCGCCGAAGCGCGCAAGAACGCGAAGTCCTTCGCCGAAGCGGCCGACACGCTCAAGGTTAAGGCCGTTCCGTTTCCCGCCTACTCGCAAACGCAGCGCATCCCGCCCGGCACGCCATTCGCGGAACTCGTGATGTCTGCCGCGGCAAAGCTCGCGCCCGGCGAGATCAGCCAGGTGATCCCCGGCGAGGGAGCGGCGCTGATCGTGCATGTGGACCAGCGCCCCGCCGTGGACGAAAAGGACATCAAGGAAGCCACCGAGCAGATCGCCCAGCGCATCACGGGCCGACGGCAGATGACAGCCTTCTACGCATGGCTCGCCGACCGCCGCGAGGCCGCGGGCCTGCTGCCCAGCAAGGAACGCTGACGCGAGCGAGCGCCGCCGCATGACGCCCGAACTCGACGCGCTCTTCGACGACGCCAACGGCGATCTCGCGCTCGGCGATCTCGATGTCGCGGTGGAAAAATACCGGCACTGCACCGAGCTGGATCCGGACTTTGCCGACGCATGGCATGCACTCGCGATGGCGCTCATGAAGCTCGGCCGCCACGCCGAGGCGATCCCCGCCGCACTGAGGCACACCGAGCTGCGCCCGAACGACCAGCTCGCGTGGAGCAGCCTCAGCATCTGTTACGTGAAAAACCATCAGATCCCAGAGGCCGAAGCAGCCGGCGCAAAGGCGCGCATTCTTTCGTGGGGTGGAAAAATACGGAAGGACGCGTGAACCCGAATCGCACGGCCCGCGTGAGGCCGACGCCGAATCAAGCGAGGTCGCAAGCCCTCGCTTGCGTGAATGCCGCTATGCCTGCGCGACAGCGGCGACGAGCTTGCCGAGCGTGCCCTTCGCATCACCGTAGAGCATTCCGGTGTTTTGCTTGAGGAAGAGCGGGTTTTCGATTCCGGCGAAACCTTTTCCCTTGCCGCGCTTGAGCACGATGACGGAGCGCGCGCGGTCCACGTCGAGGATGGGCATGCCGGCGATGGGGCTGCCGGGATTGTCGCGCGCGTCGGGGTTCACCACGTCGTTCGCGCCGATGACGATGGCGACGTCGGTGTTCGGAAAGTCGGAGTTGATTTGCTCCAGCTCGAAGAGCTGCGAATACGGAACGTCTGCCTCGGCAAGGAGGACGTTCATGTGGCCGGGCATTCGGCCGGCGACGGGATGGATCGCGTATTTCACCGTCACGCCGCGTTCTTCGAGCACGCTCGCGAGTTCGCGGACGACGTGCTGCGCCTGCGCGGTGGCCATTCCGTAGCCGGGGACGAAGATGACCTGCCGTGCGTAGGCGAGCTGCGTGGCAGCGTCCTCGATGTTGATCTCGCGCGCTTCGCCGGTGGCGGCGGCGGTCGCGGGGCTGGCGGCGCTGCCGAATGCGCCGAAGATCACATTCGTGATGGAGCGGTTCATCGCGCGGCACATGAGCACGGAGAGGATGAAGCCGGAGAAGCCGTTCAGCGTGCCGGCGATGATGAGGACGTTGTTGTTGATCGCGAAGCCCGTCGCGGTCGCGGCGAGTCCGGCGTAGGCGTTCAGCAGCGACATCACGACCGGCATGTCCGCGGCGGCAATCGGCAGCACGAGCATGAGGCCGAACACAAGCGCGAGCGCGAGCATGAGGTAGAATGCGAACGCAGCACCGGGACTGAAGATCAGGAACACGACCGCGCCGAGCGCGACGGCGAGGATGCCGAGGTTCACGTAGTTCTGGCCCTTGAACGTGATCGGCGAGCCGCGCATCAGTTCCTGCAATTTCGCGGCGGCGACGATGCTGCCAGTGGTCGTGAGCGCGCCGAGCAGCACTTCGACGCCGATGGCGATCATCTGCGGTTTCTCGATGGCGGCACCGTGGCGCGCATACTCGGCGATGCCGACGAGCGTGGCAGCGAGCGCACCGAATCCGTGCGAGAGCGCGGTGAGTTGCGGGAGTGCGGTCATCGCCACGCGTTGCGCGAGCACGCCGCCGATCGCTCCGCCGACGACGAGGCCGACAAGAATCCATTGGTAGGAGACGATCTCCTTGTGAAGCAGCGTGCCGATGATGGCGAGCAACATGCCGATTTCCGCGAGATGCATTCCGCGGCGCGCGGTGTCGGGATGGCTGAGGCTTTTCAGCCCGACGATGAAAAAGACGGACGCGAACAGGTAGCTGAATTCGACGAAATAGTGCTCCATGTCGCGCTACTCCTTCTCCTTCGCCGCGGGCGTTTCCTTCCGCCGGAAAAACTTGAGCATTCGCTCGGTGATCCAGAATCCGCCGACGACATTGATCGTGGCACAGATGACCGCAGTCACGCCGAGCACGGTACTGAGCACGCCGTGGTTTCCGCCCGCCGTGACGAGCGAGCCGACGAGCGAAATGCCGGAGATCGCATTCGTGGCGGACATGAGCGGTGTGTGCAGGAGCGGAGGCACGCGCGAAATCACGAGGTAGCCGAGGAACGCCGAGAGGGCGAAGACGTAGAGGCCGGACATGAGCGAGTTCATTGGGCGAGGGTGCGGATGTGTTCGTTGATGATGCTGCCACCGTGCGTGACGAGGCAGTCGCGGAGAATTTCGTTCGCGGGATCGAGGCGGAACGTTTTCGTTTCGCGATTCCAGAAATGGTCCACGAGGTTCGTGAGGTTGCTCGAATACATCGCGCTCGCCGCGCGCGGGACGCGGCCCGCGAGATTCCGGTAGCCGAGCACTTTCACGCCGTTCACGATCACTTCCTCGTCGGGCCGCGAGCATTCGACATTGCCCCCGCTTTCCACCGCCATGTCCACGACGATGCTGCCGGGCTTCATTTTTTCCACGACGGCATTCGTGAGGATGAGCGGCGCCTTGCGTCCAAAAACCTGCGCGGTGGTGATGACAAGGTCCGCCTGCGCGCAACGCTGCTCCATGACTTCGCGCTGCTTCGCGAGCTGCTCGGGTGTTAATTCTTTCGCATACCCTTGCGCAGTTTGCCCCGTGTCACCGAGTTCCACTTTCACAAATTTCCCGCCGAGCGACTTCACCTGCTCCTCAACCTCGGGCCGCGTGTCGAACGCCTCGACGACCGCGCCGAGCCGCTTCGCCGTGGCGATGGCCTGGAGTCCCGCGACGCCGACGCCGATGATGAAAACCTTCGCAGGCGGAATCGTCCCGGCGGGCGTCATCATCATCGGAAAAATGCGGTCGAGCCGGTTCGCGCCGAGCAGCACGGCGACGTAGCCCGCGAGGCTCGCCTGCGAACTGAGCGCGTCCATTTTCTGCGCGATCGTCGAGCGTGGAATCATCTCCATGCAGATCGCGCTCACGCCCGCCGCCGCGAGATTCTTCACCGTCACCACGTCGGTGAACGGATCGAGAAAGCTGACGTGGATGCAGCCGCGTTTCAGCGCCGCGATGTCCGCCGCCGCGGGCTTGCGAACGCGCAGCACGATGTCCGCCGCCGCGAACGACTGTGCGCGATCCACGACAATCTTCGCGCCCGCCGTCTCGTATTCCTCGTCGGAAAAGGAAGCGGTTTTGCCGAGGCCGGCCTTGACTTCGATCTCCGCGCCGAGCGCGGCGAGCTTCGTCACGCTGGCCGGGACGAGCGGCACCCGGCGTTCGGTAGAGTCGGTTTCAGAAGGGGCAAAAATCCGCATCGTCCGTTTTCAATGCACCATGTTGCCGCTGCGCGGGAATCAAAAAATGCGAGCGTGGGAAAAACGATCTACGAAGCCGGACCGAATGCCACGTTGTCGTCGTCGAACCGCGCGATGTTCCGATCCGGATCCATCGGCTCCTCCGCCACGTCGAACTCCTCCTGGCTGATGTTCAGATCGCCGGTGAACACGCCGCCTTTTTCCACGGTAATTGCGCGCGCGTACACCGTTCCCTCGAGCCAGCCCGTCTTGCCCACGATCACCTTGTCCGCCACCACCCGCGCGCGCGCCTTGCCGTTCACCTCGAAAATTTTCGTGCGAACGAGCCGCGCGAATTCCACGTCGCCGCCCTTCTCCACGAGCATGTGCGGTGCATCGAGCATCCCGGTGAGCCGGCTCCTGAATTTCAGCCGCGCCGTCCCCGTGCACACGATGCACCCGCGCAGGCTGCCCTCGATCAGCGCCGAACCGCACATGAGCCGCGTGCTCGTCACGTCGCCCTTCGGTGCCACATGCACCTCGCCCGCCGTCTGCACGCTGCGTCCGAACGGGCTCGTGATCTTGAAATCCCGCAGGTCCATGTACGCCCCGCAGCCGGGGCACATCGTGCTCTGCGCCGAGGTGCTCAGTACCTGCTTGTGCCCGCAGGAAAAGCAGCACACCTCGCGCTGCTTCTCGCCGAGCACCATCCGCGTGAGCTTTGAGAAAAGCGACGGCGCCTTGACGATGCTCTTCTCCCCCGCCAGCGCGCGCTCGAGCGAATAGTGCTCCTGGCACTTCCGGCAGAACGTGCTCTTCGCGATGACAGACTCCTCCTGCGTGAACCCGCAATGCGGGCACACGGCGGACATCTTTTCGCTGTTCTTGCGTTCGTTCTTCGCCACGGCGGGATGCTCCGCCAAGGCCGCGCGCACCGCACAGGCGGACGATCCACCCGTGCGGCGCGCGAGGAAAACCTTGGAGGAAAAACTGCGCTCCGACTAGCCGGCCGTGCGTGCTCCGCCGCGGACGATCTCCGGCTGCTTCATCGCCACCTTGTTCGGCGTCACCTCGGACTTGCCGACAAAAGTCGCACCGTCCTCGATCACGAGGCGCGTCGCCTTCAGGTCGCCGTAGAGGCTCGCACGACCTTTCAGTTCGCAGCGATCCTCGACAGTGATGTTGCCATGCACCTTGCCATACACGGTCACGGACTTCGTCTTGATTTCGCCCTTGATCTCCGAGTTTTCGCCGACGGTGAGAATGCCCGCGGAGTTGATCTCGCCCTCGACCTTGCCGTCCACGGTGAGTTCGTTGAGGAATTTGATTGAGCCTTTGATTTCGACGTCGCTGCTCAGGAGGTTTTTCTGGTTGGTCGTGATGTCTGCCATGGTCTTGTTTGGAGTTGGTGTGGTTGAATGAAGCCGCCGCGACGGCAACCCGGCGCGGGGCGGTTGTCAGTCGGAAAGTTCTATTTTTCGTCCGAAACCGGGCAGTGAGTATGGGTGTGCGCAAAGGCGTGTCAATCACCCCGCGAACCCGTGTGCTTATCGCCCCTCTGCTGGTGAAAATTTCGAGGCGTGCAACTACGACCCCTCCGCGAGTTCCTCCGCAGGATACGTCCAGATTTCGCTCAGCGTCGGGTGATAGTGCGGCGTCTCCGCGAGTTGTCTCGCCGTCGAGCGGAACCGCATCGCCACGACGATCTCGTGGATCAGTTCCGCCGCGTGCGGGCCGACGCATGCGCCTCCGAGAATCTCGCCGCCGTCCGCAGCCGCGATCAGTTTCACAAAACCGTCCGTCTCGCCCATGCAGAGCGACTTGCCGTGATCGTTGAACGGATAGCTCGCCGCCCGGAATGCGACACCCGCGGCGCGCAGTTCCGCCTCACCCCGTCCGACGACCGCGACCTCCGGTTCGGAAAACACAGCAAACAGTTTCAGCCGGTAGTCGCTCTGCTCCATCGTCTCCGTGACGCCCGAGAGCAAGTGCGCGGCATTTCGCGCCGCGACTTCACCCTGCTGGATCGCGATGTGGACGATCTCGTATGGGCCGGACACATCGCCTGCGGCGAAAATGTGCGGCTGGCTCGTCTGCTGCGTCGTCTGCGTTGCGGGCCGGTCTTTTTCGACGCGAATCCCCGCTGCATCGAGCCCGAGTCTACGAGTATTCGGCGAGCGGCCGAGCGCCTGCAAGACTTGCGATGCCTCAGCAGTCACACGCTTCCCGTCGTGCTCAAAATTGATCCGCTTTCTTCCGTCAAACTTTTCCGCCGCAAGCAGACCCGTGCCCGTGAAAACACGCACTCCTCGGTTACGCAGCCCGTGCGCAAGGGCGGCGGCGAGATCGGGGTCGGTGCCTTTGAGGAGCTGATCGCCGCGCTGGATCAGCGTCACCACACGACCGAGTCCCGAGTAATACGTCGCAAATTCCACCGCAGTCGCGCCGCCGCCGAGAATGATCACCGAATCCGGCACCTCCGCGCTGTCGAGCGCATCGTCCGTAGTCCAGCACTCGATTTCGTTCAATGCCGCCAACGGCGCATCACTCACAATCGATCCCGTCGCGAGCAAAAATGTCCTCGCCGTGATCCGCCGTGTTCCCCCATCGCGCAGCTTCGCCTCGACCGTGTGCGCATCGAGAAACCTCGCGTGGCCGCGCACGAGTTCAAATTTTCCATTCTTCAACTGCTCCTGCCGGTACGCGGCAAATTCGCCGATCAGCCGTCGCTTCCGTTCGAGAATTTCCGCACCGCGCACCTCCAGCCCGCTCGCGCGCAATCCGAATTCCTCCGCACGCCGGAGTGTTGAAAAACGCGACGCGGATTCGAGCAGCGTCTTGCTCGGCATACAGCCGCGCAGGATGCAAAGCCCGCCGAGTTCCTCCGCGCCGTCAATCACGCAGGTCTTCAGCCCGAGTGCCGAGGCAGTGCGCGCCGCCGCATAGCCCGCGCTTCCGCCGCCGATGATCAGAAAGTCAAAATCTGTGCTCATTGTTTCTCTCGTTCGACATGAAAAAGCCGCTGCATCTGCGTGAAGACAATCTGGATGCCGCGATCCTTCGGATCGCTCCCGTCCTTCGGCGCGATCTGCGTCACGAGGCCGAGCTCCTGCGGCTTCACCTCGCGCAGAAACGACGGCGCCTTCTTCGGATAATAGTTCAGAATCTCGCAGAGCGGCTCCTTCGGCGCAGCGACGCCGAGCACCTTCTCGGAATTCGTCACGCCGTGCAGCCGGTCGCGCTGTTCGACATCCGCCGAAGGATCCACGATCACCCAGCCCACCCGCCTCCGTTGCAAAATCTCCCCCGCCTTTCCCGTATCCGCGGCGAGAAAAAATCGGGCCGTGTCCACGATGCCCGGCAGGCTCTGGTGGCTCGTCCCCGCGACTCCCGGCTGGCCCGACCAATACGCGATCTGCGGTGAAGACCACCACGGCGCGATAAATCCCTCGCGAGGCCCTTCCCTCATCTTCAGCGCGATCGTCCGCAGTCTCGTCTGCGCGAGCTGATGCCACGCCTGATCCTCCTTCACCTGATCAAAGACGGCCACAGCCGCCTCCTCGCGGAGCAAGTCTTTCACCTCGGGCCACCACGACGACGCCATAGGCCACAGCCCGACGGCGAATGCGATCCACGCGACCCGCACATCGCGAAATGCACGGAGCTGCCACGGAAGCGACATGGCAAAAGTGAGCAACAGAAAATATCCCCAGCGCCGCTGCCATCCGGTGAGCGCGAGGAGAATCACAAATCCGCCGAGAAGCACGAATGCGCAGCGATCCTCGCGGCCCGCGAGGCACAGCAGCACCGGTGCCGCCAGCACGAGAAGCCCGAGCCATTGCCACAGCAGCGGCTCGGTCGGCTTCAGCGGACGCAGCTCGCCGATCGTCGAGGACCAGCGTCCGAAATACTCCCGCAGTTCCGCGCCCGGCATCTCGATGCGCCAGCCATCCACGAGCAGGCCGAGCGCGAAAAATCCGAACATCGCAATCCACTCCTCGCGGCTCCCGACCGCGAACAGCGTCTTCCTCTCGCGCAGAAACCTCGCGATGATCACCGGCACGAGCAGCACCAGCGGCTCGTAAAGCGACACCCAAAGCGCAAGCCCCCAAGCGGAACCCGCCGCGATGCTCCACGCGCGGTGCGATTTTTTTCCGTCGCCCCCCGGGCGGATCAGCCACAGCTCGCAGCCGAGCGCGACCGCGAGCAGGAACATGAGCAGCGACTGGTGATCCGGCCGTCCGAGCACCGTGCCATGCACCGCGATCGGGCTCACTGCAAAAAGCAGCACCATCGCGCCGCGAAAGCGCAGCTTCATCGCGCCCGCCCACCACCACAGCCACGCCGCGGTGAGCACGCCGAGCAGCGGCGAGATGAGCGCGCCGGCGACATCGAGCGTCTGCGCATGGAACGGATTTTTCCACTGCGGGTCAGTGGCCTTGAAGGCGAGATCCACGGCGGGTTTCAGCCCGACGATCATCCAGTCGAGCAGCGCGGTCGTGTGCGGCGTGATGCCCTGCGGCCAGTTTTCAAAATCGTGATGCCGGATGATCCAGTGGCCTTCGCTCACCATCTTCGCACGCGTCATCCGCGAGTAGCAGTCGCCGTCCACGAAGAACACGCCGCCGTCGTGGAAAATCTGCGATCGGTTGTGACACCGCGCGGCAAATGTGAGCACGAGCAGCAGCAGCAGCACGAGGCGGCCCGCCCATTTTTTCCAAATCGGTTTCGTGTCCGTGCTCATGTTCACTTCATGTCCTTCACGCATCGGAAGCCGATCCACTCCGCGGAAAATCCCGGCGCTTCCTTCCCTCGCGCCGAGACGCGGCACTCTTCCGCCGTGCTCAGGAACGAGCCGCCGCGGACGACGCGCTTCGACACGCCCGGCTCAGCCGGATCCGTGCTCGTGTCAGGGCCGGACGGATTGCGGTGCGCCGCGCGGTTCGGATCGGGACGAAGCTCCGCGTAGTAGTCGTGCCGGTACCAGTCCGAGCACCACTCCGCGACATTGCCCGCGAGATCACGCAAGCCCGATCCATTCGGCTCAAAGCTCGCGACCGGCGCGATGCCCGCGAATCCATCGAGCGCATCGTCCTTCACCGGAAAATCTCCCTGCCACGAATTCGCATGCCATCTCCCGCCCTCGGCGATCTCGCTGCCCCACGGATAGCGCGTGAGGAGCACGCCGCCGCGCGCCGCGCATTCCCATTCCGCCTCCGTCGGCAGGCGCTTGCGCGCCCACTTGCAGTACGCGAGCGCATCGTCCCAAGAGACATGCACGACGGGAAATTTCTCCTTCCCCCCGATCTCGCCGCCCGCGCCGTGCGGCCTGCGCCAGCTCGCTCCCGGCACGAATGCAATCCACGTCCGCCGGTCCGCGGCCTTCGCGTCCGTGCCCGGCTGGAAGCACCACGAGCCCGGCTGCACCTGTCCCTGCTGAGTCAGTTCCGCCGTGGTGATGTGGCCCGTTTCCTTCACGAACCGCGCGAACTCCGTATTCGTCACCTCCGTGCGATCCATCCAGAACGGATTCACGGTCACGTTGTGCTTCGGTTGCTCGTCATGCGCGCCATCGTTTGCGCCCATCTCAAAATTGCCTCCCGCAACACGCACCATGTCGCTGCCCGCGCGCGCCTCGCGCGACTGCGTCTCGCGGTCGCGCATGATACGCTTCGCCTCGGGCACGAGCCACACGAGCACCATCGTAATCGCCGCGGCGACGATCACGCCGAAGATGATCGCAGCCCGCCGCACAGCCCGCGCTGTTTCCGCTGCCTCACTCACGGCAGATCCTTCACGCAACGGAAGCCCGTGTCCTGCAGGCCTGTGTCCGGCGCGGTCTTCATGCGCGCGGCGGGACGGTAGCCGCGGCAGTAATTCTCCGCGCACATCCACGAGCCGCCGCGCGTCACGCGCTTCATCACGCCCGGCTCATTCGGATCGAAGCTCGTGTCCGGCCCCTGCGGATTTTCCTTCGGCGAACGCGCGTAGAAATCCGGCAGATACCAGTCCGAGCACCACTCCCACACATTGCCCGCCATGTCGAAAAGCCCGAAACCATTCGGCTGATAGCTGCCCACCGGCGAAGTGTTCCTGTAGCCGTCCTCTCCGGAATTCGCCTCGGGAAATTTCCCCTGCCACGTGTTCGCCATCCATTTTCCGCCGGGATTGAATTCATTCCCCCACGCGTAGCGCGCTCCTTCGAGCCCGCCGCGCGCGGCGAATTCAAACTCAGCCTCCGTCGGCAGCCGCTTGCCCGCCCACTTGCAGTACGCCACCGCATCGTCCCACGACACATGCACCACCGGATGCTTCTCGCGTCCCTTCAAATCCGTCCCCGGCCCGTCGGGATGCCGCCAGTTCGCGCCGATCTCCGGCTTCCACCACTGCCCGGAATCCCGCAGGTCCGTCACGCCCTTCGACGGACGGAAACAAATCCCGAGCGTCTTCCCCTCGAACTCCGGCAGCAGCCCCGGGATTTCCTTCGACGTGAGCACATGCTCCGCCGTCGTCACATACTTCGCCGCCTTCGTGAACGCCTCGAACTCAGCATTCGTCACCGGCGTGCGGTCCATGAAAAACGGCTTCACCTTCACCTCATGCACCGGCTTCTCATCCGTCTCGCCGTCATTGCTGCCCATGGAAAAAATCCCGCCCCTGATGAACACCATGCCCTCGGGCGGCGCGGGATCAGCACCGAACGCGGCGCTCATCGCACCGAGTAAAATCACGGGAACCAGCAGGGAGAATTTCATCGGCAGCAGCAATAGGCGGGAACTCAGCGCCCCGCAACCTTCACAGCGCGCCGAGCACGCGCGCGAGAATCGCCGCGGCTTCGTCAATCTCCTCGCGCTTCACATTCAGCGCCGGCAGCCAGCGCACAGCGTGCGTTCCGCTCGGGATCGTGAGCAGGCCCGCATCGTGCAATTTCTCCACGAGCCACAGGCTCGGTGCTTTTCCCTCGGGGAGTTTCGTGCGCTGCGCAAAGTCGGCGACCAGTTCAATGCCGATCATCAGCCCGAGTCCGCGCACTTCCGCAATCAGCGGCGACGCGAGCCCGCGCAGCACCGCCAGCGCGTGCGCGCCGACTGACCTTGCATTCTCCAGCATCCCCTCCTCCTCGATCACCGAGAGCACTTCGTTCGCGCCCGCGCAGACGAGCGGCGTGCCGCCGAAGGTCGTCCCATGAGTGCCGGGGCCGAGCAGGTCGCACAGCTTCTTCACCGTGCCGTCCTTCAGCGTCACCGCGCGCTCATTCACCCAGATCGCGCCGAGCGGGAAACCGCCCGCGATGCCCTTCGCCCAGCTCACGGCATCCGGCATCACGTCGGGCGCGATGCTTCTCCAGCCGCACCATTCGCCCGTGCGCCCGAGGCCGCACTGCACTTCGTCAAACATCAGCAGCAAGTCCCGCTCGTCGCACAGCTCCCGCGCTGCGCGCAAAAATTTCGCGTGCGCCGGATGCACGCCGCTCTCGCCCTGCACCGGCTCGATGAGCACCGCGACCGTGCCGGGCACATCCACCGCCTCCTGCAGCGCCGCGATGTCGTTGAACGGCACGTGCCGGAATCCCTCGACCATCGGCTCGAATCCCTTCTTCACCTTCTCCTGCCCCGTCGCGGAAATCCCCGCGAGCGTCCGCCCGTGGAAACTCCCCATCATCGTGATGATGCCAATCCGCTTCGCGTCCGACTGCACGCATTCGCCGACCGTATGCTTCGGCGGCGGCAGCGCGCCCTCGTTGCCAAATTTCCGCGCAAGCTTGAAGAGCGCCTCGTTCGCCTCCGCGCCCGAGTTGCAGAAAAAAACTTTTCCACCCGAACCCACGAGCCGCACGAGCCGCTCCGCCAGCAGCGCCTGCGGCCGCGTGTAGTACAAATTCGACGTATGCACGAGCGTCGCCACCTGCTCCTGCAACGCCCGTACCACGCGCGGATGCGCGTGCCCGATGCTCGTCACCGCGATGCCCGCGCCGAAATCCAAATAGCGTTTCCCATCCTCATCCCACACCTCGCAGCCGCGCCCGCGCGCGAGCCGGAGGTCGAAGCGCCCGTAGGTCGGGATCACATGCCGGTCGTAAAGTTCGCGTGTGGAAGTCTGGCTCTCGTGCATTTTGAAAAGGCGGCGAACATTGCGTCCCCGCTCGCGGATGCGAGCGAAAAAGCCGCCGCCCACGCTTTCACAAGCGCGGCACCGTCACATCACGCGGCGCCGCCCGCTCCTTCCGCCGCCTCGGTTTGTTCGCTGTGAAGATTCGGCGATTTGCCAAAGCTCTCCGCCACGCTCGGGATGGGCGTGGCGTTTTCCGCTCCGAGAATGTCGCGGCTCTCGTGCGCCTCGTTGCGCGCGCGAAATTTCACGCCGACGAGTTTCGAGACACCATGCTCCTCCATCGTCACGCCGTAGAGCGCGTCGGCGCGCGCGATGGTGCGCTTGTTGTGGCTAATGACCACGAACTGCGACTGCTGCACGAATCGGTCGAGAATCTTGATGAAGCGGTTGATGTTCGACTCGTCGAGCGGCGCGTCCATTTCATCCAGCACGCAGAACGGCGACGGCTTCACCATGTAGATCGAGAAGAGCAGCGCAACCGCAGTCATCGTCTTCTCCCCGCCCGAGAGCAGCGTGATGCTCTGAAGCTGCTTGCCCGGCGGCTTCGCGATGATCTCGATGCCGCTCTCCAGCGGATCCTCCTCCATCGAGAGCACGAGGTTCGCCTGTCCGCCGCCGAACAGCTCCTTGAACATCTCCTGGAAGTTCACGCGGATCTTTTCAAACGTGTCGGCGAACAGCGTCTTCGTCGTTTCGTTGATCTTGTTGATCACGCTGATCAGCTCGTCCTTCGCATTGGTCGTGTCGGTGATCTGCTGTTCGAGGAAATTATGGCGCTGATCCAGTTCCTCAAACTCCGCGATCGCATCGAGGTTCACCGGGCCCATGCTGGCGAGCCGCGTGTCGAGTTCCCGGACGAGCGTTTCGATGCGCGACCAGTCGAGTTCCTCCGCCACAGGCATCCCGTCCATGGCGTTTTCCCCGGCATCGTCCTCGGCGACCGGCTCGATCTCGGCCGGCTGGGGCGCGGCCTCGTCGCCCTGCGTTTCAAATTTCCTCACCCGCTTGCCAATCTCACGCATGCAGGCGTTCAGGGCGTAGCTGTCCGGTGTGAACTCCCGCAGATCGATCTGGTAACGTTTCGCAATGTGATCGTGGATCGCGTCGGCCCGCATTTCGAGCTGCGTCACGCGCACCTCCAGCGCGCCGCGCTGCTCCACGCACAGGCTCTGCTCGCGGCGCAAATCGCGGAGGGCTTCCGCGATCTCCTGCGCCGAGGCCGTGATGACGTGGCGCTCCTCCTGCAAGGCGGCGACGGTCGCCTCGGCCTCGCCGATGCTGCCGCGGAGTCGCTCCATGTTTGCCTCGATTTCGGCGTTCTCGGCCTGCAACGCGGTTCCGCGCTCCTCGTAGGATTGGATGTCATTGCGCCGCTCCTGCATGAGCTGCTCCAGCTCTTCGATGCGGGCCTCCATCGGCTGCCGCTGATGGTGGAGCAACGAATGACGCTGCCGCTCCGTCGCCACTTTCACCTTCAAGTCATTCAGGTCAGCGACGATTTCGTTCTCCTGCGCACGCAGCGTCTCGATCGCCTGCTGTGCCTCGGCTCGCCGGGCGATGCAGCTTTCAAACTGATCCATGGACGCCTTGATCTCCCCTTCCAGCTCGGTGATTCGCAGATTTGCCTCGGCGAGCCGCGCATCGGCGCTCTGCCTCTCGATGTCGAGCGTCATCACCTTCTTCTCGCCCTCGCCGCGCTCGCGTTCGAGGAGCTGGAGCTGGTTGCGCAGCATCGAGACCTGCACCGTGGCGTTCTCCTTTTCCTGCCGCACCTCATCAATCGCGTGCTGCGCATTTTCCACGGCGAGGAGCGCGGCGTCATGGCGTGCCTGCTGCTCGGAAAGCTGCCCGCGCACTGCCGCGATCTCCGTCTCCAGCGCAGAGATCTGATTCCTCCGCGCAAGAATCGAATTATTCTCCCCAGCCGTCGCGCCGCCCTGCAGGATGCCGTGGCCGGTGATCACCTCGCCGGCGAGCGTGACCACCGCGGAACCGCGGATTTGCGGGAAGATGCGCAGCGCCGTCGCGAGGTCGGGCACGAGCACGGTGTGGTTCACCAGCCGCTCCAGCAGCCGCGCCACTTCGGGCTGCGGCTTGATTTTGTTGATGAGCCAGTCAATCGAGCCTTCGGGGAGCTGCATCGTTTCGTTGCGGACATGCACGAAGATGCTGTCGAGATCGCGCAGGGCCAGCGATGCCTTGCCGAGCTTTTGGGATGTGAGAGTCCTGATCACCGATTCGGCGATCATCGTGTCCTTCATCACGATCGTCTGAAGCTGCGAGCCAAGCACCGCCTCGACTGCGGGGATGAACTCCGGCGCCACTTCCATGCACTGCGCGAGCGCGCCGTGGATGGCGGGTTTGAAAAATTCCGCGTTGTCCAGTCCGCGGAGCACGGCCTGCGTGCCCTCGCTCAGACCCTCGCCGCAGTCATTGAGCTGCCGGAGCACTTGCAGGCGCGACTCGCGGTCGGCCAGCACGCGCTGGGTCTCGCGCATCTCCCTGTCCACTTCGCCGACCTTTGCCTGCGCCTCGCGGTGGTGAACCTCTGCGCCGGTGAGGGCGGCGGTGCGCTCTTCGAGTTCGTGGAGCATGCGGCCCAGCTCGGCCTGCGTGCCGGTCAGTTGCTCGTTCGCACGCGCAAAGGCGAATTCAAGCTGGCCGATCTCCCCGGCGAGCGCGGCGAGACGGGCCTCCGCGGCTTCGCGCTGATGGAGCACGGAGCCAATCTGTGCGCGAAGGCTCCCCAGCTTGCTCTCGGCGCGGGCCGCCTCGTTGTTCAGCGCGGCGATCTGCGAATCCATCTGCTGCCGCTGCGCGCTCATGCCGGAGGCGTGCGCCTGCACTTCCTCCATCCGGCGCAGTTCGGCGGCGAGCAGCTCGGTGATCTGCACCAGCTCGCCATCCATGTCGCGGAGCTGCGTCTCCGCCGCGTGGAACTTCTCCTCCGCGCCGACGATGTCCGCACGATAACGCTCCATGAGGCTCGCAAATTCCGCCGCCCGCTCCGTGTTGAAACTCAACCTGCTCTCGTGGCTCGCGATCCGCTGCCGGAAATCCTGCACCGTCTGCCGCGCCCCGGCGAGGCGGCTTTCCATCTCCTCCACTGCGGCGCGCTGGGCGTTGGCCTCCTCCTCCTTCGCCGACACGGCGATCTCAGATTCGTAATGCCGTACCGAAAGCGCCTCCAGCTCCACCACATTCGCGGCGCGCGAGCCGTCCAACTCGTCGAACTGCCGCTTCGCCTGATGTGTCTCCAGCGTCCGCAAATCATCCAGCATGCCCTGATAGCGCCGCGCCTTCGCCGCCTGCCGCTGCACGCTGCCGATCTGCCGCTTCACCTCCTTGATGATGTCCGCCAGGCGCAACAGATTCGCCTCCGTCGCCTCCAGTTTGCGCAACGCCTCCTTGCGTTGAAATTTGTATTTCGTGATCCCCGCCGCCTCTTCGAAAATCGCGCGCCGATCCTCGGGTCGCGACGACAGGATCAGGTCAATCTTCCCCTGCTCCATGATCGAATACGCCGAGCGCCCGATGCCCGTGTCCATGAACAGCGTGTGAATGTCCTTCAGCCGGCACGGCGTGCCATTCAGCAGATACTCGCTGCCGCCCTCGCGGAAAACGCGGCGCGTGATCTTCACCTCGTGCCAGTCCAGCCCGAGCTGCTCCTCGCATTCGCTGAACGTCATCGAGACCTCCGCCATGCCCAGCGCGGGCCGCGAGTCCGTGCCGGAGAAAATCACGTCCGTCATTTCGCCGCCGCGCAGCGCCTTCGCCGACTGCTCGCCGAGCACCCAGCGAATCGAGTCGAGCACGTTGGATTTGCCGCACCCATTCGGCCCCACGACACACGTCACGCCGGGATCAAAGTTGAGGGTCGTTTTGGGTGCGAACGACTTGAAACCGAAAATTTCGAGGCTCTTGAGATACATGGCTTGTGTGCGGAATTGGTGGGACTGGCCGTGGAGGATGGAAAGCCCGCAAAGCCCGCGCAAGCACTATTACGAGGGGTCGCGGAAAAAGTGAACCGCTGCATCTTGTGGCACGCTGCCCGCATCCCGCCGGGATTGGACGGCACCGCGGAGTCAATGCTGGAACATGGACGGCTTCCATCTCCACCTTCGAGTAGTGGCTCAGTTTGGAAATCACCGATCATATTGGGCGGTATTGCACAGCTTTGGTGAGGCTTGGCAGTCGCTGTGTTTTCCTTGCCCGTTCAGCCACGGGTCAAAAACAGGAGCGCGTGCGCGCACGCGCACGCTCGCATGCACGCGCGCGCGAGACTCCGTGTACTTTTCTTCATTCCAGAACACCGGAAATTTTCACCCTCCGGGTGCGGGCGGCATTCACCTGTTCCGCGAGCCCCAAACAGAACACGAACGGCGCTCTCGATTTTTGAAACCTTCCTGCTATCGCGCTGCCATGCGTCCCCTGCTCCTCCTCGTTCTTGCCGTCACAAATCTCGCATTCGCCGAGGAAAAGCCTTCGCCCGTCCGCCAGCTCATCCCGTGGCTGATTGAAGAAGACGCGGCCCTGAAGGGCATCCTGTTTTCCGACGTGATCAGCGCCACGAGCGGCAAACGCGTGCTCCCCGTGGATCGCGCGGACGCGGACACGGCGCGCATTTTGAAAAGCATCGGCACCGTGCTCGACGAGGTGCTCGTGCAGATGAACTCCGCGGACAGTCCCGCGAAACGGCAGAAGCGCGTGAACGAGATGAGCAAGTTTTTCGAGGACGCGATCGGTGCGCGGCTGAACAAAATCGAGGGCTTCGAGTGCGGCGTGCCAAAGACGGCGGCGGGACACATGCAGCGCAGCGGCTATCCCGACCTCCGGCTCGTGGACAAGACGACGGGCCGCATCCTCTACCTCGACCCGAAGCTCTACGCGAAAGGCAGCCGCCGGAGTTCGCTGCGGACGTTCTATTTCACGCCGAAGCGAGAGACGAACAAGGTGAACGACGACGCGGTCCATCTCATCGTCGGCGTCGAGCACGAGAAGACCGGCGCGGAGGTGAAGTTCACGCGCTGGGAGCTGATCGATCTCAGCAAGTTCCGCGTGCGGCTGAAGGCGGAGTTCGAGGGGAGCAATGCGGACATGTATCGCGACGATGCGGTGGTCGCGGGCAGCGCCCCGTAGATCGCCGCGCTCCTGTCCGCTTGTCAGCCGTCCCTCCGCCCGCTACACCCGCGCCATGCCCGCCCCGCAGACCGAGGTCCTCATCACCGTGGATAGAAAGGAGCACGCGCGACACGTCCTCACTCCGGGCGACTACATCATCGGGCGGAATCCCGACTGCCCCCTGCGCGTGGATG
>CAIRYQ010000098.1 GCA_903882875.1 uncultured Spartobacteria bacterium | reverse complement strand
GCGAAAAGATTCGGGCCGAGCAGCGCCGAAGCGGACAGCGCGGCGAAAGTGATGAAGAGGCGGCGGCGGAGGGTGGTTTTCATGGGAATGCGGAGGTGTGTGGAGTCGCGGATGCAGGAAAAATTAGCGGTGAACGGCTTGCTGTCGGCTATGGTGAGCCAGTCCTTGGATTGACATGGATCGCCAAGCGTTTCCCGAATCAGGGTGATGGCTTGCATCCGTGAAGCCAGACCGATTGGTTTGACGCATGACCTTCAATCACCTCCTCCGGTCCGTGTCGCTTCGCACAGCCATCGCACACTGCGCGCTCGGCGTTTTTTCTGCGCACTGCGCAAATGCAGCCCTCCGGTTGCCTGCGGTCTTCAGTGATCACGCGATGATTCAGGCGGGCAAGCCGGTGGCGGTTTGGGGCTGGGCCGCGCCGGGAGACGAGGTTGCGGTGAGCTTCGCCGCAAAGGATGGAAAAGCGGAGAGCATCACTTTCAAGGCAGCCGGTGATGGGCGATGGAGCGGACAGCTTCCGCCGGTGCAGGCGGGGACTGCGGGCGAGCTGACGGTGCGAACGAAAACCGAAGGACCGATCCGAGTCACCGATGTGCTCGCAGGCGAGGTGTGGCTGTGCAGCGGGCAGTCAAACATGTCGTATCTGCTCACGTCGGTAGGGCGGAATCCGAACGAATCCACTTCGCCGGAAATCCTCTCTGCCGCGCAGAACGATGCGACTGCGGCGAACGGTGCGCTGCGTTATTTCGCAGTATCGGCCAAGCGCGCCGACTCGCCGCTCGACGATGTGACCGGCCGTTGGATTGTCGCCGCACCCGACACGGTGGGCGCGTGCTTTTCCCTCTCGTGGAATTTTGCCGTGGCGCTGCATCACAAGCTCCACGTCCCGGTCGGCGTGATCAACACGGCGATCGGTGGCACGGCGATCGAGCCGTGGACGCCGCGGCCCGAACTCGAAGCGTCGCCCGCCGGCCCCGCGACGATCGCGCGTTACAAGGCGAAGCTCGACAGCGTCGGTGCGGAGATCAAAGCGAAATGTGAAACCGACATGGCCGCGTGGACCGCGCGTTTTCCCACGCCCGAGTTGCAGCGGCAAAATCTCGTCAGCAAGCCGGTGCTCGCCGATGGCAACTCGAACATGCCCTCGCGCCTTTACAACGGCATGGTGCATGGGCTGGAGCCTTACTCGCTGAAGGGCGTTCTGTGGTTCCAGGGCGACGGCAATTTCGGCAATCCGCAGGAGTATGGCGAACTGGTGAAGACGCTCATCCGGGCGTGGCGCGCTCATTTTCACGACGACACGCTGCCTTTCTACTACGTGGAAATGCAGAACTATCGCAAACCGCAGGAAGCGCCCGTGGAGCCGAACCCGATGAGCCTCATCCGCGAGGCGCAGCAGGGCGCGCTCGAATTGCCGCACACCGATGTCGCGGCCTCGCTCGACCAGGGCATTGACAAGCCGAATTACGAGGCGCATTTCCCCGACAAGAAGCAGCTCGGCGGACGGCTCGCCGGACTCGCGCTGAACAATCTCTACGGCCAGCCCGGACTCGTCCACAGCCCCGCGTTCAGGAGTCATGCGGTGGAAGGGAACAAAGTGCGGATCAAGTTTGATCACGCGGACGGATTGCGGCTGCGCGGAAAGGACGGGCTGAGAGGATTTGCGATCAAGTCCGCCGACGGCGACTGGCAGTGGGCGCAGGGCAGAATTGAAGGGCAGGAGATCGTGCTGTGGAATGACCAAATCGCCGCGCCCGCGGCCGTGCGATACGCGTGGGCTTTCAATCCGCTGCTCAGCGTGGAGAATGCCGCCGGGCTGCCGCTGCGACCGTTCCGCACGGACAAGGGCAGCGAGAAATGACCGGTGTCTGGCAGCGGCGGGAAATCATCGCGCACTCCGCGTGTCTGGCGCGGAGCTTCCGGCGCTTCACAGGACGCGAGCTGCTGCCAGGGCTGTTCAATCCGCTCGGGCTCGCGCGGAATCTTTTCGATGCGCCGTTTGTGATCGTGTCGCACGGGACGGAGGCCGACCCGGTGCTGAACTACGGCAATGCCGCGGCGCTGAAACTCTGGGAGATGACGTGGGAGGAGCTGACGCGGACGCCGTCGCGGCTGACGGCGGAAGCGCCCGTGCGCGAAGAGCGCGCGAGGCTGCTGGCGGCGGTGACGGAGCACGGGTTCATTGACGATTACTCCGGCGTGCGGATTTCGAGGACGGGCCGCCGCTTCCGCATCTCGCGCGCGACGGTATGGAATCTCGTCACCGAGCAGGGCGAACCGTGCGGGCAGGCTGCGACATTCGGCGAGTGGGAGCACGTGTGAACGCAGGGCTCACCGCGCCCGCAGCGGCACTGCCCTACCGCGCCGGTTTCCCGAACGCCTTCACGGCGGCTTTCATGAAGTCGCCATACATCACCTTCTGCTGCTCGCCGGGCATGTCGAACCTCTCGACGAGGATTACCATCGCGAGGCCGTTCTTCGGATCGATCCACATCGCAGTGCGGCGCGCGCCGCGGTGGCCGAAGCTGCCGGGCGTGGGGCCTTCCTCGTCGGTGAGCTTCAGCGAAACACCGACGCCGTAGCTTTCCTGCGCGTTGATTTTCACATCGCCGAGCTGCGGTGAACTCATCGTGCGTACCGCCTTCTCGGAAAGGTAGCGCTTGCCGTCGAGTTCGCCGCCGCGCAGCAGCATCCGGCAGAAGCGCCCGAGATCTTGCGCCGTGGAAAAGTAGCCGCCCGCGGGCATCGCGTAGCGTTTGCCGTAGTCGAACGAAATGCCGAAGCCCATGTCGCCCGTGATGGCCTTCGGCACCGGCACGCCGCCGCTGAATTTCAGGATGTGCTCGGGCTTCACGTTTGCGTCCTGCACGATCTCCACGAGATCCTTTTTGTCCTCGGTGAAGCGCGCCGTGTGCGCGAGCCGCGCGGCCTGCTCCTCGTTCGGCCAGCACGTCGTGTCCTTCATGCCGAGCGGATCAAAGAGCCGCTTCTGCATGAAGTCCGCGTAGCTCATCCCGCTCACGACCTCGATGATGCGTCCGCCGGTGTTGATGCCGCAGTTGTTGTATTCGTATTTCGTCCCCGGCTCCTGCCGGAGCGGTTGCTTCGCGTATTCGCGCACGTCGTCCGCGAGAACTTGAGTGTGTTTCAAAGTCTTCTCGCTCGCGAGCACGAGGCCGCTCGTGTGGCTCATGATCTCGCGCACGGTGATCGGATGCGCGGGCGGATGCATCTCGATGCCTGGAGCCTCGACCATCTGCCCCTTGAACTCCGGCAGATATTTCTCCACCGGATCGTCGAGGCTCACCTTCCCCTCATCCACGAGCATCATGAGCGCGGCGCCCGTGAGCGACTTGCTCATAGAGGCGATCCAAAACACCGCGTCGTCGCGAATCGGCGTCTTGTTCGCGAGGCTCGCGAAGCCGGCCTTGTCGAGCGCGAGCACGCCGTCCTTGTCCGCCACGAGCACCACGACTCCGGCGGCGATTTTCTTTTCCACAAACGACTGGAGCACGGCCGAGAGCGTACCCGGCGCCTCCGCGCTGCGCGCCAGGGGTGTCGCTGCGAGGAATGCGAGGAAGAGGAGAGGGCGGATTTTCATGAATGCAGTTCGCGTCCGTTGTGCGTGGTCGCCCAGCGTTCCGCGATGCGTTTTTTTTGCGCGCCGCCCGTTTGGTCCGTGTGTCCGGCGCACTGGCATCCGGATGATGGACGCCGCCGCGCATCAGTGAAAGAGTTGACACGCGCCGTGCATCGTTGAGCTTGGCGGGAACCTCCAATTTCCCTCCCGTGAGCGCCCCATCCACGCGACATCATCTTCGTGCATTCGGCATCGCCGTGGCGCTGTCGTTTGTGGCAGCGCTTGTCGCGGTGCTGCTGTGTACGAGGGCGGAGGAACGCTACATCCACAGTTTCGCGACGGAGTTCGGCGATCTGAAGCTCCAGGGCGTCGCCTTGCAGAAGACCGCTTTCACACAGCCGGACCTGCTCGTGATTTACGGCAGCTCGGAGCTGGTCTCGACGGTGCATGGCAAGGCCGGCGATTTTTTTGAGCAATATCCGACGGGCTTCCAGGCGTTCCCAGTGGGCAAGCCCGGCGCGGCCTCGCTGACGATCATGCAGAGAATCGCCTCGCTCGGGCGATACATCGAGGGGCGCAAAGTCGCGTTCACGATTTCACCCACTTACTTTCTATCCGAGAAGGTGAACGAGGGCTACTACGAGGGAAATTTCAGCGCGCTTCAGGCGATGGAAGTCGTATACAGCACGCACCTGAGCACGGATCTGAAGCGCGCCGCCGCGCGCCGGATGATCGAGTACCCGGAGACGATTGATGCCAACTGGACGCTCGACTTCGGCGTACGCCGGCTCGCGGGCGGCACCTTTCTGGACAGCGCGCTCCATGCGGCGGTGTGGCCGTTGGGCAAGCTGGCAAATGCCGTCGGCCGCGCGCAGGATCACATCGAGGCCGGGCTGCACATCGCGGAAAGCATCGAAGAAAACAACCCCAAGCCGGGCATTATCCCGGGGCTGAACTGGAAGGAGATCCTGCGCCGGACGAACGTGAAGGTGAAAACGGTGCGCCCGCCGATCGCGCCTCGGCTCACGAAGCGTCCGAAGGGTTCGCACGACGCGGATTTTCTGCGCATCCTCAAGGCTGCCGACGAGTGGGAGGATTTCGAGCTGCTCCTGCGCACGCTGAAGGAATTGCACGCCGACGCACTGCTGCTTTCGATGCCGCTGCACGGGACCGATCTCGAGGCCGAAGGCGTCTCCGCCGGGGCGCGCAAAGCCTACGGCACGGAGCTGAACCGGCTCGCGGGGAAATACGGCATCGAGCTCGTGTACTTCAGCCAGTACGAGGACGACCCGACTTTCTTCGCCGACACTTCCGACCATCCCGGCGAGCGCGGCTGGATGCTCTTCAACAAGGTGCTTGACGATTTTTACCACCAGCCGCAGAAGTCCCGCAAATAGCGGGCATGAGTCCTGCAATCTCGCGAAAATCCCCATGGCCACTGCAATCCACGACCAAGTCATCGAAGTCCTCGCGCGCGTCGCCGACACCGCGGAGGTGCGCACGAACCCCGACCTCGCGCTCTACGACCTCCAAATTCTCGACTCGATGAAGACCGTGGAACTCATCGTGGCCCTCCAGCAGGAGCTGAACGTGGAGATTTCCCCCGCGGAATTCGACCGCGACGCGTGGGCGACGCCGGCCAAGATGGTCGCCGACGTGGAGAGGCGGCTCGCGGCGTGATCGCGTTTGCGCAGAAGTGGCTCGACGCGCACCCTCGCGTGAAACCGGTCGCGCTGGTCTTCTACTATCTCGCGATCATCGCCGTGCTCCTGGCGATGTACGGGCGCGGAAATTTTGAAACCCCGGAGTTTGTTTACGCGGAGTTTTAGCAGGCTGCTGATCAGTGAGCCGCTGTCAGGGGCGCGCCGGCCATGTTCTCATTCGGCTTCTTACTCCTCATATTAATCCCGTGCCGCAGGAACGCGGAACGCGAAAGCGATTCAGGATAAGATTGGAGCATTCTCAGTAATAGGGAATGTCGCTATGGTTCGGGGATCGTTCCTCGGTGGAACGCGTCGCTCCGCGCGCGTTTCCTCCGACTGCGAGCAATCCTTGCAATCCACGCCGAAGCGCGCGGAGCGACGCGCACCGCCGGCGCTGCCGCGCCATCATCGGATAACAGCCGCACTTTGACTCATGCCTCTCCGGTTTGTTGACAAAGCGGCTTTGACAATAGCCCAGCGATTCATCGCTGGGTTTGCGGAGTGAAGTGGACAAAGTCCCGTAGGGGACGACAGAGCCGGTTCTTCCGTCCCTGCGGGACTTGGTTTGCTCGTCGGACCATTTTCCCAGCGATGAATCGCTGGGCTATTTTCGCCATGATTTCCCGCAGCGTTGTCAACAAACCGGAGAGGCATGGAAAATCCCCGTGCGAATCCGCGGGAATTCCGCAGCGTACTTTCGGCGTTGGTGGCGGGGAACTTTTCCACGCTCGCGTAGGCGCAGGCGCAAAAACAGGAGCGCGGGCGCGCCTGCGCCCGCGTGCGCGCCCGCGCACACACACGCGCGCGCGAGCCCGAGGCCCCCAAAATTTTACGTGCCGCTCCGGTCGCCTCACGGGTTGCTTGGAAAAAAGCGGATCAGGAGGGCAGGAAGGTGAGCCTCCGCCACTCTTTTCCTGCCTTCCTGCTTCCATTCTTCCTCTGATTGTCATCCAACCGGATGGGCATGAAAAAGACAGGATGGGCCATCCGCTTTGTCAGAATCACCTTCGGCAAAAAAATACGAAAAATCATGTTGACGAACGGGCTGAAACCGGAAACGACGCCGCAAGAAACAGGACCAGTGAACACATACCACACAGTCCATCGTGCGCGCCGTGGCGTGCGACAGCTTGCCGGACCGGCAGGCAAATAGTTCCTCCCCATCGCATAGAGCAGACTCCGTTCCAGAACCACCAGCCCACCGCTTCCTCGTCCGAAACCCCAACTTTATCCCAAACACCCAGCCATGAAGATCACCAAAGCCACCACCGTCTCCCTCCGCACGAATCGCAAGGCCCGCAAGGTCACGCTTCGCCGCAGCATCCTCGCAGCCTCCATCAGCGCGCTCGTCGGGCTTGCCGGGCTCGGCACCGCTGGAGCGGCCACCGACAACTACACTAATCTCGGCGGCACGAACAACTGGAGTCAGGGCCTCAACTGGACCAGCAACCCCAACCCGCCGAACAATGGCGACGCCCTCAATTTCAATGATGCGACGGCTTTCATCTTTTCTAATAACGATACCCTGACGAGTGTCAATTCCATGACTTGGGGTGCGGCCAAGGGCGCGGCTGTGACGACGAGCGGCAATGCCCTGACGATCAACACCGCCGCCGGCATCACGAACAACAGCGCGTTCCTGCAGACGCTCACCTTTGGCGGCACGGGCCTCACCCTCGGCACGTCGCAAGCATGGACGGCCAACACGGCGGCGTTCAATATCACCGCGAACGTGAATTTGAATGGCCAGACCCTGACGGTCGCCGGTGCCAGCAACACGACGCTCGGTGGCACGGTCTCGGGTTCCGGCGGCTTGATCAAAAATGGCACGGGGAACCTCATCGTCACCAACGCCCTCACGCTCGACGGCGGGGCGACCTTGAATGCAGGCACGGTGACGGCCAATGGCGGTCTCACGGTGAGCGGCGGCACGTTAAGCGGATCTGGCACGCTTGCGGGCAGTCTGAATTATACGAGCACTTCATCCTCGACCTTTGCCGGCGTCGTCTCCGGGGCGGGAAGCTCGCTGACGCTCGACAGCGCGGGTGGGGCTGCGACGCTCACGCTGACCGGGGCGAACACGTACGGCGGGCCGACGAACGTGTTCAACGGCACCCTCTCTCTCGGCGCGGTCAATGCAATTCCGGTGGGAACGGTCCTCAATATCGGAAACGCTGCCGGAACCAGCGCTGGGATCCAGGTGAATCTGAACGGCAACAACCAGTCCATCAGCGCCCTGAATTTCACTGAGCCGAGCAGTTTCTCCTCAATCAACCTCGGCGGTGCGACGCTCACGCTTACAGGCAATGTCAGTGTCGTGAGCAATACCACCGCGCCTGGTACTGGTGGTCACAGCCAGAATATCAACTTCTTCGGAGGAGGCGGTGCCCTCGATCTCGGCGGTGCGACGCGCACTTTCAACATCGCCGCGCAGGGAACGTTTGGTGCGAATGGTGACTTGCAGATCGGCGCGATCATCCAGAATGGCGGCATCACCCTCAATCAGACGGCTGCCGATGCGGGCGGCGGCCCTGCAGTCATGGAAATATTCGGAGCCAATACTTACAACGGTGTGACCACTGTGAACAGCGGGGTGCTGCGCGTCGAGAGCAACACGGCGCTGGGCTCGACGGTTGGCGGCACAGTCGTGGGATCGAATGCCGCTAGCACGGCCACCTTGCAGCTTGGCGGCGGCACCGGGGGTGGGACTGGTGCCATCGTCACCGGTCTCAACATCACCGGCGAGGCGCTGACGATTAACGGCAAAGGTGCGGCCAGTGGCGCGGGCAATCTCGGTGCGCTCTCCAATGGGACCGGCGGCGGGAACAACACATACGCCGGGGCGATCATCGCGGCAACCGACGCGACCATCTCCGCGAACAATGGCACGCTGACGCTGACGGGCGGCATCAGCAAGAACGGCGTGAACCTGACGCTCGGCGGCCTCACCGCGAGCAATGCGTTCGGCACGATTAACGTCAATTCGGTCATCTCCGGTGCGGCGGCCAATTCCGACCTCATCGTGGACAGTGTGACGACGAATCTGAATGCCGCGAATACTTACAACGGGCAGACCTTCATCCGGAGCACGGCCACCGCCGGCACCGGCATCCTGAACGCGAATGTCGCCGGCGCGCTGCCGGATCCCAATCTTGGCGCGCCTGCGCGCTCCGCGGTGATCATGGATGATTCGGGACTGGGCGGATCCACTCTGAACATCGCCGGTGCCAGCCAGGTCGTCGCCTCGCTCACGGGTGCGGCATCGTCGATAGTCAAGCTCGGCTCGAACACGTTGACAATCGGTACGGCTGCCGGCACGACGACCTTCGCTGGCGTGATCAGCGGCAACGGCGGCATCTTCAAGGATGGCGCGAGCACGCAGATCCTCACGGGGAACAACACGTATTTTGGCCAGACGCGCGTGAACGGGGGCACGCTTCAGATCGGCGACGGGGCCACGGCGGGTTCCTCGATTGCAGCATCCGTCCCGGTGATTGTGGACGGCGGCGCGACACTGGCGGTGAACCTCGTCACGGGCGGTACTTTCACGAATGATGTGACGAACAACGGCACGGTGCTGAGCATGGCGGGCACCGTCGGCACCGGCACCTCGCAGACCTTCACGGGGAAGATAGACGGTTCGGGCCAATTCGTCGCGAATGCGGGCGGTACGACCATTCTGGCGAACATCAACGGCTACCAGACTGGCACTACGGTCTCCAATAACAGCACCTTGCAGGTCGGCACGACTACCGCGGCGGCGACGGCCGGCCAGAACATCGCCACGAACGTCATCACGCTCGGCGGAGGTGGCGGGAATGGCACACTCGATTTGGTGAATGTTTCCGGTGGCATCCTTGCCAACAACATCACCGGGGCTGGTGGCTTCGGGGTTGTATCCCTTGTGTGGGACAACGGTTCGAGTACGACGAACACCCTGACCGGCCAGATCACCGACGGAGCGGGCAGGATTCAGGTTGCCGCCGTCAGCGCAACCGGCACTTTGATCCTGGCCAATGCGAACAACGCTTTCACCGGGGGGGTCGGCGCCACGAGCAATGGCACCCTACAGATCGGCACGGCGACCACAGTGGGGTCCGTCGGGACTACTGCGAATGTAGTGGAGATAGGAAATGGCGGTACGGTCGTATTGGTGAATATCGGCACCGCGGCAAACAACACTCTTGCCAACAACATCGACAATTTTAGCGGGACTGGGACATTCCAAGTGAGCTCAGCGAATACGAACACGCTATCGGGTGTGCTCTCCAACTCAGTCGGCACGCTGAACCTCGTCCAGAGCGGCACGGGCACGACGATTCTCACGAATACGAACACCTACTCGGGCACGACGGTGATCAGTGGAGGCACGCTGCAGGTCGGCGCGGGCGGCACCACGGGCACCCTCGGCAACGGCGGCGCGGTGACGAATAACGCAATCCTCACCATCAACCGCAGCGACGCCATCACCATTGCGAACAACATCAGCGGCACGGGCGTCTTTAACCAAGTCGGCACGGGCGTCACCACGCTGAGCGGCAACAACAGCTACACCGGCGCGACGAATGTGCAGGCCGGCACGCTCCAGCTCGGCAGCAACACGGCCCTCGGCTCCTCGTCCGCAGTGACCGTGATCGGTGGCGCGACGCTCGACCTGAACGGCACCAGCCCGACCTTTGCCTCGCCGCTGAACCTCAACGGCACCGGAGTCGGCGGCAACGGCGTGCTTACGAACACGAACGCGACGGCCTCGACCTATTCCGGCCCAGTGACATTGCAGAGCAGCAGCAGCATCGGCAGCACCGCAGGCGACATCACGCTCACGAACACCGTCGCGGGCGGCGTGGGAGTGACGCTCACGAAGATCGGCACGAACACGCTCACGCTCAACGCCGCAAATACCTACAACGGCGCGACGCAGATCAACGGCGGCATCCTGGTCGCTGGCAACAATATCGCGCTCGGCGACACCGCGGCGACACCGCGGCGGGCACGTCGGTCGCAAATGGCGCTTCGCTCCTGCTGGCGAACGGGGTGAATGTCCCCCTCGAAGCGCTGAACATCAACGGCGCGGGCACCGGTGCTGCCGCGCCCGGCGCACTCACCGTCGCCGCAGGCGGCACGGCCACCTACCGCGGTGCGATCACGGCGCAGACAGATTCAACCATTAATGCGAATGGCGGCACGCTCACGCTCACCGGCGGCATCAACAAGAACGGGGTGAACCTCACGCTCGGTGGCACCGCTGCGGGCGGCACGATCAACATCCGCACCGCGGGGATCACGGGGGCGGCTGCGAATTCCGACCTCATCGTGCAAAGCACGACCGTGAATGAGGACATCGCCAATACTTACAACGGCCAGACCTTCATCCGCAGCACAAACGGAGCTGGTCTCGGCGTCCTCAATGTGGGGGTGGCCAACGGCCTGCCCACCGCAAACGGCCGCTCTGCGGTGACCATGGATGATTCCGGCCTCGGCTCCTCGGTGCTGAACATCGGCGGCACGGTGCTGAACCCGGCCGGTGCAAACCAGTCCATCGCCTCACTCGTTGGCGCGGCGAGCTCGCAAGTCACGTTTGGGGCGAATACTCTGACGATCGGCTTTGGCACCGCGCCGGACACGAACGGCACCGCGAATGCGAATTTTGCGGGAGTCATCAGCGGCACAGGCGGCATCACCAAGGACGAGACGAGCACGCAGATCCTCTCCGGAGCGAACACGTACACGGGCGCGACGCTGGTGAGCGGCGGCACGCTGCAGGCGGGCGTCAGCGACGCAGGCGGTCTGGGTGCGACCACCAACGGCGCATTTGGTAACAAGTCCGCCGTGACCGTGAATGCGAACGCCATCCTCGACATCGCGGGCTTCAACGTGGGCATCGGCTCGCTGGCGGGCGGCGGCGCGTCGAGCCTTGTGCAAAGCAGTGGCGGTGCCGGAACGCTTACGACAGGCGGCGATGGCACCTCAACGAAATTCAGCGGCGTGATCCAAAATGGGACAGGCACCCTTTCCCTGATCAAGGTCGGTGTTGGCACGCAGACACTGTCTGGCGCGAACAGCTACACAGGCACGACGACCGTCAATGGCGGCACGCTCTTGGCGGGCATCGCGGACGGCGCGGGGATCGGCGGCACCGGGCCGGGAGCGTTCGGCACGAATTCGGCGGTCACGGTGAGTGCGCCTGGCACGCTGGACATCGGCGGCTTCAATGTGGGCATCGGCTCGCTTGCGGGCGCTGGCACCGTGCAGAACAGCACGGCGACTGCGGCCACGCTGACGACCGGAGGTGACGGTACCAACACGAACTTCTCCGGCGTGCTCCAGGACAGCACGACGGCGGGAGGGAAGCTCTCGCTCTTCAAGACCGGTGCGGGCAACCAGACCCTGAGCGGCACGAACACCTACACGGGGCTGACGACCATCTTCAACGGCACGCTCACTCTTGCGGGCGGCAGCGCGATTCAGGATCCCAGCGTGGGAACGCCGACGGCGGGTGCGATTCTCATCGCGCCGAATGCGCTGGGTGCCGGCACGCTCGCGCTGACCAGCAGCGAGACCATCGGCACGCTCTCGGATGCCGGTGCGGTCGGACCGACGACGGTGGCGCTCAACGGCAACACGCTCACGCTCGGCGTGGCAAACGTGGCCGGCGGCAACACCGCATTTGCCGGCACGATCACCGGGATCGGCAGCGTGGTGAAAAACAGCGCGGACGCGTTCACCCTCACGGGCAACACGAGCACCTACTCGGGCGGCACCACGCTCAACGGTGGACGGCTGAACATCAACAACAGCAGCACCGGTGGCCCTGTGGGCGGCCCGCCGACCGCAGGCCCTGTGGGAGTCGGCACGCTGACGATCAACGCGTCCAACAATGCGGCCCCTGGCGGCGTCACCATCGGCACGACGACGGCATCCGGTCTCGGGCAGTCCCGCACGATCAGCAACGCGGTCACGCTCAACGCCGGCTTCAATGTCGCTGGCACTGCGGTCGTCCCGCTGCCGGTCGGTGGAGTGGCCCCGGCGTCCACTGTGGACGGCGTGGCATTCAGCGGGGCGGTGACGCTCGGCGCGGCGAATGTGACGATTAACACGCAGGGCGGGTTCCTCGACCTGACGGGCAAGATTGGCCAGGCCACCGCAGGCAACGGGCTGACCTTCACCGGCAACACTTTCACGCAAATCGGCTCGGGTGCCGCGACGGACACGGCGAACACTTACACCGGCCTCACCCGGGTGAGCAGCGGCTACGTCTCGCTGGACAAGGGCGGAGCGGGTGTGGCGATTTCGGGCCCCTTGCAGATTGATGCAGGTGCGCTCGTGCAGGGCACCAGCCGTGTGGGTGCGAACGGAAACCCGAACGCGGCGAACAACCAGATTGCGCCGACCGTCAACGTCCTCGTCAACGGCACGCTGGATCTCGCGGGTCTGAACCAGACCATCGCAACCCTCACCGGTGCGGGCACGATTCGGTTGGATGACAGCGTTTACAACGGGGCCGCTGCAACAGCCGCCGGGACGCTGACGGTGAACGCCGGCACGTTCAACGGGGCCATCGTGGACAGCGGCACGGCGAACGGCAAGGGTGCGCTCGTCAAGACCACCGGAGGCACGCTCACGCTCAACGGCGCGAGCACCTACACCGGCGGCACGACGCTCAACGCGGGCACGCTCGCCGTCGGCAACACGAAGGGTCTCGGCTCGGGCAACCTCACCGTGAACAACGGTACGCTGATGACGGCCGGCGGTCCGCTGATCGTGGACATCGGCAACGGCAACATCAACATCAACGGCGGCACGGTCGTCGCGCTGGTCGGCGGCACCACCCCCGGCGTGAACCATGACCAGTTCAAGACCACGGGCACTGCAGGCTTCAACAGCGTTGCGGGCACGCTGGCCCTCGTCCAGCAGAATGGCTACCTGCTCGCACCCGGCGACAAGGTGAATCTGGCCATCGCTACCGGCGGCGTGAACGGCGGATCTGTGAACGGCACGCCGGTTCCGAATTCGCACATCACCGGCCTTGCGGCATTCAGCAACACCCCGCTCTTGGTGCCCACGGTGAACCTCTACCTCACGACCGTGACACTCGAGGCCATGCAGGGATCCTTCAAGGCGCTCTCCGGCCAGCTCGGCTTCACGCCCAACCAGATCACCGTGGCCGGCGCGCTCGACAGCGTCGCCGCGAAGAACCTGTTCAAGACCGGCGTCGTCAAGGAACTCAGCTTCCTCGACACGCAGCCGCTGGCCACGCTGAAGAGCAACCTCGACAAGATCGCGCCCGAGGAACTGACCTCCATCTTCCACCTCGGCGTCGCCCTCTCGAACATCTACGGGAACAACCTGGATCACCGCATGGAGGACATCCGCAACCAGGCTGGTGGCGGCGGCGGAATCGCAGCCGCGCCTGCGGACGGCGGCACGCGTTTCCTCGGCGGGAACAACGGCCCGCGCGGCACGCGCAGCAAGGAAATCGCGCCGCCGAGCAACGACCAGTGGGGCATGTTCCTCACCGGCTCGGGCGAGTTCACTCACATCGGCAGCACGACCAACGCGGCGGGCTACAACCTCACCACCGGCGGAGTCACCGCGGGCATTGACTACCGGGTCACGGGCAACTTCGCAGTCGGCCTCAGCCTTGGCTACGCCAACACCACCGCGAGCCTGGCCAACGGCGGCAGCCTCGACGTGGACGGCGGACGTGTCGGACTCTACGGCACCTGGTTCAATCAGGGCCTCCATGTGGACGCCTCGGTCACCGGCGGGCTGAACAGTTATAAGACCAAGCGCGTCACGCCCAACAACACCGTCGCCACCGGCAGCCCCAACGGCTCGGAGCTTGATGTGAAGATCGGTGCTGGCTACGACTGGAAATTCGGCGCCCTGACCGTGGGTCCCGTCGCTAGCTACCAGTACACGAACATGAGGCTGGACGGGTTCACCGAAGCCGGAGCCTTCGCCCCGCTGACCATCGCGGGCAACACCACCGAGAGCCAGCGATCCTCGCTCGGAGTGCGCGCCTACTACGATGGTCACATCGGCAGC
Source organism: uncultured Spartobacteria bacterium (assembly GCA_903882875.1). Lineage (GTDB taxonomy): Bacteria > Verrucomicrobiota > Verrucomicrobiia > Chthoniobacterales > Chthoniobacteraceae > SXWH01. Next base: position 11,603 of record CAIRYQ010000098.1, on the reverse strand, counting down.
AAGATATTCCGGCCCGAACTGCGGGTGGCCTGGCAGCACGAATTCGGAGCGACCGGCTCCTCGATCACCTCGAACTTCGCCACGCTCGGCGGCACGCCGTTCACCGTGGCCGGCACCACCGTCGGCCGCGACAGCGTGCTGGCCAGCGCCGGGTTCGTCATCGTCTGGAACGACCTCCTCTCGACCTTCGTCTATTACGACGGCCAGTTCGGCCAGAACCTCCAGTCCAACAACGTCTCCGGCGGCTTCAGGCTCCAGTTCTAGCAGCACGGCAGTCCGCGCGGAAACCGCGTGAAGCCAAAAAAATTCACCACAGCCTCCCGGTGTGCGAAAGCGCCGGGAGGCTTGTGTGTTTTCCGGCCTCTTATTCGCGCCGAATTTTTGCGGAAAATTCACCAAACTCATGACACCCCAAACTGAAAGACCGAGCCCGTCTGCACGGAGAAGCCGACGCCTGCTCCCGTTTGTCATCGTGCTCTCCATGTTCGTGACGCCCGCATTTGCGCAGACGGAAAGTCCCGCCGCCGTGCCTCCTCCGGTCGTGCCGCCCGCGGAAGAAAAGCGCGTCGTCGTGGACAAGACACAGCAGATACTTTTTGCCTATGAGGGCGAGCGCATCGTGATCCAGAGCCGCGTGAGTACCGGGCGCGCAGGATGGAGGACGCCGTCAGGAGAGTTCAACGCCGGGATCAAGGAACGCATGCACTACTCGCGGCTTTTCAACAACGCACCGATGCCGTGGAGCGTTCAGGTGAACGGCCACTACTTCATCCACGGATTTTCCTACGTGCCCGACTTTCCCGCCTCCCACGGCTGCGTCCGCCTGCCGACCGATGGCGACAATCCGGCGAAACGCTTCTACGAATGGGTCGAGCCCGGCACGCCTGTCACGATCACCGGTGACTGGGTGCCCAAGCCGCGCGTCGTAAAAAAACCGGCAGCGAAATAAAATGCGTCACAGCCACGGCTCCGCGCTGCCGCCCTGTTCCACCCGCTTTTTGATGCAACGGCTCTGACGAATCGAGCGGACTTCGCGTCGGCCGTGCGGCAGATTTTTTCACGCGAGATCAAACAGCAGCGCCTCCGCATCACCGCTCGCTACCACGTCAAGAGCACCCGGTTCGTGAATGCCCGCCGATTTGCGGACGGTGAGTTTCATCGGAGACACATCACTTGCTTTCGCCGAGCAGCTTCAGCGCGCGATCGATCGCAGCCTCGGCCTCCTTTGGTTTGCCTTTCTCCATGAATGTGCGGACTTCCTCCATCACGGCTGCGACGGGGCCGGGATCGCCTCCGTTTGCGGCGAGCTTTTCAACGCCGTCCTTCACGCGCTGGGCTTTCGCCACGATCCGTTTTTGGAACTCATCCATCAAGCCGCGGTCCAGTCCCTGCGTCTTGCGGAAGGCCGTGAGCTTCGCCTGCTGCTCGGGTGTGAGTTCGTTCTTGATCGCGAGCATGAATCCGATCTGCGCCTTCTTCATCTCGCGTTCGCCATCGAGGAGTTTGTCGAGCTGCGCGAGCGCGGCGGTGCTGTCCACATGCCCTTCTTTCACGAGCGCGACAAATGCGTCGGTCTCCTTTTTCAGCAGCACCTGAAGTTCACGGAAGCGCGCGTCCATCTTGTCCGTCGCATCGCGGAGATGCTGGCGCTGCTCGTCGGTCAACTTCACCTCGTCCTGCGCACGCACGATGAGGTCGGGTGGAAAAAGATAATCATCAATCGGCTCCGCGCCTGCGCGGAAGGTGAGGAGCAGGACGACGAGAAGGCTGCGGATCGGTTTCATGGTCAGTTCGGATGTGTCGGTGGGAAATCGGCGGCGGGTGAAATGTCTGGAGGAGATTCTGATTCGGAAATCTGTACAGCGTCACTCTCGCGACGCGGAGCAGGTTCGGGCTGCATGGAGAGCCAGACGTTCACACAGAGCGCCGCGAGTGTGAGGAGCAGGATGGCGGAAAGCAATTGTCCGACTGAAAATGTCGCCCCGTGACTATGCGAACGCCGCAGGTCGAGGATGCACACGAACCCATCCGCATTTCCGGCGACGTGCCGACGCAGCATCTGAAATTTCGCACCCAGCGGCGTGTCGTCGTGCAATGAACTCATGGCAGGTGGTACGCAACATGGCGTGCATTGCCGCTTGCATCAAGCCGCGCGATCCCGACTGCGCAGGGCGCCTTGTGGAGACGCACACTCGCCAGGTGTCGCCAAGCCCAGTGTGCCATCGGAAATGCACGTCCGCATTTTTCGCGCCTTGTTCCACCGCTGCCTCCGCGGCACGATACGACCCATGAACCCCCTCCTTCGTTGGATCATCACATGTTTCCTTGCGTTCCATTTTCGCGTGATGGCGGAGGAGAAGTCTTCCGTCGTCCAGCAGAAGCCGCTCCTGTGGCGGATCGAAGGCGCGAAGCCCTCATACGTCTTCGGCACGATCCACCTTGCAAATCCTGCCGTCGCGAAAATTGATCCGCCGGTGGATGCGGCGATCACAGCGAGCGATGTCCTGTTGACAGAGGTTGCGTTCAATCCCGAAACGATGGCCGCGGCGGCGAAGGATATGTTCCTTCCCGACGGAGCAAAGCTCGCCGATCTGCTGCCCGCGGATCTCCTTGGCGAGATCCAGGCCGAGTATGAACGCATCATGCCATCGCTCGGTCCGAAATTGATCGAGCGCATGAAAATCATCTACGCTACCGAGATGGTCGGCATGTTGGAGGATCAGATGAAGAATCCCGGTCGCGCTCCGCTCGATATGCTTCTCGCCAGCCGCGCCAGCGCGCTCGGGAAAAAAACGGCGGGACTGGAAACAATGGCCGAGCAGATCGCGGTGTTAAACGGGTTCACGACTGCGGAGCAGATCACGATGCTCCGCGATTCGCTGCGGCTGATCAAAGAGAAGCGCAAGGCCGGCACGGATCCCACCACGGAAATGACGACGGCCTACGTGAGCGGCGACCTCGCCGCCGTGGACGCATGGCTGAACAGTTTCATGCAATCGAGCGACAAGGCCGTCGGCGAAAAATTCATCCGGATTCTGCTCACGGAACGCAACCGTCGCATGGTCGAACGCGCGGTTGCGAAAATGAAAGCGGAGCCGGACAAGGCATTCTTCTTCGCCGTCGGAGCGGGGCACCTCCTCGGAGAGACCGGCATTCTCACGCTGCTCGAAAAGGCGGGCTTCAAGGTCGTGCGCGTCGAGTCCGCGGCGAAATAGCGATGACTGCCATCGCCCGCTACTTCGCGGCTTTCTTTCCGCCGCCGTCGCCCGGCTTGTTCCCGAATGTCTCCGGCGCGTCCTTCTCCGGCACTTCGAGTTCCTTGCGCAGCCGCGAGAGTTCAGCCCTGAGTTCCTTCTCCGTCGCGGCGTATTCGGGCTGGCCGAATACGCTTTTCATCTCGTGCGGATCTTTTTCCAAATCGAACAGCTCCGTGTAGTCCTCGCCGGTGCCGTAGAACTGCACGAGCTTGTAGCGATCCGTGATCGCTCCGTAGTGCGGGCGCACATGGTGGGGCTGCGGATACTCGTAGTACTGGTAGTAAAAACTCGTGCGCCAGTCCGCGGGCGGAGTTCCGGCGAGCACGCCGCGCATCGAACGGCCCTGCATTTCCTTCGGCACCGGCACGCCTGCGGCGTCGAGGAAAGTCTCGGCGAAGTCGAGATTGGAAACGATGTCGCGCGTGCTGCTGCCGGGCTTCGTCACGCCGGGCCAGCGCACGAGCAATGGCGCGCGCAGCGACTCCTCGAAGATCCACCGCTTGTCAAACCAGCCGTGCTCGCCGAGAAAAAATCCCTGGTCGGCGGAATAGATCACGATCGTGTTTTCCGCGAGGCCCTCGTCATCAAGATACTTTAGCACGCGGCCCACGCTCTCATCCACGGCTTTCACGCAGCCGAGGTAGTCGTGCATGTATCGCTGGTAGCGCCAGCTTGTAAGTTCCCTGCCAGTGAGGTTCGCCTTTTTGAATGCCTCGTTGCGCGGTCCGTAATACGCGTCCCATTCCTTCCTCTGTTCGGGTGTCTGTTGCGGAATGGGGACGAGCTTCATGTCCTTCGGTGTGATCGTCTTCGCGATCGTCATGTCCTGGTCGCGCTCTGCGATGCCGCGGCCCGAGTAGTCGTCGAAAAGGGTGGTGGGCTCGTCGTATTTGCGATCCTTGTCGTGGCCGAGATGGCGCAGCGCGGGCTCCCACTCGCGGTGCGGCGCCTTGTGCTGGCACATGAGGAGGAACGGCTTCGTCTTGTCGCGCTTCTTCAGCCAGTCGAGCGACGCATCGGTGATGATGTCCGTCACGTAGCCTTCGCTCTTGATGCGCTCGCCGTTGCGGATCATCGGCGGGTTGTAGTACACGCCCTGCCCCGGAAGAATCTGCCAGAAATCGAAGCCCGTCGGGTCACTGATGAGATGCCATTTTCCGATGACCGCCGTCTGATAACCCGCCGCCTGCAGCAGCTTCGGTGCGGTGACCTGCGTGCCGTCGAACTTGCTGTTCGAATTGTTGTAGAAGCCGTTCTTGTGCGAATATTTCCCCGTGAGCACGGTCGCGCGGCTCGGGCCGCAGATGGAGTTCGTGACGAGGCAGCGATCCAGCCTCATGCCCTCCTCCGCGATGCGGTCAATGTTCGGCGTCTCGATGAGTTTGCGCGGATCGTTGTATGCGCTCACCGCTTGGAACGCGTGATCGTCGGAAAAAATGAAGACGATGTTCGGGCGCTTCGTGTCGGCGGCGTGGAGCGCGGACGCGACGGCAAGCGCGCAGAGGGACAGGACGAATTTTTTCATGGGGATTCGCGCAATGTGATGCTGCGGCGATGAGGGATTGTCCATCTTTGTTGCCGAGGCGAAATCAACTCCGGATCCGCCATCTGCACGCGCTGCGTCAGCGGAAAAAATCAATCCAGTCGAGTCGCACTTCTTTCGCTTCGTTCAGCAGTGCCTTCGGGATCGTCATTTCAAAATAGCCGCCCTCCGGCGGCAGTCCGGTGATCGGTTTTCCATCCGCGTCGAACGTACGGATCTCCATCCACCATTCGCTGTCGCTTTCCAATCGCGGGCCTTCCTTTCCGTCGCGCCAGACATGCAGCAGCCGCTGGTTCCCGCTGTGACTGAGCACCGAGGCTGACAGCGTCACGTCGCCGCTCGTGATCGCAAACTTCTCCAGCCCGCGGAGCCGCGCCTGCACGATCACCTTCGGCGGCCACTGTCCGTCGTCCTTTCGGATCGTCGCGGTGCCGATACCGCGTGCGTCCCGAATCGTGAAGATTGCCTGCTCCGCCGTGCTCGTCGCATGGACTGCTGTTTCAGGATTTTCGGAGTGAATCTCAAACGCCGTGCCGGGCGCTGTGTTCACCGTTTTGATCGGCTTTCCATTCTCGATGAATCGCACGGCATCGTAACCGCCTTTCGGCACCGAGAGGATCAGCGGGCAGGAAAATTCCGCGCTCGCGCTCGGCTCCGATCTTGCGGTGTAGCGGATGACGAGCGTCTTTCCGTCGAGGTTCGCGCTCTCGACTTTGTAGGTCACCAGCGCCTTGCCGCGATGGATCGCCGCGACGGCGATTTTTTTCTCGAACGCAGCGGACGGCAGCCGGTGCGAGCGGTCACGCATCACCATCGCGACGCCGAACACCTTGTCGAACGCCGCCTGATTGGTCGCGACGACGAACGACATCGGAGCATCAGGCTCGAACTGGTTGGAAACAAAATAGCCCTCGTGAATTTCGACAGCGACAGACATGGCTGATGCTTCCTTGCGATCGGCGGCGATCATATTCCCGGCGAACGACAGTATCGCAATAAGCGCAGCGATCCGCGAGTTGAGCGAGGTCTTCATCGTGGTCACATCGCTAGCAAGGCTGCTGCGCGGCATCAATGCCCGCCGTGAATCTTACGGGCGGTTTGCTCCGCCGTTGATTTTCGCCTCGCTACCATTCGGCTGCAGACGCACGCTCTGCGGGAGTATGCTTCAAGAAGGGCAGACATTCGGCGAATTTGAAATCCTCGCCAGTCTCGGGCGTGACGGAGATCGTGCGACGTACAAGGCGCGGCAGATCTCCGCGGGCCGGATCGTCGCGCTGAAGGTGCTGGGAATTTCAGCAGACGGGGATGCCGCAAGGATCACGCGCTTTCGCCGTGAAGCGCAGGCCGCGCTCGTGCTCGATCATCCCGATCTCGTCCGCGCGCTCGCGAGCGGCGAGACGGACGGCTTGCACTGGATCGTGCTGGAATTCGTCGAGGGCACGGATGCGCTCGCGCGACTGAAGCGCAAGGGGAAGCTTGCGCTCGCGGAGGCCGTCGCCATCGCCACACACGTCGCCACGGCGCTCGAATACGGCTGGCGCACGGCGCGGATGATTCACGGCGGCATCGAACCGCGGCGCATCCTGCTCTCAAGAAAAAGCGAGGTGAAACTCGCGGGCCTCGGCTTTGGGTACGCTCCCGGCAAGACGAGTTCGTTCAACGCGGAAGGATCGCCGTGTGGCACGGCCTATACCATGAGCCCCGAGCGCGCGGAGGGAAAAAAGGACGCCGACCTGCGTGCGGATATCTACAGCCTCGGCTGCACGCTCTTTCATCTCATCAGCGGCGAGCCGCCGTACCAGGGCGACACCGCGCTGGCCGTGGTCCTGAACCATGTCACCAAGCCCGTGCCGGATCTACGCGTCGCGCGTCCCGAATGTCCGGCGGAAGTGTCGCGTGTGGTGATGAAGATGATGCACAAGCTGCCCGCCGGACGGCATCAGAGCTACGACGAACTCATCGCTGATCTGCGGTTGTGCCACGAGGCCATCACGAGCGCCGCTGCGAAGACATCTGTCGCCGCAGCGGTGGAAATTCGCGCGCCCGCGCAGGCGATCGTCCCGTCGCCGCCGCGTGAGTCCCTCGGTGTGAAAATGGTGAAGTCCGCGCCTGCGGCAAAACCTCCTGTCGCACCGAGTGAGCAGCCGAAGACGCAGGCGGCTTTGCAGGCCATTCCCGATTTTGCAGAAAAGGAGGCGGACGAGCCAAAGCGACGTTTTTTGCGCAAGCCGCTGATCATCGCGGGCGCTGCACTGCTCGCTGCGGTCGTCGCGCTCGCGTGCTTTGGTCCGTGGAAAAAGGGCGAGCAGCTTTCCGAGGCGGAGCGTGCGGATCGCGAACGGGCGGCGCGGCGGCTTGCGGGAATTCCCGATCCGGTGCCCGCGCCGACGCCCGCGGTGGCGAAAGCGACGCCGGTCCCGCCGAAGCCGACTGCGACGCCGACACCGATGCAAATCGCGTCCGCCACTCCTCCGCCCGCAACGCCGAAACCAACTCAGGAGCCAAAGCCCAATCCCACGCCGACGCCTGTACCTGCACCCGCACCCGCGCCAACCGTGGCGCAGAGCGCGACTGCGAAGTGGATCGCCGAGCAGGAGCCGCAATGGCAGGCGGCATTCGGAAGCGAAGTCACCGCGCCTTTTGAAAAGGCCGTGGCGGATCTGAACGCGGAATATCTCAGGACGATCGAACGCGAAATCGCCACGCTGCCGCCGACGGCGGATCGAATCACCGGGCAGGCGTTCCGCGCCGAGCGCGCGCGCATGGCTGGCGGCGGGAGCGTTCCTGCCGAGGATGAATCCATGGCCCCGCAGTCGCTGCGGACGATTCGCGCGAACTATCGCCCCGCATTTGCGAAGCTCGATTCCGAGCGTGCTGCGCGTGCGCGCGCCGTCCACGCGCGCACCGACGCGGTTCTCGCCAAGGCGCAGGCAGGGCTCGTGCAGCAGCAGCGTCCCGCCGAGGCGATGGAAATCCAGGCCGCCCGCAATTCCCTGCGCGAATCGTGGCTGAAGCTGCCAGTCGGCCCGGAGTCCGCCGCTGCGGAAACGCCCGCGCCGACGGCACCGTCGAAAACCGCCGCCACGCCTGCTCCGAAAATGCCGAAGCTCGCGCCACGCGACCTCGTCGAACGCCTGCTCGCGATGGACGCGGCGGTGTCCATCGGCGTGGTCGGATCACTGCGGTCCGTCACGAAGATCGAGGATCTTCCGCGCGACAAATTTTCCATCATCAAGGTCGAGTTCATCCCGCACGAGGGACTTTCCGCGGCGGACCTCGACATCATCGAGCAGCTCAACGAGGCCGATGAATTGCAGCTCACCGGCGTGCCCGCGACCGATGCGACGCTGAGACTTTTGCACAGCCTCCCTTTGTTGCGCACGCTCTGGCTGCGCGACCTGAAGGAAATTACCGCGGCTGGTGTGCGTTCCCTCGCGGCGCTGCCGTCGCTGACCACACTGAACCTGCGCGGCTCCGTCGGCGCGGAGAGCCTGGGCGCGTTTGCGGCGAACAGGAGACTGGACTCGCTCACGCTCAGCGACACCACATTTTCCGACAAGGATTTCGCCGCCGTCGCCGCCATTCCCGCGCTGAAGTCGTTCACGGTTGCGACGCGCGATCCTGTTGTCCCTGCGGCATGGGCCCGACTCGTTTCGGCAAAAAAACTCTCCACGCTGAATGTCGAAAAGACGCCGAAGACAGCCGAGATGATCTCGCACATCGGGCGTTGCGCTGCGCTCGCGAGCCTCTCGCTCGGCGATGTCGCGCTGCCGGATTCCGACCTCGCGCCGCTCACGGCACTGAAGGCGCTGCAGACGCTGAAAACCACCGAAGGCAGCACCGTGGACGGTGGCGTCTTCGCGGCGTGGCCGGCGAATTCAAAGCTCAAGACGCTCACCTTTCCCAGCACCGCGAGTGTGACCGACAAGGCGCTGCGCGGAATCGGAGCCGCATTCCCGTTGCTCACGCATCTCGAACTGCACGCCGATGCCGGGAGCGTGACATCCGCCGGCATCCTGCATCTTCAAAAGCTGAAGCACCTCTCCTGGCTCGCACTGAACGGCGACGCCGTGGATCCCGCCGGCCTCTCTCACCTCGGCACGCTGACCGAGATCACGTATCTCGACATTGGTTCGCCGCGCCTCACCGATGCGGACGTCCGCGTGCTCGCGAAATTCACCGGGCTGCGCGAACTGGAGTGGGCGAATCCGCCCGTGACGGATCTCGCGCTTAAAGGTTTCGCGAGGCTGCACACGCTCAAGGAATTCAAGGTCGGCGCGAAGGCGAAAAAGGAGGACACGGACAAGATCGAAATCGCGCTGCCGACGGTGAAGGTCGTGCCGTAGCGGGATCGGGGTTGAGGCACCAAGAATCCCTTCATGCGGCTCGTGGATCGCCGCCAACTTTCCGGCCAATCGTTGCGAACGGCTCGCGTTGTGAAGGATCGCTGGAATTGCTGTGCATGGACGGATGCGGAACTATCCGAAGCTCTGCGTCACCCAAAAGTCGCCGGATGACTTGTTGCACTTGAGAAAATCCCCGGAGAGATCGCGGCCTTGGAAAGCGCGGCGTGCGGCGTTACACGAAAGGCCATGCTCCTCTGGCGCGAAAAAATTCCTGATTTCTGGCTCCCGAAGATCCGCTCCGATCTCGGCGCGGTGCTCGTGGATCACGCGCACCTCGAGCGCAAGGCCGCGACCTCCGCGCTGAACATGGAAAAATACGACGAGCTGTTCGATCGCGTGTCCGAGCTGAACGCAATCGCGATCGAGGAACTCCAGCATTTCGAGATTGTGCTGCGTCTGCTGCGGGAGCGTGGCGTCAAATTCGGCCCTGCGAAAAAGAGCCCGTGGATTTCCGGCATGATGTCGCAGGTGCGAAAGGGCCGGAAGCAGCAGGTGATCGATCACCTCGTCGCGTGCGCGCTCATCGAGGGGCGTTCGTGCGAGAAGTTCCAAATCCTCGCCGAGGGCGTGCGCGATCTCGATCCGGGCCTCGCGGATTTCTACGCGAGCCTCGTCGAGAGCGAGGGCAACCACTACGCGACCTACCTCATCATGGCGCGGCACATTGATGAGGCCGAGGCCGAACGCCGGCTCGATTTTTTCCTCGACCTCGACGCGCAGCTCATCCGCCAGCCGAACCTGCTCGCGATGCTGCACTGAGCCGCCGCCGCGCCCTCGGGAATGTTTCTGTTGACCGTCCGCCGCGCGCCCGCTCTATTGCGCGCGTTCAGAAATCGGGCTGTGGCTCAGCTTGGTAGAGCGCCTGTCTCGGGTGCAGGAGGCCGCGGGTTCGAATCCCGCCAGCCCGACCACTGAACCCCCGCTGGGGGGACTGGGTTTTTACGGTCTGGGAAATGATTTCTAAGACCCTCACTAAGACCCTATCCGTTGATGCCCGGCGAAGTTTTCCAGCGCGGCAGACTTCGCAGGAGCCACACGTTTTAGTCGCCTGCTCGCAGGGTGCGATTTTGAAATTCTGATGAGGCGTGATGAACCGAGGTGAATTTTCCGGCATCTCCTCCCGCCTCACTCCACATTCCAAACGTCAACCGGTGCTCCCGTTACACCGCCCCACGAGCGCAAGGATCGCATCGCGCCACGGAATCGAAGGCTGTGCCCCAACGCCCTGCGTCGCCAGTGCTCCTGCTGCGTTTGCAAAGCGGACTGCACCTTCCAACGCCATCCCGTCGGCATGGGCGACTGCGAATGCGCCCGCGAAGGCGTCTCCGGCACCGACGGTATCCACGGGGATGACCTGCGGCGGAGCGATCTTCAGGATTCCACCTGCGGTGATGACGAGCGTGGGATCGCCTCCGCGGGTGATGATCATTTGGCGGCAACGGGCGGCGGCGCGTGCGCGTTGCGGCTCGGCGTCGATCTCGGCGCGCGTCATGGAAACGAGTGCGGTCGCCTCGTGCTCATTGAGGATGAGCGTGTTCACTTCCATGTGGGCTTGGATGAACTCGGAAGTCAGCGGCGATGGATTTAGAATCACAGGGACGCCGGCGGCAACGGCGATGCTGACCGCGCGAAGCACAGTCGGCAGCGGGCATTCAAGCTCGAGCAGCAGGGCGGCGGCGGAGCGGATGAGCGTCGTATGCTCTTCCACATGAATGGGCGTGAGGGCGTGATTCGCACCCGGACTGACGACGATGCCGTTTTCGCCTGTGTCATCGACAGCGATGAACGCGCAGCCTGTTGATGGACCGGCTCTCATGATTGTTCCGGTGTGGATGCCTGCGCTGCGCAGATGCTCAATGTAACGCGCGCCGAAATTGTCTTCGCCCACGCAGCCGATGAGCGTGACATCTCCGCCGGCCCGTGCGGCAGCGAGCGCCTGGTTCGCGCCCTTCCCACCCAAGCATGTGAAGGTGGCGGTGGCGGTGAGAGTCTCACCGGGTGCGGGGATGTGCGGAACGCGCAGCGTGTGGTCCACGTTCAGTGAACCGATGACGACGATCTTAGGGCGCTGGAGCATCAAGGAGCATCTCAACCTTCAGGGCTGGATTTTCAATTCATCATCCCATGCCCTCCGCATCCGGACGTCACACCGGAATTGCGTGTCCGTGGGGCGCGTGGTGGCAACGGTAAATCAATCCGTCCTTTCATCACAACGCACGGTTCTTGGCACCAGAACGGTTTGAAAGCCGCATGTGTCCTAGTGCAACGTAACACATGAATCAGCTACGGTTTGATTCTTTGTTTGGGATTGGAGTAAGTCCATTTGATTGGGGTTGCCGTTTTATTGTATTGGCGGATGTAGCGCATGAGCTTGGAGCGCAGGTCGGCGAGAGAGCG
>CAIRYQ010000097.1 GCA_903882875.1 uncultured Spartobacteria bacterium | reverse complement strand
TTTCATCACCCAGCCGCGCGCGTTCATCTGGCGAGCAATGGTGATGAGGTCATCCACGATGCCGGTGCGGATGAAGAACACGCGCTCCAGTTCGCCCGCAATCTTTGATGCCGAGAAAAGCATCTCCACACCGGACGCCGCGGCGGCATCGCGGATTGCGTGGAGCACGGTCGGCAGCGGGCATTCAAGCTGAAGCAGCAGGGCAGCGGCAGAGCTGCAGAGCGGATGAGTGCGGCGTGCTCTTCGACATGCAGGAGCATGAGGGCGTGATTCGCACATGGACTCACGACGACGCTGTTTTCGCCGGTTTCATCAACGGTGATGAAGGCCCCGTCCAGATCCAGCACGACTACGGCAGGCCGACATTCATTTCGGGAAACGCTTCATGGAGATCTGCACGGAAACGGACGACAGCAAGCGAACCGTGGACTGCGGGCGGCTGCACGAGATGGAGCCGGATGATTCGAAGCCGGAATAATTGTCATCACCTTCGCGTTTTTCGCGGCATCGTGATACCGGATCGTGTCTCAAGAGAAAATTCGTGCCTTCCGAAGCTCTCGCTCATCTCAGCCGCCGTTGCAAAGTCATGCGCCGCCTGATCCGCGTCCATGGCCCTTGCACGCTCGTGCCGAAGATGAAGCGTTCGCCTTTTGACTCGCTGGTCAGCGCCGTCGCGCATCAGCAGCTCAACGGAACTGCCGCGGATACCATCCTCCGTCGCTTCCGTGCGCTTTTCCCAGGCAAGCGATTCCCCGCCCCGGAACGACTGGCCGAGGTGACCGACGACGCCCTGCGCGGGTGCGGATTTTCGTGGGCGAAGATTGCCGCGATCCGTGACATCGCCGCGAAGACGCTCGATGGAACGATACCGACCTCACGCGTGATTCGCGCGATGCCGGACGAGGAAATCATCGCCCGTCTCACGACCGTCCGCGGTGTCGGCCGCTGGACGGTCGAGATGCTCCTCATTTTCAAACTCGGCCGACCCGATGTGCTGCCCGCCGACGACTTCGGCGTGCGCAACGGCTTCCGCATTGCACACGGCCTTGACGAAATGCCGAAGCCACGGGAACTCCTCGCGCACGGCGAACGCTGGCGCCCGTACGCCACGACCGCCGCGTGGTATCTCTGGCGCGCCGCCGACGCCGGCAAGAGCGCGCGTCCGCCCAAGGGCGTGAATTCGTAGTTCACGGGGCTGCAGGATGCTGGTTTCGTGCTGCGGTCGTTCGCGTGGCTTGCCGGGGCGGACAGGCACGTTACTTTCGGTTCGTCATGGGATCGCCGTTTTCACAGATCACGCCGCTGCTCCTGCTCGCCGTCTCGGCTCTTGGGCAGGAGCTTCCGACGCGCGCCGGTGCGACGGGTTTGGAAATCACACCGAAACTCATGCTGAACGACCTGCCGGATCTCGTGCCAGCGGATCTGCTTCGGCCGAAGGATGGCCAACGGGGCGGGGAAACCGAATGGCGACTATTGCCCGAGGTGGCCAAGCTCGGCGGCGAACTCCAGCGTGCCAGAAAAACCGCCGCCCAGCGTGAACGCCTTTACCGGGCAGGTGTCGTCTCGAAAGTGGACGCGGAGCGGGCCGCGCTCGATGTCGTCAGGCTGACGAAGGATCTCGCAGTCGCGCGTGCAGACGCCTGTGCCCTGGAGATCGAAGAACTCCAGCGCCGGTCCGCAGCCGGCGAGGCGAACGCCGAAGCGATTGCCGCCACCCGGCAAGAATTGGCGGTCCTCAAGGCCAACGCCAAAGATGCGACTGACCAATGGATCCAAGCACAACGGGCTGCCGCAGAACTGCGCGTCCAGCGCGAGCGGAAACTGTTCGCGCTCGGCGCTGGTTCACGCACGCAGGTCAAACGCGCGGAGCAAGCGCTGCAAAACCTCACCTCCCGCGTCCACCAGTAGCACTACAGGAAATCGCTTTCTCGATCGCCGCGCTGTGGAATGTCACAACGCGGATAGGCGCCAGGGAGTGGGCTTATGATTTCACCCGGACTGACGACGATGCTGTTTTCGCCTGTGTCATCCACAGAGATGAAGGCACAGCCCGTTGACGGCACTGCTTTCATGATGGCCCCGGTGTGGATACCTTCGCTGCGCAGACGCCCGATGTAGCGGGTGCAGAAATCATCTTCGCCCATGCAGCCGATGAGCGTGACATCTTCGCCGGCCCGTGTGGCAGCGAGTGCCTGGTTCGCGCCCTTCCCGCGCAGACACGTGAAGGCGGCGGTGGCGGTGAGAGTCTCGCCAGGTTCCGTAATGTGCGGAACGCGCAGCGTGTGGTCCACGTTCAGTGAACCGATGACGACGATCTTCGCGTGCTGGGACATTCTCGTGTGTGTCGCCCGTCACGGCTGAAGTTTCAATTCATCATCCCATGCCCTCCGCATCCGGACGTCACACCGTAATTGCGGTCCGTGGGGCGCATGGTGGCGACGGTAAATCAAATCCGTGCGTTTCATCATAACGTACGGTGTTTGGCGCCCGATCACATTGGAAGCCGCATGAGTCCTTGTTTCCAGCGCATCCACTCTTTTTGAAGTGCTGCCCGTTTTCAAATTCGGGACCGATTCGGTAACAGCTACCGCCTCCGCGCATCGATTTCAGGAAGGACGGCACATGTTTCAGAACGAAAACTCACACTCCGTCGTCGCGGGTTCTCCCCAGCGGTCAAAAGCACGACGGAAAAAGCGAAGCCGACACGGCACGTGTGTACCGCACCAAGTTACTTGCTCGCGCCGATTTTCTCGATCGCCTGCTTGGCGCGTATTTGCAAAGTGGGATTGGAATCTTCCGCGGCCTTCTTCAATGCCGGCAAGCTGTCCGCAGTGCCCCAGACTTCCAGCGCCTTCACTGCATTCAAGCGGGTGGACACCGTTTTCTCATTCTGTAAAACGACGGCGAGTGCCGCTGCGACATCGGCATTTGGCGCTTCAGGTTTGATACGCACCAATTTCATCACCGCCTGCATTTCGCGATGATTGTCGCCGGATTTGAGATCGGCAATCAGCCTGGTGGTGTCGTCGCCGCCTGCCGCAGGTTTGGGGCCGCCCACGAGCGGACGGACCCCTTTCTCTCCCATCTTGAGCCCTTTCTTTTGCCCATCCACCAGCGCCTGCAATTTGGCGATTTCGTCCTTGGACACCCCATCGGCATCGGTGAGCGATTGCAGCGTCTGCTTTACGCTTTTGCGGAAGGAAAAGGCATCGAGATTTTCGCTAATGGCGGCCTCTGCGGCGGCGGGGGCCACGCGCATCAGGGTTTTGAGTGCAGCCGCGTGGATTTCGCGGTTTTCCTTTGGTAGCCGCATCATTTCCTGAAGCACCGGTACCGCGCTGCGATCGGCCCACTTGCACAGCGCCTCCATCGCCACTTCGCGCGGTCGGCGCTCCGGATCCGGGCCGCCGCCGGTCGCACCCGTCACGCGTGGCTTCAGCGCGGCGATCACGGCCGCGCGATTCGCATCATCCACGGCGGCCTTCTTCAGCAGCCAAATTACGCCGAGCCGCCAGATCTTCGCATCGTCATAGGCCACCACTTGCAGCGCCTCCGGCACCGCTTTGATTTGCGCGAGCGCCTTCCCGTCGCCGCGCGTTTCCCGGATGTGAACTTCCGAATGCGTCACTGTCCTGCCGTTTTCCTGCGTTTTGGTTTCTATAGCGGGATCCTCGGCCTTTGCCGTCTCGCCAAACGCGGTGAAGAGCACCTCGAACACCACGGGCCCTGCCGCCGTCACGGGACCGATGAAGCGCACGCGAACCGGCGCGACCTTTCCGGCGGAGCGCAGCGCATCGAACGCCTGCTTCTGCTCCGGCGTCAGCACTTCAAGGACGCTCGTTCCCGAATAATCCAAGGCGCGGATCATGAGTTCCTCGCCCTGCGCCGTATTGCGTTGCAGCGTTTGGCGGTTGCCCGGTTGCGCCAGATAAATGGACAGCGCGTTTTTCACCCGCGGCATCAGCGTATCCTCAATCGCCGCCAGCCGCACCCGCTGCACCACATCGAGCCTGAGTTCCGCCATCAACTTCGGCGCGAGCACGACGGTCCAATAATTCGCCGCGCCGGCCTGCGCCTCAGTCGTGGCGGTGCGCCCGGCTGCCTGCAATTCAAACGGCTGGAAAAACAACAGGGCCAAAGTCACTGCAAGCAATTGGCCTTTGATCGCGCGGCTGCAAAGGAGGGCTGAACGCGGGGTTATGCTGAAGTATGAGGGGGGCTGTTTGTAGTTCATACACTCCGTTTGCTATCGAAGACGCTCGCCCGCGTTCAATGAATTTTCTTTCGCTGCCTCTCATTCGGCTGAGCGCTCGCCTTGGCTTGGCGTGCAAGGGGAGCAGACGGGCGTCACACTTCCCTCGTCACTCCGCAACCGCTGCGACGACTCCGGATCAGATGAAGAAACAACTAGGTCGAATTCGTCCGCATTATCACGACATCAGATCCCATCCCCAAACATCACACCATGCTCGCGGTTTTCGGCGCGCGTGGCGGTGATGGTAAATCGAATCCCCCGCTTCATCACAACACACAGTTCTTGGCGCTCGATCGTCTGGAAAGCCTCATGTGTCCTAGCTTCCAGCGTGGCCACCATTTTTGCGGACTGCTCGTTTTCGAATTCGGTAGTGATTCGGTAAGAGCCACCGCCATCCGCGCCTCGATTTCAGGACGGGTGGTACGTGTTTCTTCACCTTTTCGATCTCCACGCGCGCGGTTGGGACTCGTCGCATTTTCGCTCCCCAAGCATCGGCTCTTGCGGCAGACTCCTCATGTCGCTCCGTGAATCTGAAATCTGCGCCGATGAAAAATGCACTCACACTCCTTGCCGCCCTGCTGCTGGCTCCGCAGGCAGTGCTCCAGTCTGCTGAAGTGAAACTTGCGGCTGTCTTTTCCGATCACATGGTCTTGCAACGCGAGAAGCCCGTTCCCGTATGGGGTTGGGCAAACGCAGGTGAGAAAGTGACGGTCGAATTTGCCGGACAGGCGAAAACGGCTACGGCGGATGAGAGCGGGAAATGGCAGCTCAAACTCGATGCGATGCCTGCCAGCACCGAACCGCGCCCGTTGAAAACGAATCAATTGGTGATTGCCGATGTGCTGGTCGGCGACGTGTGGGTGTGCGGCGGGCAGTCGAACATGGAGCGGCAGCTCGGCCCACGCCCGCCCCAGCCGCTGATTTTGAATTGGGAACAGGAAGTGGCGGCGGCGAACTTTCCACTCATCCGGCATTTCGGTGTCGCCCACAAGGCCGACAAAGAACCACCCCGGGATGTTGTGGGTCGCTGGGAGATCTGTTCGCCGCAGACGGTGAAAGAGTTCACCGCAGTCGGTTACTTTTTCGGCCGCGAACTGGAAAGGGAACTCAAGATTCCGATTGGATTGCTGCACAGTTCATGGGGCGGCACAGGCGTGGCGACATGGACCAGCAGAGACGCGCTTGATGGTCTGCCAGAGGTCAAAGCCCAACTCGAAACGGAACTCAGCCAGCCGAAAATCGGCAGTAAGACACCGACCATCCTGTTCCAGAACATGATTGCGCCACTGCTCCCGTTCGGCATCAAGGGAGCAATCTGGTTCCAAGGTGAAAGCGGCGCCGGGCTTCCGGTGGCCTACGACAAGATCTTTCAGATCATGATCACCGATTGGCGGCGGCATTGGGGGCTGGGGGATTTTCCCTTCTACTTCGTGCAGTTGCCAGCCGGTTCACCCGCCACGCGCGAAGCCCAGGCCCGCGCGCTGCGATTGCCCAACACCGGCATGGCCATCACCATTGACGTGGGCGATCCCAAAGACGTCCACGGCCCGAACAAGGCTCCGATCGGCCAGCGGCTCGCGCGGCTTGCGCTCGTGCAGACTTACGGTCGCACGGGCGAATCCTCCGGACCACTGTTTCAATCGGCAGCGATCGAAGGTTCCAGCATCCGGGTAAAGTTTTCGCACACCGGCGGCGGGCTGGTGTCCAACGATGGTGCTGCGCTGAAACACTTCACCATCGCGGCCGAAGACAGGAAGTTCGTCCCTGCCGACGCCAGAATTGAGGGCGAAGAGGTGGTCATCAATTGCCCGGGAATACCCAAGCCGGCGGCAGTCCGATATGCTTGGGTCGGTGTCCCGGTCGGCTGCAACCTCTTCAATAAAGCCGGCCTGCCCACAGCTCCTTTCCGCACCGACGATTGGTAATAAAAACGATCGCGAGCACTCCAATCCATTGCGAATGGAAGCATGAAGGACATTCCACTCCTGTGTCGCGCTCCTGAGCGGCACGGGGTAGATCATATCCGTGCGCTTCATCACAATGCATTCGAAGAAGTCGCAGCCGGGCGCACGATTCGTTGATTTTCTCGCTCCGATTACAGTTGCCGACTAATCATCACCGCAACAATCCATGAAACAATTCTCCCTCGTCCGGGTCGGTGCGCTGATTTTCTCGCTGTTGACTTCTTTCCGATCAGCAACGGTTGCTGCTGAAGACGATTGTGGCTCCGCGGAACCATTCAAGAACGGCGATACGGTCTGTTTTGTTGGCGACAGTATCACCCGCGGCGGCAACTACCTTTCGTACATCAACTTCTTTTACGCGACGCGATTTCCGGATCGGAAGGTCCGGGTCTGGAACTGTGGGGTGGGCGGCGATACCTCTGGCAACATCGTTTCCAACGAAGCATTCCGATTGAATGCGGACATCCTGAGCCATCGGCCGACGGTGGCGACAATCATGCTTGGCATGAACGACATCGGCCACAGGGACTATGGTCCCGACCAGAGCGGACTCGAGGTTGAGAAGCGCCGCCAGCACTCGCTGGAAATGTACGATCAGAACATGCGCAAGCTAATCGGCGCGCTCCAGCAGAGCGGCGTCCGTCTGATCCTGATTACCCCTTCGATCTACGACGAGACGACCAAACTGGAGAAAGCGAAACCCAATGTCGGTGTCGGTCGCAGTGCCGCTCTCGCGGCTTGCGCCGAAAAGGTTCGGCAATGGGCTGCGGAGTATCATGCGGGGCTGGTGAAGTTTCAGGAAGTGATGAATGCCGTAACGGCACGCGAGCAGGCGAAAGATTCCGCATTCACGGTTGTCGGCCCCGACCGTGTCCATCCCGGCGCGGTGGGACATTTGATTATGGCATACACTTTTCTGAAGGCGCAGGGAATGCCACGCGAGGTGGCGAGCATCGCTATCGACGCGCGGAAATCAGATGCGGCCGATGCTGCGAATTGCAAAATCACCGAAGTGAAAGCAACGGCTGGCGGAATCGAATTCGATTGTTTGGAAAAGGCGCTGCCGTTCGTCCCGACTCAGGAAGCGCAGCCGGCGTTCGCCTTGATTCCATTCGAACGGGATCTCAACCAGGAGCAACTTACCGTCGCAGCTCTCGAACCCGGTCGCTATGAACTCCGGATTGACGGCAAGACCGTGGGTGAATACACCTCGGAGGAACTCCAGAACGGCATCAACCTCGCGCAGAACGAAAGGACGCCGCAGCACCGGCAGTCCGCCGCAGCCGCAAAAATCAATTACGACTTGGCGCAGGCGGCCGGGCATCTGCGTGTCATTGTGGAGCAATATTATACTCTGTTTCGGCGGAAAGTGGATCTGGCCGACCGCGCCGCTGTGGAGAAGGGATTGGCCGAGCGGTTTGCCGAAGAGAAAGCCGCGGGCAAACCTTTGGACCCGATTGCCGAGAAGTTACTCCGAGATCCGGAAACGCCAGCCAGATTGGATGCCAAATTCCACGAACTTACTGCGGCACTGGCGAAAGCGTGCCAGCCGCAGCAGCATCACTTTGCGCTACGTCGCAAAGATATCTGATAGCTACCGGCCTCCCACTTCGCCAAGATAGACCGACCCAAGCTGGCGAAGGTCATCCAGCGCGGCAGCCGCCTCTGGCATCGCGCCGGCGGGCGCGAGGTTGCTCAATGGACCGCGGTGTTTTCCGCGGAGAACATCGCCGAGGCGCACGAAATGGGCGGCCGGATCGAAGTCCGGAATCGGTTCATATTCGCACCACGAATTGCCGGCCGTGATCAGCCAGACCGGCCGGGTTCCTTCCTGCTTCAAATGGAGCGTCTTCAGCAGGTCGATATCGCACTGGGCGTCGCCGCCACCAATCCAGATTCGGCCTTCGTAGTCGCGTACAGTTATAGCCTCCGTGTCCTTCGTGCTAATCTTGGAAGCGCCCAGCGTCACATGCCCTTTGCCCTCGCGCTTTCCCCCTTCGCACAGCAGATAGCGCGCGGATTGCTCCATGTAGTAGTCGGCGACGACGAGGTTCTGATTATCACTCACGGTCAGGGCGAAAAGGGGAGCGCCCGGAAATGACAGCGCTGCATTATGAAACATGAAGCCGGTGAATCCGGTCTTGGGCAGCTCCCATCCGTCCAAGGTCGCCGGGCCATAGTGCGCGAGAGCAAAAATGTCCGCCTGGCCGCAGTCATGCAGTCGCAGCTTTCCGTTGAAGAGACCGAAGCGGACCTTTGCATTTTCGGGAAGCTGCTCACAGCGCAGGCCGTCCGGCGGATCTTCGTTCCAATGATTGGTTGCGATTTGATCGTAGAGAATCGAAGAAGCTCCGCTTCCGGTCTGAACGATGCGCGTGTAGCGATCGTCTCGCGGCGCGAAGGTGAAATTCTCCATCACGATCCGTTGCGGCGAATCAACGTGGATCGCCACGCCGCCAGTCGCCGCGCCCGCCCAAAGCAATCGCGTGGCTGTGCCGATGCCTCCGATGAAATAGTCGCTGCCAGTCACGGTCAAAGTTTGTGAGATTCGGTAATTACCGCCCGGCAGATAAGCGATGGCATCCTTCCCGGCTTTTCGCGCCGCATCGATGCAGCGTTGGATGGCGAGCGTATCGTCCACTTTGCCATCGCCCACCGCGCCGAAATCGCGCACGGCGTCGAATACCTGCGTGGGAATCCGCGCGTGGTCGGCGAAGAATCGTTGTCCGGCAGCCGGCACCACCGGCGCACGCTGACCCGCGGGGATTTCCGTCACCGAGGCGCGGGTGCCTGTCTTCAAAAACGGAATGCCGGTCGGCGTCGCATTGGACGAATGCACCAGCGCCTGCGGGATCTCATTTGCCCAGGTCAAGGAAACCGCCGGGCCGTTGCCAGGCGGATGTGAAAAGACGCAATCGAAGATCGTCAGCGGACCGGGATGCCCGAACAAAATCGCGCCATCGGTCGCCGTCCATCCATCGATCCGGCAACCCTGAATCTGCATCGGCATCGGGTTTGCGTTGTGACAGGTCTCAAGAAATCGCCGCGACCCGATCGAAACACAAAGTCGCAGCGAGGCTCCGTGGGAGATGTCGTCCTGCTTCACATCCGCCACGCGGCTGTTCCGGAACCGGCAGCCGCGCACCTGCCAGTTGCCCCGGATGGCGTGAACGCCGATGCCGCACCCGTCGAATTCGCAGACATCGAAGAGATTGTCGTAATCGTTGGGAGCGAGCAGCGATGTGCCTTCTCCGCAATGGTCGAAAAGACAATTCAGAAACGAAATTTCCGCGGAGGGGCTCTTGCACTCGCCCTGCCCCACCACCACGCCATATTGCCGGCTATTCAAAAAGGCGCAGTGGATGTAGCGAACCCACGTCTCGTAGTAGGACTGCGATTGATGCCCGATCAACGTCCCCGCCCTGCCCTGCCCGTCCCACGTCAGGCCTTCGTAACAGACATACCGGCAGCCATTGCTCCAGTACATCCGCCCATCGGGTTCGCCATCCCACACAATGGTCGTGTCCCGTCCATGCCCGACCAGCCAGCCACCGGTGGATTCGGCAATCGTCAGCGTCCTGGTGATCCGATAACGGCCTGGGGGAAAATAGACCACCAGCACCCGGGCTTGCCCGCCCGGAGGTTTATCGCTCAGCCGATCCAAGACCTTTTGAATCGCCTCCGTGTCATCGGTCTTTCCATCGCCCTTGGCACCGGCCGCTCGGACATCCATCCAATCCGATCGCGGCGTCCAGTCCAGGTTAGGCAACCGCCCGCGATCTGATTGCGATCCAGCCTGGGCGGAGGCCGGGGTGACGGTTGCGAACGCCGAGAATGCAATCACCAGGAGTCGACTAGAAGTGCGCATGGAAAACAGCCGTAATGAAGAGCACGGGGCAGTTCCAGCCAAAGCCACAGCACGCGATGCCCTGAAATCTGTGACAGGTAACTCTCGCGCGGATAGGTCGCGGGTGAGTTCGCGCGAGAAGCAGCCAGCGCTTTTCTTGTCAGATGATCAGCCGGTGCTTGCACCACTCCTGCAAACCTCTGTCGCCACTCGCAACTGCACGGGGCGAATCGAGTCCGCGCGCTTCATCACAACTCACAGCTTTTGGCGATCGAGCGCCTTGTAAGCCGCATGTTTACTAGCTTCCAGCACTTTCGCTCTTTTTGCAGCACTGCCCGTTTTCAAATTCGGTAATGATTCGGTAACAGCAGTCGCCAACCGAGCGAATCGCCTGATCACCCAAAATCAAACGCTTCCCACTTTGGGCCGTTTGGGCTGGTTTCGACGATTCCACTTCGCGGCGCACGCGCTGTCTATGCGAGCATTTTTCAAAGTCATGACTTGCGACTTTGCAGACCATGTTCCGAGCGCGCGCAGTTGAGGTGTCTTTTTCAGTTGGTGCCCGGCCATGCGTGTCAGCAAGTGGTCGAGTGCGGCGACGACCTCGATGATGAATGGCCCCTTGTTCAGCATCACGCACTCCGCGCGCTCGGACATTGCGGCGTCGGTCATTTCCGCGCGCGAGGGGATGCCGTTCTTGGCAAAATTTTCGAGCACCTGCGTGGCCCAAATCACCGGGATGTGTGCGGCCTCGCAGAGCCAGAGGATTTCCTCCTGCATTTCGGCGAGACGCCCGAAGCCAATCTCCACTGCGATATCTCCACGTGCAATCATCACGCCGAACGGACGTTCGCCCGCGGCACGGACAATAAGTTCCGGAAGATTCCGAACGGCACGTGCGGTCTCGATTTTTGCAACAAGCGCCAATGGTCGTCGGCGGGGGTGCGCTGCCAGTGCATCTGCGAGAGCATCAAGGTCCGCCGGATCCTGAACGAAAGAATAGCCAACAATGTCGGCGAGTCGCGCGATAACGGGAATGTCGGCCAGATCCTTGTCCGTCAGGGCACTGAGATTCATCGCGGTATCGGGAAAATTGAGGCTCTTTTCGGTGCGCAGCTTTTCCCCTTTGGGCCGTGTGCGAAACACGCGCAGGAGCACACCTTCCGGGAAGATAGCCTCGACACGACTCTGCAGGCGCCCGTCATCCACAAGCACGCGATGCCCGGTTTCTAGGCGGTCGAGCAGCTCCGGGCAGGTGCAGGTCGCCTGAAACGCGCTGAGCGACAGCCCCGGCTGCAACTGGCGCGTGAGAAGCAGTGCGTCTCCCTCGTGAAGACGCTCCGTATCCTCCGGCTTCAGCACCTCGGCGGTGCGCAGTTTCGGCCCAGCGAGATCCATGAGAATCCGGCAACCCCGGCCAGTGCGTGCCTCAGCCCGGCGTACATTTGCAACCATCCGTTCCCAATCCTCTGGCGTGTCATGCGCACAGTTGATCCTCACCGAATCCACGCCGGACGAGATCAATTTTTCCATCCACTCCGGCTCCTCTGCGGCGCTGATCGGCAGCGTCACCATGATGCGCACGCCGCGGTGCGAAGCCTTTGCGCCGAGGACAACGTTTGCATGCCGGAGCAACCGGACATCGCCGGAGAATACTTCACTCGTGGCCGGATGCGCCAGCGGTCCTCCGGGGGGCGGCGCGAGATGCGAGAGTGTTGCGATGACCGCATCGAGATTTGCCATCACACGGGCTTCGCACCGGCCAAGTGATGAAAGTCCGAGCGCCGTGAGTTGGGCCTGCAGTTCGCGCAAATCGCGGCGTCTCAGCGCCAGATAGCGGGCGAGATTCAGCGCACTGGGCAGGAATGAGCGGCGATGAATCTGACTTTTCCACACGGCCAGTGTCTCACGTCCCTCGCGAGCGATTTCGCGGCGGAGCTTCTCGAGTGCGATCCGCAAGGTTCTGGCGTTCTCGACTGGATGTGAGATTGCCGGGATTTTTCGAGTGTGGAAGGACTGGGACGGCGCAACAGTCGGCATGGTAGCAAGCAGAGAACGGTGCGGTCCCGGTAGCAACAGGTGCGATGTTAAATTCCAACGACAAGGTGATGAATGCGCGAGTCGCCGTCATGCTCTTGGTGTAGTTCGACCTGCACCATGTTTCGCATGCCTCTGTTCCCATTCGTTCTGCTGTTGTTCGCAGCATGTGATCGAAATGCGCTGAAGGAACGCGTGAATGCGATTCACGAACGAAACGCCAAGCAGGATCAAGTTTCAAGAATCCGGGTGATGCACGAGGTCAGGAAGTAATGGGCCATCATCGAGAATGGGTGGTTTGGGAAGTTGCCAGATGGCTCAATGCTCCGGCTTGATTCTCCCATCATGACTGTTGCGTCGGTGAAAACAGGGAAACCGTTTTGCTGCAACTGGCTTGGCGAGGTGACGATCACTGCGAACCACTGGCCGAGCCAGTCTGCTTCGATCTCGCGCGAGCCATTCGTGATGAAATATCAGGCTCTCATGGACAGCGCCGAGCACTACAGCCTCACCGCAATCACTGGTGAGGCTGTCAATCCGCCGACGGTCAAGGAGATGGCGGTTTTTAAGCGATCACCAGCAACCCGGACTCTCGCTGAATCATGAACCCAAAATTTGATGCGCCACGACGGAGATTTCCTCGTGTGTCGGTTTGAGGCTGAGATCCGAATCCTCGGCCGAATCGGCATCCACTAAGACAAATCGTTTTTGGGTTTTCATCTGTTATCTCAATCGGCCTTCGTTCAAGTTGCGGCTGCGTGCTTGACGAAATCACCGCGTACCGCCAATCGCGCAAAACGTGAAACCTCTTTCTAGGAAACATGCGGGTTCCAGGGTGCCGTGCGTTTCATCACGGCGCACGGGTTTTGGCGCTCGACCGCCTTGAAATCGGCATGGGTGCTAGCGTGTAGCGTTGCCCACTTTTTTAGCGGACTGCCAGTTTTCAAATTCGGTAACGATTCGGTAACTCCCACAGCCGTCGGTACCTCGGGCGCAAGGCGGACGGTGCGTGTTTCAGAACGCGAAATCATACGCCGTCGTCGCGGCGTTCTCCCGCGCACCAAGCGAGCTTGTGGAAATGAAAAACAGCCCCTCATGGAATTGGAGTGATGGCTCCATCCGCTGCGATCATCGCCGGTCGACTCGTCGTCACCGGCGGCGGCCTGAATAATCCGCAACCGCTCACTGCGGACACATGGATCGCGCCGCTTCCCAGCGAGCCGGCGCGTTGACGGCAGTTATGATCCACCAACGCCCGTTTCTCATCGCCATGGTGCCGAAGGTTTGTGCGACGATGAAGACACAGAGTCCATTGTGCTTCACCGTGCCGGGGAAACACAACAAGCCGTTCACCGCTAATTTTTCCTGCATCCGCGACTCCACACACCTCCGCATTCCCATGAAAACCACCCTCCGCCGCCGCCTCTTCATCACTTTCGCCGCGCTGTCCGCTTCGGCGCTGCTCGGCCCGAATCTTTTCGC
>CAIRYQ010000096.1 GCA_903882875.1 uncultured Spartobacteria bacterium | reverse complement strand
CTCGTGCTGCTGATCATTTTCATGGTCGCGACGACGTTCGTGACGGTGACGGGGATTGATCTCAAATTGCCGAAGGCCTCGACGAGCAAGAGCGCGGACGCGAAGTCCGTGACCGTGCAGCTCAACACGGAGAAGGTCGTTTTCCTGAATGGCGAAAAGACGACGTGGGACGCGCTGAAGGGCGGCATCCAGGGCAAGCTCGTCGGCACGAAGGATCGCGCAGTCGTCATCAACATTGACCGCGGCGTGGACTACGGCAGCGCGGTGAAGCTTATGGACATCGTGAACCAATGCGATGCGGCAATCGTGCTCGCAACCGAAGTGGACAAATGAAAATGAAACGCACCAACACCGGCGTGGCCGCGGCACTCGCGGCCATTTTTCTCACCCTCGGATCCGCGGACGCGAAACTCCCGGCGGATCGCTGGACGCGGCTCACCGAGGAGGAGCGGCATCAGCTCACGCGCGCGGAGCGGTACGTCGAGCAGAGCAATTTCAAGAGCGCGCTCGCGGAGTATGAGCTGTTCCTCCAGCTCTACACGAAGTCCGAGGTTGCGTCGTACGCGCAGTTCATGTTTGCGGAATGCACGCGCCGGCTCGGGCAGGTGAACGCGGCAATCAACGAATTCCGCAACGTGATTGACTACTTCCCGGATTCGATTGATGCGGGCAACGCGCAGTACTCGATCGGCGTCTGCCAGACGCAGACGGGCGATGTGGAGCACGCGGTGGTGGCATTTGAAAAGGTCATCGAGAAGTGGCCGAAGACCGAGTTCGGCGCGCAGGCGCGCAGCGAGGCGTGCGCGATCTACTGGCGTCTCGGCAAGACGGACAAATGGCTGCCGCACATGGAATATCTCGCGACCGGCGAATACCCCGACTCGCAGAACCTGCGCGGCATTTCACAGCGCAGGCTCGTGATGCACCGGTTGATCGAGAGCAAGCCCGCGGATGCGCTGGCGATCGTGGATTCAAAAAAGCGGAAGGATGCGCTCACGATTTTCTCCGAGTGGGCGGCGGAGGCGCTGCGCGTCCGGGAGGTCGCGGGGATCTACGGTGAGAATGTGGCGAAGACGATGCCGGCCATTGCAGCGGTGACGGTGGCATTCATCGAGCAGCAGGCTGCCGTGGTGACGGACGCCGATCTGAAGACGACCTACGAGCACTGGTGCGCGCGCATCCTCGCTGGAGCGGGAGTTGCGGACAAGGCGACCGAACGGTTCGCCGCACTGCTGAAAAAGAATCCCGACAACGACAAGATCCGTCTAGAGTACGCCGCGCACCTGCGCGCGTCGAACAAGCGCAACGACGCACGACTCATCTACCGCGAACTGAAGGATCAATACGTCGCGGATCGCGAAATCGCCGAGAGCTACAAGGAGGAAAGTAACTGGGCGAGCTGCATCGAGACCTACAAGACGATGCTGACGAAGCACCCGGCGCAGACGTCGCAGATACAGTGGAACCTCGGCGAAGTGCTGCAACGTGCGGGCAAGCATCAGGAGGCCATCGCCGCCTACCAGCAGTCGCAGCACGAGCCTCAGTCGCTGTTCAAGATCTCGGAAAGCCAGGGTGCACTGAAGCAGCATGACGCCGCGATCCAGACGCTCGTGGGGGTGCTGAATTTTTTCAAAAGCTCGGCTCCTGAGGCGCAGTATCAAATCGCTGGGCACCACGCTGCGAAGGGCGACAAGGAAGCGGCCATCCGCACGCTCAAGACGGTGTGCAAGGCGTACCTGAACACGCAGGCGGCCAGCAAGGCGCACCAGGATCTCGCTCTGAAGTACGGCGTGGATGTCACGCTTGGTGGCGCTGCGAAGCAGGAAGAAAAATAGCCAGCGCGCGCGAAGCGTGAATTTTTCTGCCACTCTGCAGGCTCGCGAAAGCTACCCGTAGCGCAGTGCCTCGATTGGCGCGATAACGTCGGCGTTCCGCGCGGATTGGATGCCGCATAGGACGCCGATGAGCACGGCGAAGCCGAAGCCGAGCACGATTTGGTTGTGTCCGCCCCAAGTGGTGCGATGGTACGCGCATCGAAAGGTCTTCCCAATAGACTCCGCGCCTCCGAAGCGGATCGCATTTCTCGGTGGATACGAGCCACGCCGTTGCGGGATAGCCACATTCACGACCGACTTGTGCGAGTCGGTGGCTGCTGCGGCCCCGTCCGCGGAATGTTTCGCGGGAGCGATGAACGATCGAGTGGAAGGCTACCGCTATCCGCCGCGGGTGCGGTTTGAGATTTTCGAGAAGGACTTGGATTCCTACCGGCGCGCGGCGGATTTTTTGAACTTCAACAACGCGGAGGTGCTGTGCGTGCAGCACGAGTTCGGCATCTTTGGCGGCGCGGCTGGGAGTCACCTGCTCGCGCTGCTGAAGGAAGTGCGGATGCCGGTGGTGACGACGCTCCACACGGTGCTGCGCGATCCGAGCGCCACGCAGCGGAAGGTAATGGAGGAACTGGTGCGGCGCAGCGATCGCGTGGTGGTGATGGCGCGCAAGGGCGCGGAAATGCTGCGCGAAATTTACGTGGTGCCGGATGCGAAGGTGGATGTGATCCCGCACGGCATCCCGGACATTCCGTTCGCCGATTCGAGCGTCCACAAGGCGCAGTTTGGCGTCGAGGGGCGCAAGGTGCTGCTCACGTTCGGCCTGCTCGGGCCGGGAAAAGGAATCGAGCATGTCATCGAGGCGCTGCCGGAAATTGTGCGGCGGCATCCGAGCGTCGTCTATCTCGTGCTCGGCGCGACGCACCCGCATCTCGTCGCGCGCGAAGGTGAGAGCTACCGGCTGAGTCTCGAACGGCTCGCCGAGGATCGCGGCGTGAAGGAGCACGTCATTTTTTACAACCGCTTCGTGACGCTCGATGATCTGAAGGAGTTCATCGGCGCGACGGACATCTACGTGACGCCGTATCTGAACGAGCAGCAGATCACCTCGGGCACGCTCGCGTATGTCTTCGGCGCGGGAAAGGCGGTCGTCTCCACGCCGTACTGGCACGCGCAGGAACTGCTGGCGGACGGGCGAGGAAAGCTCGTGCCGTTCCGCAATCCGGCGGCCATCGCGGAGGCGGTGTGCGAGTTCCTGGACGATCCGGTGCTGATGGAGCGGACGCGCCACGCGGCCTATGCGATGGGCCGCGAGATGATCTGGCCCGCAGCGGCGCGGCGCTATCTGGATTCCTTCCAGCGTGCGCGCGCCGATCGCCGCGCCGCGCCGCGCGCGGCCTTCGCGGGGTGGACGCTTGCGAGTCGGCCCTACGCGCTGCCACCGCTGCGGCTGGACCACATCATCCGCATGTCGGACGGCACGGGGATTTTCCAGCACGCGATTTTCAATGTGCCGAATTTCCACGAGGGCTACTGCACGGACGACAACGCGCGCGCATTCATCCTCAGCAACCTGCTCGATGAGACCGGCGGCGATCCGCTCACGGAAAATCTTGGCAAACTCGCGACCAGCTACCTCGCCTTTCTCGCCGCGGCGCTGAACAACGAGACTGGCCACTTCCGCAATTTTATGAGCCACGGCCGGCAATGGCTGGAGCAGGCCGGCAGCCAGGACAGCCACGCGCGCGCTCTCTGGGCCGTGGGCGTCGGCGCGGGCCGCTCGCGGAACACGGGGCATCGCCGCCTGTGCGCGCAGCTCTTTGAGCGCGGGCTCACGATCGTCAGCACCTTCTCTTCGCCGCGCGCGTGGGCTTTCACGCTGCTCGGCATCCACGAATACCTGCGCGGCTACCCCGTCACACCCGCCGTCTTGGCCGCGCGTGAACTGCTCGCTGGCGAACTCGTGCGGCTGTGGAAAAGTTGCGCGACGGAAAAGTGGCCGTGGTTCGAGCCGAGCGCGACATACGACAATGCCCGCATCTGCCAGGCACTCATCTTCGCCGGGCAATGGATGCCGGATCCCGAGGCGCTGGAGATCGGGCTGCAGTCGCTGCGCTGGCTCGTTTCGATCCAGAAAACGCAGGCGGGACATTTCCGGCCCATCGGCAGCAACGGCTTCTACCATCGTGATGGCGCGCACGCGGATTTTGATCAGCAGCCCGTCGAGGCGCAGGCGATGGTGAGCGCGTGCCTGGAGGCTTTCCGCGCGACGCAGGACACGTCGTGGTTGCGCGAGGCGAAGCGCGCCTTCGAGTGGTTCCTCGGTCGCAACGACCTCGGCGTGCCGCTCTACGATTCCACCACCGGCGGATGCAGCGACGGCCTTCACGCCGATCGCATCAGCGAAAATCAGGGCGCGGAGTCGTCGCTCGCCTTCCATCTTGCCCTCGCCGAAATGAAACACGCCGAAAATCCCATCGCCGAACCGCTGCGCACATGACACCCATCCGAGTGCGCCGCCACAGCGCGACCTTCCATCCGCAGAGCGCGCGCGTGATCATCCGCCCGTTCATCCCGGGGAATTCACACATCGTCGCGAGCATCCTCAGTCGTGTCCTCGTGCTCAGCGAGACCGAGGCCGACGCCCAGTTGCGCGCGATCCTCGCCGAGTTCGCCTCGCGGCACTTCGACATCGAATCGCTCCTCCTCGCGCACTACGAGAAAGTGCGCCCGCACATCGCCCAGCACCCACCGCTCTCCCGAGTGCGGCAGCTTCTCATCGGCGCGCTTTTCTCCGGCGAATATGCGCTGGAATCCGCCGCGCTTTTCAATCCCTCGATGGTCCCGCATCCCGACCAGACCGGCGTGCCGGCGGGCGGTGTGCGATTCATCATGAGCCTGCGCGCAACGGGCGAGGGGCACATCTCCTCCATCGAGTTTCGCACCGGTGTCATCGCGGCGGACAGCACCATCGGCGTCGAGCCCGTCTCGCCATTTGTCACCGTGCCCGAGCTGGTGCCGAATCCCACGTATCGGAAAAGGAGCTTCACGGTGAAACTCCAGGAGATGGGCTTTGAGGACGGCCATGCGGCCGCCGTGATGAAGCCGCTGGCAGAAACCTTCACGCTCCAGCAGCTCGATGAAAGCATGGCCCGCGTGCGCCGTGAATCGCGTCCCCTGAACCGCGACTTCCGCCGCGCGCTCGAGGGCTTCCGCTGGCTCGCGGTTTCCAACTACGAGATCAACTTCTCCTCCAAGCTCGCGCTCAGCGAGCGCATCATCTTCCCCGTGTCGCCGAATGAGAGCAACGGCATCGAGGACGCGCGTTTCGTCCGCTTCACCGATGACGACGGCAGCATCCTCTACTGCGCCACCTACACCGCATACAACGGCCGCGCCATTCTCCCGCAGTTCATCGAGACGCAGGACTTCCTCCACTTTCGCGTGCTCACGCTGAATGGCGGCGCCGTGCAGAACAAGGGCATGGCTCTTTTTCCCCGACGCATCGGCGGCCGCTACTCCATGCTCTCGCGGCAGGACGATCAGAACATCCTGATCATGTTCTCCGACAGCCTCCACTACTGGAGCAATCCGCAGGTCATCCTGCGCCCGTCCGAAATGTGGGAGTCCGTGAAAATCGGCAACTGCGGCTCGCCCATCGAGACCGAGGCCGGTTGGCTCGTCATCACCCACGGCGTCGGCCCCATGCGGAAATATTGCATCGGAGCCGCGCTGCTCGACCTCGACGATCCGACGCGCGTCATCGGCCGCCTGCGCGATCCGCTGCTTTGCCCCGAGGGCAACGAGCGCGAAGGCTACGTCCCGAACGTCGTCTATAGCTGCGGCTCCATGCTGCACGGCCGCGATCTCATCCTGCCCTTCGCAATGAGCGACACCGCCACTGCAATCGCCACCGTCTCGCTGGACGACTTGCTCGCCAACCTTCGGCCGGCGGCATAGGAGCAACGCACGCAAGCGGGCCGCAAGTGGCGCCCCTTGGGGTCGGTGACGTGCTTGGAGATCGAGCGATTTGGCGCGGCGTCGGCACCGCGGTATTTCCGGCAGGGAAATGGAAACGTCCTTGTTTTCCTCGCGCACCGGGATGTCATCCACGTTTCACTGACATCTCCGCCATGAAAAACCCCCTCCGCATCCTCTCGTTTGTTTTCGCCCTCGTGCTCTCGCTCGCGCCCGCACCCGTGCGTGCGGAGGGAAAACCAAACGTCCTCTTCATCGCCGTGGACGACATGAACAACGACCTCGGCTGCTACGGGCATCCGATGGTGAAGTCGCCGAACATTGACCGGCTCGCGGCGATGGGCACGCGCTTCGACCGCGCCTACTGCCAGTTCCCGCTCTGCTCGCCGAGCCGCTCGTCCATCATGACCGGACTGCGGCCCGACACGACGCGCGTGTTCGATTTGCAGTATCATTTTCGCAAAGGCCTGCCCTACGTGGTGACGCTGCCGCAGATGTTCACGAAGGCCGGCTACTTCGCTGCGCGTGTCGGGAAAATCTACCACTACGGAAATCCCGGCGACATCGGCACGAGCGGACTGGACGATCCGGCATCGTGGCAGGAGTTCGTGAATCCCGCGGGCCGCGACAAGACCTCGCTCGAACTGGACGTGATGAACTACACGCCCAAACGCGGGCTCGGCAGCTCGATGGCATTCCTCTCCGACAAGCAGGGCCGCGACGAGGAGCACACGGACGGCAAGGTCGCGACCGAGGCGATTCGCCTGCTGAACGCGCACAAGGACGCGCCGTTCTTCCTCGCGGTCGGATTTTACAAGCCGCACTGCCCGTGGATCACGCCGGGCAAGTATTTCGACATGTATTCGCTCGACAAAATCACGCTGCCGTCCATCGCGACGGATTTTCAAAAGA
Organism: uncultured Spartobacteria bacterium; assembly: GCA_903882875.1. GTDB lineage: Bacteria > Verrucomicrobiota > Verrucomicrobiia > Chthoniobacterales > Chthoniobacteraceae > SXWH01. Next base: position 19,563 of record CAIRYQ010000096.1, on the reverse strand, counting down.
ACGCGCTGGAACCCGCGCTCGCGTCCACAAAGCCGTGGCCGTATTTCGGCGTCACGCCCGACCAGGCGCGCGAATGCAAGCTCGCCTACTACGCGGCGATTTCATTCGTGGACGCGCAGATCGGCCGCGTGCTTGATGAACTGGATCGGCTGAAGCTGCGCGACAACACGATCATCGTCTTCTGGAGCGACCACGGCTACCACCTCGGCGAGCACGGCCTGTGGATGAAGCAAAGCTGCTACGAGGAATCCGCGCGCGTGCCGTTCATCATCGCAGCGCCGGGGCAGAAGGCCGCGGGCAAGGTGAGCGCGCGCACCGTCGAACTGCTCGACATGTATCCCACGCTCGCCGACCTCGCCGGCCTCACGCCACCGAAAAACCTCGAGGGCGTGAGCGTGCGCCCGTTGCTGGATGATCCCGCCGCGCCGTGGACGCACGCGGCATTCACGCAGGTGCAGCGCGGGAATTTCCCCGGTCACAGTGTCCGCACCGAGCGCTGGCGCTACACCGAGTGGGCCTTCGGTGAAAAGGGCGCCGAACTTTACGACCACGAATCCGATCCGCACGAATTGAACAACCTCGCGAACGATCCGAAGCACGCTGCGACCGTTGCGGAGATGAAGGCGCTCGTGAAAAAGATGCACCCCGCGCCCGTCGAGGGCGGCAAGGCCGATGCGAAGAAAAAGAAAAGCGAATAGCCGCATGGCCACTTCCACGCTTCCACTCTGCCAATGAAAAAATTCCTCCTCACACTCGCGCTCGCGCTTTTCACCGGCGCGATTTTTCCCGCGCATGCCGCGAATGATCGCAAGCCGAACATCATCCTCGTGATGCCGGACGACGCGGGCTACGGCGACTATTCGTGCCTCGGGAGTCCGATCATGAAGACGCCGAATGTGGATGCGTTCTGGAAGCAGAGCGTGCGGCTGACGGACTTCCATGTGAGCCCGACGTGCGCGCCCACGCGCTCGGCGCTGATGACGGGACGGCATGAATTCAAGAACGGCGTGACGCACACGATCCTCGAGCGCGAGCGCATGACGCTGAAGGCGACGACCATCGCGCAGGTGCTGAAGTCCGCAGGCTATGCGACGGGGATTTTTGGCAAATGGCACCTCGGCGACGAGGCGGCGTATCAGCCGGACAAGCGCGGGTTCGACGAGGTGTTCATCCACGGCGGCGGCGGCATCGGGCAGACGTATCCCGGTTCCTGCGGCGACGCGCCGCACAACATGTATGACAACCCCGCGCTGATGCACAACGGGGAGTTCGTGAAGACGGAGGGCTACTGCACGGACATTTTTTTCGGCCACGCGATCGAGTGGATGGATGAGAAGCTCGACAAGGGCATTCCGTTCTTCGCCTACATCCCGCTGAACGCCGTCCACGCGCCGCTGCAATGCCCCGCGGGATACGAGGAGCATTGGGCGGGAAAGGTGCCGCCGGACGTGGCGAAGTATTACGGGATGCTGGAGAACATTGACGACAACTTCGGCCACATGCTCGCGAAGCTGGAGGAGTGGGGCATCGAGAAAAACACGCTGGTGATTTTCCTCGGCACCGACAACGGCGGGACGGCGGGCGTGAAGATTTACAACGCGGGGATGCACGGCGGTAAGGCGACGCCGTATCAGGGCGGCACGCGCGCGCCGGCGTTCTTCCGCTGGCCGGCGAAATTCGCGGGCGGTCGTGATCTGAACGCGCTCACCGCGCACGTGGACATGTTCCGCACGCTCGCCGAGGTCGCGGGCGTGACGCTCGATGCGGAAGTTTCCAAACAAGTCGAGGGCCGCTCGCTCATGCCGCTGCTCACGCAGGAAAAAGTGGAGTGGCCGGATCGCACGCTTGTCACGCACGTCGGGCGCTGGCCGCACGGCAAAGTTGCTGATGCGAAGTTTTCCAACTGCTCGATCCGCGATGCGCGGTTCGCGCTGGTGAACAACAAGGAACTCTACGACCTCGCCGCTGACCCCGGCGAAAAGACGAACGTGATCGAACAGCATCCCGATGCCGTCGCGAAGCTGCGCGCGGCCTACGACCAATGGTGGAGCGACGTGCAGCCGATGCTCGTGAATGAAGATGGGGTCGGGCCGAAGATGAATCCGTTCAAGGAACTTTATTGGAAGCAGTTCAAGGAGCAGCCGGACGAGGCGTCGCTCCGGCAGATGGATCCTGCAAGATTTGAGCAGGGCGCGAAGCGACAGTAAAAACAGGCGGGGTTTGAAACCTCGCGCGAGCGAGCGAAGCGGGATTATCGGCTTGAGGCAACTTCGGCACATCCATTTCTGGTGCCGCACCGCCGAGTATTCGAATCAATTTCCAGTGGCACTGCGCACCGCAGGATTTTTGATTTTGTTTCCAAACTCGGGTCAATCGCAGCCTCGCCAGAAACGTGCTTTTTTCGAATATCGCGAAACAGCTCCGTCTTAGTCGCCCGCTGCTGGAACGCCGCTACTTGATTGAAACCAACTCGACCTCGAAGATGAGCGTCGAGTTCGGCGGGATGGGGCCGCCGGGGGTGCCGCGCTCGCCGTAGGCAAGTTTGGATGGGATCGTGAACTGGTATTTCGCACCGACTTTCATGAGCTGCACGCCCTCGGTCCAGCCGGGGATGACGCGGTTCAGCGGAAAGGTCGCGGTCTCGCCGCGCTTGTAGGAGCTGTCGAATTCCGTGCCGTCGAGCAGCGTGCCCTTGTAGTGGACTTCCACGGTGTCGGTGGCCTGCGGGCTCTTGCCTGCGCCGTCCTTGAGGACTTTGTATTGGAGTCCGGAGGCGGTGACTTTCACGCCTTCCTTCTTCGCGTTTGCGGCGAGGAATGCTTCGCCTTTTTCGGTATTGGGATCAGCCATGAGGGGCGCGACGCTGCACGCGGCGAGCACGGCTGCACAGGAGATTTTTGCGAGGGTGGAGATTTTCATCGGGCGGGGAGATTAGGATGTGCGGTGCAGGATGCAACAACGGGCAGCAGATCTCCATGCGGAGGCTTCGCAAGAACGCGCATAGGGTGGTGAGTGCGCCGGGCACGTGCCCGGCGGGGCGTCACGGGCCGAGTTCGCGGAGCGTGTCGCAGGCCGCCTCGAAAAGATGCGGCTGCGCGAGCGCGGCGACCGCATCCGAGATCGCGGAATCCTCGCCGTCCGCGCGCATCTCCGCAGCCATGCGCAGGAGCGCGGCCTGACGTGCGGCAGGCGGATGCTGTTCGAGGCCGAGCAACCACTCCGCCAGCCGACGATCCTCGGAGATGCTGTGCAGAAGGGAGACGAGCTGTTTGGGGATTGCGTCGTCAGGCATGTGTTGGTTTTATTTACGGCTCAGAGGAGAAGTAAGTTTTTCGTACAGACTGTCGAGTTGTGCGCGTGCGTGGGGATAGGTGCGATACTGGTGGCACTTCGGTTGAATCGCACTGTAGATTAGCTGCCGATCGTGGATGAGCAGCTCGGCAGTGAGATCGAAACGAAAGTCCGTGTATCGGACTGAAATCCTCGCTGCTCAATTCCTTCCACGAGTGCGGCCATTGACCGGTATGCTCAGTCACAAAGTGATCCGCGGCACTGATGACATCGGCAGTAACGTACTCGCTCTTCATGTGGTAGAGCTTGGGGCCGATGACATAGGCGACGATCCCTAGAAAAAGGAATCCGATTATCGCAATACCGCGCAGAAGTAATTTGAGTCCGGGATTCACGCTCATGTGAAGTGGCGGAGTGTTGTGCAGCGGGCAAGTGCCGACACATAGCGATCAATCACGCCACGTCGAGCCGGTTTTTCAATGCCCAAATGTGTGCCTTGAGCGTGAGTTCGGCCATGCTGAAGGGCTTGCCGATGAAGTCGCTCGCGCCCTTGAGCGTGCTGCGCTCGCGGTTTTGCGCGGTGTCGTCGCCGGTGAGGAAGACGATGGGCGTGCGGTCGTGCTTGGGCAGGCCGCGGATGCTGGCGCACATGTCGAGGCCGTTCATGTCGGGCAGGCCGATGTCGAGGAAGATGACGTCGCAGTGGTTGTCCTGAAGTGTGTCGAGCGCGGTGCGGGCGTCGGCGCAGCCGATGGAGCGGAGGTTCGTGATTTCGAGCGAGGCGGTGATGACGGCGAGAAGATTCGGATCGTCGTCCACGGCGATGACCGTGGCGGGCGGGAGTTTTCCGGCGCGCGGGAGCATGTCGTGCGTGAGGATGCGGCTGAGAAAGACGAGCGCCTGGATCGCGGTCTGGAGCGTGTCGCGAGCGAGCGGTGGTGCGGTGCGCGATGCGTCCTGGAGCATCGTGTCGAGGCCAGAGACGATCGTGGCCACGGGGTGCGGGCCGAGGATGGCGGCGATGCGGTAGGTGTCCTTGAGGAGCGAGACGAATGCGTCGAACGCGGCCTTGTCCGCAGGGCGAAGCGCAAGGGCGGAGGCTTTCGCGCGGAGCCTGCCGGTGAGGTCGGCGATTTCCTGAAAGGGTGAGTCGAGCGCGGGCGAAGGGAGCACTGCGAACGGTGATGGCCGGATCGCAGTGTCGCCGATCGGCGGGGTGAACCGGGCCTTGACGATTCCCGCCCCGCCGCCGCCCGCGGCGATGCGCGCGACCTGCACTCCGGTTCCGAGGCCTGCGGCTGCGCGCAGCTCGTGAATCTCCTCGTGCAGCGCCCTGTTTTCATCGAGCAGCGTGTCGCGGTCGAGCGTGAGTTCCTTCACCAGTTGGCGGAGCTGGCCGATGTCGGACTCCGTGTCGCGGCTGAACATTTTCACGCTGCCGAGGATTCCGATCTGGTTTTTCTGCTCGGCGACTTTGGAGATGAGTTCGTCATTTTGCCGGCGGAGGACGCCGATCATTTTGCGCAGCGTGGCGATTTCATGAGAGCCGACCTCTTCGCTCTCGGGGAGAAATTCGCACTCGACGGTGCCGAACACGAGTCTGCACGCGGCGGAAAGTTCGGCCTCGTTGAAAATGACGCCCTCGATGAACGAGTGGTTCGTCGAGCCGAGGTCGTGGATGATGTGACGTCCGCCGCGGCAGAAAATTTCGGCGTGATGCTTTGAGACGGTGTCGTAGGCGATGCGGATGTCGTTGTCCGTGTGCCGCCCGATCGTGATCCGCTCACCGCTGACGATGAAGGTCATGTCTCCCGATTCGGGGTGGCGTACGAGTAGTTTCGGCATGGACGATTTGCGTGCGTCGCACGCTTGGGAAAGGGAGAGCAATTCGGGTGCCGATGCAGTGCCCTGAATGCAGCACGCGGCGGCTGGTTCAAGTCCGCGCGGATTTCCCAAAACCGCTGTGCCCGTGCCGGAAAAAAAGAAACGCCGACGATCGCTATTCGCCGCGCGTGATGCGCCACAGCTCGCGCGTCTGCGCGATGATCCGCCGGAGCGCCTCGGGCGTCACGGCCTGCTTCGGATCGTCGCCAATGCCCTTTCCGGGATGCACATTGCACTCGATGCACAGCCCGTCCGCGCCGTAGGCGATGGCTGCGAGCGCGGCGGCGGGGACGTAGGCGGCCTTGCCGACGCTGTGCGAGGGATCCACGACGACCGGAGCCCAGGTGCGCTCTTTCAAAAGCGGGACGATGCTTTCATCCGGGTGGTTGCGGTAGCCGTCGAGCGCGGGCTGCGTGCCTCGCGGGCAGAGGATCACATTCGGGTTGCCGAGCTGCACGATGTATTCCGCTGCGGAGATGAATTCCTGCGCGGAGCCGAGGTGCATTCCGCGCTTGAGCAGTACGCACACGTCGCGGCTCGCGATGGCCTCGCCGATTTGCCGGAGCAGCGAATAGTTCAGCGCATTCCTCGCGCCGACTTGCAGGCAATGCACGCCCGCCTCGATCGCGAGGCGCAGGTGCTCTTCGTCCATGACTTCTGTGTCCACGGGAAGGCCCGTCTGCCGGCTCGCTTCCATGAGCACGAGCAGCGCCTTCGCGTCGCCCTGGTAGCTGTAGGGATTCGTGCGCGGCTTCCACACGCCGCCGCGCAGTGCGTGTGCGCCGGCCTCCTTCACAGCATGTGCGGTCTCGATAGTGAGGTTCGGATTTTTCGGATCGATCGTACACGGCCCGGCGCAGAAAAACGGCTCCGTTCCGAGCACGATGCCGCCCATTTTTACGCGATGCGTCGCGAGGCTGGAACGGATGTCCATGAGCTTGTGCGGGCTCTGGATGCGGTCCACGCGGTTGATGTACGGAAGGCCCTCGATCTTCGTAACCATGTCGTCGTTCCGCTCGTCGCCGACGATGGCATACACGCATCGTTCCGCCCCTTTGATCACCATCACCTTGCAGCCGTATGCGGTCAGGATGTCGGTGACTTCCTTGAGCTGGTCGTCGGAGAGTGCGTTGACATTCGGGATGATCATGGCTGGGAAAAATGGGCCGCGACGGTATCCATGCACCGGGGTGCGGCAAAGGTTTTCTTGCTCGCCGGACGCAGCGAAAATTTCCCGCGCGCCGGGGCCGGAACGTGCTTTCCCAAAGGGCGACACACATTCGAACCATGCCTCGCGAAATCAAACTCAATGGACGCGAACTCGGCGTCATGCGCACCATCGGCTTCGGCATCGGCGTATCCGGCGCGGAGATTCAGGAGCGCACGAACATCGAAACCGAGGATCTCTGCGACGTGCTGAACACGCTGCTCGACATCGGCTACGTCGAGACGCCGACGATGAAGGAGCGCGTGACGCAGGAGGAGATGCCCGCGGAGCTTTTCGAGATCAATCCGAGCTATGCGAGCGATCTGAAAGTCGCGATGCGTCGCTGAGGCCAGCGTTGCGTCCGCCGCAATGGCGCGTGCAGCGGCGAGGCAGAGCAGGGGAGCGAGGATTTCCATGCGGACAAAATGGAAAACGCATTGGCGAAACTTCCCTTGGGCGTGATTCGCTTCACGCCACGCCCGCCTTCGTCTCCACGTAGCGCGCGTAGAGCCACGCAAGATCGGAGAGGCGGTTGAGGTAAATCACGATCGCGTCGCTGACGGGAAAGCCGGCCTCGCGCATCGAGCACGCGGCGCGTTCGGCGCGGCGGCAGGCGACGCGCATCTGGTCGAGCATCACGCTGCCTTTCATCGCACCCGGTGTCGCCCAATGCTTGTAGCTAATCTTGTGATTTTTTTCGAGGCCATGCACGAGCGATGTGAGCCGCTCCGCCATCTCGGGGCCGACGAGCTTGTAGCCTTTTTCCACATAACGTGCGCGGTCCTCTTCGGCGACGGCGAGCTCGCCCATCAGCGTCACGAGTTCCCTTTGGATTTCCTCGAGAGGCTGCGTGATGAATGTGTCGTCGTTCCACGCGCGCGCCATGCCGATGGCGACGTTCAGCTCATCGCACGCGCCGTACGCGGCGACACGAATGTCCGTCTTCGACACGCGTCGGTTGAACATCATGGCGGTCGTGCCGCCGTCGCCGGTCTTGGTCGCGATGGACATTTCGGGAACCTACGCGCGGCATCACAGCCCGTCCGCAAATTTCTGCATCGCCTCCTCCTGCCGCGCGATGCTCTCCACGAGCCGGAACTGCGTGCGGCAGCGATCCAGGTTGTGCTGCGGGCGGTGGACGCGGAAGTACACATCGCCTTTCAAAAAATCCGTGAGGAAGCGCAGCCCGATCGTGAGCGTGATGAGCCGCCCGCTGAATGCGATCAGCGCGCGCTCGTTTTTTGTGAGAAATTTCCCCGCCGTGCCGAGGTAGCCGCGTGCGAGCGCCTTGAACATCTGCATCTGCATTTTCACCTTCGAGAGATCGAGTTCGTCCTCCATCGTCGGGCTCGTGGTCGTGCGAACCATGTCGCCGAAATCGTATAGCGGCGTGCCGGGCATCACCGTGTCGAGGTCCACGACGCACATCGCTTTTCGCGTGTCGAGGTCCAGCATCACGTTGTTGAATTTCGTGTCGTTGTGCGTGATTCGCTCGGGGATGCGCTTCTTAGCGAGAGCGTCCAGCACCGTGTCCACGGCGTTCTCCTGCTTCAGCGCCCACTCGATTTCGGCCTTCGCGGTCACGGCGCGGTTCGCCTTGTCCGACTGCGCGGCTGCGACCATCGCGTCGAAGCGCCGGCGCGTGTGGTGAAAATGCGGAATGGTCTCCGCAAGGCGCTTGCCCGGCAGATCCACGAGCAGGCTCTGGAATTCTCCGAACGCCCGTCCTGCCTCGAACGCCTGCGCCACGGTCTCCACCGCCTCGAAGGTCCGCACGCGCTCGATGAACACAAACGTGCGCCAGAATTCCCCGTCGCGCGTCTTGTGAAAGGACGCGCCGTCGTTCGTCGGGATCACCGTGAGCGCGCGGCGCGTGAGATCCTTCACGCCGGCCTCCGCGAGCTTGCGGCGCAGGTGCGTGGTGACGCGCAGGAGATTGTCCATCACGCCCGCGGGATCTTTGAAGACCTCGTGGTTGATGCGCTGGTGGATGTAGCGCACCTGCGTGCCGCCCTGGTCGTAAGTCGCGGTGTAGGTTTCGTTGATGTGCCCCACCTTGCACGGCTCCGCATGGAGAATCTCCCCGTGGATCTGGAACTGCCGCGAAATGTCCAGCAGGTGAGAAAGGTCGGTGCGTTGCATCGCCCGAGAAAAGTGAAACTCCGGCGCGCGTGCAAGCACGCGGGAAACCGGTTCTCGCACGGATCGCGAGCCCCGGATCCTCTGCGGCTCGGATGATGAAACAGGTTGCGCCAGATTTCCTCCCTCTCCGCGGAAAGCCCGCCGCCATCCGCACCGCCCGTCGGCAGGCGCGGCAAATGCAGGCGCTATGAAGGAGAAGTGGAAAGCTGTTGCATCGAGAGAACAAAAGTTGCCGCCCGATCAGACCACGCCCGCCTTTTTCAATTCGGCAAGCATCGCCTTGCCTGTCGTTTTCAATTGCAGTTACTTGGAAAGATCATTCAGCCCCTTGCGCCCGTCAACGCACAGGCCCAGCAAGTCCGTCCCGATCACGGTTGCAGCTTCAGCCGGTAAACCGAGGTGCCGAGGCTTGATGCGTAGATGATGTTGTTTTTGGCGTCCCAACCGAAGTAGTTGAACGCGCCGATGGGGCTGATGCCTTTCCTGAATGCATCGGGCGGGATGAAGGAGGGGGTCACGTCCTTCCATGTCTTGCCGCCGTCGCGGGTGATGAAGAAGGCTTTCTCCGACACGACCATGAACTCCTGTTCGCTGTTGCCGAAGTAGGGGCCGAACATGGCATTCACGGGGCCTTGGCCGGTGAGCGTCCAGTCCTTGCCATTCTCGGAGACGACGACGCCCTCAGTGGTGGTCCAGAAGACCTTTTTTCCGTAATGCACGGGGCGTCGCCCGAGCACTTGGTATTTTGCGACTTCGGTCCAGGTCTTGCCAGCGTCGGTGCTCATGGAGATGCCGGCGGGATTGCGCTGGGCGCGGAGCAGGGTGCCGGCATCGAGGACGCCGTAGTATTTGCCGAGCGCGGCCTTCGAGTCCTTGGGGTGTTCGGTGTCCTGGTAGATTTGCTGCCAGCCAGCGCCGCCGTCGGTGCTCAGCACGGTGAAGAATGGCTCGTGCAGCAGGCCGAAGAGGGTCTGCGGATTCCGGGCGTTCCAATCCACGTCGGCGTATTCCAACATGCGGAGCAGCTTGCCGAAGGGCCGCCAGGTCGCGCCGCCGTCGAGGGTGATTCCGCCCGTGCCGTCTATGCAGAAGAAGGCCAGCCGCCCATCGTAGGGATGGGCGATGGAAAAGCCGAAGCCGGTCTCGCAGCGGCCCGTGACGTTGTTGCCGGGGACCACCGCCCACGTTGCCCCGTGATCCTTGCTGACGCAGACGCCGTGGCCATTGCTGGCGAGGACGAAAATTTCCCCCGTGGGCGCGACTGCCATCCCCACGCAGCGCCGCAGATAGGTCGTGGGCAAGTCATCCACTCCGATCTTTTTGAAGAACTCGTCGGAGATGTTTTCCCAAGGCGCGGTGTCGGCGGGCGGCGCGGCCTTCGCCGGTGGATCGGCAGCGGGAGCTTGCGTGTGAAGGGCGGCGAGCAGCAGGTAGGCGGTCGCGAGTGTGGAGGGGATGCTCATGTGGAGCACAGAAGACCAGACGGCCTGCCCTGGGACAAGATGGGAAAGGAGCGAACCATTGCGGCCGGAACAATGGACAGCCAGTTATGGCCGGGAGCGGATATTTCCGACGCCGGTGACTGTCTTCTCCAGCTTTTTCGGGTGGCCGGTATAGATGATCGTGCCTGCGCCGGTGATGGATGCCTTGAGCGCGTCGGTGGCGTTCACATCGGCGTGCGATGCGCCGGTGGCGCTCACCGTGGCGGTCTCTGTCTGGAGGGATTGCGCGTGCAGGGTGCTCGCTCCTGTGAGATCCGCATCCAGTTTCGTCACGGAGCCGCACACATGGATGGTCGAGGCGCCTGTGGCCTGGATCCTTAGTTCGGGGCCGGTGAGTTGGCCGGCGTTGAAGGTGTTTGCGCCGGTCAGTTGCACATCCGCCAGTGAATCGCTGGTGATGGTGATGGCCATGTCCCTGGTCGGGTGCAGATTTTTCTTCGAGCCGATTCGCAGCGTGCCGTCGCTGACCTCCGTCCCGATGTGCGGCAGAAGATTTTGGTCCGTGGTGATGCTGATGGCGGGGCTGCCGTGGGACCATTGGATCTTATAGGCGCCCGAGATCGTGACCTTGGAAAATTCCGGCACTGTGCGTTCCTCGGTCCTGATGACTCCATCACCGCGAATCCCCCAAAAGTACCATGTTGCAACGCTGGCGATGGCGAGGGTGAGCAGGAAAATCGTGAGTTTCTTTTTCATGGGGGAATGGGACAGGGGATTCAGAGTGGCGTTTTGTTCCAGCGGCAAATATAGAAAACAAGCGGCGGCATGAAAGTCTGCGCACACGAGGGCTCAGACACCAGCCGCAATGAACCGGCCGCGGACGGCGTGTCGGCGAAAGGGCACGTAATCTTGCCGCCGGGCCAGCAAATTTCCTGATAGCGGCTAATCTTAACTACGAAGGTCAAGACGTGCACGAAAGGCGGGCTTCGAATGAACGGGAATCCTCCTAGCCGCCATCGCCGATGCATTTACATCGCAACGAACCAGCTTCTCGTGGCCCGTGCTGCTCTGCGCCTGATTTTCTAGGGCGGTCACGATGCTATCGCGTCCGATCCGTGTATCCCGGTTTCGCGGGATGCCTCGGCGGATTTTTTGCAAGCAGGTCGAGGATTTCCCTGATGCCGCGCTCGAGCTGCGGGTCGGTGCCTTTCGCGAGCTTGGCAGGATCTTCGGGCACTTCGATGTCGGGCTTCACTCCGGTGCCCTCGATGATCCATTTGCCGCTCGTGTCGTAGATCGCAAAAGTCGGCACCGTGACCTTGCCGCCGTCCACCAGCGACGGCGCTCCCGTCATGCCGATCAGCCCGCCCCAAGTGCGCGTGCCGATGACCGGGCCGAGTTTTTTCTGCTGAAACAAAAACGGGAAGCAGTCGCCGCCCGATCCGCTCCAGCCATTAGCGAGCATGACTTTCGGGCCGTCGGCAGTGACGAATGGCGAGGACCAGTCGTGGCCGTCTCGCACGGCGTAGAAGTTTGTGACCGGGCGGTTCAGCAACTCGATGAAGCGATCCGGGATGTGGCCGCCGGAGTTCCATCGCTCGTCAATGATCAGCGCCTCCTTGTGCGTCTGTGCGCGCCACTGGCGGTATAGCTCGGCCTGTCCTTCGTCGCCGGTGTTCTTCACGTAAATGTAGCCCACGCGCCCGCCGGTCGCGGCCTCCACTCGAAGACGGTTCTGGTTGATCCATGCGTGGTGGCGCAGCGCGGCCTCGGTGCCGAGCGTGTGCAAAATCACCTCGCGCGCGCCTTCGGGCACGGGCTTGTCATTGATCGTGAGCACGACCGTCTTCTCCGCGAGGCCCATGAATGCGGCGGCGGGTTCGAGCTTGGTGTCGAGCTTGCGGCCGTTCACCGCGAGGAGGAAATCACCTTCCTTCACCGGTACGCCCGGCCCGCGCAGCGGCGAGCGCACGCCCGTGTCCCACGGCGCGACATCGAGGATGCGCTTGATGCGAAATGCCCCCTGCTCCAGCGCGTAATCGCAGCCGAGGTAGCCGACGCGGCGGTGTGAAGCCTCCTGAAGATCGCCGCCGCTGCGGTACGTGTGCGAGCTGTTGAGTTCGCCGAGCAGTTCGCCGAGCACGTAATTCACATCGTAGCGCGTCGCGCACGCATCAATCATCTTCCGGTACCGCTCGCGCATCTTCTGCCACTGCACGAGGTGCAGGTACGGGTCGTAGAAAAAGTCGCGCTCGATGCGCCACGCGTCGTCGAACATCTGCCGCCACTCGGCCATCGGATCGATCGTGCATTCGAGCGAACCCGTCGGCAGCGTGCGCTCCGCCTTCTGCCCCTCGGCCGCGGCGACGACCGACCAGCTCCCGCCCTTCGCGACGAGCAGCTTGTTTCCGTCGGCGCTGATTTCATAGCCGCCGACATCGTCCAGGATCATCCGCTCGGCGTGTGCGTTGATGTCGTAGTAGCTCAATGGCGAAGTGCGGTTGTTCGATCCCGCGCGCGGCGGCCAGCGGAAGATCACCTTCCCCGGCATCGCGCCGAGCTGGTCAATGCGCCCGCTGCCCACCGGCAGCACGATCGCGCGATCCTCAAAGTGATCGAGATCGATCCTCACATCCGTCGGCCGCGGCGGTTGCGCCGTGCCCGCCATCATCCGCACCGGGCCGTTCTTCGTCTGCACGACGACCACGCGGTTCGGCGGTTGCGGGATCGGCTTTGAATCGTCGGGCTTCGCCTCGCCCTTCTTCGAGTCATCCGGCTTCTTCGCGGGCTCATTGCTCTTCGGCGCTTCCTTCGGTGTCTCCTTTTTCGGCTCGTCCCTTTTGATCGGCTCCTCATCGTTCTTCGGCGCAAGCGGCGAAGGCATGTCCTTGCGCAGCGGCACGCAGATGAGCGCGTGGCTGTTCACGTAGGCCCATGTGTTGTCGAAATCGCTGCGGTGCTGCGAAAAGTTCCGCTTGCTGCGGTAGTAGAGATAGCTGCCGTTCGGGTCGAAGACCGGCATGTCGTCATCGTAAAATGCGCTCGTGACCTGGTGCTTCTGGTGCTGCTTCGTGTCGTAGATCATCACGCACTGCTGGCGGTTCTCCGTGTCGCCCGCGTAGGCAAGCCAGCGGCTGTCCGGGCTCCACGAGAACGAAAAATTTTCCAGCTCGCCGTGGTAAAGCCACATCTCGTGATCCACCGGGATCGCCTGCTTTGTCTCCACATCGAGCAGCCAGATCTGCATCTCGGAATCAATGAACACGATCTTCCTGCTGTCGGGCGACCAGTGCGGCTGATAGCGCCAGCCCTTGCCGAAATTTGTGAGCTGCCGTTCCTCGCCCTTGCCGTCCGCGCTCCGCAGCATCAGCTCATACTCGCCGCTCCGATCGGAGAAATAGGCGATCCACTTTCCGTCCGGCGACCACGCGGGGTATCGCTCGGCCACGCCCGGCGATTCGGTGAGATTCCGGATCACGCCATTCTCCGCGGGCACGGAAAAAATCTCGCCGCGCGCCTCGAACAGCACGCGCCTGCCCGTCGGCGAAATCGCGCCGAAGCGCACATGTCCGCCGACATTCTGCACATGCGGACGCAGCGTCGCCTTGTCCGTGATGACTTCGATTTTCACCTGCCGCGACTGCTCCGTCGCGAGGTCGAGCAGGAAAAGCGCGCCGCCATTTTCAAACACGATCTCCTTCGGGCCGGCGGAAGGATAGCGCACATCGTAGTCGGTGAAGTGCGTCACCTGCCGCAGCTTCTTCGCGGCCACTTCGTAGCACCACAGATTCGCGCGCTTCTTCTCGCCGCTGTCGGAGAGGAAATAGACGCGTTGGTTGCCGATCCACATCGGCTGCGAGTCGCACGCTTCGTCATGCGTGATGTTTTCCGCCGCGCCCGTGTCGAGGTGGAAGAGCCACACGTCCGGCTTCATGCCGCCGCGATAGCGTTTCCACGACGCGCGATCCGTGTCCGTCATCGTGTAGGCAAAGGTCTTTCCGTCCGGCGAAATCGCCCCGAATTCACCGAACGGGATCGGCAGCTTCGACGGCATCCCACCCTGCGCATCCACGCGGAAAAACTGCCCGACGCGATCACTGAAGCTCTCGCGGCGCGACGCGAAGACGACGCTCTTTCCGTCCGGCCACCAGCACACCATGCGGTCGCCCGCGCCGTGGAAAGTCACGCGCCTCGGCTCGCCGCCGCTCACCGGCATCACATAGATGGATTCGCTGCCGTCGTAGTTCGCCGTGAACGCAATCTCGCGGCCGTCTGGCGAAAAGCGCGGGAACAATTCCTCGCCCACCGGCGAACTGAGCCGGATCGCAGTGCCGCCTTCCTTCGGCGCGACCCAGATGTCGCCGGCGTACACGAATGCGATCTGCTTTTCCGAGACCGCAGGCATCCGCATGAGCCGCGCGTCGAGCGAATCGTCGCCCACTGCCTGAAAGATGAGAGCGACAAGGACGACGAGGAATGCTGGGAGCTTCATGGCGCGTCAGGAAACACGCGCGCCCGCCACACCGCAACGCGGAATGTCGGGCTGGCGATCGCATCGTCCGTCTCGTGCGTTACTGCGAAGCGACGACGAGGATGTTCGCCCATGCGCCGGGATTCTGGACCGACGGGAGGCGGGGCGGGAAGGAGCTTGCGGAGCAAAAGGCCGAAGGCCGGCACGGAGGCGCTGGCAGCATGGGACGCGGAGCTTTACGCGAAGGCGCGGAAATGCCAGCATCCGGCAGAAACTTGAATCAAACCCATCATCACAACGCCCATGAACCTGAAAAACAAACTCTTCGCTGAATTTCTCGGAACCCTCTGGCTCGTCTTCGGCGGATGCGGCAGTGCCGTGCTCGCAGCCAAGTTCCTCACTGCTGAAGGTTCCACACCTCTCAATCTGGGCATCGGCCTCGCGGGCGTCGCGCTGGCCTTCGGTCTCACCGTGCTCACGATGGCCTATGCCATCGGGCACATCTCCGGCTGCCACCTGAACCCGGCGGTGTCCGTCGGGCTGTGCGTGGGCGGACGTTTCCCGAAATCCGAACTCCTGCCTTACATCGTGGCCCAGGTGCTCGGTGGCGTCGCGGGGGCGGGGATTCTCTATGCGATTGCCAGCGGGCAGGCCGGCTTTTCCACGGCCGGCGGTTTTGCTTCCAATGGCTTCGGCGAACATTAGCCCGGCCACTACACGGCGGTTGCCGCATTCCTCTCGGAAGCCGTTCTCACCTTCTTTTTCCTGCTCATCATCCTCGGTGCCACGGACAGGCGCGCCCCGCAGGGCTTTGCCCCCATCGCCATCGGCTTCGGGCTCACGCTCATCCATCTCATTGGCATCCCGGTCACGAATCTCTCCGTCAATCCGGCGCGCAGCACCGGGCCTGCGCTGTTCGTCGGCGGGTGGGCGCTCCAGCAGGTCTGGCTGTTCTGGGTGGCGCCCATTGTCGGCGCCGCTCTGGCCGGCTTGGTTTACCCGGCGATGGCTGGCAGACCGTCGGGCGCAGGCGGGAAATAATCCGAGGCACAAGCCCGCAGATGAAGACCAGCGAATACGCCCGCCCATGCGCCGGGGATTCGGGCCGCCGGGAGGCGGGCAGGAAGGAGATTGCGAAGCAAAAGGCCGAAGGCCAGGGCTGCGGGAGCAGCCGATGCCAATGCGGGGAGAAGGGCGTGAAGGCGTAAGTATCATGGGACGCATCCGACGCCAGGGCTATGTGCTGGAGTGGTTCATCGGCGACCACGCTCCGCGTCATGTCCACGTTTACGATGCCAAGGGCCGGTTCATCGGCCGCTACGATCTCGATGCACACACGGGACTTGAAGGCTGGATTCCCGCCCGGAAGCTGCTAAAGCTCATTCAGGAACTCCAAAAACAAGGCCGCCTATGAAACATGCCGTCCAGCTCAAGAAGCCCTTTGGCAAGGGTGTTTTCTCCCGCGTCAAACACGCGCGCTATCTTGGCTGGGAGGACGCGTTCGATGTCGAGTTCGAGGACGGCCTCTGCTTTCTGGAACCCCATGCCACGATCCGCAAGGCCAGCCGCATTTCTGCCAAGGCGGTGCCCGTCCAGGTCGAAGTGGACGGTGAACTCCACAGCCATTTCAAGGTGACTTACGACACCGGCGAAGTGGCCGAGGTCCCTTGGTCGTTCATCCGCGAACTCCCGCCGAAACCGGCGAAGAAGTGATGCGCGGCAAACTCGCCTGTGCCTAGCCTGCGGGCCGGAACTCCAGCCATGACCGACACCCCGCCCGAATTCGCCGAAGACGTCCGCCCATGCGCCGGGGATTCGGGCCGCCGGGAGGCGGGCGGGAAGGAGCTTGCGAAGCAAAAGGCCGAAGGCCAGGGCTGCGGGAGCAGCCGATGCCAATTTTTAGAAAAGCGCGTGGAGGTTTATCTCGCCGCCAGTTAACGCAACAGCTACATTCAAAACTCATGGCTTCCGAATCTCAGCCAACAAAGCTCAATATCGAAATGAAGCCCGTGGAACGGCTTCACCTCGATCCTGATAATCCGCGTCTTGCTCACCTTCCGGGTGGAAGGACACAGGAAGACCTCGTGCGTGCGATGTGGCGCGAGATGGCGGTTGATGAACTCTGCCAGTCAATTTCTGAAAACGGTTTTTTCCCTGAAGAGCCACTTCTCGCAATTCCTGACCCGGAAACCAACGGAGACTTCATCATTGTCGAAGGAAACCGTCGGCTTACGGCTGTGATGCTGCTGTTGGATCCGGCATTAAGGAAGTCCATCAGGGCAACCGACATCCCGGAAGCAACTGCTGAAATTACGGAGCAACTCAAGAAGTTGCCGGTGGCAGTTTACCCAAATAAAGAAGCCCTTTGGGAATATTTTGGATTTAGGCATGTGAATGGGCCCAAGGAATGGGATGCGCTAAGTAAAGCATCATATGTCGCCAAGATTCATCGACAGGGCCACAGCCTTGATGAGATCGCACGAAAAATTGGCGACAAGAATCACACTGTGAAGCGCTTTTTTCGCGGATACATGTTGTTGGAACAAGCTGAACAACAAGTCGGTTTCAGCCGAAGAAATGTTGACCAGAAGCGTTTTCATTTCTCTCACCTTTATACGGCGGCCGCATATCCCCAAATCCAAAAGTTCCTTGGAATCACTGACGTCGGATCACTGGTTGAGAATCCTGTTCCTGAGAAGTTTTTGCCAGAGCTGAAGGAGATGATGACGTGGTTATTCGGTGATAAGGAACTCGAAAAAGCTCCCGTCGTTCAAAAACAAAATCCGCATCTCGGCTGGCTGAGGGAGGTTGTAGATAACAGGCAGGCTCTTTCCGCCCTCCGAAGCGGAATTAGCCTTGAACGAGCTCGCGCTATTAGCTTGGGTGACGGGCGGCGGTTTGAGGAGGCATTAGTTAGTGCAAAAGATGCGCTGCAAGAGGCGCGTGGAACGGTGACAACAGGATACAAGGGTGATGAGCCTCTTCTCCGTGACATGGAATCTATGATGAAGATTGGGAATGCCGTCCTGAAAGAAATGCGGGATATTGCCGATTCGGCCAACTAATGAAAAGGATCTACCCAGCAGTTCCTGAGTCCCTTGATGATGCAATTTGGCTTGCGGACTGGATCGAGTTATGTGCCTTGGCGGCAGATGATGGTGATGCCAGCGCCGGAGATCTTGAGCGGATGCTTGATATTGAGGGGGTTTCCGGATCTGATGATCTCCTTGCTCAAACATTTGATGAGATCGACCAGAGGCTAATTGCCTGTGGTGATGCATACCCTTTTGAACATGAAGGGACATGGATTAGACGCCGAGGGAACGTGTCAAATGGCCGCATGGCATACATTTTTTGCTTGGTTATGTCCTATCATGGATGGCGTGCTCTGAAAGATGCAGTCTACAATCCTTGGCTTTTGTTTGAAGAGCTTTCAGAATTTGCAGCCGCATCATATTTAGGAGGTAACTCGGTGTTGTTTGGAACATCGTCCAGAGGGGAGGCTTCTTCGACATTTGGAGATCGAGTCAATAAACTTGCGGGAAACCTCCGTGAGGGTGAGGGCTATCGTCCATTTCCTGGCGTGTCGGTCCAAGACGGGAAGTTGGACGTAGTAGCGTGGAGAGACTTTCCAGATCACCGTCCAAGTCAGATTATTCTCTTGGGCCAGTGTGCAGCAGGCGCGAATTGGAAGGGAAAACTGAGTGAACTTCAGCCGCGAGAGGGCTTTTGGGACAATTGGATGTCTGAAGCACCCGTAAGTCCGTTGATTCGCTCGTTTTTTATTCCGCATAGCATTGGAGACTCAAACCAATGGAAGGCACATGCGAGGCGCGGAGGCATATTCTTTGATCGATGCAGGGTTTCCCACTGCCTTGAAGTCTCGTCGCATGACTCAAACAAGCTTTTCGCGCGTGTTCGTCAATGTCTTCTAGAGCACTGGGCATATGATCCGATTAGCTCCAATTCATGAGCACTTCGGCGGTGAAGCTCAAAAGACATATATCACCATTTCGATATCCTGGCGGGAAATCATGGCTCTATCCAATTTTTCGAGATTGGTTCCGCTGTGGGAATTCGAGAACGCTGGTTGAGCTCTTCGCGGGGGGGGCATCTATTGGACTTCAATCATTAGAAGAAGGGCTTTGCGATCACCTTGTAATGATCGAACGGGATCCCGAAATTGCAGCCGTATGGCGGACGATTTTGGGGACCAGTTGGAGGGAGTTGGTCGCTCGAATTGAGAATTTTTCGCCAACGCTAGCGGATTATCGAAAAGAACTGGCAGCGCCTGCTCGAACCCAAATTAATCGTGCATGGCAGGCACTGATTCGCAATCGCCTAAACCACGGTGGAATCATGGCAAACGGCGCATCGCCCTTGAGGAATGGGGAGGCTGGCAAGGGATTGCAGTCGCGATGGTATCCCGAAACTCTGGTCTCACGCATTCGACGCATAAGGTCACTCAAATCTGGAATTGAGTTCTTGCACTCGGATGCCCTTCGTGAGCTAGGTAGCCGCAAATGGAAGGGCTGCTCATTTTTTGTTGATCCGCCATACCCCAAAGCTGGTCGACGCCTCTATTCACACTTCTCGATCGACCACGAGCAGCTTTTAGAGCAGCTTGGGTTAATCGACCGGCCATTTTTTGCCAGTTATGAGGACATTGATGAGGTAAAGCGACTGGCGGAACGATTCAATTATCAGGTGAGTTCAGTCTCTATGTTTGCCAGATGTCATCGCAGGCGGACCGAACTTTTGATCTCAAACCGCCAAGACATGATGTCCTCTCTTGGAAAGTCATAGCGCCATTCGGAACCTTTCCTTTTTACAATGCTCACCCGCCTCCTCGCCCTCGCCTGCCTCGTCACCGCCACCACCTTCGCCGCGGATGCGCCGAAGCTTCCTGCCATTCCCGAACAGCCGATTGCGAAGAAGAAGGAGCTGCTTTTTTCGGATGACTTCGGGCGGGCGGAGCTGGGGGATGCTTGGAAGATCGTGGTGCCGACTTTTTCCATCGAGAAGGGCGCGCTGAAGGGGACGCAGATGCGGTTCGATGCGCCGGCGGTGGAGGCGTCGGGGGATGTGAAGGCGAAGGCGGCGGTGAAGGGGCATCAGGCGGTGAT
>CAIRYQ010000095.1 GCA_903882875.1 uncultured Spartobacteria bacterium | reverse complement strand
GGCTTTCCATGTTCCGAATCCCGCCATGAGAAGTGCCCGCCTCCTGCCGTCGGCGGCTACGGCGAAACGAGGCGCGGCTACGGGGGTGCATTCCGTGGCGACTTAGTCCGTCGCCCGTTTGTCGGGCGGGAGGTGGAGGGATTTGCGGGTGATGCGGTTGGCTTTGTCGGTGTGGGGGAAGGCGAGGTCGGCTTTGTTTTGGAATTTGTGGCGCAGGGGGGTGAGCGTGCCGTCCACCTCGATGTGGAGCTGGTTGAGGGCCTGTTCGGCGGTGCGCTGGGCTTTGGATTGCGCCCAGTCGGCGTCTTTGTACTGGCTGTAAAGGGTGCCGAGGAGGGTGATTTCGTCGGGCTTCAGGCCGGGGAGGGTGTCGGGCGGCGGGGTGCCGGTGAGCTGGGTGAAGGCGTAGTTGGCGAGGGCGAGGAGGTCGGCGGTGCCGGCGGAGTCGAGGTCTTCGCCGAGGCCGTAGGAGGAGCGTTCGGAGGAGCCCTTGGGGTATTTGTCGCGGGCGGCGATGATGATGGGGTTCAGGGCGACGATGAGCTGCTGCCGTGCGGCGAGTTCGTCGGCGGTGCGGGCGGTGCGGGCGCTGCGTTTGCCGGTGATTTCATTGATGAGGCTGCCACAGCGGGCGATGGACTGGCCGAGGTCGGCCTGGCCGGTCCATTCGCGGTCGGTGAGGGCGGCGAGGATGTTGGGGTCTTCGTCGGCGGTGCGGAAGCAGTCGGTGGCGACGGCGATGGCGTCGAGGGTGTCCTGGGCGATGATGCCGGGGGATTTGCGTTTCTTTTTGCCGGGGCCGGGCTGGGGTGAGGGTGCTGGGGTGAGGGTGCTGGGGTGAGGGTGCTGGGGTGGGGTTGTCTGGTGTCATGGGAGTGGGTTGTTTTGGGTTGAGCGTGCTGGCTTGCGGACTGGATGTTGCGTTTTTGTCTAACTGCTTGGTTGTTGCTGTTTTGTGCGGCTGGATTGGGCTGAAAAGAAGGCCGGCTCCCGATTCCGGAAGGCCGGTTCGCAGTTTCGGGAGGCAGGTTCGGGCTTCGGGAAGGGCGGTTCGGATTGCCGGGAGTCCGGCTCGCAGTTCCGGGACGCGGGCTGCCTTTTTCGGGAGGATGGCTCGCACGGGAGGATTGCCGATTGGATGAGGTGAAAGGGTGCGGATGCAAAACGGAATGTGTGCCGGGCCGCCGGGAGCTTGCGATGGGACGGCGGAGCCTCCGGTTCCCACCGCTCACTCGGGAACGCCGTGCAATTCATCGCGCCTCGGGGGTTCGCATTCATCGCAAATACGGGCCGCTTCCTATTCGCTGATTGAGTGGATGGCAATGAAAAAACTGCCGCCGCAGGTGCGGTGTGTGGATCGTGGATTGTCACGGCACCGGCGGCGTGTCATGGCTGGGGGATGCGCCACTTTTGCGTCGCCCTGCTTTATTCCGCCATGTTCCCCATGCTTGCTGTCGCCGATGACTGGCCGCAGTTTCGCGGGCCTTCGCGCAATGGCGTGTCGGCGGAGAAGGGCTGGCGCAGCGAGTGGAAAGGTGAGGCGCCGGTGGCGTGGAAGGCGCAGGTGGGGCTCGGCTTTTCCTCGATCGTCGTCTCGGGCGGGCGCGCGGTGACGGCGGGACATGCGGATGGGAAGGACACGGTATTCTGCTTCGATGCGGCGACGGGCAAGGAGCTGTGGAAGCACAGCTATGCGGCGGAACTGGGGGACAAGTTCTTCGAGGGCGGGACGACGGGGACGACGACGTTTGACGGTGAGCGGCTGTTCTGGCTGAGCCGCTGGGGGGATCTGATGTGCCTCGATG
The DNA here is from genome assembly GCA_903882875.1 of uncultured Spartobacteria bacterium. Lineage (GTDB taxonomy): Bacteria > Verrucomicrobiota > Verrucomicrobiia > Chthoniobacterales > Chthoniobacteraceae > SXWH01. The sequence continues at coordinate 44,649 of CAIRYQ010000095.1, read as the reverse complement.
CGTCGAGCGGGAAGGTGGTGTGGGAAAAGAATATCGCGAAGGAGACGGGTGCGCCGGGGCCGATGTGGGGCTTCACGGGCGCGCCGCTCGTTGTCGGGAATCTGCTGGTGCTGAATGTCGGCGAGGCGGGCGTGGGCGTGGACAAGAAGGACGGCAGGGTCGTGTGGAAGTCCGCGCCGAAGGACGCGGGTTACTCGACGCCGCTGCCGTTTGAGTTCGGCGGCGCGAAGTTTGCGCTGTTTGGCAATGGAACCAATTACCTCGCGGTGGATCCGGTGACCGGGAAGGAGGCGTGGCGTTTCCGCTGGGTGACGCAATATGGAGTGAATGCCGCGGACCCGATCGTGAGCGGCGACCGTGTGTTCATTTCCACGGGCTACAGCAAGGGCGGCACGCTGCTGCAACTCGGCGCGGATGAGCCGAAGCAACTCTGGAAGACGAAGGTGCTCCGCACGCAGCTCAATGCCGCGGTGCTGCACGAGGGGTATCTTTACGGCGTGGATGGCGACACGACGGAGAAGGGCGCGCTGAAGTGCATCGAGTTCGCCACGGGCGCGGAAAAGTGGAGCCAGCCGGGATTCGGCAACGGCGGAGTGATCGTCGCGGATGGAAAACTGATCTCGCTCAGCGGCGACGGCGAACTTTTCATCGCGCCCGCATCGCCGGAAGGCTTCAAGCCCAGCGCGCACGCAAAAGTTCTCGGCCCGAAATGCTGGACCGCGCCCGTGCTCGCGAACGGTCTTGTCTATTGCCGCAATTCGCGCGGCGAAATTACTGTCATCAACCTCCATCCTCAATGAAACGCCGCACCTTCCTCCAACGCGCCACGCTCGCCGCATTCGCCACCGGGCCATTCATCCGTGCCGCCGAGCCGGCGAAACTTCGCACCGTGCTCATCGGCTCCGGCTGGTGGGGCAAGAACATCCTCAAGGAAGCGATGGCCTCCGGGCGTTGCAAAGTCGTCGGTCTTGCGGATGTGGATGCGAACGTGCTCGAAGTCGCGGGCGATCAAGTGGAGGATCTCAGCGGTGACAAACCGAAGCTCTACCGCGACTACCGCGAGTTGCTCGCAAAGGAAAAGCCGGACATCGCCATCATCGCCACACCCGATCACTGGCACGCGCTGAACACCATTGAGGCACTGAAGGCGGGCGCGCATGTCTTCGTGGAAAAGCCGACCGGCCACACGGTGAACGAAAGCCGCGCGATGTTGCGCGCTGCGCACGAAAGCGGCCGCGTCGTGCAAGTCGGGCTGCACCGGCGCATCGGGCCGCACCACGTGAGCGGGATGAAATTCCTCAAGTCCGGCGCAGTCGGCGACGTCGGCATGGTGCGTCTCTTCGCGCACAGCGCGGGCGGCGGCCCCGAGAAGCCGACGCCGAACGAAGCCGTGCCGGACGGCATGGACTGGGACTTCTGGTGCGGGCCTGCGCCGTTGCGTCCGTTCAGCAAAAAGCTGCACCCCGGCGGCTGGCGCAACACGCTCGACTTCGCGAACGGCACGCTCGGCGACTGGGGCGTGCATTGGCTGGATCAGGTGCTGTGGTGGAGCGGGGAAAAATATCCGCGTCGCATTTTCTGCACGGGCGGCAGGCCGATCTCCGGCCCGCCCGTGCTCACGGAAAAAGAGCAGACGAGCGACGCGCCGGATCACCAGGTCGCGACGTATGAGTTCGAGAAATTCACCTGCGTGTGGGAGCACCGGAAGTTCGGCGGCAACGACACGGAGAAGCACAAGATCGGCTCGTACTACTACGGCACGAAGGGCGTGCTGCACATCGGCTGGCGCGACGGCTGGACATTTTACCCGAGCACGAAAGGCGGGAAGATCGAGCACGAGGATTCGCAGCTCCAGGAACCCGATGGACATAACATCAAGCTGCTCTGGGCGGACTTCCTCGAAGCGATTGACAAGCGCCATGCACCCGTCGCGGGCATCGAACTCGCGCACCGCTCCTCGGTGCTGCCGCTGCTCGGCATGATCTCGTGGCGCACCGGTCGCAGCATCGCATGGGACGCGGAGAAGGAGCAGATCACCGGTGACGCCGAGGCGAATGCGCTCCTCGCACGCCCGTATCGCGGGCCGTGGGTTTATCCTGTGTGAAGCTGATACGGACATTTGCAAACAGGCAGACTGAGCGGCGCGTCCAATTTTCCGTTGCCGCACTTCATCAGCACGACGATAAGATGCGCTTACCCACGCATGGTCACCAAGCTCCTCCACACCCGCTACCGCGTCACTGATTTGGAAAAAACCGTCGCCTTTTACCGCGACGTGATCGGTCTCGCCGAAGTGGATCGCAAGGTCTCGCCGCGCGGCTCGAAGCTCGTTTTCCTGAAGGCCCCGCAGAGCGAGGAGCTGATCGAGATTTGCGAATTCCCGTCGAGCGGGCCGGTGATCGTCGGGCCGGATCTCACGCACCTCGCTTTTGAGGTGGACGACCTTGCCGCGTTTGCAAAGCACGCGGCGGAAAAAGGCAGCCCGCTCTCCGACGGACCGACGGCGACAAGCACAGGCAGCATCATCGCATTCGTGGACGCGCCCGAGGGCTACGAGGTGGAAATCATCCAGCGATCGAGATGATTGTGGATTGCGGATCGCGGATTGCAGATTGGATGCTGGCGGCTGCGGATTTGAATTCGAGTCGCGCGCGAGTGCTCTCGCTTTCTTCGCGGTTTGTTCTTCAGATGTCGTCCATTGCGGAACTGCCCGCCTTCTTTTCTCGGCGGGCAAGGCCCGGCGCTCCGCAATCCGCAATCTGCAATCCGCAACCCCATGGAATTTGACTGGCTGGACTCGTCTTTTGACCTGCACAAGGTCACGCCGCGCGAGATTGAGGAATCGTTCGAGGATCCGTTCAGCCTGCGGCTCATGCCCGACGTGGAGATCGCGGGCGAGGGGCACGCGCGGTATTTCAACCTGGGCAAGAGCATCGAGGGACGTGCGATCTTCACCATTTTCTGGAGCGACGGGAAAAAATTCCGCTGCATCCTGTCGCGCGAGATGACATCCGAGGAACTGTCGTTTTTCGATCGCAAGACGCAGGAGCTGAACTGACGCATGAAGACAATCAACGCATGGAGCCAGGTGCCGCGCTTCGAGTCCGAGGAGGAGGAGGCCGCATTCTGGATGGAGACGCGCATTGACTCACGGCTGATGAACCAGGCGCTGCTCCGCGCCGACAACCGCGAGAGCACGACGATCACGCTGCGCTTCGATCCGCGGCTGCTGGCACGCCTCAAACGCATCGCGCGCTCGCGGTATCTGAACTACCAGAGCATGATCAAGCAGTGGCTCAGCGAACGGCTTGAAAAGGAGCTGGAGTAGGGGAGCGCCGCGCGGTGTCCCTGCATCACAGGTCAGCAACCCGGCCGGCCCCTGCCGCAACGGTTCCCCCCGGACCGTCACGGCAATCCCTATTTGCCGGCCAGGCTGCCTCCCTGTGAACTTTTTGGATCCGCTTTCACGGACAGGCGCTCTCTTAGCACCGGGTATGCCAGCGCGGATTTTTCACGCGTGTACAGAGGGGAGAATTTTTTTCGGACGCCAATCTGCGGCGATTTTCCGTGCGGGCCGCTGCGCGATTTTAACCACTCAGGAAAAAGAAAAACTGCATGTGGACGCGGAACATGCGGCGGCGATCGGCAACATCGGTGTGTTCTTCCAAACTCGTGCGTGCGTGTGTTGCAACATTGCGGGCGAAGCTCCGGAAGCATTGCTGCGGTTTGCTCCGCGCGAGTAATTGGCTTTGTCGCATTGCCTCATTCCTGCTAGTTGGCGCGCATTGAAAGCGCACGTTTCATGAACGCCCCCGAAACCGAACTCATTTTCACGAGGGACGGCGAGGAGCTTTTGCGCACGATGGTCGTGCCTGGCGACTACGTCATCGGACGCGAAGCCGGCTGCTCGCTCGTCGTCGCGGTGGACGGTGTTTCGCGCAAGCACGCGAAACTCATCATCAATTTCGATCAGGCATTCATCGAGGATCTCGGCAGCTCGAACGGCACCTACGTCGCCGAGCGGAAGATCGCGGAAAAGACACGCCTCTTTCCCAACCAGGTCATCCGACTCGGCTCCGTCACTCTCCAAATCAGGCGGCTGAAATTCGAGCACGAGTCCGATCCGTTTTTCTCCGCGAACGCCGTCGTGAAGCGGTACCTGCCGCCCGATTTCCTGCGTGAGAGGAAATATGACATCGGTGCGATCATCGCCGAGGGGGGCATGGGTACCGTCGTCGAGGCGCAGGAAAAAGTGCTGCGGCGCAAGGTCGCGATGAAGATGATGCACCACAGCGGAATGCAGGAGGAACTCGTTCGCTTCATCGAGGAGGTGCAGATCACCGGCCAGCTCGAGCATCCGAACATCGTCCCCGTGTACGAGCTCGGCGTGGACGAGGAGAACCACGTCTTCTACACGATGAAGCTCGTGCGCGGGGCCACGCTGCATGACGTGCTGCAGCGCATCGCGCAGAATGATGCGGCGGCGCTGGAAAAATATCCGCTCGGCGTGCTGCTCACCATTTTCCAGAAGGTCTGCGACGCACTCGCGTTCGCCCACTCGAAGGGCGTCATCCACCGTGACCTCAAGCCCGCAAACATCATGCTCGGCGAATATGGCGAGGTGCTCGTGATGGACTGGGGGCTTGCACGCGCCTCGGGCCGCAACGAATCCGGAGGCACCGAGCCGGCGCGCACCCTTGTGAGTTCCTCGCGTCAGGACGAGGGATCCGAGATGATGACGATGGCTGGCATGGTGCTCGGCACGCCGCAGTACATGCCGCCCGAGCAGGCGCGCGGCGAGACGGACAAATTCGACGCGCGCACGGATGTGTATTCGCTCGGCGCTGTCCTCTACCACATCCTCACGCTCGATCCGCCGATCATCGGTGATGACGTCGGCCAGCTTCTCCAGAGCGTGGCGGATGGAAAAGTCGCGCCGCACGTCGCCACACGCGGCCCGAACCGCGTTGAGTCCACGCGAAACCTGCCGCACATCCCCGGCGGAAAAATCCCGGAATCCCTCGCGGCGATCACCCGCAGGGCGATGGCGATGGAGCAGGCGGACCGTTACCCGACGGTGAAGGATATCCAGTCTGCCGTGCAGGAATTTCAGAGTGCCTCGACGCCATCGGCAGTCATCCTGCGAACGTCCGCAGAGGAAAGGCCGTTCGTTCCGCCTCGGAAGGATCTCCGTGCGCTCGTGATCGCGCTCTGCGTGATCATCGCCGCTCTCGCCGGGGTCTGCACAAAACTGCTCCTCGATCGAAGACGCCAGGAAGCCGCGCAGCAGCCCAAGCCATAGCTGCGGCGCAGCAATGTTGGCGATGGTCGCAGCCGCGAGAGGAAAGACGGGAGCAGTCGGAGTAGTGATGACCCGATCCGCGTGCCTTGGCCGCTGACAAGAGTGCGTTCCCGCCGCCTCACTACGGTTGCCCGCGCGATCTTATTTTCCCGCAGCGGCCCAGTTCCCGCGGCTCTCGTCGTAACGCAGGGCGACACTCCATGCGCTGTGTTCGGCCTTTCCAGAAGAATCGGTGAATGTGCCGCCGAGCACGACGTTCGCGTTCACCTTTTCCTGAATCGTGATCCTCGCGGATGAAAACGGATCGAATTGCACCTCCGCTCCGCGCGGAAGCTGGTCGCGGACGAGGCCCCGCGCGCGCCACCACGCGTCTTCGGCGGTGAGATCGCCGCGCGTGTGCTCACGCCACCACTCGGCGATGCTAGGGCCGAAGAACTTCACGAAAAATGTGATGGCAACGACGATGCCGAGGAGGATGTACCAAAACAGCCGCCGGTTCCTGCGCTTGCGGCGGAGGACGATCTGCCCGACGGGTTGCCACTGTTCCAATCCTTCGCGCCAGCAGAGCGTCTCATCGTCAATGAAGCCGCACCGGTGCCAATGATTCAACTGCGCGGCCGTGAAAGGGCCGCGCTGTTCGCCATTGTGGTAGATGAAAAAGACTTCTGCTTGCATCGGCGCACAACCGCCATCGGGGTTGCGCGGGGTCTGGTTAGACGATCGCGCGCTTCCCGCAAAGCCCTATCGTTTTCAAACGTGGTGCTCCGGTCACTCGCGGCGGTCGGTCGCCTTGCTCGGCGGTTCGTTCAGCGGTTTCGGAAGCGGTCCGAGTCTCCCGTCGCCTTCGGCGCGCTGGTCGAGGATGGCGCGGGCGATCACCTTCGCAAGTCGCGTGCGGTAATCTGCCCTTGAGATGAGCCGAGCCTCGCTGCCATGGCTCAGGTAGCCGCATTCCACGAGCACACACGCGATGTTCGGATTGCGCGTGAGCCGCAGGCGGCGGCGGACGAGTCCGCGATTCGCATGCTTTTCCAAGGTCGCGTGCGAAAGCGCGGCGAAGATGCGCCTGCCGAACGTGTAGCTGTCCACGCGCCAGTAATAGACTTCGGGTCCGGTGAGATGCGACGGACCGGCATTGAAGTGGATGCTCACGAGCACCGCGTCGTTCGTGCGGTCGGCGATACGGACGCGCTCGTCGAGTTCGACAAAATTGTCCGATCCGCGCGAGAGGACGACACGCACGCTGTCCTTCAATTCACGCCGCACGCGCTCGACCATGTCGAGAGTGAGATCCTTTTCCCGCTGCCCGGTGAAGGGGCTGGTCGCGCCGGGATCCTTGCCGCCGTGTCCTGCGTCGAGGATCACGGTGGAGAATCCGCGCGCTCCGGGGCGGTGTCCCCAGGCGTCGTGCGACGTGCTGACTTTTTTTGCGGAGGAAAGTGATGCCGCGTGAGCGGCCGTGAGCGGGACGAGGACTGCGAGCAGCAGCGTGCGGAGAGTTTTCAACATGGATCGCGACACTTTCCACACGGGGGAAAAGCGGCAAGCGCGAACTGCGCGGCTCACAGCGCGCCGCGGCGTTTGATGTCGAGGTAGGCGTTTGCGAGCGCGGCGGGCAGCGCATCGGCGGTCTCGTCGAGCGTGAGCACGCCGTGGTCGCGGAGGTTTGCGAGGAATGCGCCGCGCTCGGCGAGGTAGCCCTGGCCTGCGGCGGCGAACAGCGCATCGTCGAAATTCACGACGGGCGCGTTCACGCGTTCGACGACACTTTTCTCCCGTAGGCTCGCGACGACGACGAGGTGGCGGCGGCGCATCAGGCGCAGCGGTGCGAGCAGGTGAGAGCTGTCCTCGGTGCGCAGATTCGTGAGCAGCACGACGAGCGAGCGGCGGCGCTGGCGGGCCATGAGCCGTTCGGCAGCCTCGCTGAAATCGCTCGGTGCGGCGGTGCATTCGTAGTCGTAGAGATGGTTCAGGATGCCGGCCATCGAGTGCTGGCCCTTCACGGGCGCGAGCCAGCGCGAGGTGCCGCCAAAGCCCATCACGCCCACGCGATCACCCTGCTTCAGCGCGATGTAGCTGAGGAGCAGCGTGGCGTTCAGGCAGTGATCAAATTGCGGCAGCGCGCCGTCGGGCGTTCTCATGCGGCGTCCGCAATCGAGGAGGAAAATGAGCGTCTGATCCTTCTGCTCGCGGTATTCGCGCGAGACGAGCTGGCCGCGGCGCGCGGTGGCCTTCCAGTCGAGCTGCGAGAGCACGTCGCCATCCTGGTATTCGCGGAGCTGGTGGAATTCGCGGCTCTGGCCGGCGCGGTTTTTCGAGACGATACCCATCATGCTTTCGCGGTTGCTCATTGCGAGCAGCGTGTAGCGCACGACCGGTTCGTAGTCGGGATACACGCGCGATTCCGCCGCGCTGCCCGAGCGATAGCGCCGCCACCATAGGCCGAGCGGCGAAGCGTGGCGCACATGGCATTCCGTAAAAATGATCGCGCCGCGCGCGAGCGGTTGCGCGGTGTAGAGCACGGTCGTGTGTCCGCTGCCGGCGACCGTGCCGGTCCAAGGGAGCTGCGTGCTCTCGACTGTTTCGGGCAGCCCGTCGAAAAATTCCGCCGTCACCGCGCGTCCGTTCGGATTGTGCAGCGTGAGCGGAATCTCGATCGCGACGCCGAGCGCGAGACGCCCTGGCACTTCGCGGCGGACCGTGAGCCGGCGGCTGAGGCTCACGAGCACCGCATCGAGCAGCGCGACGCCGCCCACAAATGCCGCGCCAAATTTCCACAGTGGCGCGAACCGTGGCCAGAGCGACGCGAGGACGCTGAGTATGAGCCATGCAGCGAGGATCTGCTGGAGGCGGCGAGAGGGGATCATTCGTTCAGCGCCGGGGCGCTTCGGTGCGGTTCACGATTGCGGCGAGCGTGTCGTCCGCGGTCTGCCCGCTGATCGCGAGTTCTGGCGCGACGCTCACGCGGTGGCGCAGCACGGGAAGCGCGGCGGATTTGATGTCGTCGGGCGTCACGAAATCGCGGCCTGACATCGCTGCGAAGGATTTTGCAACCCGCACGAGGCTGATCGCGCCGCGCGTGCCCGCGCCGAGCGCGAGGCCCTGTGCCTCGCGAGTCGCGCGAGCGAGCCTCACAGCGTACGAAATCACCTCGGGTGTCACACGCACCGAAGCCACGGCGCGCTGCGCGGCGAGGATGCCCTTCACGTCGCACACCTGCGAGATTTCCGAGGACTTCAGTCCGGTGCCCGTGAGCAGTTCACCGACAATCTGCTCCTCATCGGCTGTCTCGGGGTACTCAATAACCACCTTCATCAGGAAGCGGTCGAGTTGCGCTTCCGGCAGCGGATACGTGCCTTCCTGCTCGATCGGATTTTGCGTCGCGAGCGTCATGAATGGCGGCGGCAGCGAGTGGCTCTCGCCATCAATCGTCACCTGCACCTCCTGCATCACTTCGAGGAGCGCGGCCTGCGTCTTCGCGGGTGCGCGGTTGATTTCGTCGGCAAGCAAAAGGTTGGTGAACACCGGGCCGCGGCGCAGTCGAAATTGCTGTGCGCCCATGTCGTAGAGCGTGTGGCCGGTCACGTCGCTCGGCATGAGATCGGGCGTGAACTGGATGCGCTTGAACGCGCCGCCAAATGTTTGCGCGAGCGCGAGCACGAGGTGCGTCTTGCCGAGGCCAGGCTTGCCCTCGATGAGCACATGCCCGCCGGCAAGAAATGCTGCGAGCACCTGATCGAGCACGGCGGCCTGGCCGAGAAAAACGCGCCCGACGCGGCGTCGGATCGTGTTCATCATCTCGACGGCGAATTCAAATGGTGAAGGCTGCGGCGGCGCTGGCGGCTGGGAGTCGGGTGTTGGATCCATGTGGTGTTCGTTTTATGCGATGGTGGTTTTTGCGCGCAGTGCGTCGGCGATTTTTCGCAGGTCCTGCGTGATGCGGAGAAAATGGTTCCGTTCGCGGATGCCCGTGGTGGCGAGCGCGACATTCACACGAGCCTCGGCGAGGCCGCTGCGCGCGGCGAGCTTCGCGGAAAAATCGCGATCCTTCGCGTGCCAGCCGAGGCGCGTGGCGGCGGCGAACACGGTGTTGCGAAGCGGCTGGAGCAGCGTGTCCGGTTCACGCTGCCTCCAAAGGAATGCGCCCGTGAGCGCGAGGTGCGCCGTGAAGTCGCGCACGGCCTCGGCCGGCGGCGTGCGCAGCGGTCCGAAGCGCGGGAGATTTTTCCACAGCCATGCGAGAAAGAACACCGCGAGCGCGGCGAGTGCCATCCATCCGCGCTCCCAGAGCATTTTCCAAAACGAGATGCGCGCGCCGTTCAGGAACCACACCTCGCCGCGCTGCCCGAGATCCACGAGCGCCGCGAGCAGCGCGGCGTGATCGTGCTCGCCGATCCAGCGGTTGCGGAATGGGTGCGCATTCGCGAGGACGGTCACGCGTCCGTCGCCGAGCGGGAAGCTCGCGAGCGCGGGCGTCTCCCTGTCTCCAAAGAGCACGTCGGCATGTGCGGCATCGTCGGTGGCGTCGAAAGTTCCCGCAAGCGCGGCGGTGATCGTCGTGCCGCCCACCCGCGCGGTGCGTTTTTCCTCGGCGTTGGAAAATGAGTCGCCGTCCGGGCCGTGGCCGGAAATGCCGAGCGCGTCGAGGAGCTTCATCTCCTCAGCCTCGCGTCTGTGAGATTTGAGATGCCCGAAAAATCCCGGCTCCTGCCAGTCGTTGTGCCAGCGTTCCGCGCCGTCGAGAAAGAGAATGAGATGGCCACCTCCGCCGGCCCACTCGAGAACGGTGTCGGCGTCGCCGTAATTGATGAACGACTGCGACGACGCGATGAGCGGGCCGCGGTGCATCGCAAGATCCGTGAGGCGGTTCACCACGCGCGCGCCCTGGCGCTGTTTCTGCAAGAATCGCTCGGCGGCGAGAAACGGATCCTGCCGCGCCGGGCCCTGGTAGCCGATGATCTCCTTGCGCGTGACCTTCCGGCACGAGGAGAGCATCAGCGTCGCGAGGAATAAAATGAGCGTGCGCGCCGCCGTATTTCGCATGTGGAGGAAGCGCATCATTTCCCTCCCTCCGCAAACGGCCACGAGCCGAGCAGCCGCTCGACCTCGAGCACCGCGGGTGCGCGCTGCGCGTACGCGACCGTGACCCATTGTCCGGTGAGCATGGTAAAATATTCGCGCCGCACCTGCTCGGTGATCGCTCCCGCGTGGCGCAGGCAGTCGCCCTCCGTGTCGCCGTCGCGGACAGGCGCGTGCGCGGCGTGGATGAGCCAGCTCAGCGCGCCGCGGTAGAGCAGGCTCAGTGCGCCGCGCGCATCGCCGGTTTCCCATCGCGCGCGCGCAGCGGAGGCGATGTCGTCCGGCAGCGAATCCGGCGCGACGTCCATTCCCATCACCGTGCGCGGGCCTTTCGGGGTGTTCTTTCCTGCGCGTTCTCCGCGTGTGAAAAACTCGCGGTTTTTCCAGATGAGCCACCCGAGCAACACGCACCCGCCGGCGATGACCGCATAGAAAAGCACGTTGCCCAGCGCCTCGAACCAGCCCGCGGCACCGATGCCAGGAGTGGGCTCGCTGCCGTCCCGCTCCCAGTCCGTCGTCTCGCGCTCGTGGACTTTGAAATCCTCGTGCGAGAGGACGTCACTGATCGCCTGCGCCTCGGGCGAAAGATTCGCCGTCGGTTTTGCATCCGCCGCCCGTGCGCCGGCCGTGCAGCACAGCGGCAGCAGGGCGGCGGCGAGGATTGCCGCGGCTTTTCCGAGCCGCCGTGCGAGGCGGCGGAATGCAAGCTCCACGTCCCAGCCTTCGAGGGTCGTGCGGCTGTTCAGGTAGAGCCCGAAGCCGCCGCCGACGTAGAACAGCTCGACGAGCGTCATCGCCGCAAGGTAGCCGCCGATCAGGCACCACTCGAGCCACGGCGCGATCTGCCCGTGGCGGAACACGGCCTCGACAAATGCGTCGCCCAGCTCGAACGCGCCGAGCGGATCCGCCGCGAGCTGGCTGCCGAGCGTGAGCAGCGCAAAGACGAGGATCGTCTCGTAGAGCCCGCACAGCACGAGCAGCGAGAGCGCGGTGCCGCCCGCCTGCCGCAGCAGCACGGTGCGCCGCGCCTTCCACGCCGCGCCGCGCTGCCCTTCGAGATCGATCGCAGGCAGCAGCAGCGGACGCGCCCATGAAAATGCCGGGCCCGCGATCCACCACGGTGCGCGCGCGACGAGCAGCCACGGCAGCCGCCGCACGACCATCCCCGGCCACGCGCGCAGCACGTCACGCAATTTCGGTGCCGCGCCGAAGAGCGAGCGGCTGAGGATGAAGAGCGGCACGCGATCGTACACGGGCTTCAGCCACCAGATCGCGAGCAGCACCCAGCCAACCGGCACCCAGCGTGAAGTGAGCAGCAGCAGCGCCCACAGCGGCACGACGGTGAGCGCCCACGACGAGAGCAGCAGCGGAAAATGGCGTCGCGTCATCGCGAATCCGAGGTCCACGGATTCCCACGATCCGCGCGGACGCAGTTGCGCGGTCACATCCTCAAGCTTCATCCGCCGTCCTCCTTCCCGCGAAAATGAAATACACCGCGAACAGCACCCAGCCGAGGATTCCAACGGTGTGTTTCATCCACGCGGCCACCGACGAGCCGGACCAGAAGCCCTCGATCACCGCCGCGCCCACGAGCATCATCGTGCTGCCGAGCAGCACGGGCAGCGCTCGTTTCCCCGCCTCGCGCATCGCTGCGACGCGCGGCAGCCTGCCCGGATGCACGAGTGCGAGACCGATGCGTACGCCCGCCGCCGCGCCGAGGATGAAGCCGAACAGTTCAAAGGACGAATGGCTGGCGCAAAAGGTGTAGAGCCGGTGCAGATTCCCCGACGTGTGGACGTAGCCGAACATCGCGCCGAGAAAGATCCCCTGGTAGCCGAGCCCGTACACCGCGCCCGCGCCGAGCATCACGCCGCTCGCGAAAATGCGGAAGTGGATGCTGACATTGTTGATGATGTAGAACCCGAACATCGCGAAGCTCGAGCCGAACTTGTCGCGCACGAAATCCTCCATTGAGTCCTTCCCATACATCGCGTCCATCTGCGCCTGCGCCTCGGGCGGCAACAGTGCGAAAATCCACTTGGGCTCGAAATACGCCGCCGTGATGAACGCGATAAACGGCACAAAGAACAGCGCGAGGCACAGCGAGACGACACCTTTTTCCCTTCGTACCGCGCGCGGAAAAGTGGACGCAAAAAAGCGCACGAACGCACCGGAGCCGCGCCGCGCCGCCGCGCCGAGATGCTGGTAGGCGCCGATGACGAGCACATTCAGCCGCTCGCACAATCGCCGCCCGTACATGCGGTGTTGCGCGAGCGCGAGGTCGCCGCACACTTGCCGGAAAAGCTGCGGCACGCGCGCCGCGTCCTCGATGTGCTTGCCGCGATCGAGGGCTGCAAGCGCAGTCTCGAGTTCACGCCACGACTCATCGTTTTTTTCCTCGAATGCAGTCGGCTTCATGATTCACGGAGCCACATGCCCACGGCCAGCGCGCGCACCACGCACTCGCGCCCGCGCACGCCGAGCAGCGGCGCGAGCGGCGCGACCATTTCCTCTTTGCGCGAGTCGCTCCACGAAGAGGCACGTTCGCTGAACTGGATGAACGCCATTTGCTCCTCGCGCGTGAGCACCATCGGCGGTGCGGCGGGAGTCACGCCTTCGCGCAGCCGTGTGACGCCTTCGAGGAATTCCTCGCGCGTGTACACGACGACCGTGTCCGCCACGAGATCGCCGAGCCGCTGGAAGCGCCGCGTGACGAGGCACGACGCGACGCCGAAAAAATAAAATCCCACGGCCAGCACCCAGAGTTGCCACTGCGGCAGCAGCGGCATCATGTCGCCGAAGCGCACGAGGTTTCGCAGGAACGAAGCGCCCCATCCGACGCGTTCACCGGATGTGCGGACGACGCGCAGGCCCATCATTTTTTTGCCCGGCGTCTGCCCGTTGCGCAGCACTTCGTAGAGGATGAAATAGCCCCAGTACGTGATGAACACGAGCAGCAGCGATGTACCGAGGCCCGTGTAGATCCCCATCACTTGCGAGAGCAGCAGCATGAGCAGCAGTTCCGCGATGAAGAAGACGCCGACGAGCAGCATGTCCACGAGCAGCGCCCACGCGCGCGGCAGCGGCCCTGCGGGACGCAGGAGGATTTGCACGCCCTCGGCAAGTTCGATGGATTGGAGGGTGTCGAGTTTGGGTTCCGCCACGGCGTGCAAAGTTCTACCGGGTGCGGTGAAAAGTTTCAACCGCGCCAGTGCGGTTGTTTGCCAGTGCTGCGGCTCGGCTCAGGCGAGGAAGCGTCCCAGAATCGGGCGCAGCTTTGCGGAGGTCTCGGCAGGCCAAAGGCTGCGGCTGGTGACGAGCGCACTGTCGAGCGCGCGATGCTCAGGCCAGATCGCCTCTTCCGGAATGTGCGGAATGGCGCGTGCGATGATGCTTTTTGCGCGTGTGGCGTTTGCGGTGAGATGTGCGATCACGGCGTCGGAGGTCACGGGTTCCTCGTCGAGCTTCCAGCAGTCGTAGTCGGTGATCATCGCGAGCGTGGCCATCGCGATCTCGGCCTCGCGGCAGAGCTTTGCCTCGGCGAGATTCGTCATGCCGATCACATCGAAGCCGAGCTTGCGGTTCGTCTCGCTTTCGGCGCGTGTGCTGAACTGCGGGCCATCCATGTTCACATAGGTTCCGCCGTCGTGGACGCGGCATCCGGCAGACTTTGCCTCGCGGAAAAGAATCGCGCGCAGCGACTCCGAAATCGGATCCGCAAATGCGACGTGAGCAACGATCCCGCCGCCGAAGAAGGTGTGGATCTGGCTCGTGCGGTCGAAAAATTGCGAGGGCAGCACGACATCCTCCGGCGCGTATTTTTCCTGCAAGGATCCGACGGCGGTGACGCAGACCACGAAGCGCACACCGAGCGAGCGCAGCGCCCAGATGTTCGCGCGGTGCGGCAATTCGTGCGGCAGGATGCGGTGGCCGCGTGCGTGGCGCGGGAGGAAAAATACCTGCCGTCCCGCGAGCCTGCCGCCGATGATTGCGTCCGAGGGCGCACCGAACGGCGTCTCGATGCGGTGCTCGGTGATGTCCGTGAGGCCGTCAATCTGGTACAGGCCGCTGCCGCCGATGATCCCGATGTGTGCTGGTTCTGACATGCGCCGAGCAAAGCAGACGCGGGTGTGGCGCGTGAAGCAGGGAGTTGCGCGCCCGCGTGAATCTCCGTGCATTTTGAAAACTGCTCCGGCAACAAAATGCGATCATGAATCCGAGCGCCGAAAACCATGAGCCTGCACCGTCCATCGAGGGACGGCTCGCGGCGGTGCGGGAAAAGATCGCCGAAGCCGCTGTGCGCGCCGGACGCGACGCGGGCGACATCACGCTGGTCGCCGTTTCCAAGACGCATCCGCCGGAAGCCGTGGGCGCGGTGCTGGCGGCGGGGCAGTGTGTCTTCGGCGAGAGCCGGGTGCAGGAGGCGCGGGCGAAAATCCCGCTCGTGCCAGGCCGCGCGCGCTGGCATTTCATCGGTCATCTTCAGCGGAACAAGATCCGGCACGCGCTGCCGCTGTTTGAATTGTTTCACGGCGTGGATTCGCTGGAGACCGCGCGCGACATCGAGCGCGTCGCGGCGGAGGACGGTGCACTGCCGCATGTGCTGCTGGAGGTGAATGTGGCTGGGGAGGGGACGAAGTTCGGATTTTCGCCGGAGCAGCTCCGCACGCAGATCGAGGAGCTGCTTGCGCTGAAACGGCTGACGATCGCGGGCCTGATGTGCATCCCGCCGCCGCAGCCGCGTGCGGAGATGGCGCGCAGGTTTTTTGTCGCGCTGCGCGGACTGCGCGATCAGTTGGAGCGTGAGTGCCGCATTTCGCTGCCGCAGCTCTCCATGGGGATGAGCGGGGATTTCGCCGTGGCGATCGAGGAAGGGGCGACGATGGTGCGCGTGGGTACGGCGATTTTCGGCGAACGCAGCGGGAAGACGTGGCGTCCGGCAGGAGTGACGAGTGACGAGTGACGAGGGCGTGGCAAGCGTTGCCCACCGGTTGCGGAGGATGCGCGGATCGAGAATGCCCGATATGCGTGGAAAGCATTTCGCCGAGCGCATCCCGTAATCACTTGCCACGCCACGCGCCACCCGCCACTCGTCATTCACAATGCCTGAACGCCTGCACCCTGTGAACATCGCCGTGATCGGCACGGAGATCGCCATCGCGTGGAGCGATGCGCGCGAATCCTATCTTCCTTTGCAGAAGCTCCGCGAGGCGTGCCCATGCGCGGCATGTTGCGGCGAACCGGACGCGCTCGGTCGCGTGGTGCCGCCGGAGGTGAGCCACACGGCTGCGAGCTTTGAGTTGCGCGGCTGGCAGTTTGTCGGCGGCTATGCGCTCCAGCTCACATGGGGCGACGGGCACGCGACAGGGCTGTATTCCTTCCCGTATCTCCGCCGTGTGGCGGAGGCATAGCAGGAAAAAAAAAGACGCCGACCATCGCTGGTCGGCGTCCGGTGATTTGAGGGTTTTGCTTTCCGTCTATTCGAGCGGTGCGACGTTCGCCTTGTAACGTGCGGAGGCGTTATTGATGCTCGGGCTGTTCGGCGCGGGGTATTCTGCAGCGACGGGCTTGTCGGCCTTTTTCTTCACCGAGGCGCCGCGGGCGTTGTTTCTCCAGCCGTTTGGATCGGCGAATTCATTGCCGCTGTTCTTCAGTCCGCTGATCTGGTTTTCGAGGCCGGTGCCGTAGCCGGGCTTGATGATGGTCGGAGTCACGAAGACTAGCAGGTTGCGTTTGGTCCGTACGTTCTGCTTGCTCTGAAACATTTTGCCGAAAAGCGGGATGTCGCCCATGAGCGGCACCTTGTTGGCTGTCTTGGACAGTTCGTCCTGCAGGAGGCCGCCGATGGCCAGCGTGTCGCCGCTCTTGATGAGCACGTTTGAGTCGAACGTGCGCTTGTCAATGATCGGGCTGGCCACGGTCGCGCCGCTGAAGGTGAATGTGGAATCACCGACCTTGTTGCTGATTTCCGGCTGCACTTTGATCGTGACAAACTGATCCTTGTTGATCTGCGGCGTCACCGCCAGCGTGTTGCCAAATTCCTTGTCTTGGAATCCGCCGAAAACGGCCTGCGCGGTCTGCTCGTTGAAGTTCAACTGCGGCACCGGCTGGTTGCGGGTGATTTTGATGGTCGCCTTCTCATTGTTCGCGGCAACGATGCGCGGGTTCGCAAGGAACTCCGCGTCACTGTCCTCATTGAGAAATTGCATGGTCAGTGCCATCTGTTGGATGGAGAGGATTGAAAACTGCCCGGCTACACCGTTCACGACACTGGAGGCCTTGGCCCCATTCTTTAGGAAGTCGGTGAGTCCGTATGAGCCTTGCGTTTGCGTGATATTGCCACTACCGGCTACAGTGGGCACTGAGCCGCCGTATTTCACCGTCATCGGTGAGGCCGCGCTGCCCACCACCCCGCCCCAGTTGATGCCATAGCTCTGCTTCGGATTCGCATTCACCTCCACGAGACGCGCCTCAATCATCACCTGCTTGGTCGGCGAATCAATGTGCTGGAGAAACTTCATGATCTTCTCCGCATTGGTCTTTCCCTCGCGGAAAAAAATCGTGTTCGTGCGGACATCCGTCTGCGGTGCTTCGCCGGCAGTGAGCTGCGACTTGAGCAGCGGCGCGACGTCGGTGGCCTTCGCGTAGCTGAACGTGTATTGGAGCGATTCCGTGGGTTCCTTTGCCTTTTCCGCCACGGTCTTGATGTAAACGACACTCTCCATCTCGTCCATGGTCAGGCCGTTTGCCTGGCAGATGATGCGGATGACTTCGGCCGGCGTCTTGTTCTCCACGCGCAACGTGATCAGGCCTGTCACGGCGGCGCTCACGACGACGTTCATCTTCGCCTGTCTCGCGAGTGTGCGCAGGACGAGCGACACATCATCGCCCTGAAATTCGCTCACGCGCGAGCCGCCGATGTCCAGCGTGCCGGGTGTGGTGCCGGCACCCGGAGCAACGGGCGTGGCACTCGGATCGGCGGGCACCTGAGGCACGACGCCGGGCGTGGTGCCGGGAACCGTGCCGGGAGTCTGGATGGGCGGCTCGATCGGCGCTGGGACGAGTGGGCCGGACGCTGTGTTGCCGGGCTTCGTGGGTAAGCTGGGGACGGAAGGCGCTTCGATCGGCGCGACCGTCGGCGGTGCAAAAGGCACGGGCGGCGCGGCGGGCGGCGGGTTGGTGCTCTGCGCGAGCGATGTGCTCACCGAGACGATGAGCGCACCGAGCGTGCGGTGGAGTTTGGCGAGGGCGAGGGCTGAGATTTTCATGAGTCGTTGCCACTCCAAAGCACAACGTGGGCCAATCCCTTGCAACGCGGCATCCCGCGGCCCCGCGGTGAAACGGAGTCGTCAACGTCACGCCCGCCTCGCGGCCTGCACAAACGCGCGCATTTTCGCCGCGTCCTTGCCGCCGGGCGTGGATTCCACACCGCTGGAGACGTCCACCACCGCAGGCCGCACCGCACGCACCGCGTCCGCGACATTTTCCGGCGTGAGGCCGCCTGCGAGCCACAGCGTGATCGCCGGATGCGCCCGTTTGAATTCACCCGCCAGTGCGAGATCCACGTGGGCGCCCGTGCCGCCGAATTCGCCGGGCACATGCGCATCGAGCAAAATGTGCGGCGTGGAAAAATCCTCCGCGTGCGCAATGGCGGCGCGATCCTTCGCGCGCAGCGCCCTGATGATCGGCTTTCCGAGTCCCGCGGCCGTGCGGCAGAACGCGGCGTCCTCGTCGCCGTGGAATTGAAGCGCGTCCACGAATTCAAATGCCGCGACGCGCCCCGCCTCCACGGGAGTCGCATTCACGAGCAGCGCGACGCGGATCACGGTGCGAGGCAGCGCGCCGATCCAGTCTGCGTTTCGCGCGATGTCCACGAATCGCTTCGTGCCGAGCCAGGTGTTGAAGCCGAGCAGATCCGCACCGGCGTCCACGGCGGCGAGCGCGTCGTCGCGGTTCGTGATGCCGCAGATTTTCACGGCGGCGCGGTCGGCCGGCAGTTTGAGTTTCACGGCGGCAGCATAGGGCATCGCGGTGCGCGGGCAAAAACTTCCGTCGCGCGTCATCGCAATGCTTGCCGCTCTGCGCGCGCCCGGTAGGATGCGCTTTCGTGCGCCACCGCTCAGTAATTTTCCTCGTCCTGATCTGCATCATCGTTTTCCGTCTTCCGGCGCAGCAGCCGCTTTCGGAGGAGGAAAAGCGCCGCGCATTTCTGAAGGCGCGCGAGGAGATGACGACGATCCCCTACACGCCTTCGGGCGAGCCGGGGCCGAAGCCCAAGCCGCACGCCACCCCCATCGGCGAAAAGCCGCCGCCCCACGCGACGCCCGCGCCGGTCGTGCACCCGACTCCCGAACCCACGCCGCGTCCCACGCCGATTCCAGTTCTGGAGGCGACTCCGCCGCCGCCGCGCCCGAACATCATCGTGCGCGAGAGCGCGGTGGGCATTGCCGACGAGGAGCGCACGCCGACGCCGAAGCCGCCGAGCGCATGGTCGCGCCTTTTCGGCGGAAGCGGCGGTGGTACGAGCTACCGCTATCTCACCGCTGCGGTGCGCCGTGACATTGATCGCGCACCCGTCTCCCGCGGGCGTTGGCGCTACATCGTCGTCCACAACAGCGGCACGCGGCAGGGAAATGCGGCGGCATTCGAGCACTACCACCGCAACGTGCGGCACATGGTGAACGGCCTCGCGTATCATTTCGTGATCGGCAACGGCACCTCGACGAGGGACGGCGCGATCGAAATTGGCAACCGCTGGCACCGGCAGCTTCAGGGCGGACACGTCCACAGCGACTACCTGAACAACATAGCGATCGGGATCTGTCTCGTTGGGGATTTCAATGTGCAATATGTCGGAGAGAATCAGAAGGCCGCGCTCACCGAACTCATCGCGTATCTCCGGCATCGCGTCGGAAAAATCCAAGGCCACCCCGCGGAAGTGCGCGCGCACAAGAACATCAACCCGCCGCAGTGGCCGACGGACTGCCCAGGGAATCTTTTCCCGTACGACTGGCTCGCCAGAAAGTTCTAGCGTCCCGACTCTCCACGGATGCAACTCGCACTCACCGGCGCGACGGGTTTTGTGGGCCGACATGTGACCCGGCTCGCCGTGCGTCGCGGATACGAAGTGGTGGCGTTCACGAGGGAGCCGTCGCGCCCCGTCCACGACTGCATTGAGACGCGGAAATTTTCCACGGATGCTGCGCCCGATCTCAGCGGCTGTGAGGCGGTGATCCATCTCGCGGGCGAAAATGTCGCGGGCATCTGGACCCGTGGAAAAATGCAACGCGTGCGCGACAGCCGCATCCTCGGCACGCGGCGGATCGCCGAAGCCATCCGCGCATCATCGCATCCGCCGGATGTCCTCGTGTCTGCGAGCGCGACCGGATTCTACGCGGATGGCGGCGACACCGAGATCACGGAAGATTCTCCGTACGGTACAGGCTTCCTTGCGGACACCTGCCGTTTGTGGGAGGCCGAAGCTCTCGCGGCTGAACCTGTGTGTCGCACGGTCCGCACGCGCATCGGACTCGTGCTCGGAAAGGGTGGCGGCGCGCTGCGTGCGCTGCTCCCACTTTTCCGGCTCGGCCTCGGTGCGTGCCTCGGCAACGGACGCCAGTGGCTGCCTTGGATTCACGCCGAGGATCTCGCGGGCCTGCTGCTTTTCGCCGTGGAAAATCTCGACGTGCGTGGCGCGCTGAATGCCACCGCGCCGTGGCCGGTGCGCAATTCGGAATTCACCGCCGCGCTCGCGCGCAGCGTGCGCCGCCCGGCATTTCTCGCCGTGCCCGCGTTCGTGCTGCGGCTCATGCTCCGTGAATTTTCACGGGAACTGCTCGGCAGCAGGCGCGTGCTTCCCGCTGTCGCGACCGCGCAGGCATTCGGCTTCCGCTTTCCCGAACTCGCCACGGCGCTCGCGGACATCGTGGCGTGATTTTCGAGTGGCGCGAAAATGTTTCGCACTCCTCCGCAGTTCCGATGAATCTCCGCGGATGGCCGTGCCCCAAAACACCATCGCGATCGTCTTTGATTACGATCAGACGCTTTCCCCGAACTACATGCAGGACGAGGTGCTCTTTCCCGCGTTCGGCATTGACCCGCCGAAATTCTGGCAGCGATGCCACGCGCTCGTCCGCGAGGAGGGCTATGACAATGAGCTCGCGTATCTCAAGGCGCTGCTCGACTGCCTCGGCATGGATCGTCCGACGAACAAGCAGCTCCGCGATCTCGGCGCGGGGCTGAAATTTTATCCCGGCCTCCCGGAGATGTTCGACGAATTCAAGACCGGATTGCTGCGCCCGGAGCACGAGACGCTAGGCATCCGCGTCGAGCACTACATCATCAGCAGCGGCATCAAGTCCCTGCTCGAAGGCTCGCGTCTCGCATCGCATGTGCGCGCGATTTTTGCGTGTGAGTTTGCCGAGGATTCTGCGGGGCGCATCGCGTTTCCGAAGCGTGTGATCAGCCACACGCAGAAGACGCAGTTCCTTTTCCGCATCAACAAGGGGATGCTCGAGCACTCGCAGGACGTGAACGATCACATGCCTCCGGATCTGCGCCCGGTGCCATTCGAACACATGATCTACATCGGCGACGGGCCGACGGACGTGCCGTGCTTCACCGTCGTCCGCCAGCACGGCGGCCACGCCATCGCGGTGTACAATCCTGACGACGCATCGCGCACGAGCTTCCGAAAATGCTACCAGCTCGTCGGTGCCGCGGATCGCGTGCGGCACATCGCGCCCGCGGATTACCGCCCCGGCAGCCACCTTCGCCTGCTCATCGAGCAGATGGTCAGTGAGACGGCGGACAAAATCCTCACACGCCGCCAGCGCGATGTGGAGGAGAACACCGTGCGCGCTCCGAAGCACTGAGCCGGAAGCGTGGTAATTTTTTCGCGCGCAGCGTAGGCTCGCGCCATGCAGCCTCTCAAAGACGAGCACTTCGTGAGCTGGGCGCAGTCGCCCGAGGAGATGGACGTGCTGTGGGCAAACGGCTGGCGTCACTTCGGGCCGATTTTTTACCGCTACCGGCAGTGCCTCACCGCTGCGGGGATGCGGAATGTGCAGCCGCTGCGCATCGTTGTGGATTCATTCGTGCCAGACGCGGGCCAGCGGCGCGTGCTGCGGAAAAATGCCGACCTCGAAATCCGGGTGAAGACCGCGGAACTGCTGGAGGACCGGCTGCGGCTCTTCGATCTTCACAAGCAGCGATTCGCCGAGAACGTGCCGAACTCGCTGGAGGATTTTCTCGGCCCTGCGCCGCACGCGGGCCCGTGCCAGACGCTGGAACTGGGCGCGTTCCTCGGCGACCGGATGCTCGCCGCGAGCTATCTCGATGTCGGCGCGACGGGAGTGTCGAGCATCTACGCCTTTTTCGATCCCGAGGAGCACCGCCGTTCGCTCGGCACCGCGACGATGATCTGGGAGATCCTGCTCGCGCGCAGGACGGGCCGGCGGTGGCATTATCCGGGATACGCCTATGTCGAGCCGTCGGGCTATGATTACAAAAAGCGTTTCGGCCCGATGGAATATTTCGACTGGGATTCATGGCGGCCGCTCGGTGGCGATGCGGATGCGGGCGCTGCCTCCGCGTCACACCCTTGACTCGTGCGCCTGCAAACGCTCGCATCGCGCGCCATGAAATTCTTCCCCGCACTCGCCCTGTCATTCGCCGCCGCAGCCACCGTCGCATTTGCCGACGACCAGTGGATCACCTACGAGGGCAAGGACGGGCCGGGCAAGGGCAAGCGCGTCGTGCTGCTCTCGGGCGACGAGGAATACCGCTCGGAGGAAGCCCTGCCGATGCTCGGCAAACTTCTCAGCCAGCGCCACGGATTCACCTGCACCGTGCTTTTTGCGATCAACAAGCAGAGCGGCGACATCGATCCCAACACGGCCGACAATCTCCCCGGCGCGGAGGCGCTCGACAAGGCCGACCTCGTCATCACTTTGCTGCGCTTCCGTCATTGGCCGGACGAGCAGTTCAAGCACTTCGCCGACTACGTGAAGGCCGGCAAGCCCGTCATCGGACTCCGCACGAGCACGCACGCATTTTCGGGACTGAAGGGCGAATATGCGCCGTTCAACTCATTCGGAAAAAAAGTGTACGGCGAAGGCTGGGTGAACCACTGGGGCGGCCACAAGCGCGAGGCCACGCGCGGAGTGATCGAAGCCGGTGCAAAGGACGACGCGCTGCTGCGCGGCGTGAGCGATCTGTTCGGCGACACCGACGTGTACGAGGCATACCCGTCCGCCGATGCGAAGATCCTCGTTCGCGGCGTCGTCCTCAAAGGAATGAAGCCCGGCGACGAGCCGGCCGATTACAAGAAAAAGCGCGCGACCGACAAGCAGGAGCAGGGCGTGAACGATCCCGCGATGCCCGTCGTGTGGACGCGCGTGAATGACGACGCCTTCGGCAAGGGTAACAAGGTGCTCTGCACGACGATGGGTTCCGCAACCGATCTGCAAAATGAGGGCCTGCGCCGTCTCATCGTGAACGCGGCATATTCGTTCACCGGCCTCGAAGTGCCGGCGAAGGCGGATGTCGCATACGTGGATCTGTTCAAGCCGCTGTTCTACGGATTCAACGGATTCCGCAAGGGCCTCAAGGTCTCCGACCACGAACTCGGAAAAGTGCTGCCGGAGCTGCCGCTTGCGAACGAAAAAAAGTAGCGTCAGCCTCGCGCGTGGGACGCATCCCGTCTCCCGGCACAAGGGAAGGGGACGAGAGCAACCTGACAATGGTGTTTGGCGGAAAAATTGAATTGCTCTGACGCGCGTCCATTTTTTCAACCGGGTTACGCGGGCGCATTGAGCGCGACGGGCGCGCGTCCCGCTGTCTGAGAAACTGCGCGGCACGCTGGCCTGTGGAGGTGCCCATTGCCGGGCCGGGGCGTTCTCCCTGGCCATTGGTTATGCACACGACCGCGTTGCAATTCGCGCCTGCGCCATCCATTTTCCACGCCCGACATGGCACACCAGAAATCAGATGGAATGAACTACGCCCCCGTGGGCAAACCTTCACCGGTCGTGAAGCCGGGCGAGTTTGTCTTCGCGGCGGCGGCGCTCGATCACGGGCACATCTACGGCCAGTGCCAGGGTCTCACCGAGGCGGGCGGCGAGTGCCGCTACGTCTTCGATCCCGATGCGGCGAAGGTGGAGAAGTTCCGCGAGAAATTCCCGGCGGCAAAGGCGCTGCGCTCGATGGATGAGGTGCTCGCGCAAAAGGACGTGCAGCTCGTCGCGAGCGCCGCGGTGCCGAATGAGCGCGGCCCGCTCGGCTGCAATGTGCTCGATGCGGGGAAGGATTATTTCACCGACAAGGCGCCCTTCACCACGCTCGCTCAGCTCGACGCCGCACGCGCGACCGTGAGGCGCACGGGGAAAAAGTACGCGGTGTATTATTCCGAGCGCCTGCATGTGGAGGCGAGCGTGCGCGCGGGGCAGCTCATCGCGCAGGGTGCAATCGGGCGCGTGGTGCAGGTGATGGGCATGGGGCCGCATCGCAGCAATCCGTCCACACGGCCGGCGTGGTTTTGGAGCCGCGAAAAAATGGGCGGCATCCTCATTGATATCGGCAGCCATCAGTTCGAGCAGTTCCTCACCTACTCGGGCGCGAAGAGTGCGCGTATCGTTCATGCAGCGGTCGCAAATTACCACCACAAGCAGTTCCCCGAATTCGAGGACTGGGGCCAGGCGAACCTCATCGCGGACAACGGCGCGACGAACTACGTCCGGGTGGACTGGCTGAATCCGCAGGGCCTCCGCACATGGGGCGACGGGCGCACGTTCATCCTCGGCACCGAGGGCTACATCGAGGTGCGGAAGTATCTCAACGTCGGCGCGGACCCCGAGGGCGATCAGCTTTTTCTCGTGGACAACAAGGGCGAGCATCACATCCGCTGCCACGGCGAAGTGGGCTTCCCGTATTTCGGCCAGCTCATTCTCGACTGCCTGCACCGCACCGAAAATGCGATGACGCAGGAGCACACATTTCACGCCGCCGCGCTTTCGCTGGAGGCACAGAGCGTGGCCATCCAAATCGAATAAGCCATGCCCGATCATTTTGCCGAACTTGCCGCCGCCCTGCGCGAACGCCTCACCGTGATCGCCGACCGCGAACTCTACGCGCGCGATCCCTCGGCGCATTTGGAAAAACTGAAGGCCGTGTCGGAAAAGATCACGCAGCTCGGAGCCGCGCTGCCCCGCCCGATCCCCGGCGATTTTGCCCACTACCTCCAGCGCGCGAGCTACGAAAAGGCGCTGGCCTGGCTCGATGCAAACGCACCCGGAAATCGGGGTTGAATTTTCCGCGACTTTTTTCTTCGCACGCGCGCCGCGGCTGCGCATCTTCCGCGCGCTCATGCGCGCAGTCCTTGCTCTCGAAGACGGTCGTCACTTCATCGGCGAATCCTTTGGTGCTCCAGGCACGGCGGTCGGCGAGGCGTGTTTCAACACCTCGATGACCGGCTACCAGGAGGTGCTCACCGATCCTTCGTATCGTGGGCAGATCGTCGCGATGACCGCTCCGCAGATCGGCAACTACGGCATCAATTCACTCGATGACGAAAGCAGCGCGGTGCATGTGCGCGGTTTTGTGATCGAAGAGCTTTCCGCCATCCCGAGCAACTGGCGCTCGACCGGCGATCTGGATTCATATCTCGCAAAGTGGAAAATCCCCGGCATTCAGGGCGTGGACACGCGCGCGCTCACAAAGCATCTGCGCTCGCGCGGCGCGATGCAGGCGTGCATCACGAGCGAACTCGACGTGGATGCGGCCATCGCCCGCGCGAAGAGCGCGCCGCCGATGGCGGGCTCCGATTTTGTGAAGGAAGTCACGCCGCGCGACTCCTTCGACTGGGATCCGACGGACACGCTCTCGCCCGAGTGGACCATCGTGAAAGGCGACGGCTCGGGCGTGGAAATTCGCGAAGGCAACGAGGTCTTCAAAAAGCTTCCGCCCGCTCGGCACCGTATCGTCGCGTACGATTTCGGCATGAAGACGAACATTCTCCGCCGGCTGCGGCAGGAGGGATTCAGTGTGCGCGTGGTGCCCGCGAATACTTCCGCAGAGGACGTGCTCGCGCTGAAACCCGATGGCGTCTTCCTTTCCAACGGTCCCGGCGATCCGGGCGCGCTCACCTACGTCCACGAGAACATCCGCAAGCTCATTGGCCGCACGCCGATTTTCGGAATCTGCCTCGGGCACCAGATGCTCGGCTACGCGGTCGGCGGAAAGACGTTCAAGCTCAAGTTCGGCCATCGCGGTGGCAATCAGCCGGTGAAGGATTTGCGCACGGGCAAGGTCACGATCACCTCGCAGAATCACGGCTTCGCGGTGGACGCGGACTCGCTGCCGAGTGAGGTCGAAGTCACGCACGTCAATCTCAACGATCTAACTGTCGAGGGGCTGGCGCACAAGTCGCTGCCGGTTTTCAGCGTGCAATACCACCCCGAGGCCGCGCCCGGCCCGAACGACGCGACGTATTTTTTCCGGCAGTTTGCAGACCTCATTGGGAGCGTGAAATAGCAGCACGCTGGATTCCTCGCTGAATCCGGCGCACGCGTAATCCCGTGCCTCCTGATTTTGTACGACCTCTTCGCCGCGCAAAAGGCGAACCTTGACAAGTGGAACAAGGTGCTCGGGTAGGGCGCTGCTCGACCCAAACTTGGAAAAGCAGACTGCTGCTGGCTCGAATAACGAGCTATGGCCTGTTAACACTACCGCAGCGCCTCGATGATGAGGGCGAAGTGGATGAAGGCGTTGAACATTACGTCGAATTACAGAATCTCGAAAAGATGCATCCAGAGGTGAAAGTTGTTTTCCAGTATGCAGATGTCTGGAACGGAGGGCAGACGACTCGCCGGACCCTTTTCTACGACGCAACGAACGAGCAAGAATCGCCACCCCTCAATTCCACATGACATACATTGTAGGATGTTTTATATATTTACCTAACGCGCTCCTGTTTGCATTGCTGTGAATAACTTGGGAGTAACAGATTGCCGGCTGGATGTGTGCCTTCCGCTAAAATGCGGAAACCTACCGAAGCAGGCTTTCGATTTCCTCCAAACTGAATGCGTCTATGAGTGACTGATCACCCTCTAGGGTCGCCGCGATGAGGGCGCGCTTTTTATTCTGAAGACACAGGATTTTCTCCTCCACGGTCCCTCGTGCGATGAGTTTGTAGATTGTGACGGCACGTTTCTGGCCAATCCGGTGCGCACGATCGGTTGCTTGCGCCTCCACGGCAGGATTCCACCAAGGATCGAAATGAATCACAGTGTCGGCGGCCGTCAGATTCAGGCCGGTGCCGCCAGCTTTCAGGCTGATGAGAAAAATTGGGATGCTACCAGACTGAAAGCGTCCCACCTGTACGGCGCGATCACGCGTCTGGCCGTCCAGATAGCAATGGGTAATCCCAAGTCTGTCGAGGCGTTCTCGGATGTAGCCAAGCATGGTCACGAATTGGCTGAAAATCAGCACACGATGGCCTCCGTCCAGAGCTTCCAGCAGCAGCTCCTCAAGCAAATCTAACTTGCCGGATGCCTCGGCTTCAGATGGTGGATTTTCCAAGCCAAGCAAACGGGCATCGCACGCGGCCTGGCGGAGCCTGAGAAGCGCGGTTAGCATCACCATCCGGGCCTTGTTTCGGTCTTTCTGGCCGGAGATCTCTGAGATTTTCGTTTTCGTTGCACTCACGAGTTGTGCGTAAATTTTCTCCTGCTCCCCTGTTAATTCACAATAAGATACTTGCTCCAGTTTATCTGGTATTTCCTTTGCAACATCTCGCTTTGTGCGGCGCAATAAGAATGGACCGATCCTGCGTGTCAGTCGTTGTTGCTCTGGGCTGGCAGCCTCGCGCTGAATTGCGTATTCATATCGGTCATGAAATTCTTTTTTTGTGCCAAGATATCCCGGCATCAAAAAATTCATCAATGACCAGATGTCGCGGACAGAATTCTCCACTGGCGTGCCAGTGAGTACAAACCGGTGCCGCGCCATGAGGATTGAGGCGGCCTGCGCACTCTGACTTTCCGGATTCTTGATGTGCTGGGCTTCGTCAAGAATCACCGCACTGAACTGCTGTGTGCGATACGACTCAATATCACGTCGTAACAATGGATAACTCGTAATTACCAAATTTGCGGACGCGATTTTGGGGAATTCGTCGGCGCGATTCGGGCCATCAAGAGGCAGCACTCGCAGTTCGGGTGTCCACTTCTCAGCCTCTGCGCGCCAGTTGAAAATGAGTGACGACGGACACACAATCAGACTTGGTTCCTGCCCGTTCAGGGTGCGGAGAAATGCGAGGGCCTGAAGTGTCTTTCCAAGTCCCATTTCGTCAGCCAATATTCCACCAAATCCGTTTTGCGACAGAAAATTAAGCCAATAAACACCCTGTTTCTGGTATTCCCTGAGGACTGAATCCAACGAACCGAGTGGCACTGGTTTTAGACGGTTCAGCTTCCGAGCGGCACCGGCCCATTCGCGCCACCTTTGTTCGCCATTCACGGCCACCCCGTTTTCTTCGGCAAAGGCTTCCAATGCGCCGGCCTGCCGATGCTCCAGACGATAGACGCCCGCCTGAGCCTGCCTTGGATTGCTCTCCCGTAGGACTTGCTCGAATTCGTCCAGCAGCCCTGGATCAAAGACCGCGAGTTTCCCGTTTTTGCGTCGGATATGGCTCTGACCACCTTGCAACAGCCGCGCGATATCCGCGCCCGAGAACCGTTCGCCAGCGGCGGTTCCGAGTTCATACGAGAGGTCGAACCACTGCTCGCCAGACGATCGGATTTCCAAGCGCGGCTCAATCCGCTCGACTTCGCGCGTGACGAATTCAAATCTCGCGCCGACATCCACCGTCCATTCACGTTGCAGCCGGGGCAGGCCCGCGGCAAAGAAAGCAAGGATGCGCTGCTCGCCCTTGAGTGTGAGTTCCCCTTTCCTGTCCGGCCCGGAAAATCCGAATGCGCGCAGCCTATCCAGCGCAGCCTGTTCGGCCGGGCGGTTGCGCAGAAATTTCGCGAGCGCCGCGCCGGTGGCATCAAGGGTCGCGCGCCGCTCGCCGTAGATTGCCTCGATGCGCGCGGTGAGAAAATTCAGCGAGCCCTCGAAGTATGCGGCAAACTTTGGCACCGGGATTTCTTCCGGCATGCCCGGCACGCCCGGCATGATGTCGCCCTCGATTTCAAAATATCCGCCGAGCATTGGAAGCTCCCGCGCTGCGAACGCATCCGCCGCGTCTGCGGGAATGCTGATCGCCCGTTCCAGCACCGCGAGGTAGGCTGCTGGCAATCCTGGCGCGACCGGCGTAAATTTATTGTCGCGCAGCCGCCACGCCGAATTTTCCGCGAGCAGCAAAATGCCTTCCGCAGGCATGTGCGACACGCGCAGAGAACCATCCTCCGCGCGCTCAATGTGGAGCGAGTCGCGACTCCCCTGCCCTTCGATTCGCACGGGCTGCGACTTACCGAAAGTCACGCGCGGGTGTCCTTCGAGCACACCGAGGAGCATAGCGAACTGACCGCGCGTGAGCATCGCCATCGCCGGCAGTTTTCCATCCGCGAGCGTGCGCAGGTGTGTCGCGAGCCGCACATCCGCCTCGCTCACTCGGAAGCGTCGAGATTTGTCGAGCGTGCCGAGCGGCTTCCGCTGTCCGGCGGTTTCGATTTCGCACACGATCATCACGGATTTTTTCTCCCACGCCGCGGCGCGGTTTGACGGCAGAATCACATGCAGTGAGGCGTCTGCGCCGTCTGCGTCGGAGGAAAAATTCGGATCACTTGCGGGTGCGGACGCTGCGCTATCACCGCCGCCACTCGCGGCCGCGGGCACTGCCGCGGCTTCACGATTGACTCCATCGCCCGGATTCGGATCCGGCTTTTTCAGACCGCGGATCACTGCCACGCCGACCGCGAGCGAATGCGCGCAGATCAGGCCGCGTCTGCGGCTCACCGGACAAGTGCAGGTGTTCTCCATGTCTGTCCGCGAACGCACATGCAGCCCTGTGCGAAACTCGCCTTCCGCACCGCGGACGCGGCCTGCGAGCAGCGGCGGCTCGTAGCCGGCCTCGATCACCTTTCCCGCCTCGAACATCGCGCGCGCCTCCTTCATGGCCTCCCAGCCTCCGGCTTCCATCAGAATTTTTTCAGTGAGTTCGACCATCGTGCGAACGCACATTCAAACACGATCCCGCCGCGCGCGAAACCGCAGAAATTGCGGACGCGCGCAAATTCTCCGCGGAAAATCCCCGCGCGCCAATTTTCTGTTCATCGCACTCCGCATTCCTACACTCCGCACATTCATGAAAGTAATCGCCGTGGCGAACCAGAAAGGCGGCGTCGGCAAGACGACCACCACGCTCAACCTCAGCGCCTGCCTCGCGGAGATGGGCCAGCGCACCTTGCTCATTGACCTCGACCCGCAGGCAAATGCCACCAGCGGACTCGGCGTCGAGCCGATGGATGAAATCTCCGCATCCGCACCGATGATGGGTGCGGCGGCACTCGAAGAAATGGTCGTCCCCACGCGCTTCCCGAATCTCTGGATCGTCCCTGCGAACCTCGACCTCGCCGGCGTGGAAGTCGAAGCGATCCGTTCCGGCGATCATCT
Source organism: uncultured Spartobacteria bacterium (assembly GCA_903882875.1). Classification (GTDB taxonomy): domain Bacteria; phylum Verrucomicrobiota; class Verrucomicrobiia; order Chthoniobacterales; family Chthoniobacteraceae; genus SXWH01. The sequence goes on along the minus strand of CAIRYQ010000095.1, from coordinate 14,651 downwards.
CATGCGGCTCCGTGATGCGCTCACTTCGATGCGTGCGGATGCGCCGTTCGACTTCATCCTCCTCGACTGCCCGCCCTCGCTCGGCGTGCTCATGACGAACGCGCTCTGCGCCGCCGACGATATCCTCATCCCGCTCCAATGCGAATACTACAGCCTTGAGGGGCTCGCAAAAATCATCGGTGTCTGCGAGCAGCTCCGCCAGTCTGGCGCAAATGGCGCACTCCAGCTCTGCGGCATCCTCATGACGATGTACCTGCGCACGAACCACTCGAACGCCGTCATCGGCGAGATCCAGAAGCACTACGGCGACATCATTTTTAAGACCGTGATCCCGCGCACCATCCGCCTCGCCGAAGCGCCGAGCCACGGCCAGCCCATCATCCAATACGAACCGGGCGGCCTCGGCTCCGCGGCATACCGCTCGCTCGCAAAGGAATTCCTCACCCGCGAAGGCGTGAAGCCCGTCACAATCGCGGACTGACCACTGCGCTGCGGCTACCGCCTCGCCTTGCCTTTGTCCGTGTGGACGGATTTGCCGAGCTTGCTTTGCACGCGGCCTCGATCCTCATGCACGTCGCGTGATTGTTTGAAGTTATGATCGAGGATTGGCTGATTCACTGCCTTCTCGTTGCGGTCGTCTCCGAGCTTGCGGGCCACCTTTGCGGGTTTGAATTTCATGATGAAATAATGGGAGCCAGCGCGCCGCCTGCCAACCCTTCCATTGGCCGGAGCGGTGTGGATTTTGGCGCGGCACGCTGTTCCAGAATATCTGCGAATGTCACAATCAGAAGGTTGACCTTGCGTGGCTGGGAAATCATTTTCGGCCCGCACAAGGCGAAGCCCCACTTCGCAAACATCCATGATCCTCCACGGAAAAGCAGTTCTCATCACCGGCGGAACACGCGGCATTGGCGCAGCCACCGCACTCGCATTCGCAAAGGAAGGCGCCGACATCGCCATCACCTCGCGGCATATCGACGACGACGCGCAGCGCATGCTGCGCGAAATCGAAAAGCTCGGGCGCGAATGTGTCGTCCTCACCGGAGACTGCGCCTCGCCTGCCCAGTGCTCACACCTCGTGGACGAGGCGGCGAAGGAACTCAGGCGGCTCGACGTGCTTGTCCACTCAGCCGGTGGCGCAGTGCCCGGCGGCCTCTTCGAAGTCACGACCGAGGCGTGGAATGCGGCGTTCGACGTGCATGTTCACGCTGTCTTCCACCTCTCCCGCGCCGCCGTCCCGCACATTCGCAAGCACAAGGAAGGCGCGATCATTCTCATCTCTTCCACCGCCGGAAAACTCGGCGTCATGGGCTCAATCGCCTACCAGGCCGCAAAGGGCGCGCTACCCCAGCTCACGCGCGCACTCGCCCGCGAACTCGCCGCGGACAACATCCGTGTGAACTGCGTCGCGCCCGGCGTCATCCGCACGAAATTCCACGAGAACATGAGCGAGGCGCAGAAGAAGCTGAACCTCGAACACCGCATCCCGCTCGCCCGCGAAGGCACACCCAAGCAGGTCGCCGACGTGATCGTGATGCTCGCGAAGAATGACTACATCACCGGCGACACGCTGACGGTTGACGGAGGCCTGACTTCGCGCATCGCGTAGAAAAATTTCGCATCACGGCGCTCCGGCATCGTCGGGACACGCCGAGCGTTCTTGCCGCGGGCCGCGCGCTTTCGGCATAAGTGAGGACATGTATTACCGCCGCTTTGGTCGCACCAATTTGCAGATGCCCGTCTTTTCCTGCGGAGGGATGCGCTACCAGCAGAGCTGGGATGATGTGAAGCCCGAGGCCGTGGACGAGGCGGGACAACGGAATCTGGAGGCGACGATTCTGCGCTCGCTCGAACTCGGCATCAACCACATTGAGACCGCGCGCGGCTACGGCAGCAGCGAGATGCAGCTCGGGTGGATTTTGCCGCGCCTGCCGCGCGAGAAAATGATCGTGCAGACGAAAATCGCACCCTTTGCGACGGCGCGGGAGTTTCGCGAGACGTTCGAGAAATCCATGGCCTACCTGAAGCTCGATCATGTGGATCTTCTCTCGCTGCATGGCATCAACAACGCCGAGCTGCTCGACTGGTCGCTGCGCAAGGGCGGCTGCCTCGACGAGGCGCGCAAGCTCCAGCGCGAGGGGCGCTGTCGCTTCATCGGCTTCAGCACGCACGCGACGACGGACCTCATCGTGAAGGCGATCGAGAGCGACGAATTCGACTACGTGAACCTGCACTGGTATTTCGTGAACGAGCTGAACTGGCCCGCGGTGCAGGCAGCGACGAAGCGCGACATGGGCATGTTCATCATCAGCCCGAACGACAAGGGCGGGAAGCTCTACGCCCCGCCGCCACGTCTCGCCGAGCTGTGCGCGCCTCTTTCGCCGATGCAGTGGAACGACCTGTGGTGCCTCGCGCGCCCGGAGATTCACACGCTGAGCCTCGGCACCGCGAAGCCGTCGGACTTTGACGATCACATCGCGGGACTCGCACACTACGCCGACGCGGAGAAAATCACCGCGCCCATCGAGCACAAGCTCCGCGAGGAAATGCGCAGCGTCCTCGGCGACGACTGGTGCGCGCGCTGGAGCGAGGGACTGCCGAACTACGTGGACGTTCCCGGCGAGGTGAACGTGCAGGAAATCATCCGCCTCTTCACGTTCGCCCGCGGGCTCGGTCTCACGGACTGGGGCAAGATGCGCTACAACCTCATGGGTAACGCCGGGCACTGGTTCCCCGGCGCAAATGCGGCAGACTTTGACGCGGCAAAAGTGCGGGCCGCGTGCGCGAGGAGTCCCTTTGCTGATCGCATTCCGCAGGTGCTTGCCGAAGCGCACGAACTGATGCACGACGCGCCGAAGAAACGTCTGAGCCAGGGCGGGGACTGACGAACGGTACGCGGCCGCGCGCTACCAGTTCTTCACCCACTTCGCCCACTCGAGATCCTGATTCACCCCGCCGTTCGGATTGCTGCCGCCGGTGGACCACAGATCGAAACTGCCTGCGTTGAAGCCGTGGAGCGCGGCACCGGTCGGGCGCTGGGTTGAGGCATTGCCCGGATTGGTCAGAAGTGAAGTCTGGAACGTCTGCTCGTCCTTTGCCGCCGCAGTCGAATACGCGTAGGAAAATCCAAATGCGTCCTGGAAATAATTCACGGTTGTGATTTTGCCCGTGGTCGGATCCTTCACCACATTCAGGATTCGCGGCTCAAATTCCTTCAGGTAACGAGTCTGGCCAAAATCCGGAATGCCGTTCGGCGGGCCGCTCGCAGGCTGTCCGCCGAGATCCGTGTCTCCCGTCGTGGATTTGTCACCGGTGAGTTCCTTGTAGAGGAAAAGCGACGAAGCCGCATATTTCGGAGCAATCGGGATAAAGTCAGCCTTCGGGCTGATGCTGTCCGTGACGCTGTTGACCGAGGTGTCCTGCGGGTAATGCCCGGTGTCGCCCTTGTAGCTCTCGCATGCCGCCCCGAGCATCGCGATCTCGCCGGCCGTGCGCGCGAGCGCGCCCCTTTTCTGCACATAGACTCCGATGGACAGGACAAGGCCGGTGAGGATCACTATGATGGCCAGCACCGTGAGCATCTCGATCAGCGTGAATGCGGAGGCGGGAGATTTTCTCATCGGGGACAAAATATCCGGCTGACGACCGGCTTCCAATGGATTCTCCGTTATTGTGACGTCTGCATCTTCTCGATGATCTTGATCAGCGGAAGGAACAGCGCGATGACGATCGTGCCGACGATGAACGCGAGGATGACGATCATGATCGGCTCCAGCAGCGAGGTGAGGCTGTCCACCGCGTTGTCCACTTCGTCGTCATAGACTTCGGCGACCTTCAGCAGCATCTCGGGGAGCTGGCCGGTCTCCTCGCCGACATCCACCATGCTGATCACCATCGGCGGGAACACGCCGCTTGCCTCCAGCGGCGACACGATGCTCTCGCCTTCCTTCACGGCGTCGTGGACCTTCGTGATTGCGTCGGCCAGCACGACGTTGCCGGCGGTTTCCTTGGTGATGTTCAGCGCCTGGAGAATGGGCACGCCGCTCGTCACGAGCGTGCCGAGCGTGCGTGTGAACCGCGCGATCGCGCCCTTGCGTGCGATGTCTCCGAAAATGGGCAGCTTCAGCTTCATGCGATCCATGAAGTCAATGCCCTTCACGGTGTTGTTCAGCGCCCACCATCCGCTGCCGAAGATGAAGATCAGCACCAGCGTGATCCACAGCGTCGGCGGCACGAACATGCCCATGATGAAATTGCTCGCGGCCATGACCCACAGCGTGAGGCCGGGGAGCGTCTCCTCTTTGCCCAGCATGTCCTCGAAAATCTTCGCAAACTTCGGCACAATCGTCGTGAGCAGGAAGACGAGGATGAGCAGCGCGATCGTGAGCACGACGATCGGATATGTCATCGCGGACTTGATCTTGTTCTTCAGCTTCTGCGCCTTTTCCTGGAATTCGGCGAGCCGCGTGAGCACCAGCTCGAGCACGCCGCCGATCTCGCCGGCCTTCACCATGCTCACGTAGAGCTTTTGGAAAATGCGCGGATGCTGCCCCATCGCTTCGGAAAACGTGCTGCCGCCCTGCACCGAGTCGGCGATCTGCAGGATGGAATCCTTGAGCACCAGGTTCTTCTCCTGCTTGGCGAGCACCGTCAGGCCCTTGAGCAGCGGCAGGCCGGCATCAATCAGCGTCGCAAGCTGGCGCGTGAAGATCATCAGCGTCTTCGTCGGGATCGTCTTTTTCTGGAAAAAGCCGCCCGACTTTTTTCCGGCAGGCTTCCCGGCCTCCGCCTTTTTCGCGACGGCCTTCCCGGCCTTTGCGGGCTTCTTCCCCTGCCCTTCCGGCACGACGCTCGTAGGGAAAAATCCCTGCTGCCTGAGTTGCGCGACGACCTCGTTCTGCGTGTCGGCTTCGACGATCCCGGTGGACTCGGTGCCCCGTGCGTCGAGGGCGGTGTATTCAAATCTCGGCATAAAATTTCAGGGGGCGCTGTGGCGTCAGGAGGTTTGTTAGGGGCGTTGGAAAATGTTGGCAAGGAATCCCGATTGCACCTGAATAAGCCGTTACGTGTATTTCAACACTTCCTCGATCGTGGTTTCGCCGAGGTAAATCGAGCGAAGCCCGTCCTGCCGCAGCGTGTCCATGCCGAGCTCGATGGCCTTCTGTTTCATCACGACGGACGGCGCGCGCTCGTTGATGAGCTGGCGCAGTGGATCGGTGATGTCGAGCAGCTCGTAGATGCCTTTGCGCCCGCGGTAGCCGGTGTTGTTGCACACGTCGCAGCCGCCGCCGTAGTAGAAACTCTTGTCGCCGATTTCCTGCGGCGTGAGGCCGAGCTGCGCGAGCACGCTCTCGCTCGGCTCATAAGGCAGCCGGCACACCCCGCAGACACGCCGAATGAGGCGCTGGCCGAGCACCGCCTCGAGCGAGGCTGAGATGAGGAACGGCTCCACTCCCATGTCAATGAGCCGCGTCACCGCGCCGGGCGCGTCGTTCGTGTGCAGCGTCGTCAGCACTAGATGCCCTGTGAGCGAAGCCTGGATCGCGATCTGCGCCGTCTCCACGTCGCGTGTCTCGCCGACCATGATGCGGTCCGGATCCTGACGGAGGAATGCGCGCAGCACGCGGGCGAAATTCAGCCCGATCGCCTCTTGGATCGGCACCTGGATGATTCCCTCGATTTCATATTCCACCGGATCCTCCGCGGTGAGCACCTTCGAGTCCACCGTGTTGATCTTGTTCAGGCAGGCATAAAGCGTGGTCGTCTTCCCCGAGCCGGTCGGCCCCGTGACGATGAAAATGCCGTTCGGCATCTGGATCGTTTTCAGCAGGTAATTGTAGATGTTGTCCGGCATCCCGAGCGCCTCCATCTCGAGCTTCACCGTGCTGCGATCGAGCACGCGCAGCACGACGGATTCCCCAAACTGCGTCGGCAGCGTGCTCACGCGCAGGTCCACGGTCCGGCCCGCGATCATCGTCTGAATGCGCCCGTCCTGCGGGATGCGCCGCTCGGCGATGTTCAGGCTCGACATGACCTTCACGCGCGAAATCACCGGGTTCGCGAGGTGGCGCGGCGGCGGCGCCATCTCGTAAAGCGCGCCATCCACGCGGTAGCGGATCTTGAACTCCGTCTCGAACGGCTCGAAGTGGATGTCGCTCGCCCGATCCTGGATCGCCTGCGCGAGCACGAGGTCCACGTAGCGAATGATCGGCGCGGCGTTCGCCTCGTTTTCGATTTCCTTGATGTCGAGATTCTTCCCCTCGCCGCCGAACTGGATGCCGCCGCCAAGCTCCGCGAGAATCGCGTCGAGGCTCGCAGCGTCGGAGCCGTAGTGCTTCTTGATCAGATCCTCGATCTGGTAGATCGGCGCGACGACGGGATGCACGTCCTTGCCGATTGCGAAACGCAGATCCTCGATCGTCTGCGGATTCAGCGGATCGATCAGCGCGACCTGGAGAATGTTGTCCTCCAATCCCAGCGGAAACGCGCGGTGGAGCTGCGCGAGACCCGCGGGCAGCATCTTCACGAGACCCACCGGCGGCGTGAAGTCCTTGAGGTTCACAAACTCCGTGCCGATCGCATTCGCGATGCTCTGGTAGTAGCCCTCCTCGGTCACAGCCTGGTAGTCCACGAGCACGTCGCACAGCGTTTTTCCGGTCGCGGAGACCTCCTGGAGGATGTCATCCACCACGGTCGGATCCACGATTCCCTGTTCGACGAAAATGCTCAGTGTCTGCCTTGCGTTCATGGGTGAAAAATTTTGCGGTCAGCGCCGTGGTTCTCGGCCTGCGAGGAGCTGCGCGACAAGCTCGGGATCCTGCGCCTTTGCGAAAATCTCCTCCCGCGCGATCACGCCCGCGAGATAGAGGTCCACGAGCGACTGCTCGATCGTGTTCATTCCGTACTTCGCGCCGGTCTGGATTTCCGTCGCGAGCCGGAAGGTCTTGTTGTCGCGGATGAGCGCGGCGACGGACGGCGTGTTCACCATCACCTCGAAGACCGCGATGCGCCCCGGACGATCGATCCGCGGGATGAGAAGCTGCGAGATCACCGCCTTGAGATTCGTCGAGAGCTGCACGCGGATCTGCTCCTGCTGGTGCGCGGGAAACGAGTCCACGATGCGATCCACCGTCTTGCCCGCGCCCGTCGTGTGCAGCGTGGAAAAAACAAGATGGCCCGTCTCCGCCGCGCGGATCGCCGTCTCCATCGTCTCGAGGTCGCGCATTTCGCCGACGAGGATCACATCCGGATCCTGCCGCAGTGCGCGACGCAGCCCCTCTGCAAACGTCGAGACATCCGTCCCCACCTCGCGCTGATTCACCATGCCTTCCTGATGCTCGTGGATGTATTCGATCGGATCTTCGATCGTCACGATGTGATGCCCGAGGTGCAGGTTGATGTCGTTCAGCATCGCCGCGAGCGAAGTCGTCTTGCCCGAGCCCGTCGGCCCCGTCACCAGCACGAGTCCGCGCGGCAGGCGGATCAGTTCGTCCACGATCCGCGGCAGGCCGATTTCCTTGGTCGAAAGCATCTGCCGCGGCAGCAGGCGCAGCGCGATCGCCGTCGTGCGCTTCTGCCGGTAGAGGCTGATGCGAAAACGGTTCCGCCCCGCGCTCGTCATTGCGAAGTCCACGCTGCCCTCGGTGCGCAGCTTGTGGATCTGATCGCCGTTCGCGAGTTCCGTCGCGATGTTGTCCGTGTCCTCGGGAAAAAGCGCGCGCGTCTCCAGGCGGATCAGCTTGCCGTGGATGCGCAGCACCGGCGGCGTGCCGACGGTGAGATGCAAGTCCGACGCGCCCGAATCCACCGTGAGCCGCAGGATGTCCTCGATCGGCGCGAACGCCCCGCGGCCTCCCGCGGAAATCGAGGGCGCGGCCGGCTCCGGCGCGGCTGGTGCAGGTGACGCCGGTGACACCGCTGGTGCGGGAGTCTCGCCGGCCGGATTTTTTCCAAATCGAAAGATGCCCATGGTGTCTCCTCAGCTTGCGTCGGACATGGTCGCGCTGATGACTTCCTCCGCGGTCGTCATGCCCGAGAGCACCTTGCGGATGCCGTCCTCGCGCAGCGTTCTCATGCCCATTTCCCGCGCGCGCTTCCGCAGGTCCACGGTCGTCGCGCGGGTGTTGATCATGTGGCGCACCTCGTCGTCCACCTCGAAGATTTCAAAGATGCCCATGCGCCCCTTCGCGCCGAGGCCCTTGCATTTCTCGCAGCCGACGCCTTGCTGCACCGTCGCTCCGACGAGCTGCGTGGGATCAATGCCGAGCGACTTCACCTCCGCGTCGGTCAGCTCCACGGGCGCCTTGCAGTTCGGGCAGACTTTCCGCACGAGGCGCTGCGCGAGCATCGCGCGCACGGCGGACGACACGAGGAACGGCTGCACGCCGATGTCCACGAGACGCGCGACCGCGCTCGGCGCGTCGTTTGTGTGCAGCGTGGAGAAAACGAGATGTCCCGTGAGCGCCGCATTGATCGCGATGTTCGCTGTCTCGGGATCGCGGATTTCACCGATCATGATGATGTTCGGCGCCTGCCGCAGCATCGCGCGCAGCGCGGCAGGGAAAGTCATGCCGACCTCCGCATTCACCTGCACCTGGTTGATGCCGCTCATCTGGTATTCCACCGGATCCTCGACGGTGATCAGCTTCTTGTCCGGCTTGTTGATGTAGTTGAGACACGCGTACAGCGTCGTCGTCTTCCCCGATCCTGTCGGCCCCGTCACCAGCAGGATGCCATCCGGCAGCCGCAACAGCCGCTCGAATGTCTCCTGGTCGTCGCTCAAGAATCCGAGCTGCGGCAGGCCCAGCGACAGCGACGACTTGTCGAGGATACGCATGACCACCGACTCGCCGTGCGCCGTCGGGATCGTCGAGACGCGCAGATCGAGGCTCTTCTTGCCCAGCTTCACCTGGATGCGCCCGTCCTGCGGCAGCCGCTTCTCCGCGATGGACATCGTGCCCGTCATGATCTTCAGGCGCGAGACGATCGCCGCCTGCAATTTCTTCGGCGGGTTCTGCATCTCGTGCAGCACGCCATCAATGCGGAACCGGATGCGCAGCCGCTTTTCCAGCGGCTCCACGTGGATGTCCGAAGTCCGCGAATTGTACGCCTCCACCAGCATCATCGTGACGAGCTTGATGATCGGCGCGTCGCCCGTCTCGCCCGCCACGCCGCCGACATCCACCGCCTGCCCGCCGATCTGGATCCCGCCCGCGATGTTCTCCATCGAGGCCACCGCGTCCTCCGCGGTGCCGTAGTACTTCATCAGCGCCGCCTTCATCGAGTCCGGCGTCGTGCAGAGAAATTCCACCTCGCGGCCGAGCAGCGCCTGGATGCCGTCGAGCGTGTCGAAATTCAGCGGATCATCCACCGCGACGACAACGCCGCCGAGTTCCGTGAGCGCCACCGGCACCGCGCGGTAGCGCCGCGCAGCCTCCGCGGAAATGAGCGCGAGCACATCCCCCGTGACGATGATCCCGTCGAGGCTCACGAAATCCATCGCCGCATTCGACGCCACGGCGCGCGACACATCCTCCTGCGTGATCAGGCCCTGCTCGATCAGCACATGCAGCACGCCCTTCCCCGGCTTCACCTCGCTCCGCGCATCATCCACCTGCTCCTTGGAAACGAGCGAGTTCTCGATCAGTATCTCCAGGATGTAATCGTCGTTTGCAGCCACAAGTCGGGGTTGGTTCTTGGGAAAATGATGTGCGGTTTCGGGTCGTCCTCACTCAGACGGGATTTCCATCTCCGCCAAGATGCACGGCCATTCAATCCCCGATTTATGAAATCATCGTTTTCCCGCACCGCCGCGTCCGTCCTGCTCCTTCTGCTCCGTCTGCATGGGACACCGGCGCTCTTCGCTCTTCGCTCTTCGATCGGGTGCATTGCTCCCGCTTCGGCGTCCACAGGGGGAACATGCGCTGCAAGCGCAAAGCGGCACCGGTGGAAATCCCGGTGCCGCTGTGTGCGTGGTTCCGCGGGGCTTGGATTACTTCGCAGCCGTGCCGTTGGCGCCGCCGAGGGTTGAGAGCAGCGCCTCGCCGTTTTTCAGATGCGTGCGCAGGCCGGGCAGCGTGTTGTCGGCAAACGCCTTCAGGTCCGCATTCTTCGTGGTGGCCGAGAACTTCTCGAACATGGCGATGCACTTCTGGTGGCTGACCACGCTCGCCGCGACGTAGGTGCGGTCAAAGTCCGCGTCCGTCTTCGCCTTCAGGCCGTCGAGGAAGGGCTGATGATCCCCGGCGTCCGTCGGCAGCTTCATCTTCATGCGGTCGGCGAGCGTCTTCAGGTTTTTGTTCACGTCGGCGTGATCCCGCTGCATGGCCCTGGCGAATCCCTTCACGTCGTCGCGCTTGGTCTTGCCCTCCGCGATTTCGCCCGCCTGGATTTCCATCAGGCCTCCGCGGGTGGCGTGTTCCATGAAGCGTGCGTCGGCGGTCGCGTCGGCGGTCGTCTCGGCTGCGGTGATGCTCCCCGTATTCGCCGCGTCTGCCGCGAAAAGTGCGGGATTCACGGTGAACGAGATGAGGGCGGTTGCGATGGTGGTGATTAGGATTTTGTGTTTCATACACCATCCTATCGGCACCCCGTCGGCCACGGCCCTGTCGGATGTGCTTTATTTTCTGTCGGCGGCACCGGACAGGATGATGACTCGTGCCGGCGTCATCTCATAAACACCACGACGCCCTTGCATCCGCTCCTCCATCCGCTACACCCGCGCGATGCCCGCCCCGCAGACCGAGGTTCTCATCACCATTGGTGGAAAGGAACACGCGCGCCACCTCCTCACACCGGGCGACTACGTCATCGGGCGGAATTCCGACTGCCCCATCCGCGTGGAGGCCGACCTCGTCTCGCGGCAGCACGCAAAGCTCATCCTGAACTACGACCACGCGCTCATCGAGGACCTCGGCTCCTCGAATGGCACGCAGGTCAACGGCCAGCCCATCGCGCAAGCCGAGCGCACGCGGCTCTGGCCGAACCAGAAAATCCAAATCGGCACCGCGACCATCGAGTTGCGGCGTTTGCAGTCCGATGCGCCCAGCGACATGTCGCTCGCCCCGGCGCAGCGGGCCGTGCGCGACATGCTGCCTGCGGAGCTGTTGCGGGAGAAAAAGTACGACATCGGCGCAGTCGTCGCGCGCGGCGGCATGGGCGCGATCCTCGATGCGAAGGAGGCCGCCATCAAACGCAGGGTCGCCATGAAGGTGATGCTCGACACGAACGATGCCGGGGACATCGCACGCTTCGTCGCCGAGGCGCAGGTCACCGGCCAGCTTGAGCACCCGAACATCGTCCCCGTCCACGAGCTGGGAGTGGATGAGAACGGGCAGGTCTTTTACACCATGCAGATGGTGCGAGGCATCACGCTCAAGAAAGTGCTGGAGCTGCTCGCCAAGGGCGTCGCCGAGACGGTGAAGAAGTTCCCGCTCTCCGCGCTGCTCACCGTGTTTCAGAAGGTGTGCGACGCCATTGCATTTGCGCACAGCAAGGGCGTCATCCACCGCGACCTGAAGCCGGAGAACCTCCTGCTCGGCGACTTCGGCAGCGTGCTCGTCATGGACTGGGGGCTCGCGAAAGTCCTCGACCCGAACCGCGCCGCCGCGAGCGTCGCACCGGGGCAGGATTTGCGCTCCATCGTCCACACCGCGCCGGGCGATGCGAACACCGGCTCGATGACCCTCACGGGCACCATCATGGGCACGCCGCAATACATGGCCCCCGAGCAGGCGCGCGGCGAAATCGAGACGCTCGACGCGCGCACGGACATCTACGCCCTCGGCGCGATCCTCTTCCACATCCTCTTCCTGCGAACGCCCGTGAGCGGCAGCGACGCGATGCAGATCGTCGGCAAGGTCGGACGCGGCGAAGTGGAATGGCCTGCGGCGAAAGAGCTGCGCGCCGCACCAGACTCCCTGCTCGCCGTCTGCCGCAAGGCCCTCGCGCTCGACCCCGCCGCGCGCTACCCGCGCGTGGAGGACTTGCAGGCCGACCTCCTCGCCTACCAAAACGGCTTCGCCACCAGCGCGGAGAAGGCGGGCGCGTGGAAGCAGTTCACGCTGCTCATCAAGCGCCACAAGGCCACCTCCATCGGCCTCGCCGCGCTGCTCCTCGTCAGCATCGGCTTCACGGCCAAAGTCATCGCCGAAGGCAAGCGCGCCGAGCGCGGAGAGGTGCTGGCAAAGACGGAAGCCAAACGCGCCAACGCCGCCCTCGCCGACCTGAAAGCCAGCGCCCCGTCCCTCCTCGCGCTGGCCGAGAGTGAGGCCGGCTTCCAGCGCTTCGACTCCGCGCTGGTGAAGCTTGATGCCGCCCTCGCCCTCGACCCCGCGCTCACCGCCGGCTGGTGGCGGCGCGCATGGCTGCTGCTCGGCATGGCCCGCTACGGCGAAGCCCCCGCCGCCTTCCGCACCGCGCAGCAGCGCGACCCCGCGCAGCACGCGCACGACGCCCTCCTCCCCGTGCTCGACGCCATCGCCGCCGCGCCCGACGACGCCACCCGCTTCCCCCCCGAGCGCACCGAAGCCCTCTTCCGGCACTTCACCAAAGTCGGTGCCAGCGGCGAACTCAACGCCCTCTCCAAGCGCCTGACCTTCGGCGCGAAGCAGAAGGAGCAAATGGTCCGCCAGCGCCTCGACGAGTGGCTGGGGAAAGGCGTGGGCTATGTAGAAGTGCAACCTGACGGCACCATTAGAGTTTTCGGTGTGCCGGCGGCCACGGACACCCTCGAACCGCTGCGCGGGCTGCCCATTGGAAACATCGCTCTCGGCAATACTGCGGTGAACTCGCTGGAACCGCTCCGCGGCATGGCGCTGACTCAAATTAGCTTAGACAGGACACGCATCTCCGATCTCTCGCCACTTCGCGGAATGCCAATCACCGAACTCCATGCCGACGGGAGCGACATTTCCGACCTCACCCCGCTCGCGGGGATGCCGCTGCGCGTCTTCGACGCAAATGGCACCAAGATAAGCGACCTCAGTCCTCTGCGTGGAGCGCCGTTGGAGGAGTTCCATGTGAACGGGAACCGCATCGTGGACTTCTCGCCGCTGCGCGGCGCACCGCTCACGAAAGTGAAGATCGGAGGGAACCAATGCTCCGACCTTTCCTTCCTAGCCGACTCGCCCGCCTTGGAATATCTGTATTGCAGCAGGAACAGCATCGCCGACCTCAGCCCGCTGCGCGGCAAGCCGCTCAAGTTCCTCGATACAGGCGGCAATCGCATCACCGACCTTCGCCCGCTGGCGGGCCTGCCACTGACGGAACTGAACATCGACATTGACCCAATCGCCGACTTCGCCCCGCTGCGGGAACTGCGCCAGTTGCAGAAGCTCTACATTTCAAAACCGAAGAACTCCAAAGTCTCCCTCGAACCGCTGCGCCAGCACCCGAGCCTCCAATACATCGCCGTCGGCGGTGCTGGCCCCTACCGCCCCGTGGCCGACTTCTGGCCCGCCTACGACGCGCAGCAGGCCGCGGAAAAGAAGTAGCCGCCGACGGCAGGAGCGCCCTGTGGAGTGCGGCGGCAGAGCGGAGCGCCGCCGCCGCTTTGGCAGGAGCGGAGCGACGCGGCGGGGCTTTGCAGGACGGCGGCGCACCAGGAAGACCGCCGCGCGCCTCCGGCGCTTCCCAAAGCGCTGTCGCCGCTGCGCTCTGCCAGCGCACTCCAAAAAAGCGGCGTGGCGCTGTCGCTTCCCGCCGCACTCCAAGGCATCCGCTCCTCGTGGGGGCGGCGGCTGCGGGCGGGCCTTGCTGCCTACGCACCGGTGCGCGCCCGCGGCCTCACGCGGGGCTTGACAGCACGGGGCGGGCGGCGGCACGCTCCCGTCTCGGAAACCGTTTCACCCCATGAATTCCGGCGAATGGCAAACGGTTGCTCTCCGCGCCACGGCCCAGCAGGGCCGTGCCAGTGCGCGGTCCCGGTTCGTTTTCCACTTTCCCCGCATCCCCATCCACCCGCTCACTTCCCCAAGAGCCATCCCCGTTCGCCCGCACAGGCGACGACGGCACTTGCGGAGGGGCCATGGCTAATCCGCCGGGACTGGCGCTGGATGCGGAATGCACGCGCACCGTCGCGTGCAGGCGGTTCGGCCCGCTCGTGAAGTGCCTGCGCCTCGGCCGCGGCATGACGCAGGATGACCTGGAGGCGGCCTGCGGCGTGAAGCGCCGCACCGTGGGCGACACCGAGCAGCGCAAGACCCACGCGACCATCGAGAGCGGCAAGCGCATGAGCCACGGCCTGCGGCTGAAGCTCTGGATGCTCCTCATCGTGATCGAGGACGACGAGGACGCGGGCCCGGACACCCTGCCCGGGCGGCCCATCACGCGGGAGGAATTCCTGCGCCGCGTGCGCCGGCGGCTGCGCGAGGAATGGGAGGCGGTGGAGCGCGCGTTCCAGGGCCTGTCATGGGGATGGCTGGAATATTTGTCGCGGAGCGGGGCGGAGGCTCGGGGGACTCAGCCGAGATTCTCGGCCAGCGTTCCCGAGTCTCCCCGCCCTCAGCCGAGATTCTCGGCCAGCGGTCCCGAGTCTCCCCACCCTCAGCCGAGATTCTCGGCCAGCGTTCCCGAGTCTCCCCACCCTCAGCCGAGATTCTCGGCCAGCGGTCCCGAGTCTCCCCATCCTCAGCCGAGATTCTCGGCCAGCG
>CAIRYQ010000094.1 GCA_903882875.1 uncultured Spartobacteria bacterium | reverse complement strand
CCCGGCTGGTTCGGGGGAGGCCCCGGCTGGTTCGGGGGAGGCCCCGGCTGGTTCGGGGAAGGCCCCGGCTGGTTCGGGGAAGGCCCCGGCTGGTTCGGGGGAGGCCCCGGCTGGTTCGGGGAAGGCCCCGGCTGGTTCGGGGAAGGCCCCGGATGGTTCAGGGAAGGCCCCGGACGGCTCGGGGAATGCCCCGGACGATTCAGGGAAGGCCCCGGACGGCTCGGGGAATGCCCCGGCTGGTTCGGGGAAGGCCCCGGCTGGCTCGGGGAAGGCCACGGATGGGCGGAGGGGAGAGTTGGACGGGCGGAGGGAAGAGCTGGACGGGCGGAGGGAAGAGTTGGACGGGCGGAGGGCGGAGTTGGACGGGCGGAGGGAAGAGTTGGGCGAGCGGAGGGGAGAGTTGGGCGGGCGGAGGGAAGAGTTGGGCGAGCGTAGGGGAGAGTTGGACGAGCGGAGGGGAGAGTTGGACGAGCGGAGGGGAGAGTTGGACGGGCGGAGGGAAGAGTTGGACGAGCGGAGGGGAGAGTTGGACGGGCGGAGGGAAGAGTTGGACGAGCGGAGGGGAGAGTTGGACGGGCGGAGGGAACCCTCGGATGAAGCGTTGGCTGGGCGAGATGGCCGAAATGCGCCGTTTCCCGGCACTTTTGCGCAGGCGAGCCAATCTTGGGCGGTCATCCACAGGCCGGGGCGGCGGGAAAGTAGTCCCACGCTTCAGCGTGCAAAGCCGCGCGCGGCAGGATGCGGCAACAAAATCCGCACGACCCGGCGCGCTGAAGCGCGGGACTGCTCCGCCAGCGCCTGCTCGCACTCGGCCACGGTGGAGCGCGTCGCTCCGCGCGCGCTTCTTCCGGCTGCGGGCAAGCCTTGCAGTCCACACCGAAACGCGCGCGGAGCGACGCGTTCCACCGTGCATCCCGCTCCGCTCACGTCATCCCTTCCGCCCACCCTCTCGCTGAAACCGCTCTTGCCGACAAACCCGGGCGGCACGGGACGCGGGTGCGAAATCCGGACGGTTCGGCGCGCTGAAGCGCGGGACTACTTTGCCAGCGCCTGCTCGCACTCGGCGAGGATGACTTGGGCATGGTCGAGGCCGGGCGAGCCGAGGCGGGTGCAGATGGATACCGCGCGCAGGGCGTAGGGCAGGGCCTCGACGGCCTTGCCTTGTCGCACAAGGGCTCCGGCGAGTCGGTGATTGGTGATAGCGATCAAATCTCGGCGGCGGACGGCTTCGGACAAAGGCATGGCCTCACGCGCCAGGGTCTCGGCGGCGGGCCAATCCCCACGAACCAGAGCAAGTTCAGCCAGATTGCTGGTACACATGGCTACACCCTCGCCGTTACCGACCGCAAGGGACACGCGAATCGACTCGCGATAATACCCCTCTGCCGCCGCGAGATTACCGGTGTGTTGTTCGGCAGCGGCGAGGTCGCTGAGGGCAATCGCCACGTTCGCACTCTCAGCGGCAAGGCTGCGGTGCAGTTCGAGCGCCTCGCGGGAGGCGATGACGGCCGCGCCGTAATCCATCTTCAACACATGGCCAATGCCACGCAATTGGATGGCGACGGCGCGCTCCCGAGCACCAACTTTCGCCTGCTCCCAATGTGCGGCGGCGCGGTCGGCGCAGGCAAGCACATCGTCGGCCTGCTGGCGCATGGCATGGATAGAGCCAGCGTTGTAAGCACGCCAACCAGCCTGTGTGTGATCGGCAGCGTCTAAAGCCCTAGCTTCAGCTTTCCCGCAGAGGAAGAGCCATTCATCCCACCGACCGTGGAATTCAAGGAACCACTTGAGCGCATCGCACACGTTCTGGAGATGCGCATTGTCGCCAACAAGAAAGAGGGGCATGGCGGGGACGATGCTTGGCCAAGCGGCTTCGAGAGCGGGGAAGTGGTCGTGCTTTCGCCAGCCGTTTTCCATGATGAGTGCAAAGGCGCGCTTTTTCAGCCGGTAGCCGGTTTCCGCGACCACCCCGGGCTTTTTCTTCCACAGGAAGTCCGCGACCATGGGCACGAGGGTGAAGGCCTTCAGCTCATCCGTCGGGACGGCGAGGGAGCGGACGGTGAGCTTGCGCAGCGCGCGGTCGGTGTCCGGCTCCGGCAGCCCGGCGATGGCGGCGACGTGCTCCACTTTGGCCGGCTGGGTGAAGTAGGTGAGCGCGCAGAGGGCCTGGGTCTCGGCGGCGTCGAAATCCTCCACGAGATCGCCGAAGATAAATTCGAGCGGGTCATTCCCCTCGGGGCAGGAGCGGATGAAGTGTAGCGCATCGGTGAAGGTGAGGCAGTGGCCGCGCCCGAGCTGGCCGGCGGTCCAGCGGAGGAGGAGCGGCTTGCCGGCGGTCTCGCGGTAGAGGACGAGGCGCTCGGCCTCACTCGTGCGCGCCAGGATCGGATTGTGCGTGGCAAGTTCCGCGAGCATGGCGAGCGCGGCCTCCTCGCTGAGCTTTTCGAGAATGATTTCCACGCCGCCGCCACCGATGCGCCCGCGGCTGGTGAGGATGACCTTGCAGCCGGCGGGCAGCTTATTGACGAAGGTGAAAAGGGTGTCGCGCTCGCGCTTGAGGAGGCTTTCGAGGTTGTCGAGGACGAGGAGGGTCTGCGTGCCGCGCAATGCATCGAGGAGCAGGCGCGGGCGCTGGTCCTCGGGGGCCTTGGCGATGTCGTCGCAGCCGAGTTCGCGGGCGAGTTCGTTGAGGAGTTCGACGAGGCCGGAGAGGATGAAGCCGCTGAGGTCGCGCACGCCGTCGTCGTCCAGCTCGCGGGTCTTCAGGGAGATGAAGATGATCTTCTTGAAGACCTCCGGCGAAGCATCGTAGGCCGCGCGGACGGCGAGCGAGGTCTTGCCCATCCCGCCCGGCCCATCAATGAGCGCGCCCCAGGTGCGGGAGTCGGGATCGAGGGCATCGGCGATCTTCTTCAGCTCCTCCTCGCGGCCGAAGAAGGGCTGGAGGGTGGGGAGATTGTGGGGGATGGAGGTCTTGAGGTCTTTGCCGCCTGGCTTCTCACGCATCGGCATCTTGCCTCCGAGCCATCGGACGATGTTCTCGAAATCCTTTTCCGCATGAAAGCGATGGTAGCGCTGGAGCTTGTCCGAGATGTGTCTTGCATCGGCCTCGTCGAAGACAACGACGCGGATGTTCTCGATAACGCCGTTTGCCTTGTAGATGCGGTGGCGAAGATCATCTGCCTCGCAGGCAGCACCGAGGCCGGTACCGGGCTCCTGCACTTTGTCGAAGCACTGAAACCACGATTCGCTGCCGATGATGATGACGTTTTCGGTCCTGAGTGCGCTGTCGCTGCTCCACTTGTCCCATCCTTCGGGCGGACCCGCGGGGTGATCGCGGAGGTAGAATTGGTCGAGGAGGATTTCGATTTCGCAATCGCTGAGCCGCTCCGCGAAGGCGCGAACGCGCGTGCGCTGCTCGTCGTTGATCTGGCGATAGCTGATGAATGCTTTCGACATGGCGCGTAATCAATGAATCGCAGAGACGGCCAGGAAGGCGAATAAGCCGCGCTTTTCCCCCGCGAAGGAGAAGGCGATGCGGAAGCGTTTGGTGGGCATGCGAATGGTGTTCTGTCCTCTGCCGGGGTTGCGCGCGGACGTTATGCGAAAAGCGCGCTTCGAGGCGAGTGCGAAACTTGGGACGGGCGGCAGCTCACTTTCAGGCGCGACATCGCGGCGGCGGTGGCGTTCACTCGGCGCATGAAGCACAGGCTCCGCGTCGGCATCATCGGCTCCACGAAACGGGGCGGGTATGGGCATGGGATGGACACGGCGTTTCGCGATGCGGAGCGGTTTGAGGTCGTCGCCATCGCGGATGATGATGCGGAGGGGCTCGCGGCCACGGGCAAGCGGCTCGGCGTCGCGCGGCTGTATGCGGATTACCGCGAGATGCTCGCGAAGGAGAAGCCGGACATCGCGGCCATCGGCCCGCGCTGGCTCACGGATCGCGTGGCGATGGTCACGGCTGCGGCTGCGTCGGGATGCCACATTTTCCTGGAGAAGCCGCTCGCCGCCACGCTCCATGATGCGGATGCGATTCTCGCGGCTTGCGAACGCGCGAAGGTGAAGTGCGCGCTCGCGCATCAGCTCCGCGCGATGCCGCCGGTGCGCGCGGCGTTTGCGGACATCCGCGCGGGGAAATACGGAAAGGTGCTGCGGATGTCCGGCCAGCCGAGCGACGACGCGCGCGGCGGCGGCGAGGAACTGATCGTCCACGGCACGCATTTCTTCGACCTCATGATTTCGCTCGCGGGCGCGCCGCGCTGGGTGAGCGCGCATCTCGCGACCGGCGAGCGCGACGCGACGCCGGCCGACAAGCACGAGGGCCGCGAGCCCATCGGCCCGATCGCGGGCGATTCGGCGGCGGTGATGGTCGGCTTCGACCACGGCGTGCGCGGCTTTTGGAATTCGACGGCGAATCTCGGCAAGCACGGGACGATTTACGGACTCACGATCCAGTGCGAGCAGGCGACGGTGTGCATGAGAACGCGCGGCGAAGTTTTCATCTACCCCGGCCCAGTCATCGAGCCGGAGAATGCGGGGCGCGCGTGGGAAAAGACGTGGGTCGAGTCATGGCACTTCACCGCCGAGCACAAGCCCGATCCGCTGAAGGACTACCTGCTGCGCGGCAACCAGACGCTCGTGCGCGAACTCGCCGAGGCGATCGAAAACAACGCGGAGCCGACCGCGAGCCTGCGCGACGCGGTGCTCGTCACCGAGATCATCCAGGGCGCCTACGCGTCGCATTTTGCCGGAGGCAAAAGGCTCGCCATCCCGCTCGCGGATCGCCGGCACCCGCTCGAAGCGTAGCGCGAATTGGAACGTGCGCTCGACTTTGCCAATCCCGGCGCACAGCGTGCGCGCGTGAAATCGGACGAGAACAAACTCACCACGATCGGCTGCGCGATTCTGTTCCTCGTCGTCGCCGGCGGGCTCGCTTTTCTGGCGCTGCGGCCGTTCAGCGGTGCGGTGGCGCAGTCACTGGACGTCTGGCCGCGTGCGTGGTGGATGGTCACGCACTTTCACGATGACGATGTTTTTCCCGCCAAGGCGAACCTGTGCGCCGCGCCCTTCTGCCGCGACCCGCACACGAGCCGCGTGTATGTGGGCGGCAATCCGGGGCACAGGAGCGAGAGCAGGCTGCGCTTTTGCCGGGCGCACACGCCGGAGCTTCCGAAATGGGGGACGCGGTTCGATGACGCGCTCCGGTTCATCTACTGGACGATCGCGATGGGGCTCTCGCTGGCGATGGGGTTAGCCGTGCCGGGCATCGTCTGCATCCTGTTCATGCTTGTGGCGCAGCGGCTGAAAGGAAGCGCAGCGGGCAAAGTGATGAACGCACTTGCGATTGTTGCCGCGTTGGCCGGGGTGCTCGTGATGGCGGCATGGGCCGCGGCGTGGGTGATGTTCGCGTGGTGGTGAATGGCCGGCGCTTTCACAAGCGCGGCGCCAATCAGCGTGGGCGAAGATGCGACGACAGGGATGAATTTTTCACGGACGGATCTCGACGGGCGGCTTTTTCCGAAATGCCGAATCGGACGCCAGCGCCTTCTCGTAGTTGCGGACGAATGTGTGTTTCCCCTTTTGGAAAACTTCATGTCCCTCGGCTTCGAGGCGCGCGCTGAGCGCTTCGATACCGCCGGGATATTTTGGGTTCACCTCGCCCTTCGCCCGCAGCGTGCGCCAGTAGGGTGTGATGTCGCGCACGCCTGCCGCGGCCGCTTCATCCGCAGCGTGCGCCGCGATCCACGCGAAGATGCCCGTGGTGATCGGGCACGCGGAGTCCGTCCCGTGCCGCTCGGCCAGCACCGCGCGCAGGGTGTCAATCGTCGTGAGCTTCCCGTGCGGCACGCAGCGCATGAGCGCATCCACCTCGCGCGGCGCGGCGATGATCATTTTCCCGTTACCGTCGCGGAGCGGCACGGCCTTGGGCAGATCCTTGTCGTCCGCCAGCTTTTCGCGCCACGATTTTTTTCCGTGGCGCGGTTTCGGTTCGGCCTCTGCAGAATGTTTGGATCGTGGTTTCATGGGAGTCGCACGCGACGGCAGCACGGGCTTCACCGGCGATCTGGTTTCCTTGTCCACGGGATAGACGGCGTTCTGACTTTCGAGGCCCGCGATGAGGCCCTGCATCATGCGCTTCAATTCCGCGGGCTCGGCTGCCGCGAGGTTCTTCTGCTCGAAGGGATCGGTGGCGAGATTGAAGAGCTGGTAGTGCGAGCCTTCGGAAACTTCCGTGGGAAAATAGTGGTAGATGACCTTCCACGCGCCGTCGCGATACGTCGTGAAATAGTCCGAGCGGTGTGGCGAATGCGGGTAGTGCATCAGGAATTTCTCCTCGCGCGACGGGTCGCGTTTTCCGGTGAGCAGCGTGTCGAGACGCGCGCCGTCCGCGATGTGATCCGCAGGTGTATTCGCGCCGGTGAGCGTGAGCAGAGTCGGGAACATGTCGTACACCGCGGCCTGCTGTGTCTGGAGCGCGCCGATGGAAATGGGCAGGCGCTTTTGAAGTGCGTTGTCAGCGTTCGGCTTTGCCCACGCTGCGATGAATGCGACGCGCACGCCGCCCTCGTAGTGCGATCCTTTTTTCCCGCGCAGCGGTGCGGCGCACGCGACGGCGTGCTCGTTGCCGAGCGGCGCGTCGGAACCGTTGTCGCCGAGGAAGAGCACGAGCGTGTTCTCCGCGACGCCGAGGCGGTCGAGATGATCGAGCATGTCGCCGAGCGATTTGTCCATGCCCTCGACGAGCGTCGCGAATGCCTGCGCCTGCGGTGGCTTGCCGGAGTCCGCGTAGTGTGCGGAAAAACGCGGATCGGAATTGAACGGCGCATGCACGGCGTAGTGCGCGAAGTAGAGGAAGAACGGCTTCCCGTCCTTCACCGAATCGGCGACGTGCGACTTCGCCTCGAGCGTGAGCGCCTCGCTGAGGAATGTGTCCGTGCCGTGGTATTTTTCCAGGCCGGGCACCGCCGCGGGCGACTGCTTCGTCACGCTGCCGCCGATGTTGCCGTAGTTTTGCATTCCGTAGTAGCTCGCGGGCGCGCCGATGGCCGCGCCGCCGACATTGATGTCGAAGCCGATGTTGCGCGGATTTGCGCCCTCGGAATTCCGCGGGCCGAAGTGGCCCTTGCCGACATGGATCGTGCGGTAGCCGTTCGCCTGAAGGATGCGCGGCAGCGTCACGTCGCTTTTCTTGAGGCCGTTCCAATTCCAATCCGGCGGGCCTTTCGGGCCGGCGTTGTTGCTGTCCGGGCTGATCCAGTTGGTCGTGCGATGGCGCGCGGCATTCTGCCCGGTCATGATCGAGATGCGCGTCGGCGAGCAGACGCTCATCGCGTAGAAATTGTTGAACCGGATTCCGCGCGCTGCGAGCCGCTCCATGCCCGGCGTGCGGTAGTATTCGTTGAGCGGATATTTTTTCGGCTTGCCCGCTTCGTCGGTGAGGAATGGCACCGAGGTGTCCATCATCCCGAGATCATCCACGAGGAAGATCATGATGTTCGGCTGCGAAGGCGCGGCGTGAGAGGGCGCGCAGATTGCGTGGGCGAGGAGAAAAAGGAGGATCGTTCGCATGAGGGGGTTCATTTGGATGTGGCACAAATGCCAGAGCCGCGGCCCGGCGTCACGTCCTTGTGAGATCGAATGAGGTCAACTGCGTGCTGCCATTGTCCGACGGAAGGAGGGCGATCTTCGCCGTGCTTTGCTAAGGATTGAACGGCCCCGCTAATGTTCCCGCAAATGCCCGACGACCGCCAGCAACAGGTGCTCCAGCTTTTCGTCCGCCACCAGTCGCGGATCAAAGGATTCATCGTCTCGCTCATGGGTGACTTTGCGGCGGCGGCGGATGTGTTGCAGGAGACGTTTCTCGTGGTGCAGCGCAAGGCTGCGGAGTTTGAACCGGGGTCGAATTTTGTTGCATGGGTGTTTCAGATCGCGCGCTTCCAGGTGATGAAGGCTCAGGCGCATCACAGGCGTGCGGCGGATCGCTTTTCGGACGAGGTGCTGGAGGCGCTGGCAGCGAGCGCGCCGACGGAAGCCTTTGATGAATCCAAGCTCGCCGCGCTGCCGCGCTGTCTGGATCGGCTCGCTCCGCAGGCACGGCGGATGGTGGATTTGTTTTACGAGCACGAGCACAAGCCGCAGGAGATTGCGCGCATCGTGGAATGGACACCGTCAGCCGTGAGCGTGGCGCTCTCGCGGGCGCGCAGATTTTTGCGGGAATGCATCGAGCAGCAAATCGCGGAGGCAAAGGCATGACGGACGACCGGCTGGACCATCTGATTGATGCACATCTCAGCGGCGCGATGAGCGACGACGAGCGGCTGGAACTCGACGCACGACTACTGCATTCCGCGGCGGATCGCGGGCGATTCTGGCGACTCGCCGAGACGCACGTTCTGCTGCATGAAGGCATCCAGCAACTCGTGGCGGAATCGCCGCGCACACCGGCACCGCGGTCTCCCGCGCATCCGATGCGATGGCTGGCAGCCGCGGCGGTGCTGGTCTTCGCCTGCGTGCTCGCATGGAGAGGGATCGTCCCGAAAGCCAGTGCGCCACAGCCTTTCGCAACACTCACCGCAGCGAATGAGGCGCAGTGGGCGGATCCGAATGTAGAGCTGGCGCTGCGCGGGGGAGAGTTGCCGCCGGGACCGCTGCGACTCGATTCGGGCACTGCGGAATTTCTTTGTGCCGATGGCGCGACGGTGGTGATGCGCGGGCCGGCGACGGTGCGTTTCCTGGCGCGGAAGCGCGTGGCCGTGGAGTCGGGCAAAGTTTTTTGCCGCTGTCCGTCGCCCGAGTCGCGGCTGTCCGTGGAGACGCCGACGACGGAAGTGGTGGATCTCGGCACGGAGTTCGCCGTGGACGCACGTGCGGATCACAGCACGCTGGTGGCCGTACTCAGCGGTGAGGTGCAGGTGGGAAAGACGCGGCAAAAGAGGCTGCACAAGGGCGAAGCCGTCGAGGTGCGCAGCGACGGAATCCTCGCGATCCAGCCGCTCGCGCGGGAGGAATTTCCCGAACTGCTGCTGGCGTCGCCATCGGTAAGTGACGCCGTGCAACATGGCGGCAATCTGCTGCTTGATCCGGGCTTTGAAAATGGCCTGAGCGAACAGACTTGGAACGGCACCGACACGAACATCGAAGCGATCCGCAGCGGCGGACGGAGCGGGGGTGCGGTGAGGGTCTTCGCCCGCGGCTACGCGAACTGGCCGCAGTGCCGGCAGAAAATCAACACGGGTGACATCGCTGGAAAGCTTGTGGTGGCCTCGGTGTGGGCCGCGACGCCCGCGCACGATCCGCTACGCGGGCGACAGGTGGCGATGCTGAAGATTGTCTTCGTGAACGGCGACGGCCGCGACTTCGCCTTCGCGATGCGGCGCTTTGTGAATCCAAAATCCGAGCCGGATCATTTCGAGCAGGCGCAGGTCGCCGCGTTCGCTCCGCCGGGCACGCGGCAGGTGCAGATTCAGCTCATGCTCAACTCGGACTTGCTCAACTCGGGCTCGGTGATTTTCGACGACGCATCACTTGTGATCGCGGATGAGCCTTCAAAAAACTGACCCTGCACATTTTCACCCGAATGACGACTCCCATGAAACACCAACTCCTCCGCTCCGACGAACTCACCCGGCGACGTTTCATCGCCCGCACCGCCAGCTCGCTGCTCGGCGTCGGGCTGCTGCCGAATTTTCTCTCCCGCGACGCACTCGCTGCTGCTGCGGCGAAGGGCGGCACGGCGAAGAATGTGATCTATCTCTACATGGATGGCGGCATGAGCCACGTGGACACCTGGGATCCGAAAAGCGGCGACGTGATGGGGCCGACGAAGACGATCAAGACCAGCGCGGATGGCATTCAGCTCGGCGAGTATCTTCCGCGCACGGCGAAGGTGATGAAGCACGGCACCGTCATTCGCTCACTCACTTCCACGCAGGGCGCGCATGAGCAGGGGAACTACATGATGCACACGAGCTACCAAATGCGCGGCACGATCAATCATCCCTCGATGGGCGCGTGGTTGCAGCACTTCCGCGGCGCGGGCAATGCGACGCTACCCGGTTCGGTGTATGTCGGCAATGCGAGCCGACATCCGGGCGCGGGTTTCTTTTCGCCGGAGCTTGCGCCGCTTTTCGTGAACAACCCGGAGAAGGGACTGAGCGACATTGAACTGCAAAAGGGACTCACGAAGCAGTCGCACGATTCGCGCATGAAGCTCGCAGGCGATCTCGATGCGGACTTCGTACGTACGTTTGGCAAGCAGCGGAATGTCGCCGCGCATACCGGTGCCTACGACGGCGCGTATCGCATGATGGCGAGCAAGGACATCGTGGCCTTTGATCTCACGCAGGAAAAAGACTCGCTCCGCGACGACTACGGGCGTGATCCCTTCGGCCAAGGCTGCCTCCTTGCGCGCCGGCTCGTGGAGCACGGCGTGCGTTTCACCGAGGTGAGCCTGCACGGTTGGGACACGCATTCGGGTAACTTCACCGCGACGCCCGACCTCTGCGAAAAGCTCGACCACGGACTCTCGACGCTCGTGGAGGACCTGAATGCACGCGGCATGTTGAAAGACACGCTGGTCGTGGTGACGACGGAATTCGGTCGTTCGCCGAAAATCAACCAGTCGCTCGGACGTGACCACTACCCGAAGGCATTTTCCGCCGCGATGTTCGGCGGCGGTGTGAAAGGCGGCTTTGTCTTCGGCTCGACAAACAAGACCGCCGAGGAAGTCGATAATGATGAAATCACCATTCCGGATTTCAACGCGACCATCGGCCTCGCGCTCGGCCTGCCGCTCGATGAAACGGTGCTCGCGCCGAATGGCCGGCCTTTCAAAGTCGCCGACAAAGGCAAGCCGGTCAGCGCAGTCTTCGCCTGAGTTTCATGCACACGCTTTACCGAATTCGCACTGCCATGAAAATGTTCCGTCTTCTTCTCGCGTTACTTTGCCTCGCAGTTTTTCATCCACACGCACGCGCCGCGCTCACGCCCGACCAGACACAAAAGGCGGTCGCCGACATTGACTCGCTGCTCGCCGCGCACTGGAAGTCCGCGAACGTCACGGGCAATGCGCCGGTCAGTGACGAGACCTTTGTGCGGCGCATCTACCTCGACCTCGCGGGGCGCATCCCGACTGCGTCGGAGGCGCGCGTTTTTCTCGAATCGAAGCAGGCGGACAAACGCACCATTTTGATCAACGATCTGCTCTCGCGCGAGAGCTATGTGTCGCATTTCTACAATTTCTGGGCCGACATCCTGCGGCTGAAGTCGAATTTCGTGAACACGGCGAACGTCGTGCCCGCAGCGTATGCGAAGTTCATCAAGGAGAGCCTGCGCGCGAACAAGCCATACGATCAATTCGTGCGCGAGATGCTCTCGGCCCGCGGCTATTGCTGGGAAAATGGCGCGATCGGCTACTACCTGCGCGACCCTGAGATGCCGCTCGACAACATGGCGCTCAGCACGCGCATTTTCCTCGGCACGCGCATCGAGTGTGCGCAGTGCCACGACCATCCGTTCGACAAGTGGAAGCAGACGGAGTTCTATCACCTCGCGGCATTCACCTACGGCAACAAGCCGGTGCAAGAGGCGCTGACCGGCGTGCGCGATGCGTTCAAGGCGCGCGAGCAGGTGATCCATGAGGATTTCCTGCGCGAGAAAGCGGCATCGAAGGACGGCGGGAAGGCCGCGGAGGCACGCAAGAAGGAGCGGCTCGATGCGATGGAGTTCCGAAAGGTGCTCAACATCATCCGGCACGGCATCGGCCAGCTCCTCAGCCCCATCGCGATGGAACGGAAGCAGGACGCCGTGCTGAAGCTGCCGTTCGATTTCCATCAACCGGACGGCAAGCCCGGCGACGTGATGACGCCGCGGGCGATTTTCGGCAAAGCCGCGGAGCCGAGCCCCGGCGATGATCGCGCGGAGGTCTTCGCGCGTTGGATGACTTCGCCGGAGAATCCCGCATTCACGAAAGTGATCGTGAACCGGCTGTGGAAAAAGATGCTCGGCGTGGCGCTCATCGAGCCGCTCGATGAATTGCGCGACGACGCGAAGGCGATGGCGCCGGAAGTCGAGGCGTATCTCGAAAAGCTGATGGTCGTGCTGCATTACGACATGCGCGCATTCCTCGCCGTCATCGCAAACACGCGTGCCTACCAGTCGGCGGTGTCACCGGGCGAATTTGAACGGGGAAGCACGTATCATTTCACGGGGCCGGTGCTGCGGCGGATGACGGCGGAACACGTCTGGGATTCCGTAGTCGCGCTGGCGAACCACGAGCCCGACGCGCGCGATTTTGCCCGCGAGGCTCGCGACGAACGGCGCATCCAAGTCTCGCACATGGTGGCCGACGCATATCTGAACTACGATGGCAAGGCGACCGTGGACCTCGGCTATGCCAGCCTCGCGAGCGAGACGGTGATTCAGGCGAAGGAGAAGGCCGCGCGCGAAGCCGAGGTCGAGGCCAAGCGCAAAGGCGACAAGGCGCGCGAGACCGAGCTGCGTCGCGAAATCGGCCGCCTCAACCGCGAGCGCAACGAAGCCTTCGTGCGTGATTTTCTCACACCGCTCCTCACAAACCTCGTGCATAAAAAAGCCGGCTCGAACGCGAAGCTCACCGTGGACGAAACCTACAAGATGAACACGAACCCCGCCGTGCTCGCCGTCGAGACATGGCGCAAAATGCACATCCCCGGCTACGGCCCCGCACCGAAGACTGCCGCACAAATCGAAGCCGAC
The DNA here is from genome assembly GCA_903882875.1 of uncultured Spartobacteria bacterium. Lineage (GTDB taxonomy): Bacteria > Verrucomicrobiota > Verrucomicrobiia > Chthoniobacterales > Chthoniobacteraceae > SXWH01. The sequence continues at coordinate 61,893 of CAIRYQ010000094.1, read as the reverse complement.
GCGCAGGCTGAAAAGCAACGCCTCACCGCACTCGCCGCAAAGCTCGGCTTTGCGGAAAAGGATCGCACGGCATTCGTCGCGTATTGCGAAAAGGCGCGCGGCGAATGGATGCGCGCGAGCGAACTCGACAGCCCCGCCCCACGCGGACATTTCCTGCGCACGATGGGTCAGAGCGACCGCGATTTCGTGGAGAACGCAAACCCGAACGCCTCCATCCCGCAGGCGCTCGCGCTGATGAATGGCGACCTCATTTCATCCAATGGCGTGCTCTCACCTTTCTCGCCACTGATGCACTCGGTCACAAATTCCGGCGACCAAGTGGAGGCCGTTTATCTCGCGCTGCTCGCGCGCAAACCCACCGCGCAGGAAAAGCAGAGGCTGTTGGGAGGCGGCGCGAGCGACTGCAAGAGCATCGAAGCCCTCATCTACGCGCTGCTGAACACGAAGCAGTTCATTTTCATCCAATAGAATCCGACGGCCGCGATACCGCAGTTACTGGTTCCCATGAGCACCACCCCCTCACGAACGCGCATCCTCGCGAGCGCGGCGATCCTGTTGCTCTCCAACGTGCTGTCCGCTGCCGAGCAGAGCGTCGTCCGTGACACCGATATCCCAATTGAAGGACTGGCCCTCTGGCTGAGCGCCGAGGGTGTCGTCGTTGAAAATGGCGAGGTCGCTTCGATCAGGGATCGCAGCGGGAAGAACAACGACGCCATCCGCGAGAAAGATCCGAAGATCGCCGCTGGCAATCCTACGGTCGTCAAACACGAGCAGGCCGGCCAGCCGGTGCTCCGCTTCGACGGACGCTTCTCCGGTTACGAATTCAATTCGATCAAGAACGCCCGCACGGTGTTCTTTGTGGTGTCCAAGCATCCGGCCGCATTCAAAAAGTTTGCCGAGCGATTCGTGCTGGGTGGAAGGGAGAAGAAGAGCGTGGACTACCATGTCGGGTGCCACTGGACCGACACGATCATCGAGCTTGGGATGTTCCGTCATGGAAAGGCCTGGTTCAACGGCTTACCGATCGATCCGACGCTTAGTGAGTTTTCGCAAAAGCTGGCGGTGATCTCGTTCGTCGCGGGTCAGGACACGATCGCGGAACAGTTGGCGCGTGATCGCGATTTCACGGATCGCAGTTGGCATGGCGACATCGGCGAGATCCTCATTTACTCCATTCCGCTCGCGGATGCGGAGCGTCAGGCGGTTGAGGGTTACCTTTTGAGGAAGTATGCCATCGCGCCTTTTCAGCCTGTCGCGGTGCCTCGCGAATCGGTTCTCCCGGGCCATACCAAGCCACCCACAGGAGAAACAAAGTAGGATTCATCATGCGTGTTGCCATCTGCTTATTTCTCGCCGCGACGAGGCCGGTGCTCGCCTCCGAGCCGGGCCTCGTCCCGCGACGCCGAGCACCGCGCCCGATTACTTCTGCACCTGGAATATGCAGGGCTTCGCGTGCAGTTACTCCCACGCGAGCGAGCAGGCGGACATCACAAAGAAGTAAAATTCAGCAATGTCAGCCTCGCGATCCCCGGCGCTGTGATTCATCGCGTCGGCCTCATGGCCGCGAAGCCCGGAGACATTTCCGATCCGGGCCTCGTGTTCGTGATTCCCGAACTCATCCGGCCCGTGACAATGCGGCCCATGAAGCCGGGGCAGAACGACCAGAGTTTCCGCCGATGAACTCACCCGGTGGCTCGCGTTCATTTCACACATGAACGTCGCGCGATCATTTTGTGCCCTGCTGCTGTTTCCGCCGGCCGCGTTGCATGCCGCCGACTCCAAATCGGCCGCGTGAATCCTGGGCGGGCGCAGTTCGGCCCGAATCGGGCACCGGGCCTGCTATGAACGGGCGCATTCCCCGTGCCCTGCACGGGGATCCCACAGCCCACAGCCCAATGACATCCCTAGACTCACTCCGCGTAAAAATTTTCGCCGACGGCGCCGACAAGGCCAGCATGTTGCAGCTCTACACGAACCCGCTCATCCAGGGACTCACGACGAACCCGACGCTCATGAACAAGAGCGGCATCCGCGATTACGAGGGCTTCGCGAGGGACATCCTGCAGACGGTGAAGGACAAGCCGATCTCGTTCGAGGTGTTTTCGGATGACTTCGCGGAGATGCGGCGGCAGGCGCTAAAAATCGCGGCGTGGCAGGGGAACGTTTACGTGAAAATCCCCGTGATGAATCCCGCCGGTGCGCCGGCTTACGATCTGATCCGCGACCTCGCAAAGGAGGGCGTGCAACTCAATGTCACCGCCATTCTCACGCTCGACCAGGTGCGCGCGGTCGCCGCGGCGCTGAATCCCGCGGTGCCGTCGGTCGTCTCGGTCTTTGCCGGGCGCATCGCCGACACGGGGCGCGATCCCGCCGCGATCATGCGCGAGTCGCTGGCGATCCTGAAGCCGCTGCCGAAGGCCGAGTTGCTCTGGGCGAGCGTGCGCGAGGTGCTGAACATTTTTCAGGCGGATGAATGCGGCACGCACATCGTGACCGTGCAGCACGACATCCTCGCCAAGGCGATCAAGATGGCCGGCATGGATCTCGCCGCGCTCTCGCTCGACACGGTGCGGATGTTTGACAAGGACGCAAAATCCGCCGGATTCGCGCTCTGAGCGGCGGGTCAGAAGTGCATTGAAGGAGGGCGTCGGTGAGGTAGATTCGCGCCGATGGAGGACACCTCGCATCCCATCCTTTCTCTCGACGAACCGATCCGTGAACCGGACCGCGAGGCGTTCGATTTTGCCGATGTGCCGAGGCTGTTCGCGACGTTTTTCCGCTGGTGCAGGGGCAATCCCGCACAGGCGCTGCTGTTCGCGGCGCTCGCGGGCGTGATCGGTTACGCATACTTCGGGATTCCCGCGTTCCTCGGCGGAAGAATCAGCGCCGCGAAATGGATCACCGATGGGTGGAGTGCGGAAAACGATCAGCAGCACTGCTGGGGAATCATTCCGGTCGCCGTTGCGCTCGTGGTTTTCCGTTGGCGCGAGATCGCCGGGCTGCCGAAGCAGGGCGCGAATTCCGGTCTGTGGGCCGCGGGTGCGGGCGTGCTGCTCTTCGTCGCCGGCGTGCGCTGCGCGGAGGCGCGCTACACGATCTTTGCGCTGCCGCTGCTGTGCTACGGCGCGGTGCGTTTTCTTTTCGGCGCGCCGCTCAGCCGTGTCGTCCTTTTTCCGTGCGTGTTCCTCCTTTTCATGACGCCGCTCGGCAGTGTCGTTCAGGGTACGGTGCCGCTACAGGTGCTTACGGGAAAAGCCATCGGTATGCTGTCCTCCGTGTGCGGCATCCCGATCGTCGTGGACGGCAGCAACCTCTCCTCGCCCGACGGTCGCTTCCCGCCGATGGAAATTGCGGGCGGCTGCTCGGGCATCCGCTCGCTCATGGCGATGAGCGCGCTTGCTGCGCTCTACGCGTATTTCACGATGCGCGGGCCGGTGCGCGGCGTGGTGCTCTTCTGCGGATCGCTGCTCTTCGCGGTGCTCGGGAATTTTGCGCGTGTGTTTTCCGTCGTGCTCTTCGCGCGCTTCCTCGATGCGAAGACCGCCACGGGGCTCTACCATGACTGGTCGGGCCTCGTTTTCTTCCCGGTCGCGGTCCTCGCGATGGTGGGCTTTGGAAATGTGCTCAACCGCGACTGGTCCGAGACCTTCGCACGGTGGTTCGCGGTGAAGGCCGCATCCGCAGCAGGCACCGACACCCCTGTGGTGCCGATGAAAAAAAATAAGCCGAAGAAACCGCTGCGCTATGACTACTAGCCGGCTCGCGACGCTCGTCGCATTCATCACCCTGGGAATCGCGACCGTCTTCCTGCTCCCGAAGGGCGGCGAGCAGCCCGCGGGCGTCGTGAGGGAGCTGCCGGATTCTGTTGGCAACTGGATCGGCACCGACGCGGAGATGTCGGCCGCCGAACGCGCGATCCTCGGCGAAGCCTCCGGCACGCGCTTTGCCCGCAAGACCTACCGCAGTCTCGAAGGCTATGAAATCGTCGTCTCGCTCGTGCTTTCCGGGCGCGACATGAGCACGAGCATCCACCGTCCCGAACGCTGCCTTCAGGCGCAGGGATGGACGCTGCAGGAAGCCGATCACTTTGCGATGGCGCTGCCGCAGCACGGGACATTCCCCGTCGCGCAACTGCACAGCACGCGCCCGAACAAGGCCGGCGGCAGCGCGCTTCCGATCGAGCTGCAGGCGTTCTACTGGTTCGTCGGCGAAAGGGACATCACCGCAGGCCATTGGTCGCGCTGGGCGATTGACAACCGCGACCGGCTCCTCCGTGGCGTGAGCCAGCGATGGGCGTACATTCTCATCACCGCCCCCGTGCCCACGGCGAAGGATCCGAAGGACGACGAATCCGTTCGCAAGTGGTCGGGCAACGCGGTGCGCGAATTCATCCGGCTGCTCGCGCCAAAGATCCACCTCGACACGGTTCACTACGACTGAGCGCAGGCGCACGACGTCCGCCTTTTGCGCCGCCAAGAAAGCCAGAGTGCGGTGATTGACTGCACGCCGATGTCCTCCTCGCTCCAACGCCGTCTTCTGCCCGCTTCGATCCTCGCCGCATTGCTCGGCGCGCAGCCGCACAGCGCCGCGCAGGATGCTCCGAAAGCCGCGCCCGACTTTTCACACGACATCGTGCCGATCCTCCGCGAGCACTGCGCAGCGTGCCACACGGGCGACAAGAAGAAGGGCGGGCTCTCGATGAATTCGCGCGGCGATCTGATGGCCGGCGGGGAAAATGGGAAGGCCATTGTGTCGGGCAAAAGCGCGGAGAGCAGGTTCATCAAGGCAATCCTCTCGACGGATCCCGACACCCAGATGCCGCCGCCGGATGCGAAGCAGAAGCGCGTGCCTGCGGAGAAGATCGCACTGCTCAAGGCGTGGATTGATGACGGCATGAAGTGGCAGGACGGCTTCACGTTCAAAAAGCCCGCCTACGAGCCGCCGCTGAAGCCGCGCAATGTCGCGTTGCCCGCCGCGCACGGCACGCGCACGAATCCGCTGGATCGCATCCTCGACGCATACCTCGCGCAGCACGGCAAGCCGCAGCCGCAGCCGCTCGGCGACGCGGCATTCGCACGCCGCGTGCATCTCGATCTCATCGGCCTGCTGCCGGAGCCGGAGACGCTCGCACAATTTGCAAAAGATACCGCGCCGGACAAGCGCGCGCAGCTCGTGCGTGCGCTGCTCGCGCGCGAGACGGATTACGCGGAGCACTGGCTCACGTTTTGGAACGACCTCCTGCGAAATGATTATTCGCGAGTCGGCTTCGGCCCCGGCACCGGCGCGCAGATCACGCGCTGGCTCTACGATGCGCTTCTGAACAACAAGCATTACGACGTGATGGTGCGCGAACTCATCGCGCCGCCGACGCCGGACAGCGCGGGATTTTCCGCCGGTCTCGCGTGGCGCGGCACGGTGAGCGCGAGCCAGGTGCGCGAGGTGCAGTTCGCGCAGTCCATTTCGCAGGCGTTCCTCGGCATCAACATGAAATGCGCGTCGTGTCACGACAGCTTCGTGGATCGCTGGAAGCTCACGGACGCGTATTCGCTCGCGGCGATCTACTCGAACGCGCCGCTGAAAATCGCGCGCTGCGACAAGGAGACTGATGTGGTCGCGCAGCCCGCGTGGCTTTTCCCCGAGCTGGGCCAGATCAAGTCCGACGCGCCGCAGCCCGAACGCCTGAAGCAGCTCGCCGCGCTGATGACGCATCCCGAGAACGGCCGTTTTTCGCGCACGGTCGTGAACCGACTTTGGCACCGGCTCATGGGCCGCGGCATCGCGCATCCCGTGGACGCGATGCAGACCGAGCCGTGGAGCGCGGACCTGCTCGATTTTCTCGCGGCGGATTTTTTTGCAAACGGCTGCGATTTGAAAAGGACGCTGGAGCTGATCTGCACATCGCAGGCGTATCAGTCGCGCGCCGTCGTGCGGCAGAAGGACGACAGCATCGGCGCATTTGTCTTCACCGGCCCGCGCGCGAAACGGATGTCCGCAGAGCAATTCCTCGACGCCGTGTGGCAGCTCACCGGCTCGTATCCGGTCGCGACCGACGCACCAGTACTCCGCGCCCGCCCCGACTCGACGCTCGTAAAAAATACGCAGCTCAGCGCGCATTGGATTTGGGAAAGTGGGGAGCCGACGGAAAATTCGGAGACGCCGAATGCTCCCGGTCCCGCCGACACAAAGCCGGCGGCAAAAAATCTGAATCCCGCTGCTCCGAAATCCGCAACGACGCTGACCGGGAAAGTCGCGGCAGCCGATGCGAGCACCGTGCCTGCGGCGAAGCCCGCGGCCGTGTCGCCGAAAAAGGAGCGCACGAAACTCGTGTTGCGGAAAACCTTCACACTCGCGGACACGCCGGTGAAGGCGTTCGGCGTGCTCGGTCAGGACGCGGCAGGCTCGCAGTTCCTCGTGAACGGCGCGGCATTCCAGCTCGACAGGCAGATCATCCGCACGCGCGGCGTGAGTGTCGTGGATTTCAAGGGCGCGCTGCGCAAGGGGGCGAATGAGATCATGATGGTGGTCGAGCGTCCTTCGTCGAAGCAGCCAGTGCCCGGCGTGTTCTTCGAGGCGCATCTGCAAATGAAGTCGGGCACGGAGGCGATCGTGACCGATGAATCGTGGGAGTGGTCACCGGAACTTCCCGACGTGAAGGGCAAAATCACCGGGCCCGAGGTGAAAAATGTACGATGGCTTGCAGTCACCGCCGCACCGCCGCAGCCGCGTCATGCAGAAATCCGTCCGGCGATGATCGAGGCGCTCGCTCACATCTCCACTCCGCCGCCGTTGCCGCGCGCTTCGCTGATGAAGTGTGACCTGCTCCAGCGCGCGCTCGGCCGTCCGAACCGCGAGCAGATCGTGAGCACGCGCCCCGAGGATCTCACCACGCTCGAAGCCCTCGATCTCGCCAACGGGCCCGCGCTCGCAGGCGCGCTCGCAAGCGGTGCGGCGCGTCTGCTCGCACGCAAATGGGAATCACCTGACGCATTCACGCACTGGCTCTACACATTCGCCGTCGCGCGTCCGCCCGCGCAGCCCGAACTCGAAGGCGCCCGCGCACTCCTCGGCCCCACATTGAACACGCAGGGAATCGAAGACCTGCTGTGGGCCGTGTGCATGTTGCCCGAATTTCAAATCATCCGCTGACCCATGAACCCGCTCCCGCTCGATCCGCAGAACACGCGCCGTGATTTTTTGAAGAAGCTCTCGGCCGCGGGCATCGCCGCGATGATGGCCCGCGAGCCACGGCTGCTCGCCGCCGCCGGCGTGAAGCATCCGAAGCCGACGGCGGATTCGTGCATCCTGCTGTGGATGGCCGGCGGCATGGCCGCGCCGGACACGTGGGATCCGAAGCGATACCTGCCATTCGAGAAGGGACTCGAAGTGCGGGAAATGCTCAGCACGTTCCCCGCGATTGATACCGCCGTGGACAACATCAAGATCACCCGCGGTCTTGAGAATGTCGCGAAGGTGATGGATCGCGCGACGCTGATCCGCAGCGCCGTGCAGCCGGATCTTGGCGCAATTTTGCATTCGCGGCACCAGTACCATTGGCACACCGGCTACGTGCCGCCGCAGACCGTCGCGGCACCGCACATCGGCGCGTGGATGGCGCGTGTGCTCGGGCCGCGCAATCCGGTGATTCCTGCGTTCATCAACATCGGCCAGCGGCTCGAAGGCGTAGGAGAAAGCGAGGAGCTGAAGTCATTCACGACGGCGGGATTTTTCGGTGCGGAATTCGGGCCGATGAATTTGCCGTTCCCCGACGAGGCCGCGCGCGCTGTGCGTCCGCCGAAGGGCATGGAGGGCTCGCGTTTTGAAAACCGCTACCGCGCCTACCGCAGGCTGATCGATCAAAACCCGAACCGCGATTTTCTCAGCGACTACCAGCAGGAATCCATGCTGCGCTCGATGGACAACGCGCAGCGCCTGCTCGCGTCGAAGGAACGCGACGCGTTTGACATCACGCTGGAGCCGAAGGGGAGCGCGGAAAATTACGGCACGGGCCGCTTCGGCCGCGGGTGCATGCTCGCACGGCGGCTCGTCGAGTCGGGTGCGCGCTTCGTCGAGGTGACGACAGAATATGCGCCGTTTCAATACTGGGACACCCACAAGGACGGCCACGAAACCGCGGCGAAGATGAAGCAGGAGATTGATCTGCCCATTGCGACACTCATCCGCGATCTCGAATTGCGGAATCTGCTCGACCGCACGCTTGTCATCGTCGCCAGCGAGTTCAGCCGCGACGCGATCATGGAAGGCAAGCCCGGCTCGAAGGCAAATGACCAGGCGACGTTCAAGGTGGAGCGGATCGAGGAGATGAAACACTACGGCCTGCACCGCCACTTCACCGGCGGCACGAGCGTGGTGATGTTTGGCGGCGGAATGAAGCGCGGCTTCCTCTACGGCGAGACCGCGCCGGAACGCCCGCTCATGGCGATCCAGGATCCGGTGAGCATCGCCGAAATGCATGCGACGATTTTCACCGCGATGGGCATCAGCCCGAAGACCGCATTTGAAATCGAGAATCGCCCCTTCTACGCGACTCAGGACGGGCTCGGGAAGCCGGTGAAGGCGCTCTTTGCGTAGCGCAGTTTGGAAACCTGTGCCGCACCCGCCGGTTCCCTCCCTTACGGCAGCGGGCGGATGAAGATGTCCTTGTAAAAGGTCGTGCTCTTCGGGTCGTGGCCTTGCAGCGCGATGGTGCCTTCGCCGATCGAGCGGCCGGGCATTCCCTTCGGCGGCTCCCAGCCTTCGGGCTGCGTCCAGTCGGTCGTCACCTTCCCGTCAATTTTGATCACGACGTGCTTGCCCTCGACCTTGATTTCGTAATCGCACCACACGTTGTCCTTGTTCGGCGCGTTATCAATCACGTCGGCCACGGCGTAGAGGCCGCCGGTTTTCTTGCGGTCGCCGTGGGTCGCGTTCACCTGGCACTCGAAGCCTTTCGAGGGCCAGCCCTTCTCCTCGAACTGCGTGTGAAAATAGATCCCGGAGTTCGCTCCCGGCAAAGTCATCATCTTCGCCTTGAACTCGAAGTTCTTGAACTTCGCGTCGCCGTTCGGCCCGACGTAGAAGATGTGCGAACGCCCGCCGCTGATCTTCAGCTTGCCGTCCTCGACGGTGAAGACGTTTTTCTTTTCCTCGGCCTTTTCCTCGGTGGCCGCGTTGGATTTCCAGCCGGTGAGATCCGTGCCGTTGAACATTGAGATCCAGCCTTCATCCGCACGGAGCGCGGGCAGCGTGGCGGTGGCGAAGGCGACGAGTAGGGAGAAGGCGGAGATTTTCATCGGCGCGGAATGTGGATGCAGCAATGCCGTTGTCGAAGCAGAAAAGGCGTGAATTTTTCCCCGCGTTCGAGGAACGCCGCGGCATCCGCTACGATACAATCTCGCTGATCACGCGCCCATGCACATCCGTGAGCCGGCGTTCGGCGCCGTTGTGGCGGAAGGTGAGCCGCGTGTGATCGTAGCCGAGGAGATGCAGCAGCGTCGCGTGCTGATCGTAGCACATCGTCTTGTCCACGGCGGCGGCGTAGCTGAATTCATCGCTCTCGCCAAATGTCGTGCCGCCCTTGATTCCGCCGCCGGCCATCCAGCTCACGAAAGTGTTTCCGTTGTGATCACGGCCCTTGCTGCCCTGGCTGTACGGCGTGCGTCCGAATTCCGTGGTCCACAGCACCACGGTGTCCTCGAGCAACCCGCGTGATTTCAGATCGTGCAGCAGTCCCGCGACCGGCCTGTCGGAGCGCACGCACATTTTTTGAAAATCGGAGCCGGGCATGATGTCGTTGTGGTTGTCCCAGTTTCCCGCTCCGCCATTCAGCCCGGACCCGACCCACAGTTGCACGAAGCGCACGCCGCGTTCGATGAGCCGCCGCGCGATGATGCAGTTGCGGCCGATCGGTTCGGTGAGCTTGTCGTCCATGCCGTAAAGTCTGCGGGTCGCGTCGGTCTCGCCTTTCAAATCGAGCACGCCCGGCACCGCGAGCTGCATCCGCGCGGCAAGTTCGTACGACGCGATGCGCGCCTCGAGCCGCGAGTCGTACGGTGCGCTCGCGAGATGGCGGCGGTTGATGTGATCGAGGAGTGAGAGGCCGTCGCGCGCGGATTCGGGCGTCACGAATTGCGCGGACTTCGGTGCGAAAAGATCGGGCACGGGATTTTCCGCCGAAGGATTCAGCATCGTGCCCTGGTGCAGCGCGGGGAGAAATCCGTTCGTCCAAGCGGCCTTGCCCGTCCACGGGAGGCCAACGGGATCGGGCAGCGCGACGTATGCGGGCAGGTCGCGGCTCGCACTTCCCATCGCGTGGCTCACCCAGCCGCCGACCGTCGGAAAACCGGGCGTGACGAAACCGCTCACCTGCATCGTCTGCCCCGCGCTGTGCTCGCTCGTCGGCGCGTGCATCGCCATGAGGAATGCCATGTCGTCCACGCAGTGCGCGATGTGCGGCATCGCGCTGCTCACCCAGCGTCCGCACTGCCCGTGCTGCCGCCATTCCCATGGGCTGCCGAGCACGGGGCCGGGCGACGCCACGGTGCCGCCGCTCACGGGAAATTTCACCTTCTCGCCGCTGCGCTTTTGCAGCGCGGGCTTGTAATCAAACGTGTCGCACTGGCTCGCCCCGCCGAGCATGAAGAGCTGGATCACCGCCCGCGCCCGCGGCGCGTGATGCGGAGCAGTCGCGTGCGCGGACTGTTCGCCGAGCATCGCAGAGAGTGCCATCGCGCCGAAGCCGCCGCCGGTGCGCGTGAGAAACTCGCGGCGTGAAAGCGGAGCCGGTGTGCGGCGATGGCAGAGCGTGTCGCTCATGGGATGAAAAGGAATTCGTTGCTGTTCACGAGCACGCGGCAGGCATTCGCGAGGCCGTGCTTGTGCGCGTGTGCGGAGACTGCGCGGAGTTCGTCATCGTCTGGCACCCTCGAAAAAAGCAGCCGGTATGCGAGTGCGATCTGCTTTTCGATCCCTTCTGTCTCGCGCCCAAGCCGAGCCGCGAGATGCTCGCACTGCCGCAGCACGAAGCGGTTGTTAAAAAGCGACAGCGCCTGCAACGCTGTAGTGGTGGAAGTGCGCCGCGCGACCGAGAGCGACGGGTCCGCGGCGTCGAACGCATCAAGCAGCGGATCGTTCACGTTGCGGAAAATGAAACGGTACACGCTGCGGCGGTTGCTCGCGGGCTCGTCGGGATCGAATCCCTCGTAGTCAATCCGCGGCGAGACCTCCTTGTTCGGATCGCTGAAGCCAAACTGCATCGCGGACGGGCCGCCTTCCGTGAGATCGATCTTGCCGCTCACGGCGAGCAATGCGTCGCGGATCTGCTCCGCATCGAGCCGCCGGCGCGTGCCGCGCCACAGCAGCCGGTTGTCGCCATCAATCGTAGCCGCCGACGGAAGGAGGCGGGCACTTTCTGTTTTTGGGGATTCGGAGAGATCAGTCCGCCAGCTTCCGTCGGCGGTTACCGATTGGCGATACGTCGCGCTCGTGACGATCAGCCGGTGCAGTTTTTTGAAGGAACCGCCGTTGTCGCGAAACTCGCACGCGAGCCAGTCGAGCAGATCGGGATGCGTCGGCGCGCCGCCCATTTTTCCGAAGTCATTCGGCGTCTCCACGAGACCGCGGCCAAAATGCCAGAGCCACGCGCGGTTCACGATGCTGCGCCACGTCAGCGGATTCGCCGGGTCTGTGATCCACACGGCGAGCGCGGCGCGGCGTGCCGCTTCGTCCTTCGGATTCGGCAGTGCAAACTCCGGCGTGAGCGAGCGCACGGCGTCGAGCGCGCCACATGTGACTTCCGTGCCGGGACGGTTGATGTCGCCGCGCGCGAGGATGCGAATCGGATAGGGTTCCTTCGGCGGCTTGTAGCGCCGAAAGGGCGGGAGGCTGCCGCCGACGGCCCAGACCCTTTGCGCGGGCGGAAATGCGGACAGGATCTCCTCCGCGAGCAGCGGCGCGAGCGCGTGCTGCACCGCGGCGGAATTTTCCTGCGATGATTTCAACCGCACGAGCACGTCTGGCGAAACAAGTTTTTGCGTCGCGCTGTCGGCAGCCGTCGTGGTCGAAATGCGCAGCCGACCGATCACATGCTGCCGCCCGTGCGACTGTTCGAGCCGCACGGTGAGCAGCGTGCCCGCGGCGTGATTTAGAGGCTTGTCGAAAGTGAATACGGCCTGATGCGAGCGGCTTTCTTGAGGATGAATTCCCCAAGCCGTCTCAGCCTTGCCATCAATCGCCTTCGCGATCTCCCAGCCTGCCTGACTGAAATCCGCGATGGCCGTTTTGATTTTCACCGCGGAAATTTTTTCCGGCGCATCCTCGGACGCTGCGGAGACTTTGATCTCCGAGAGGTGCAGGTTGCCGTTCTCGGGGTTGCGTCCGGGGCCGCGATGCGGGAGCGAATCGTCCGCAAGCACTTCGAGGCGCAGCGCCGTGATATTCGGAGTCTTCACGTTGGCCGTGATCGAATACACATCCGTCTCTCCGCACTCGCCTGAAAAAAGCGACGAGCCGTCGGGCAGGCGCTTCACGACCGTCTTCGGATTTTCGCTCGTGAAATTCGCATCGAGGATATGCCACGCGGATTCCTGCGCGAGCAGAGTCTTGCGAAGCGGCTCCGTCGCTTGCGCAAGGTGATCGCGATCCGGTGCGTCCAGTTTTTCGAGCGGTTCGCCGGCATCGAGCTGCTGTTTGATTTTCGTCCAACGCTCCCGCTCGCGCTGGCGTGCAACATTGGGATCGAATTCGCGCTCGCCGCGGACGACTCCCGCGAAGGCCGCCTGCATTCGGTAGTAGTCGCGCTGCGAGATGGGATCGAACTTGTGCTCGTGGCAGCGCGCGCAGTGCAGCGTGACGCTCAGGAAAGTAGCGGCCACGCTGCTCACCATGTCGTCGCGATCGAGATTCAGCGCGATGCGTTTGCAGTCCGTGTCGTCCACCTGTTCGGCGAGCGCGCTCTGGTTGAACGGCCCCGCCGCGACGAAGCCGAGCGCGGGCGTGAGCGCGGGCTCGCCGGGAAAAAGCGCATCCGCCGCGAGCTGTTCCTGCACGAAGCGCGCGTACGGCTTGTCGTCGTTAAACGCGCGGATCACGTAGTCGCGATACGGCCACGCGTTGAGCCGCGGGCGGTCCATGCCGAAGCCGTTCGACTCGCCGTAGTGCGCCACATCGAGCCAGTGCCGCGCCCATTGCTCGCCGTACCGTGGCGAGGCGAGGAGGCGATCCACGAGATTTTCGTACGCGCGTGGATCGTGGTCGGCGATGAATGCGCCCACTTCGGCGGGCGTCGGCGGCAGGCCGTGGAGATCGAAAGTCAGACGGCGGATCAAAGTGCGGCGGTCTGCCTCGGGCGAAAGATCGAGCCCGTGTTCCGCGAGCTTCGCGCGCACGAAGGCATCCACCGGATGCGCGCCGAATTTTTGCGGCACGGGCGGCTTCGCGAGATTCCGCACCGCCCACCATTCGTCCACGCCCTGTCGCGTGGATTCCTTTGCCGGTGCGCGCGGGTCGGGAGCGCCGCGTTTCACCCATTCCTCGATCGCTGCGATTTCCGCGGGCGGCAGTTTTTCCTCCGGCATCTTCAGTTCGCGATCGGTGTGCCGGATCGCGGTGATGAGCAGGCTCTCCTGCAATTTTCCCGGCACGATCGCCACGCCGCTGTTCCCGCCCTGCTGCCAGCCGCTGCGCGAATCGAGCGTGAGCCCGCCCTTCATTTTGCCCGCCTCGTGCGAATGGCATTTGTAGCATCGCTGCTTCAGGATCGGCTCGACCGTCGCCGTGAAGAACGCCGCGTCGTCCGCGCGGACTTGCGCGGCGAGGGCTGCTGCAACGGCGAGAATGATCGGGCGGGGCACGAGAGGGAGACCATCTCGCAACGCCAATCTTGGCAGGCGCGGCTGCGGGATTTTTTGATCCGCAGCCTCGCCGCTTGTGCGCGTGCTCGTGTTTTCAGCACCACCCCGTTTGAATCGCCCGATGAACCGCGGCGAACTGCTCACGAGGCTCACGGTCTGGCTGGCGCTCTGCGCGTACGCGGGCGGCGCGGCGCTGCTCCTTGTCGCGACAGGGCGCGCGCATCTCCTCGGATGCGCGCGATGGGTGTGGACGATCGGCTGCGCGTTTTTTCTCGCGCACGTCGTGTGCGCGTTCGGTTTTTTCCACGGCTGGAGCCACGCCGCCGCGTACCGCGAGACTGCGCGCCAGACGGCGGAGATGACCGGCCTGCGCTGGGGCGGCGGGATTTTTCTGAACTACCTCTTTGCCGTCGCGTGGCTCGCCGATGTGCTGTGGTGGTGGCGCTCGGACGGGAACTTCGCGCGCCGTCCGCGATGGCTGACACTCGTGTGGCACGGCTTCTTTTTCTTCATGGTTTTCAATGGTACGATTGTTTTTGGCAAAGGCCCCGTCCGCTGGTTGGGCGCGGCGATCTGCGTGGGGCTCGCGGCGCTGTGGCGGAGTGTGCGTCGGCAGGATTCGCAGGGATCGCGCTCCTTTTGAGCCTCGCGCCCGTGCTCGGTGTGGATGCACTTCCGCTTTCATCGCGGCTGCGTCGGGCAATTACACAAGCCCCGATCAGACCCGGAACAATTTTGCTCCTTGGCAGGAGTTTTCGATCACGCTGTGCGCCAGACGATCTCGGTCGTCTTGCCGTGTGCGGCGTGCGCGGTGTCGTGTGCGTGGAGCGTGAGGGCGGCGCTTTTTTCCGAGAACTTCGCATCCACCCAGCCGGTGACTTCCGTGGGGATGAATGGGTACGCGACGGCGGGGAGATTCACAAGGTGCAGGCCGTCCTGCTCGGCGAAGCGCCAGGTGTGCGTGTGGCCAAAGAAGAGCGCCTTCACATGGCGGCGCGGGAGCAGGATCGAGAGCAGCTCTTCGGTGTCCGCGAGGCCGGTCTTTTTCGCGGCGGCGGCGGGATTGGGATTGTGATGGACCATCACGAGCGCGGGCTTCGCGGTGTGCGCGTCGAGGGCCTTCGCGAGCCACGCGCGCTGCTCGTCGCCGAGCAGGCCGGGGGTCTTGTTCACGATGTCGAGCGAGTCGAGGAGGAACCAGTTTGCGCGTTCTCCCTGGACGATGGAGACGTGCCGGCTCGCGAGCGGCGGGGCGGCGGGGACGGCGTCCTTGAGCGCGGCGCGGAAAATTTCGCGGTCGTCGTGGTTACCCAGGGTGAGGTGGAGCGGCAGGCCGGCCTCGCGCAGCGGGGCGACGAGGGTGGAGAATGTGGCGTAGTCTTCGGCGAGTCCCTTGAGCACTGCGCAGTCGCCGTTCACGAAGACGCCCGCGGGGCGGGATGCGAGTGCGCGCACGCCTTTCACGACGCTTTCGAGATGTTCGGTCATGTTCACATTGCGCAGGATCACGGCGCGGTCGGCTGCGATGTGCGTGTCGGAGAGGAGCGCCCAGCGATCGGGGTCGGCGTCACTTTGCGCGGCGCGCAGGGACGGGAGCGTGAGCAGGCCGGCTGTTGCCGCGAGAGAGCGGCGGATGAAGGTGCGGCGGGTGAGAGGCGGGAGGTGGAGCGGCATCCGATGTGGATAGCCTCAGTGCGCTGCCGGTGCAATCGCCGGGTGCGGATTCCGTGCCGATCCAGTTTTTCTTCCGGACGGACGGATCGCAGCAGGATGAAGACGGTGCGCTACCCGCCGTAGCTGCTCTCCACGCGTTTCGCCACGTCGAGGTAGCCGTAGTCCACCTCGTAGATCTGCTTCATGCACTCGAGGTACTCGTCCTTCTTGCCCATCTTTTCGAGCACGAGGCCGAGGCGGTAGGTGATGTCCTTTTTCGTCGCGTCCATCACGCTGGTCTCGCCGGCGGCATCGCGGAACTGCTTCACGGCGATGTCGAGCATGTTTTTTTCGACGTAGCACTGGCCGAGGAGGTTCATGGCCTTGAGGCGCACGTTCGGGTTTTGCTTCGCACGCTGGAGTTCGGGGATGGCGTCGGTGTGCTGGCCGGCCTTGATGAGGACTTCGCCGAGCTCGAAGCGGAGCTGGAGGTCGGTGGGGTTTTCGGCGACGCGCTTTCTCGCGACTTCGAGCGATGAGGAGGAACGCTGGCGGCGGAGGTCGTTGAATTCGTCCACGTAGGGGCGGACTTCGGGGTCGTTTTGATCCGGGACCGTCGCGAGCCATTCCTCGAGCACCTTCATGCGGCGCTCCATTTTCTTGAATTCAAGGTCGCTGCATTTGCGGGCGATGTTCGGGTCGCCGCCGGCGAGGATCGCGTTCGTGTGGGTGTAAAACCAGATCGCGTTGTCGAGGTAGCTGTCGCACTGCTCGGCGGGTTCGGAACTCGCGACCGCGGCCTCGAACCACTGCTCGTACAGCAGCGCGATGCGCCGTGAGACGTCCACGTCGTTCTGGTTTGCCTCAAACTGCGGGTAAAGCTCGTGGATCTGCTCCGAGATCTGTTCGCTGGTGCGGACGATGCGCGACTTGTTTTCGAGCGCGATAGCTTCCTCCTTCTTGTGGATGAGGTCGCGGAAATTCATCGAGCCGCTGCTCTGCGAGACTTCCTCCCAGCGGCCGGATTTCATCGTCGCGGAGGCGGAGGCGTCCTTGGCCTTCTTGTTCGCCTCGAGGTCGGCGGGGTTGATCTGGACGATGCGGTTGTACACCGCGACGGCCCTGTCGTTTTCGCCCATCGAGATGTACTGGATGCCGAGCTGGTGCAGGAGCTTCGTGTCCTTCGGGTTTGCGCCCACGAGCGTCTCGATGGCAAACGCCGCGGTCTCGGGCAGCCCGGCCTTGTTCGCGGCTTCCCACAGGAGCTGGTTGCCCTGCGGGCTTTTCGGATCGGTCGCGAGCGTCTTTTCGGCGAGTTCCATCGCGGCGAGCGGATCTTTTTTCAAGGTGGAGCCGGCCGTCATGCCGAGCGTTGTTCCCGCGAGGGAGAAGCCCGACTTTTTCCCCTCCACGCTGGCGAGCGCGGCGGCGCGCAGCAGCTTGCGTCCGTCGAGAAATCCGGGGACTTGCTTGAGCACGGACTGCATGAGCTGGATGGCGTATCCGTGGTTGCGGATTTCGTTTGCGTGTCTCGCCTTTTGGAAGAGCGCGCGTTGCGCTTCGGTGAGGTCTTTCTCGGGAATCGTTGCCATGGTTGGGGAACCGGAATGTATCATCATGACGTGACGCTGACAATGTTCACGCGCGGCATTTTTTCCCGCCGGGAAAACCGGTGCGTGAGCGCCGATGCGGCGGCTATTTCGGCGGCACCGGTGCGGGCGCCTTCTTCGGCCCGAGGCCGACCATCTTTTTCACGGATTCGAATTCCTTTTCCGCGTTTCCGCTGAAATTCGTGAAGCCATGCTCGAACACCACGACGAAGCAGAACGTCGAGGCCACGAAGAGCGCGAACCAGAAGATGGAGCGGAGAAGAGCCATGGGGTTGTGCAGACGGCTAACGCAAGTTGTGTGCTAGGACAACCGGTTTTTCCGTACCATGCTCGCGTGCAGCCTGCCACACAATCGCCACGTGATTCCGCGCCTTTTTCCTTGCCGTAATCGGTGCCAGTGGCATGGTCTTGGCGTTCTAAGCCCCGACTGCCCATACCGACCAAGCACACTTTTATGAACATCCGCCGCATTTCCTTTCTCACGACGATCGCGCTTTGCGCAGCCGCAATTCTTCTCTCAGGCCCGAGCGCGTCGGCTGCGGCGAAGGTCATCGGGATCCTCCAAGTGAACCCTCCTGCGTTGAACGTGAAGCTGAACGGCCAGCCTGCGGCTCCGGGCGCTGTCGTCCACGAGGGGGATCTGGTGGATACTGGTGGCAATTCGGCAGTTCTCAACCTCTACAGCGGCCAGTGTGTGCAGGTCTATCCGAATACCCGGGGACGCATTTACGATTCGTCAGATGCGACCACCTTTGTCGCGACCCGGGGCGGCTTCAGACTCCTGCACCCTGGTCGGCATCGCCATGATGATGACCCTCTCCACCTGCCCGACGGCGGTATCCTGCCCGGCGGCGGCACCCTTCCGGGTGGACTAGTTGACGAGAATGGTTTGGAGGGTTTCGCGCCGCTCGGCTCGTTCTCCTTTGGAAACTTCTCCGGTACAAGCGTCGGCGGCGGTTCATCGTCAAGCGGCGGCACGGTCACAAAAGTCATTCCCGGTCTTGGGATCGGGGTTTTCGATCTCTTCGGCACCTTCATCCGATTCCTCTAAAAGCGGATTCCGGCGCGGGCCTGATCCGCTTGTTTGTTGTTGAGATCGGAATGGATTGGCTCTGTTTGCTGGTTTTTTGTCCTGGCAATGATGGTTTGCCATCAGTGGCCTGACCTTCGCAGCGGGTGTCGGCGCATGAATGATCTGGCGTATCCGCCGCGCCCACCGCAGAAATCCGGGATGCGCAGGCTCCACCAGTACGGCCCACGATGAAGGCGCTCCAAGTCACGCTGCTCCTCGCGTCCCTCGCGCTCATGCAGCTTATCTTTGGCGGCGGAGACGGCACGCGGCTCATCTACACGCTGCCGGGGCATCTGCTGCTCGGCCTCTCGGGAGCGCTCGCAATCTTCTCGCTTCGCAAGGCCCCGGCGCGCATGGATCGCGCGTGCCTGCTCACAGTGCTTGTCCTCGCGATTTATCTTTTCGCGCGCATCGCCCTCTCGCCCTCCGCATGGCTTGCGAGGTTTGATTTTTATGCGCTGCTCGGGGCACTGCTCATGTATTTCGCCACCGCGCTTTTCGTCCGTGGCGCCGGTGAGAGATTCGCCGTGGTCTGCGGGCTCATGGTGCTCGCGGTCGTGCAAGTCGCCATCGGGATTTTCCAGTTTGCCAAGGATGCAAATTTCAATCCGCTGCTCTCCGAGACCCGTGCCGAGGCGGGCTTCCGCTCGTCGGGCTTCTTCATCTCGCCGAACCACCTCGCCGGTTTCCTCGAGGTCGCGCTGATCCTCGCGACGAGCTTCTGCTTCTGGGGCGGCTTCAAGGCGCGGGCGAAAATGTTCTTCGGCTATCTCGCGCTTGTCTGCCTCACGGGGCTCGTGCTCACGGGCAGCCGCGGCGGCTACCTCAGCGCCGGTGCGGGCCTTGCGGTCGTTGCCGTCGGCAGCGTGTGGGCGATGCGATCCCGTCTGACGCACGGTGTCATGCCGCGCGTCATCGCGATTGTCGCAGCAGTCGTCCTGATCGGCGGCTCGCTTGGATTGGTCGCCGAGCGCAGCTACGCGATCCGCACGCGGGTGAACACCGTCTTCATCACCTCCGACATCCGCATTCTCCTCTGGAAAGCGGCGGTGCAACAGTTCAAGCTCGCGCCCGTCTTCGGTACCGGAAGCCGCAGCTACGTTTATTACGGGCGGCAGTTCCGTTCGCCGGGCCTGATGGATGATCCGGTTTTCGTCCACAACGACTGGCTGCAGGCGCTCGCGGAATACGGCATCGTGGGCGTGCTCCTCATCGTCGGCCTCGTCATCATGCACCTGCGGCACGGCTGGCGTCGCTGGAGCGAGATGGCCGTCAACCTTTCCGCCGCGCTGCCGGAGACCGCCGGCAAGCACGCGCTCGCGCTCCAGATCGGCACCCTCAGCGCGATCGCCGCGACGCTGGTTCATGCGGTGATTGACTTCAACCTCCACATCCAGGCGAACCTCCTCCTCACCGCGTTCCTCTTCGGCATGCTCGCCGCGCGCGGGGCCGACACGCGCCGGGAAAAGCCGGGCTGGCCCGCGCGGCTGCTCCACGCGCTGCCTGCCGCACTCGGCCTGTGGATGCTCATCGTCGGCGTGCCGCAGGTGCCGGGCGAGGTTTTCGCGGAGACCGCGCGCGGAAAATTTGCCTCCGGCAATATCCGTCCGGCTCTCGAAGACGCGGGCCGGGCGATCAGCGGCGGCGTGCGAAGTCCCGACCTGTATTTCCAGCTCGGCGAAGTGCAGCGCCTCTATAGCCAGATTCTCCCCAGCGAAGAGGCTAGGCGGTTCGCGATCGAGGACGCGCTCGAACAATACGCCACGGCGCTCGCCATTTTTCCGCAGGATGTCGGCATCGTGCTGCGCAATGCGTGGGCGCTGGACCGGCTCGGGCGTTTCGACGAGGCGGAGCCGCTCATCGCGCGCGCGAAGGAACTCGATCCGAATTCGCCGATGGTGTGGACCTTTTCCGCACTGCACTGGAAGATGCGCGAAATGCCCGCCGAGGCGCTCGCGGACTACCGTCGGGCGGACTCGTTCGGCCACGGATGGGTCGAGAAAGTGCTCCGCGAAATGAACGAGAGTTTCGATCCCGCCGTGATGGAAAACCTCGTGAAGCAGGGCCGCCCCGCAGACCCAAAGTGACCGGGGAAACGCCGCGCGCGCCATCACTCCCGCACCGCACGCCATGCCGCGCAGCATCCTCGGAATTTCCGCCTACTTCCACGACAGCGCCGCCGCGCTCGTCGTGGACGGCGAAGTGATCGCCGCTGCGCAGGAGGAGCGGTTCACTAGGAAAAAGCACGACGCATCATTTCCCGCACGCGCCGTCGAGTATTGCCTGCGCGAGGCGCGGCTTTCGCCGGAGAAAATTGACCACGTCGCTTTCTACGAAAAGCCGCTGCTGAAATTTGACCGCCTGCTCGACACGTTCGTCGCGTGTGCGCCCGCGGGGCTGCGATCGTTCATGATGGCCGTGCCGCTCTGGATCAAACAGAAGCTCCATCTTCCGCGCGAAATCCGCCGCGCGCTTGGCGGCGCATTCAAGAAGCGCATCGTGTTTCCATCGCACCACGAGAGCCACGCCGCGTCCGCATTTTTTCCATCGCCATTTTCCGAAGCCGCAATCCTCACACTCGACGGAGTGGGCGAGTGGGACACCGCGAGCATCGGCATCGGGCGCGGCGGAAAAATCGAACTGCTCAAGACGCTCCGCTTCCCGCATTCGCTCGGGCTGCTCTACTCGGCGTTCACTTATTTCTGCGGCTTCCGTGTGAACTCCGGCGAATACAAGCTCATGGGCCTCGCGCCATATGGCGAGCCGCGTTTCGCCGACACGATTCGTCGCGAAATTGTGGACGTGAAGGACGACGGCTCGCTGCGGCTGAACATGCGGCACTTCGATTTCGCGGGCGGACTGCGGATGGCCTCGCGGTCGTTTGAAAAGTTGTTCGGCGGCCCGCCGCGCCAGCCCGAGGACACGATCACGCAGCGCGAGATGGATCTCGCCGCGAGCATCCAGCTCGTGACGACGGACATCGTGCTCCGCATGGCGCGTCACGCGAAGGAACTCACCGGCGCAAAAAATCTCTGCCTCGCCGGCGGCGTCGCGCTGAACTGCGTCGCCAACGGCGAGCTGCTGCGCGCGAAAATCTTCGACGACATCTGGATTCCTTCCGCCGCGGGCGACGCGGGCGGCGCGCTCGGCGCGGCGATGTTTGTCTCGCACCAGCTCCTCGGCACACCGCGCGCACCAAAGCCGGGCGATTCGCTGAAAGGCGCGCTGCTCGGCCCGCAATTTTCCAATGACGAAATCCGAGCGGTGCTCGACGCACACGGACTGCGCTACGAACATTTTCCCGACGAAGCTCCGCTGCTCACCGAGGCTGCGCGCGCGATCGCCGGCGGCGCAGTGGTTGGCTGGTTCCATGGCCGAATGGAATTCGGGCCGCGTGCGCTCGGCTCGCGCAGCATCCTCGGCGATCCGCGCAATCCCGGGATGCAGGCGCGCATGAATGTGCGGATCAAATTCCGCGAGAGCTTCCGCCCCTTTGCGCCGAGCTGCCTCGCGGAGGACGCGGCGCACTGGTTCGATCTTGATCGCGAGTCGCCCTACATGCTGCTCGTCGCACCCGTGCGCGCGGAGCACCGCTCAGCGCTCGATGATTCGCAGCGCGCCGCGATGCGCGACCCGGACTTGCGCACGCGCGTGAACGTCGTCCGCAGCACGCTGCCCGCGATCACGCATGTGGACTACTCCGCGCGCGTGCAGACGGTGAGCGAGGAACGCAACGGCCGCTACGCGCGGCTCATCCGCGAATTCAAACGCCAGACCGGCTGCGGCGTCCTCGTGAACACGAGCTTCAACGTGCGCGGCGAGCCCATCGTCTGCACACCGGAGGACGCCGTGCGCTGCTTCCTCGCGACGGACATGGACGTGCTCGTGCTGGAAAGTTTCATCGTGCGCAAAGCCGACCAGCCCGCGCCACCGCCCGGCACCGACGCCGTACGCGAACGGCACCTCCGCACATTCTCACCCGACTGATCGCACGCCATGATGAACCCATTCCGCGACACCAACTGGAAGCCGGGCCCGCACGAGCTGCGCGCTTTTGGCAAAGTGATCGCAGCCGGATTTCCGATCGTCGCCGCGCTGCTCGGCGCATCCGCCTGGCTGCGCTCGCATGTGTGGCCGTCGTGGGCGCTGTGGCTCGGCGGGATCGGGATCATCATTGGGGTCGCGTGCATGTTCGTGCCGCTGGTGGCGCGTCCCTTTTACCTCGTGTGGATGGCGCTCGGCTGCTGCATCGGCCTCGTCGTCAGCAATGTCGTGCTCGCCGCGATCTATTTTTTCATCGTCACGCCGATCGGCCTCGCACTGCGGGTTGCCGGACGCGATCCGCTCCGGCGCGCGTTCGGGCGCGAACGGCGGACGTACTGGGACGATGCGGAAAAAGCGGGCGACGCGAAGCAATATTTCCGGCAACATTGACGCGTGAACGAAGCCCCGGACGATTTTGAAAAAGCCGCGAATGCGAAGCCTCCGGGGCTTTGGCGCGAGTTGTGGACGCTGCTGCGCACGAACAAAAAATGGTGGCTGCTCCCGATCATCATCGCGCTCGTGGCGGTGGGCGTGATCATCGCCGTCGCCGTCGCCGTGCCGTCCGCCGCGCCGTTCATCTACAGCTTTTTCTAGCCGGGAACTTTCGCCGCCGCGCCGCGAAAGAATCTTTGACTATTCGCCGCGAACTTTCGTCAATGGCAGTGAACACCCGCGGCCCGGCCGCCGGGAGAATTCAAAAACAACACACAACACTGACAACCCAGATGAAACTCAAACACCTGCTCACGCTCCTCGCAGCGTTCGCCATCACCGTCCCCGCAATCGCCGAAGAGGACACGCCGCTCGGCAAGGAGATGGAAAAAATCAGCAAGAACCTCAAGGCCGTGAACCGCGACGTCGCGGACGCCTCGAAGAAGGCCGACAACATCAAGAAGGTCGCCGAAGCGAAGGAATCCTGCGCCGCCGCATCGAAGTTCGATCCCGCGAAGACGAAGGAAATTTCCGCCGGCGAAAAGGCCAAGTTCATCGAGGGCTACAAGGCCTCGATGGTGGAACTCGGCAAGGGACTCGACTCGCTCAAGGCCGCACTCGAAGCTGGCAAGACCGACGACGCAAAGGCGATTATCGAGAAGCTCAACGCCTCGAAGAAAGAGGCCCACAAGAAATACAAGGCGGACTAGTTTCAGCCAACGGCTGAACGCCAGAAGGATTCACACAGAGGGGCGGCGCGCTGGTCGTGCCGCCCCTCTTGCATCCCCGCCCATCCTGCACACATTCCCCGCATGACGCGCAACGAACTGCTCGATCTCTATTTCATGGATGCGCGCGCGAAGCTGATCGATCTCGCGGCATTCCTCGACCGAGTGGATCGCGGCACGGGCGATGCGGACTTCCGACTCGCGGCTTTTTGCGAAGCGATGAAGGAACTCGCGGGCGACCAGCCGACGCGCGCGAAGGAAGTGCTCGTCTCGCTCAGCGATCCGACGAGCGATCCGATTGAAAAATCGCCGGGCAAGGGTGCGGTTGGGGCATGGCCGGGCAAGGCAAACTGACAAGACGATGCGCTACATCGAACCCCACGGGCACATGGTTTCGCGGACGACGGATGACTATCAGGCGATGGTCACTGCGGGCTGCGCGGCGGTTTGCGAACCTGCGTTCTGGGCGGGCTTCGACCGCAGCGGCGTGCAGGGATTTTACGATTATTTTTGCCAGCTCACGGACTACGAGCCGAAGCGTGCGGCGAAGTTCGGCCTGCCGCACTACGCGTGGCTGTGCATCAATCCGAAGGAGAGCGAGGACGTGAAGCTCGCGGAGGAAGTGCTCGCGATCATCCCGGAATTTCTCGCGCGGCCAAACGTGCTCGGCATCGGCGAAATCGGCCTGAACAAGAACACGCGCAACGAACTGAAAATCCTCGAGCGCCATGTGGACCTCGCGGCGAAGCACGGGCAGATGGTTTTGGTACACACGCCGCATCTCGAGGACAAGCTGAAGGGCACGCGGCTGATCCTCGATGTGATCAAAAGCGACAAGCGCATCGCGCCCGAGCGCGTGATCATTGATCATGTCGAGGAGCATACTGCCGCGATGGTGCTCGATACGGGTATGTGGGCGGGCATGACGCTCTACCCGGAATCGAAATGCACTCCCGCGCGCGCGATTGATATTTTGGAAAACTACGGCAGCGAACGCATCTGGATGAACAGCGCGTGTGACTGGGGAATCAGCGTCCCGCTTGCGGTGCCGCGGACGATTTTGGAAATGCGCAAGCGCGGATGGACCGAGGAGCAGGCGGACGCGGTGGCATTCGGAAACCCGCTGCGCTTCATGTCGCAGAACCCGCGCTTCCGCGTCTGATGAGACGGCACTTGGCACTTGGCAGCGCGTGGCTGTGCGATAGCTTTGCCGCAGTGATTCGCCGACCGCTCCCTGTCGCTCTTTGCGTGTGCATTTCCGCCGTCTGTGCGGATGCGCAGGACGCACCGCGCCCGACGGTCGTCGCCTATCCGAAAGCGGTGAAGCCTGGCGCGGGCGGCGCAATCATCGGTTCCGACGGCAACAAGTCGCTCGCACTTGCGCCGACACCGACGCCCGCGCCTGCTCCTGCCGCGAAGCCCGCCGCGCCGGATCCCGGCCTGCAACCAAGCTGGGAGACGCAGAAGCTCGCGCGGAATTACATGTTCGCGATCCCGCCGCCACGCGGCCAGATCACGGATCGGAATGGCGTGCCGCTCGCGCAGACGCGCATCGGCCACAATCTGGCGATCAATTTTCCCGTGCCGCCGCGTTTCAGCGACGACGAGGCCGCGCGCTTCATCGCCGAGCATGTGAAGCAGGCGCAGGAGATCACCGGGCGCAACATCACCATCGATCCCGCGAAGGCGCTGAAGCAATACAAGGAACGCGCCGTGATGCCGATGGTGATCGTGCAGGATTTGAAGCCCGTGGAACTCGAGCGGCTCAAGCGCAACCAGGCGCCGGGACTCACGACCATCCCCGTCTATTTGCGCACGTATCCGCAGGGTGCGACCGCCGCGCATGTGCTCGGATTCGTCGGGCGGCAGGGTGGGTTTCCGAGCGGGGAGATCGAAAACAACGAGCTGCTCTGGCCGGAATTCGAGGGGCGCGACGGCGTTGAGAAATCCTTCAACACGCAGCTCACGGGCAAGCTCGGCGTGATGCAGGTGGCGTTTGACTCGAAGGGCCAGAAGGCCACGGAAAAAGTCACGCTCCCGCCGCGTCCGGGGCAGAATGTGGTGATGTCGCTCGATCTGAAAATCCAGCAGATCGTCGAGAAGGCGCTGATCGCCGCAAAGCGTCCGTGTGCGATGGTCGTGATGGATCCGATGACCGGCGAGATCCTCGCGATGGCGTCGGAGCCAGCCTTCGATCCGAATATTTACATCCCGAGCGTGTCGCCCGAGGTCATCGAGAAACTCACGAAGGATCCGTTCAACCCGCTTTTTCCGCGAGCCTACCGCGCCGCGTATCCGCCGGGTTCGATCTTCAAAATCATCACTGGCCTCGCGGCGTTGAACGACGGATACGTGGATCCCGAGGATGCATTCGGCGGCGAAGCTGCGATCAAAATCGGCGGAACCACATTCCGCAACTGGAAACACTCCGACGTCGGCCCGCTCAATTTCCGCGAGGCGCTCATCCAGTCGTGTAACACGTACTTTTACAAGATGGGCCTGAAGTCCGGCTACCGCCCAATCCTCGATTACGGGAGCCGTCTCGGGCTCGGTGCGAAGACGGGCATCCCGGTCAGTTCCGAGGAGCCGGGCAACCTGATGACGCCCGAATACATGCAGAAGCACCACGGTCGCGGCATCATGCCCGGCGACGTGGCCAACATGAGCATCGGCCAGGGCGACACGCTCGTGACGCCGGTGCAGATGGCCTCGGCGATGTGCGCGATCGCAAATGGCGGCACCGTTTTCCAGCCGCGGCTCGTGCTTCAGGTGCAGGATCTCGATGGCCGTGTCACCTTCGGGTACGACACGCGCGTGCGTAGCCAGATTGACATCCACCGCGACACGATGAAGGCGCTGCGTGCGGGGCTCGAGGGCGTCGTCAGCAGCGGCAATGGCACCGCGGGCCGCGCGGGAGTTCCCGGTTTCAAGGTCGTCGGCAAGACCGGCACCGCGCAGTGGGGCCCGAAGAAAAGGGAAAAAGTCGCCGCGTGGTTCGTCGGTTTCGCGCCGCTCGACAAACCGCAGTACGCATTCGCAGTCCTCTACGAGGGAAAGCCCGGCGACAACGACGTCCACGGCGGCACGTACGCCGCGCCGATCGCAGGCCGCGTGCTGAAGGAAATTCTGAAGGTTCCGCCGAAGGAGGAGAAGAAGGCCGTCGTGAAGAAAAAGCGCGTGGATCCGGATTCGGACAACTGAAACTGAACCGCAGGGAGCGAGAGTAGCACGAGATTTCTGTCCATCGGCGCGCATTCTGACAGATCGTGCGGGGCATGACTCGCGAAGTGACCATTCACCGTCTCGCCGACGGCATCACGCCGGTGTCGGCCCGCGACGATGTCGTGATCGAGGAGCCGCTCGAAATCCGCATCGAAGGCGCGCCGGTCGCGGTCGCGATGCGCACGCCGGGACAGGACGAGGAACTCGCCGCGGGCTGGCTGTTCAGCGAGAGCATCGTGAATTCCGCGGCGGACATCGCCGCAATCGTCCCGCGGCCCGGCGGCGACGGGCAGCGTGCGGCGATGGTGGATGTGATGTTGCGCGATCCGTCGCGCTTTGACGCGGCCCGGCACCGGCGCAGCCTCGTCACGAATGCGAGCTGCGGCCTCTGCGGCGCGGCGACGGTGGATCAGGTGTTGCGTGATTTTGCAAAAGTGACATCGCAGTTTTGCATCGGCGCGAACCTTCTCTCCGCGATGCCTGCGTTGCTTTCCGCGCAACAGGGCGCATTCCGCCGCACGGGCGGTGCGCACGCGTGCGGGCTTTTTGATGCGACGGGAAACTTGATCGCGCTGCGCGAGGACGTGGGCCGGCACAACGCGCTCGACAAGCTGCTCGGCCGCGCGCTGCTCGATGGACTGCTCCCGCTCTCGCGGCATGTGATTTTCCTCAGCGGACGCGTCTCCTTCGAGATGATGCAGAAGGCGCTCGCCGCGGGCGTGCCCGTGGTCGCCGCGATCGGGGCGCCGTCCTCGCTCGCGATCGATCTTGCGCAGAAAAGCGGACAGATGCTCGCGGCATTCGTCCGCGGCACGACGATGAATGTCTATGCCGGGGTGGAGAGACTTCGCGGAGCGGGCAGGCAATAGTAGCCCAACCAAGCCCACCCGCCCCGCTTGGAAATCACTTCATCGAGAGCTGCTCCTCGGAGAGCTTCACGACCCGGCCCTCCGGGTCGCGGAAATTCGTGAACGGCCCGACCGTGGTGACGATGATGCCCTGCCGCCGCAGTTCGGCGAGCAGCGAGTCCTGGCGCTTGAGCACGAGGTTCAGGTGAAAATAGCTCACCATCTCGCAGTTCTCCGCGGGTCGTAGCGAGACGGGGATGCCCGCGATATCCATGTTGCAGAAGTGGCCGAATTTTTCCTGCACCACGCGGGCGTTCAGCAGATTTACGTAGAAGTCGCGGACCTCGTTGTATTGCAGCGTGAACATCGTGATGCCGTAGCATTTCGGCTGCGCGACCACGGCGCTCGCCGTGTCCGAATCGTGTTCGGCGTCTGCTTCCGAAGCTATGCGTGGGAGACTAATCATGGATGACGGTATAGCGAAGGTTGTGCCAAGTTTTTTAAAATCCATAAAAACCATATTTCAATTTTTGCGCTCGTACCCTGCGCAGGCGGTCTGCGATTCCGAATGCAGATCTTTGCGCGTGTGATGATCCCGTCTCGCTGTCTGCCGCCGATTAGAGCACCGTGGCAGTGCCTCGAACTCCGTCTGCAAAAACGCCTCGCTGCGTTTTTGCAGGCAGTTCAGATTGCCTCGTCAATCATCGCGCGACGGTGCGAGGGCTGTGACCAGCGCCACCGCGTCTCGTCATCGAGCGAGGAGATGGGATCGAAAAAGTGGAATTTTTTCCCGGCCTTCACGCTCGGTGCGGTGAAGGCGGAGACGCCGGTCTGCCGGTTGTAGAAATCGGGCGTATGCACGTCGCGTTTGCCGCCGCCGCCGGGGGCGTCGAGGACGAACGCGGGCGTGTTGAATCCCGCGGTCGCGCCGCGGACGTGGCGCTCGAGATTCTGTGCGACGTGGAGCGGTGTGCGGAGGTCCTCCACGCCGGGCACCATGTCATGCACATAGACGTAGTACGGATGGACGTTGATATAGCCAAGCCGGCGCACGAGGAGCGTCATCACATCGGCGGTGTCGTTCACGCCGCGTTGGAGGACGGTCTGGCAGCGCACGACGATGCCGCGTTCGGTCATGCGGCCGAGCGCGTCTTCGGTGAATCCGGTGATCTCGTTGGGATGGTTGAAG
The DNA here is from genome assembly GCA_903882875.1 of uncultured Spartobacteria bacterium. Lineage (GTDB taxonomy): Bacteria > Verrucomicrobiota > Verrucomicrobiia > Chthoniobacterales > Chthoniobacteraceae > SXWH01. The sequence continues at coordinate 33,248 of CAIRYQ010000094.1, read as the reverse complement.
TGCGAATGCACGACCACATCCTTGTGCAACTTGCGGCCCAGCTCGACGACACGCGTGAGTGCGTCGAGCCACGCGGAGTCGGTGAGGATTTTTTGCGGGAGCACGCAGAGGCCCTTTGTCGCATAGCGGATGCGGCGGATGTTCGGCATTGCGAGCAGACGGCGGCCGATCTGCTCGATGTGCTCTGCTTTCAAATTGTAGGTGTCGCCGCCGCTGATCACGATGTCCTCAAGCTGCGGCTGCGATTCGATGTAGGCGAACGCCGCATCCCAGCGCGCGGCTCCCGCGCTGAGCTTCATTTTTTCCACGACCTCGGTGTCATTTCCCACCGCGTAGCTGCGCGTGCAGAAGCGGCAATAGACGGGGCAACTCGGCTGCGGGAGGAAGAGCGCCTTGTCCGGGTAGCGGTGCGTGAGGCCGGGCACGGGCGAGTCCTCGCGCTCGTTCAGCGAATCGAAGCGCAGCATCGGGTGATCAGGCTCCTGCTGCGAGCGCAGCGGGAGGAATTGCGTGCGGATGGGATCGGTGAGCGGCGCATTCCAGTCCGCGAGCGCGAGGAGATAGGGCGAAATGCGGAGCGCCATCGGCGCGTGCGCGATGCCGGCTTCGAGGTCGGCGTAAAAAGTCTCCGGCACGAGCGTGCCGAGCGTCTCGCGGAGCTGGCGAGCATTGGTGATGGTGTGGCGCTGTTGCCACTGGTGGTTTCCAAATTCGGCCGCGCTCACCTGCGCCCATGCCGGGATCGTGCGCCAGAATTCATCGCGGCGGAGTTCGCGATGCTCCAGCCCGGCGCGCGGCTGGATGTGCGGAGCGGCGGATGCCGGGGGATCAACGTGGTGTGTTTCGTGGATGATGTGCGAGTCGTGCATGGTGTGTGTGGAAAAAGTGCGCGGCTGCGCGGAGAGGCACCCGAACGGGGCTCCGCACGCCGGGAAAAATCAATCCATCCGGAGAGAGGCGAGCGGCAGCGATGAAGCCAAGGATTTCACAATGGGTAAATCGCACGAATGCTCGACGCGGATGCCTGCGACTGCAAGCCTGTGTTTTTCATCGGTGGACGCTTTGCTCCCGCCGCTCAACGAAAACGGGAGCCCCGCGCGTGGCGGGACTCCCGTCTGAAGTTTCGCGATTTCGCCCGCGCTTACACGCGCGGTTCGCGGATGCCGTCGGAACGGGACCCGGTGACGACGAGGCGGCGGCCCATGAAGTCCTTGTCGTGCAGCGTCTCCACGGCGCGGATGGCTTCGTCCACGGTGAGCATGGTCACGAAGCCGAAGCCCTTCGAGCGGTACGTGTCGCGGTGCGTCACGATTTCGGCGTTCTGCACCTTGCCCACGCCGTTGAAGAGATTCATGAGGTCGCTCTCCGCGGCGTCGTAGCTGAGGTTGCCGACGTAGAGGCGAGGCGAGGTGACTTCGACTTTCTCCGGCGGCCCGCTGCGGCGGCGCTCGCCTTCGCGGCGATCCGCTTGCGGACGTGTCTGCGCCCGGCCCTGCTCGGAGCGCGAGGGTGGGGTGGTCTTCGCCGGCTTTCGGGTGAAGAGGCCGAGAAACTTCTGCCAGAGCGAAAGTTTCTTCGGCGTTTCGGTGCGTTGTTCGGGCTGGGTGCGCCGGGCGTCCCGGTCGCGGGAATCGCGACGGTTGTCGCGGTGTTTCGGACGGCGGCCGCGGGGCCGTGTGTCGTTCGTGTTCATTCGTTGCGTGTGGATTTGGGGTTGCGTTGCCGGAGCCGGCGCGCGTTCCCTCGCGGGACGCTTTCATTTTCCCCGAGGGGAAAAAGTCCGATCCCTCGCGGGTTCGGAATTCGGCGGCTTCAGGGCATGCGGAGGCAGCGAGACAGACAGCGACACTTTCCCAAAAACCGACCCGGCACGGACTCTGCGAACTTTGCCGCCGATGACTCGGTCCGCTTGAGCAAGCTCAGCAGTTGGGACAGAAAACCAGTCATCGGGCGTCGGAGGTTTTTGGGGAATGGCGCGGGCTGGCCGCCCGGCACACCGCTGCTCCATTAGCCCGCCTCCGGCCTGCTCGCAAGGGCGAATCCTCATGCGGCAGCGTGCGCGGAAAGGAAAAGTGCGCGGGACACCGGAGGCATCCCGCGCACTGGCGATCTTTGCACCCGCGGATTGCGGGCGGACGGAATGGGTTACTGGTCCTTCTTTTTCTTCTTGCCCTTCTTGCCGCCGATCGCGGCGATTTCCTCGTCGGAAAGCACGCCGTCCTTGTTCGTGTCGAGAGCCTTCAGTTCGGGCTTGCCGGCTGCGAAGTCTTTCTTGAGGGCTTCCACTTCGTCGCCGTCAATCTTGCCGTTGCCGTTCTTGTCGTAGGTCGCGAGGATGTCCGCGTCGCCCTTGTTTTTCTTGCCCTTGCCGGCCTGCGCAGGGAGGGTGAATGCAAGGCCGAGGGCCGCGATGGTGAGGATGCTGAGGATGCGTTTCATGGTCTTGATGAGGTGTGTTTTGTTTTTTGGGAGGCGTGCCGCTGGGCGACCCGTTCCACCGGTTCAATAGCTGCGCTCCTGCGGAACGGGACAGGAAATCGCGCGGCACATGAAAAAGCAGCAATCCGCCGCGCGACCGCGGCATATTTCCGACAAACCTGTTGACACTGCCCGGAGCCGCTGAGATACGCAAAATGTTCCCACCATCACGCTCATGGCCGACGAAAATCCCAACGCATCCGCAGACCCGAACGACGACGACAGGAAGGAGACGATCCGTATCACGCTCCCGCCGAAGGGCGAGACTCCGGTCGCCAAGCGCGAGACCGTGCGCGTGAATCTCTCCGAGACCGCGGGCATCGCGCCGAAAAAGGAAACATCGAAAGTGACCATCCCGTCTTCCGGGCTTGCGACACCCCCGCCAATCACCCGGCCTTCCACTCCTCCTGCTCCGCCGATCACCCGTCCTTCCGCGCCGCCCGCGCCGCCGCCGCTTTCAAAGCCCGTGAGTGGCCTGACTCCTCCGCCGAAGCCGCCGCCGCTCGTGAGCAAGCCCACGATCCCGCTCAAGCCCGCGCCCTCTGGCGCCGTCCCGCTGCCTGCGCTCGGAGCGTCCGGCATTGTTGCGAAGCCCGCCTCGCCGAAAAAGGAGACCGCGCGCATCAGCCTGCCGACGGATGCGCCGAAAAGTTCCGCACCCGCGCTGCCAAAGGCCACAGTGAAGATGCAGCAGACGCAGCCGCTCATGAAGACGCAGCCGCCGCAGGCGAGCAGCGCACAGGCATCCGCGCCGTCCGCAGTTCAGAAATCCGCGAGCCCCGTCAGCGTCGCCCCGCAGATCGCAGCCTCACCTGCAAAGGCGGATACGCTCGGCATCATCCTCAGCATTCTCGCGCTCCTCGCCGCGATCGGCGCCGGCGTCTTCTCCTACCTTGTGTTCACCGCCGCCACGTTGCCGGATTGGGCGAAGTAGGGAACAAAAATCATTTCACACCATGGCCAGCCCGAACGTCATCAATCTCACCGACTCCACCTTCGACGAAAAAGTCACCAAGTCCGCGCTGCCCGTGCTCGTGGATTTCTGGGCGCCGTGGTGCGGCCCCTGCGTGCAGCTCTCGCCAGTGATTGACGAGATCGCAAACGAGCGCGTCGGCAAAGCCGTCGTCGCAAAGGTGAACGTGGACGAGAGCCAGGCACTCGCTGCAAAATTTCGCGTGAACTCCATCCCCGCGCTTCTGTTCTTCAAAGGTGGCCAGCCCGTCGGCCAGCTCGTCGGACGCCAGCCAAAGGCGGAGATCCTCTCGAAGCTGGACGCGCTCGCGTAGCTTTCAGCGCGCGGCCCGTGCGGACGGATTCTGCACCGCGAAAAATCACGCGCCCGCAGCAGTCGGAGTCTTCGCGCCGCCGATCGTCGCGGCGCACCGTGCGAGCTTTCCGTCCAGATCGCGCACGGCTGCCAGCGAGGGCTCCAGGATTTTTTTCTGCGCCTCCGCAAACGCCTCGATCGGCTGGAAAACCTGTTCGAGTTCAAGGTAAAACCGCGTCACCGCGTGCCGCAGATGATCCTCGATCGCGCGCACCATCGCCTCGCGCTTCTCGTTCATCTGCCGCCGGTATTCGGCGAGGATTTTCCGCCGCTTTGCGAGTGCGACGACTGTGCCCGCTAGCGCGCCGACTCCCGCGATCGTGCCGGTGATGTCGAGGAGCGTCGCCTTCGTCAGCGCCCCTGCGAGCACCGCGCCGATCCCGCCCGCGGCGAACACGCCCGCCGGCAGCCGCAGCCAGCTCGCCGTGTCCGCAAAGACACGCTGCATCTGCCGCTGGAATTCCGCGCCCTGCGTGCGCTCGATCAGCGCGAGATCGATCTTGTTCAGCAGCTCCGTACGCTGCTGCGCGAAGTCCGGCAGCAGCGGCAGTTCGTGCGATGCAAACGAATGTTTCATCAGCTCATGAAGCTGCTTCCACACGCTCCGCATGTCCGCCTCGATCAGTTCGAGCGACTCGCGGAGGATCTTCGTCATCGTCTCGCGCTGCCGGTTCTCGAGTTCGGTCTGGAAAAATTTCTCAAGGCCGCGCTTGCCGAACATCAGCTTCACCGTGCCTGCGAACGTCAGCTTTTCGCGCAGCAGTTCCTCGCCCTGCTCCTGCGTGCGTTCGGATGCCTGCGCGATCGTCCACAGCATCCCGCCGACCTGGCGCATGCTCTGCTCGCGGCGTTCATCGAGCACTGCGCGTAGCTCGCGCAACTTCAGCGGATCCGTCTCCAGCGTCGCCGCTGCGGAAGTCGTCTGCCTGTTGAAATCCGAAAAAATCACCTGTGCGCTGCGGCACACACTGCCGAGCTTTTCCGCGCGCGCCGAGCCGTCCGTCACGCTCGACGCGATGTGATTTTCCAGCGCGTCGAATCCGCTCTCGTGCAGCAGCCGCGCGCGCGCGTCGGCGTCCTCCGTGTGCTTCGCCTCCCACGCCTGCTTCGCCGATACGGCAAAAATCGGGCAGCTCTCGCCGATTTTCTGAAGCATCGTCTGCCGCATGTGCGCGAGCACCGTCTCGACCTCGGCGGCCGAGCGCAGGTCCCGCTGCTGGAGCACAAAGACGACCTTCTTCAGCCACTTTTTGTGCAGGTGCTGGAGGAACTGCCACGCGCTCGCGCCCCACGGATTTGCCGTGGAAAAAACGCACAGGCACAGGTCTGCGAGCGGCAGGAACTGACGTGTGATTTCCTCGTGCTCCGGCACGATCGTGTTCGTACCCGGCGTGTCCACGATGTTGAAGTCGCGCAGCACCGGCGACGTGCGGTGGCACTCGGTGAGCTGCGGTGAAACGTGTACGTCGCGCTCCGCATCCGCGTGCTTGAAGACGTAGATTTTGTCCGTCGCAGGCAGCACGTCCACCCTGCAAAATTCACGTCCGAACAGCGCATTCAGCAGTGACGATTTTCCCGCTTTCACCTCGCCCGCGACGACGAAAAGGAACGGTTCGCGCAGGCTCGTGCCGAGTTCGTTCAGCGTGCGGATCGTCTCCTGCGGCGCGCGCAGATCGTGCGCCAGCGTGCTCAGCGAAAACAGCGCCGTGCCGAGATCCGCACGTGCTTGGAAAAAGGATTCGCCGAGCATCGGACGCTACTGCGCCGTGCCACCGGCGGGTGCCGCGGGCGGCACAGGTGCAGGCTGCGGCTGCTTTTTCAAATCGTCGGATTCTGCCGGGGCGACCGTCGTCGCGGGCTTCGATGTCTGCCCCTTCTTTCCGGGCACCGGCTCGTGGTGCATTTTCAGCAGCTCGGTCACGGTCACAAATTTGAATCCCTTTGCGAGCAGCGCGTCGAGCGTCGCGGGCATCGCGTCAATCGTTGTCTTGTGGATATCGTGGCAGAGGATGATGGAGCCGTTCTTTGTCTCCTTCATGATGATGCTCTCGGTCTTCGCCGGCGTGCGATGTTTCCAGTCGAGGCTGTCCACATCCCACAGGATGATTTTGTAATTCCACACCGCGTTCGCCCACGTCCGCTGCTTCGCGGTGAAAGCGCCGTATGGCGGGCGCATGAGCGTCGGCGTGATGCCAGTCGTCTGCTTGATGACGTTGTGCGCGCGATCGAGCTGATCTTTCACCGCGGCCTCGCTCATCTTCGAGAGCTGCGGGTGGTTCCACGAATGGTTCGCGATCTCGTGGCCTTCCTCGACGATCTGCTTTGCGACATCCGGGTTTTGCGCGACGCATTCGCCGAGGCAGAAGAACGTCGCCTTGATGTTGCGTTCCTTCAGCATTTTCAAAACACGCGGAGTCTGCACCGGGTGCGGGCCGTCGTCGAAAGTGAACGCGATGTATGGGCCGTCCACATGGCATTCCGTGAAAGTGATCCGCGGTGCGCCCTTCGCCGGCTCCGGCGAAGCAACGGGCTGCTGGCCATAGCCCGCGGCCGGATCGGCGGCGGGTTTGTCCGCGGCACACGCGGGGAGGCTGAACGCGATGAGCGAGAGAAGGAATGGGCGGAGCATCGGTAACGCCGAGCAAACGTGAGCACGGGCGGTTCCGCAAGCCCGCAGCTTCGCCTGAAGATTCACACCGCGAAAGCCATCCGCACTTTCACCTCGCCGAACTCGTCACAGCCCGTGAACTCGATGCGCACGCCGCCGCCTTCGTCGAGCACATTCACCCAGCCGAAGCAGCCCTCGCCAGGCTCCGGCAGGTGGACGCCGTGGCTGTACGGCCCGCCCTTCAGACTCGCGCCCTGATCAAATGGCGAACCGTGCAAAACCGGGAGGCGCAGGCCGCGCACGCCCGTGTAGTCGCTGTTCCGTCCGTCGTCCGCGGCGAGCATGTGCGCGTCGCCGCAGAGGATGACGAGATTGCGGATTCCATTCTGCGCGATGAAGGCCGCGATCTCTCGCCGTTCATCCGCGTAGCCCGACCACGCGTCGCCGTGGTCCGCCGCGCCGATCCACGGCACGCTGCTCGCCCAGAAAACGACCGCGTGCGAACGCGCCGCTGCCGCAAGTTCGCGCTTGAACCATTCCTTCTGCGCCGCGCCGAGCATCGTCTTTGCCGCGCCGTCGCGCGTGCTTTTCGCGGAGCGCTCGCTGCGCAGATCCGTGAGAATGAAGCGCGCGCGCCCGATGCTGAACGCCTGGTAAATCGCCGCGTCACCGTCTCCCGCGGGCAGCGGATAATGCGGCGCGTACTCGCGATACACATGCCTCGCCGCTGTGCGCGATGGCGTTCGGGCGTCGGAGTCATTCGGGCCGAAATCATGATCGTCCCAGATGTATGCGAGCGGCACCGTGCGGTAGAGTGCGCCCTGCGTCGTGGACGCGAGCACCGTGTCCCACGCCGCGCGGAAAAAATGCGGCTCGTTGCGCGAGATGTTCACGTAGTGCAGATCCCCGAGGTGCAGGAAGAACGCGGGGTCGCGTTTCCGGATTGTCTCGAAGATCGGGTGCTCCGAGCCCGTGCGCGCACACGAGCCGAATGCAAACCCGAACGACGTCGCATTTCCCTGCGTCGGAAAAGTGCGCAGCGACGCCGGCGGATGGCTCGACGGTTTGCCGTTCACCTCGAGCGTGCAGGTGTACCGCGTCAGCGCCGCGAGCCCGCGCAGGCGGAACGTGCGCACCGTGCCCGATTTTTCCACGAGCGGCTCCGGCGTGAAAATGAACGGCTCCGCATCGTGCGCGGCCACGAGCAGCCGCGCTTCGGCCCGCGGCGGGAGCTTTGCCTTCAGTACGCCACTGTCGTGCGTCACCGCGCCGATCCACATCGTCGGGACGCCCGTCGGCTTCTCCGGCATGTGCATTTCCTCCGCAGCAAACGAACGCAACGCCGCCGTGCCGATTCCCGCCGCTCCCATCCGCGCAAAGTCCCGGCGCGAGATCCGTTTCATTCGGCGGCGCATTCGGTGCGGCGGTCACAGTTCATCGTGGAAAAATCCGGGCCATGCCGCACGGTGTCAAGCGCGGCACCGGCAGGATCGATCCAAAGCACGACGGCTTTGCAACCCGGTTAGAGCTTGTGCGCGAAGTCATCGTCGTCCGTCACGCTCTCGACGACGCGCGTGATGAGTTCGATGGTCTTCTCCACGTCGCGGAGGTCGGCCATTTCCACGACGGAGTGCATGTAGCGGAGCGGGAGTGAAATCAGCGCGCTGGGGATGCCTTCCTTTGTGTCGAAGATCACGTCAGTGTCCGTGCCGCTGTAGCGCGAACTGCTTTCGTGCTGGAGCGGGATTTTGTTTTTCTCCGCGACCTTGATGATGCGCTTGATGACTTTCGGGTGATTACACGTGCCGTGCGTGATGCTCGGGCCACCGGTGAATTTCACCTCGCCGTGCACGGCGTAATCAATGCCGGGCGTGTCAGTCGCGTGCGTGACGTCGAGGACGATCGCGATGTCGGGCATGAGCCGGTGCGCGACCATCTTTGCGCCGTGGCCGCCGATTTCCTCCTGCACGGCGTTCACGGCGATAACGGTGCTCTGGAGCTTCGAGCGGTTTTTGGAAAGGCGTGCGAGGACTTGCGAGAGGATGAAACCGCCGAGGCGATTATCCAGCGCGCGGCCGACGATGCGGTGGGGGCCGAATTCCTCGACGGTGTCCGCATACACGGCGGGATGGCCGACGCGGATGCCGAGCTTTTTCACCTCCTTGTCTGACGACGCGCCGACGTCCACGTACAGCTCGTGGATTTTCGGCGCCTTCTCGTCGGCGAGGCTGTCCTTGCGGAGATGAATGGCGGTGTTGCCGATGATGCCGCGGACGACGCCTTTGTCGCCCTGGATGTCGAGCCTGCGCCCGCGCGCGGTCGCCGTGTCGCTGCCGCCGATTCGGTCCACGCGGAGGAAACCGTCCTTCGTGATATGCTTCACGATGAAGCCGATTTCGTCCGCATGCGCTTCGAGCATGATGCGGCGCGATTTCGGATTGCGGCCATTGAGCGTCGCCCACGCGGTGCCGTAGGCGTCGTTTTCCACGCGGTCGGAAAAGTTGCGGACGTAAGCGGCCCACTTGCGCTGGCCGGCGAGTTCAAAGCCCGTTGGGCTCGGCGTGGAGAGGAGGTCGAAGAGGAAGGCTTTTGCGTCTTTGTCCATGAGTCGGGGTGTTGTTGAATTTTTCGTCGCGCGGGGATGTGCGGACAGGTGAACAGCGAACAGTGCGCGAGTAAAGCCGTGTGCGAGAATTGCGTGCGCCGGATGTGGACCGTCGAGTTGCCGATGGTGAATGCGTGGTTGCGTCGGGCGTCATTTTCGCTTCTACGGCACACTCGGAACTTTTCCCCAATGAGCCAGCCCACCAAAGCCATCATCCTCGCCGGCGGCGCGGGCACGCGATTGCATCCGCTCACGCGCATCGCGTGCAAGCAACTGCTGCCTGTGTACGACAAGCCGATGATCTATTATCCGCTCGCCACGCTGATGCTCGGCGGGCTGCGCGAGGTGCTCTTCATCTCGACGCCGAAGGATCTGCCGATGTTCCGCGACCTGCTCGGCGATGGCAAACGGCTCGGGATGCGCTTCGAATATGTCGAGCAGCCGAAACCCGCCGGGCTCGCGCAGGCGTACGTGCTCGGCGCGGATTTCGTCGGCAAGGATCCGTCGTGCCTGATCCTCGGCGACAACATTTTTTACGGGAAGCTCGACTTCTTCCGCGCGGCGCTCGCACAGGTCGGCGCGGACGGTGGTGCGTGCGTCTTTGGCTACCAAGTGAAAGACCCGGAGCGCTACGGTGTGGTCGAGTTCGACAAGGACGGGCGCGCGCTGAGCATCGAGGAAAAGCCGAAGCAGCCGAAGAGCCAGTTCGCCGTTCCGGGGCTGTACGTGTATGACAGCGACGTGGTGGACATCGCCAAAAACTTGAAGCCCGGCGCGCGCGGCGAACTTGAGATCACCGACGTGAACCGCGAGTACCTCCGCCGCGGCACGCTGCGCGTGAAGGTGCTGGGCCGCGGCATGGCGTGGCTGGACACGGGCACGCAGGCGAGCCTGCTCGACGCGGGCAACTACATCGCCGCGATCGAAAACCGGCAGGGACTGAAAATCGCGTGCCTCGAGGAAATCGCCTACAACCAAGGATTCATCAATCGCGCCGGACTCGAAGCGTGCATCGCCGATTCGCCGAAGAGCCCGTACCGCGAATATCTCGAATTGGTGCTGGCCGAACAGCGCGCCTAGTTCGCGTCCCGATCCATGAGTTGGAGAATGCGCTCCTTTTTTCCCGCGTAGTCGAGTGCGTGGAAAATGCGGATCTCATCCACGCGCCGCGCGGCGTTCAGTGCGTCGAGCATCCGCGTGTACTGCGCGGCGAGTTCAGTCGTCTCAAGGTAGCGCCCGCGCAGGTTCGGGTCGGAAAACGCATTCGGATTTTCGCGCTGGAAAAGATGAAAACGCAGCCAGCGGCGATCCGTCCGCGAGATGCGCTGCGTCTTGCGGAAGAACGCGGTGAAGAGCAGCAGCACGAGATACGTGTCCACGCGCGCCTGGAGTTCGAGGTTGCGCGCGAAATCCTCCGTCGCGATGCCGCGCTCGCCGCGCCGGAACGCGAGCGACGCATGCAGCGCGTGATCGATCTCCTCCACGAACGCGATGAGGTGAGCGATGTTCGAGTCGCTCAGTCCTCGCCGCGGGTCATGCCGTTCGAGCTGCTCGATGAGCCAGCGCGAATAGTAGATGCCGATGAAAAGGTTGTCCCCGCTGTGCCGCAGGAAGGTGCGCGCGATCTCGCTCAACTCCCGCGCCTGCGCGCCCGCGAGCCGCGTGAGATGCTCGCATCGCTCGCTGCCGATCAGGCAGTCCTCCAGCGCCACGCCGCTCGCGGCGTAAGTGCGTTCGAGAAGCCGCGTGATGTCGGCAAAGAGCGAGTTCATGTGAAAAGCAGCGGCGGCGTTTCATCCATGTGCAGGTGCTTCTCGGCGGTCTCGTTCAGCGCGAGGCGCAGGTCGTGGAACCGCTCGCTCAGTTCCCCGAAAATCGGCGACAGCGAATGCTGCCGTGCGAACGGGTGTGCCGCGGCACTTTGGAAATTCGCAGCACCTACGCCCTCGAGAAACTCGATGTCCGGCCCGCCGCGACGGCTGCGGCTCTCGACACGATCCTGGAACACTCCCGAGATGAACAGCGTGTAGTTCCCGATGTGCGCGCGCAGCAGGAATGCCTGCGACGCCGACGCCTTTTGCAGCGCGAGCAGCAGGTCGCTCACGTATTGTTGCGGCCCGTGGCCCGCGCCGCCCGGCGCGCGCATCCGCTCGGTGCGCGAGAAAGTTTCCAGCAGCGATGCGAGGTAGTCGCACGTCTCGCGGTTCACGATGCCGCGATCCTTCAGCACATGGCGGAGCAGGATGTAAAAGTAGCACTGCGGCGAAATGCGGAGCTGCGCGTCGCCCTGCAGCACGGCTTGGAAAAGCGCCTCGCTGTCGAGGATCGTGTCGCGCATTTCCGCATCCGTGAGCAGTTCCGCGAGCGTCGCGGTGTTGTTTCTCCCGGCCCCGAGCGTGCCGGCGATAAATTCGAAATCCGAAGCTGTGAGGCGTTCCCGACAATTTGGAGTTATCATCGGAAGTGTGACCGTAGCATCGCGAGTGCCATTCAATTTTTCATTCGTGTTTTCCTCTGGGGGCGGTGCGCCGCGCACGTCCACGCCGCTGTGAACCGTGCGCGTTTTCACGCACGCTGCACATTTTTCCGCGCGGCAGAAATGGTTGGCGATGGCGCGCACTTCGCGGGATGCTCGGCGGCGTGCGGCGCTTCCTGCAAATCCTGTTTTTCGTCCTGCTGCTCGCAGCGGGAATCGGCGGGCGCTATCTCTATAACCGCGGCCTCACGAAGTCGTGGCGCGAGTGGGTCGTGAAGGAAGTGCGCAAGCACGGTGTCGAGGTGTCCTTTGCGCGGCTCACGGTGCGCCCGTTCCGCGGTCTCGTCGCGAAGGACGTGCGCTTTTACGACTCGCCCGAGCGCAATCGCGTGATCGCGCAGATGAACGAGATGGTCATCGAGGCGAACTACGCGAACGCCGCGAAGCACAAGCCTTTCCTCGACGCGCTCACGCTCGTGGACACGACGCTGCAAATCCCGCTCGATTCGCAGAACCCGTTCGGCCCCGCGCTGCGCGTGGATCGGCTGAATGCGCGCATCCTTTTCCCGCCGGATCAGGTGCAGGTCATGCGGCTCGACGCGATCGTCTCCGGCATCCGCGTGCGTGCGAACGGCAGCCTCGCCGTGCCTTCGGGCATATCATTCGCGAAGGAGAAAAGCGGCGCAAACTCCGAACTCCTGGAGACGCTCGTGCGCGAACTCGCCGCGCTGCGCTACGACGGCCCGTTGCCGACGCTCGCGGTGACTTTCAGCGGCGACCTCGGGAAGCCGGGCGATATCACCGTCGAGGCTCAGTTCCGAGGGGAAAAAATCCGCCGCGGGCGCTACGCGCTCTCGTCGCTCGTGCTCTCCGCCGTCTGGCAGGGCAACGCGCTGCTCCTCCAGCGCCTCGAAGCCTCGGATGCGAAGGGAACCCTCAAGGCTTCTGGCAATCTGGATCCGAAGACGCGCACTGCGGAATTGCGCCTGCGATCGAGCCTCGATTTGCCGGCCATGCTGCGTTCGGCAAATGTGAGTGCCCTCGCCGGCACCGTGGACGTGCTCGCGGATTTCACGTTCCCGTATCCGCCGCGGCTCGACCTCACCGCGCGAGCGGAATTTGCGAAGGAGCGCGGCGTACCGCCGAAACTCCAGGTGCTCGGCCACGCGGGTGTCGGGAAATTTCTGTACGGCGGCGTGCCGATCGAAGCGGTCAGCGCGGACATCTCGTGGGATGGCCGACGCTGGGCTGTGCGCGATTTTTTGCTCCAGCATGAAAACGGCGGCGAGATCACCGGCAACGCGCAGCAGGACTACGACGCCACAGGCAACGGCGACTTCCGCCTCGGGCTCACGAGCAACATCGCGCCGCAGATCATCGCGCCGCTGCTCGGCCCCGAGATGCGCGAGAAGCTCGCGCTGGCGAAATTCCACGAGCCGCCGCGCATCACCCTCAGCGCACGCGGCACCGCGCCGGGCCTCGACACGCTCTCGGCCGCCGGCGACCTGAAGCTCGGGCACACGGTCATCGCCGGCGCGGATATCGGCAGCGCCGACCTCACATTCCGGCACAACGGCGGCGAGACCGCAGGCACGCTGAAGCTCGGGCGCACCACTTACCGCGGCGCGGATGCCAGCAGTCTCGATGTCACATTCCGGCACAAAGCCAAGGAGATCGCTGGCACACTGAAACTTGGCCGCGCGATCTACCGCGGCGTCGAGGCGCGCGGTGCCGAGGCCGCATTCCGCTTCGACGGGCGCGTGATCACGCTCGACACCTTCGAGGTGACACGCGCCGAGGGCTCCGGCAGAGGCGGCCTCGCGCTCGATCTCAAGACGGGCTTCTACACGCTCAAAGATGTGCGCAGCACGATGCACCCCGCCGAGGTCGCGCTCTGGATCGATCCTGATCTCGTCCAGGATGTGAAGCCCTACCGTTTCGGAAAAAGGCCGCCGTCGCTGCGGCTCGACGGCACGCTCGATCCGCGCAAGGGCGGCACGCAGACGCGCCTCACCGTCATCGCCGACGCGCCGGGCGGGATGGACTACACATTCTGCAAAAAGGATCTCCACTTCGACTCGATGAAGGGCCGTCTGTTCTTCACCGACGAAAGCCTGAAACTCACCGACGTGCGCGGCGAACTCTTCGGCGGCGCGCTCACCGCCGAAGGCGACATCTCCACGCTCAAGGCAAAGCCCGGCGAATCCCTCACCATCCGCATCGCGGGCGCGGAATTTTCCAAGCTCTCGAAGCTCTACTTCGGTTTCGACGACTCGAAGGGGAAGCTTGACGGCTCCTGCACTTTCACCGGCAAAGGCGGCGCGGCGGCCTCGCTGCGCGGCGAGGGTGAGGTGGCCATCACCGAGGGAAATGTTTTCGCGATCCCGTTCCTCGGCCCGCTCAGCGAAATCCTGAACAAGATTGTCCCCGGCATGGGCGTCAGCCGCGCGCACAAGGCCACCGGCACCTTTTCGATGAGCGATGGCATTCTCACAAACAAGGATCTCGTCGTTCAGGGCAACGGCTTTTCCATGTTCGGCGGCGGCCGCATCTGGCTCACCGAGGACAAGCTCGACTACGATGTCCGCATCAATGCCCGCGGACTCCCAGGCATCCTGCTCTTCCCCGTGAGCAAGCTCTTCGAATACCGCGCAAACTCGCGCCTCACAAAACCCGACTGGCGGCCCAAAGCGTTGCAAGGCGCGCGGCAGTAAGCCGCCGCCTTCGCCCGGTGGTTGGTGACTGGTGAAAAGTGACTGGTCCTACGGTTTTCCGAAAGCCACTCGTGAGCAGAGCACCAGTCACTGCCTCCATTCGCTAAAGCCTCGCGACTTCACAAGCGGCACGCATTCCGCTAGACCACTGTGCGAATGAAAATCCTCGTCACCGGCGGAGCCGGCTACATTGGCAGCATCTGCGTTGAGCAACTCATCAACGCCGGCCACACCGTCACCGTCTTTGACAACCTCACCGAAGGCCACCGCTCCGCCGTGGATCCGCGCGCCACGCTCATCGTCGGCGACCTCCAGCAGCGCCACGACATCGAGGTCGCGCTGAAAAATGTGCAGCCCCACGCCGTCATGCACTTCGCGGCGAACGCCCTCGTCGGCGAGAGCATGACGAACCCCTCGAAATATTTCCGCAACAACGTCTATGGCGGCATCAATCTCCTCGACGCCATGCACGCCGCCGGCTGCAAGCGCCTCGTCTTCTCCAGCACCTGCGCCACCTTCGGCGTGCCCGAGCGCATGCCCATTGATGAAACGCTCCCGCAGCGCCCCATCAATCCCTACGGCGAGAGCAAGCTCATGTTCGAGCAAGTCCTCCGCTGGTATTCCGAAATCCACGGACTCACCTACGTCGCCCTGCGCTACTTCAACGCCGCCGGCGCCAGCGAGACGTTCGGCGAGGATCACCGCATCGAGACCCACCTCATTCCGAACGTCCTCAAAGTCGCCCTCGGCCAGAAGCCGCACGTCGAAATCTACGGCACCGACTACCCCACGCCCGACGGCACGTGCATCCGCGACTACATCCACATCCTTGACCTCGCGCAGGCGCACATGCTCGCCCTCACCGCCCCGCACAGCGCGAAATACAACCTCGGCACCGGCGGCGGCACCAGCGTCCGCGAAATCATCGCCACCTGCGAAAAGGTCACCGGCCAGAAAATCGCCGTCCTCGAAAAGCCGCGCCGCCCCGGCGACCCGCCGCGCCTCATCGCCGGCTCGGAAAAAGTCCGCGCCGAACTCGGCTGGAAGCCGCAATTCCAGGACGTGGAAAAAATCATCGCCAGCGCCTGGGCCTGGCATGTGAAGCATCCGGGCGGCTACGGGGACTGACGCGCAGTCCTAGAACGGCGCGACCAATGCAATTGGTTCTCGTCCGTGCCGCCGATAGATTTGGAAATGCGAATCCGTCGTCCAGACTCTCGCCGTGCTATCCAGTTCTGCCATGCGAACGAGGCACGCATCCGCGAGCGACATCGGCACGTCGCGGTAATCGCGCATCAGCGCCTTCACAGCCGCCGACTCCGACTGAAGCACAAACGGAATGCGGAGAAGCCCGCGTTCCAACCACTCGGCAAGGATCGTTTCATTCGCTCCTCCGCGGCGAAGCAGATGCGCCGCCTCGGCCAGCGCGGCCTCGCAGGTATGAAGCGGAAACGCGATGCCGCGGGCTTCTTTACTCGCCCATGCGTGATGCTGGTCGCTGCGCACCAGCAGAGCGACGAGCACACCGGCATCCGCGATGACGGCGCTCACTTGCCGAAGTCGTCGAGATGACGCGGGTTCGTCGAGAGATCGCGCGGCCCCTCGAACATCCCGATGAACTCGTGTGCGGCCTCATAGAACGACTTTCCACCCGCCACGCTTTCCCTCGGCAGGGTGACCTCCACGCGAGTGCCGTCAGGCACATGCATGGGCAGCTTGATCGTGTCGTTCTCGACGATGGCCGTGATGCTCATGGCGTAGAAGCTAGCACCAGCGGCGCACTGGGCAAGGCGCGAGTGGTTCTTCGCCTGCTCATGAGCCTGGCATTTGAAGCACTCGAACAGCAACAAGTGCGCAGGGGCTTTAAGTTGTGGCGGTGGGCTTTTCCTCCACTGCTTCGCCAAGGTGTGAAAAGCACTCGACCGTATTCGCCCATGTCTCTGAAAGCGGGCCTTTAACCCAGCCTTTAATCTGAGGATCGTTCGGTCGGAACATAAACCGAGAGTCATTGACGATCTCGATGATGAGGTCTGAGACATCCCTTTTTGGGGATCTCGCGACCATATGAACTCCCATCAGTTCAACAACCTGTTCGTCTTCAACGCGCATCGTCACCAAGAATGGCTCGCACATCATCACTCTAATCACATTGGCTTCCAGTGATTCGCAGCCCCATGAATAAATTGGCAATTTCAGGAGTTCGCAAAGGATGCCGATGCTCACATCGAGCCACAGCCCAAGGTCATGGAGTTCCAATTTCCGAATCAACTCACGTGCTTGAAATGGCCGAATAGACTTATCCACGTGCGCTGCGGTCTTGTCGCGCACTTGCGATAGAAGCCGGTCCTTACCGACAGGAACATGCCGAGTTAATGCGGCAAGCATCGCGGGAAGCAGCTTGTGCGCATCAGCAGGCATACTTTTTACGGTATCCGGGTTACTTGAACAGTCGTTCAGCAAATCCCGAACACATACCGCGAGCGAATGAAGGGGCGTCGTAAGCATCTTGGCTCTCCGCTTCTGCTTATCTTTCACTTTGGCATTCGCAATATGCTCAATTTGCTCACGGACATCACGGAGGCATTCGACGCACCGAAATAGTTTTCCAGCCGCAGAGTTCGACGGTGACCAGTGGTGTTTGGCATCATCAACGCCAACTGGGTCGAGGAGGTGCCTCTCAATATCCGCATAAATGGGCATTCCGATTTCAGCCATGATTGGCGAATCATGGTCCTTGAACGTGCGATGTCAAAAAAGCTGTTCTGAGGTTCTCGGTCCGCTAACCAGTTTTTCCAGAAGCGGAAGCGCCCTTGTCTCCCGCAACAATCCGACTAGCCTCTGCACATGTCGCTCCTCGACCGTATCACCATCGAACCCGGCAAGTGCGGCGGACGTCCCTGCATCCGCGGGACGCGCCTGCGTGTGGTGGACGTGCTGGAACTCCTCGCGGCGGGCGCTTCGCACGAGGAAATCCTCGCCGATTATTCCTTCCTCGAAGCGGCTGACATCCAGGCCGTGCTCCTCTACGCCGCGCGGCTTGCGGATCACACGGTGCTTACCGCCGCGTGAGGCTGCTCGTGGACAACCAGTTGCCGGTCGCGCTCGCCCAATGGCTCGCTGCGCAGGGCGCGGATGCAGTTCACATCCTGAATCTCGGCCTCGACTCGCTGCCCGACACCGGCATCTGGGCGCACGCTGCGGCTGAAAACCGCATCGTCATTTCCAAGGACGAGGATTTCTTTCTCCTCGCCAACCGCGAGGGCGACACGGGCCGTCTGCTCTGGGTGCGAATCGGCAACTGCCGGAACGCCGCGCTGCTCGCCCGCTTCGCCGCGGACTGGCAGTCCATCCAGCAGGCGTTCGAGAGCGGGCAGCGCATCGTGGAATTGCGGTGAACTGCGGTTTGTGAATCCTGCTGGAGTCTTGCCCGAGCTGCGAATGCTGCTAGGATTTCCCCGCATGAGCACGCTCGCCGAGATCGAACAAGCCGTGGAAACCCTACCGCGCAAGCAGCAGGAATCCTTGCTGCGGCGTCTGCTGGCGCGGCTGGGCTCGGGGCCGAGTTGCTACGACTTGAGCCGCGAACTTTTTGAGGAGCCGGGCCGGCTCGGCGCGAGCGGGAAGCGCGATCTCTCCACGAACAAGGCGCATCTCGCCGGCCTCGGGCGCAAGCGGACCGCACGCTGATGGCCGCAGTGCTGGCGGATACCGGTGCGCTCGTCGCGCTGCTGGATCGCTCGGATGCGTGGCACGCGTGGGCAGTGGGAGTCTTCAAGACGCTGCAACCGCCGGTCATCACCTGCCAGGCCGTGCTGACGGAAGCATGGCATCTCCTCGGGGAATCCGGGCCGTCGCGAAATGCGCTCGCCCGTCTGCACAAGACGGGAGTGCTGCGGGTGGGTTTGGATTTCGAGCCAGCATCCGGCGTCGTGTGGCGGCTGCTGGAAAAGTATGCGGACTCGCCGATGGATTTCGCCGACGCATGCTTGGTGGCGATGGTCGAGAACGATGCGCAAGCGCGTGTGTGGACGACCGATTCGGATTTCCGCATCTATCGTCGGCACGGACGGCAGGCCATCGTGCTCATCGCGCCGTTTTAATCCGCGACACAGCGGATGATTTTTCCGCAACCTCCGCGTGCTGATGGCGCTGTTGCCGCCGCAAGGCTGGGACGGTGCAAATGTGCGCTGGAGGGTCCAAATGTGCGCCGGAAGTGGCAAAAGCGGTCTAAGGACCCCTCCAACGGCACGCTGGAATGGTTCCGCGGTGCGCTGGAGTCACTCCGCGGTACGCTGGAGTGATCGCACGGTGCGCTGGGATCATTGCGCGGTGCGCTGGAATGGTTCCACGGTACCGCTGAATGACTCCAGCGTGCCGCGCGACGCCTCCTTGGCGTGAAAAGGGGCTGTTTTGCGCGCCAAGCACCCCTCCCACGGCACCGCGCAGTCGTCGCGCGGTACCGCGCAGTGACTCCAGCGCACCGCGCAACGATCCCAGCGTACCGTGGAAACGTCGCTTGGTGCTGCAAAATGACCCCGAAAACCGCCCGAATAACGCCCGGCTGCGCATGAGAGGTCACACGGTACCCGTGCATCGCCCCACGATGCCGTGCCGTCACCCCGCCATGCTCCCGAAGCCGCCTGCGGTGTCCGGCGCTCCCGCCGGTGTGCATGATTCCTCTGCCGTGGGATCCGATATGCCCGCCACTCTACGCGCTGATGCCCGCGAACAAATCCGCCAGCACGACCTTCACGCCCGGCACGGTGCTGCACGCGAGTTCGTCCGCGAATTCGTAGCGGCGCACCTCGCGGTAGGCGAGGCCCTCGGGCTGGCGGAAGACTTCGATGGCGCGCTCCTTCGGCAGCACGACCCAGTATTCGCCGACGCCCGCCTCGGCGTAAATCTCGGCGAGCGCGCGATCATCTTCGGGCGTGGTGACCGCGACTTCGATCACGAGTGCGGCGGTCGTAGGATGGCCGTGATCGTGTGCGCTCCAGTCGGTTTTTACGACCGATACATCCGGTTCGGGCTCGGAGTCGCGCAGGGTGAGAGGTTCTTCCTTCCACGCGGAGTAGCCTTCGGGAAGCTGGCCGAGAATGAGGCGGTAAAGGCGCGTGGCGATGGAGGAATGCAGCGGAGACTTGCTCGTTTTTTCGACGACGATGCCTCGGATGAGTTCGGTGCGACGGCCATGTTCGTTGAACTCGCCGAGATTGTGATAGAACGCAACGCTGAGCGGAGACACGCGAGCGCGGAGCGTGGGGCTGTCGAGCACGGAGAGCATGGCGGGAGGATGCCCGCGAACAGCGGCGGGCGCAAGCGCAGCATGCTCAGCCAGGCCGGCGTGATTTTTTCCGCGATGCCAGTCGCCTCGATTTTTTACACCCGCTTCACAAATCTCCCGCGGAATCCACATGCGGG
Source organism: uncultured Spartobacteria bacterium (assembly GCA_903882875.1). Classification (GTDB taxonomy): domain Bacteria; phylum Verrucomicrobiota; class Verrucomicrobiia; order Chthoniobacterales; family Chthoniobacteraceae; genus SXWH01. The sequence continues at coordinate 13,619 of CAIRYQ010000094.1, read as the reverse complement.
CTTTACGCGGGGGAGGCTAGGGTTGCGCACTATGAAGCCATCCGCATTCCTCCTCGCCATCGTTGCAATCACCACCGCGACTTTCACCAGCCATGCCGAACCCAAGGCGCTCCCGCCGGGAGTCACGCGGGTGCCCGTCACTTTCTCCGGCGGGCATGAGACCGTGCCGGTGGATCATGGCCGGCCCGTGGTGCTCATCGCCGCCGCGCTGGGCGTGAAGGACGAGGTGTTCCGCGATGCGTTCAGCCGCGTGCATCCCGCGGGGCCGGGCAGCGGCGGGCCGTCGCGCGAGGAGGCGCAGGCGAACAAGAAGGTGCTCATGGAGGCGCTGGGGAAATTCGGCATCACCAATGAGCGGCTGGACACCGTGTCGAACTTCTACCGCTACCCGCCCGGCCGCGGCGGTCTGTGGAAAGTCACGCCCGCGACGGCGAATGCGCTGGTGAAAAATGGCGCGGTGATCGGTTACGAGATCACCGGCGGCGGCTACGGCTACACCACGCCGCCCACCATCACCGTGCTTGGCGTCGCGGGTGCGGCGGCGAAGGTGGAGCTTTCCTTCGGCAAGGACTTCGAGACGAATGGAAGCGTGTCCGCGATCACCGTTGCGCAGGGCAAAGGGAAGTAGTGCAACGCCCGGCTCTCATGGGGAGTTGAGAAGCAGCGGCTGGGAATTTTGCGTGGGAGTGCCGCATTCACCTCCCGGATGAATGTCCGCAGCTTCCAAAGCCGCGCCGTTTCCGTCTCTCAATTTTCGCCAACCTATGATTGCCACGCTGAACAAAGGGGGTTGCCCTGTCAGCAAAGCTTGGTTCGACAGGCAATCCTCACCCCGGTGATGAACTGCAGATGAGGCGCACAGGCGGAACCAATTTTTAGAGACAGCAAAAGTCCGTCGCATGTGGCGAATGGTGGATGCGTTGCACAACGGATTCCAGCGACAGGAAAGGCAGGCTGCGGAAATTTATAATGCAGGCGCGACCGCTCCGCGCTTGCCCGTACACGAACCGCCATTCACCAGTCACCGATCTCATGCCTTCCACTCTCGGCCAACTCCTCATGACAGGCGTGCCCGGTCCCGTGCTCGACGCGCAGACTGCCGCCGCGTTCCGCCGCATCCAGCCCGGCGCATTCATCCTTTTCGGACGGAACATCCAAACGCCTGCGCAACTGCGCAAACTTTGCGACGACCTGCGCGACCTCTCGGATGTCGAGCCGATCATCACCATTGATCAGGAAGGCGGGCGCGTCTCGCGGCTGAAGCTCATCGGCAACGAGCCGCCGAACGCGAACAACCTCCGCGACCGTGGCGACCTCGCGCTCATCCGCGACCACGGGCGCATCACCGGGCGGCTGCTGCGCATGTTCGGGTTCAATCTGGATCTCTGCCCCGTGCTCGACATCTCGTTCGACGACGAGGCCGACAATTCACTCCGCGGCCGCTGCTACGGCGACGATGCCGCGCAAGTCATCCGCAACGCGGGCGCGTTCAACGACGCGCTGCGCGCCGAGGGCATCGCGACATGCGGCAAGCATTTTCCCGGCTACTCGCGCGCTCCCGCCGACGCGCACCACGAGCTGCCGAGCGTGCCCCTTTCGCGCGCCGAACTTGATCCGCACGAACTCGCCGTCTTCAAACATTTCTCCACACCCGCGAGAACGAGCCCCGTGGACTCGATGATGATTGGTCACGCATTCTACCCATCGCTCGACGACAGCGGCATTCCGACTTCGCTATCGCGAAAAATCATCACCGACCTGCTCCGCGGCGAGTTCGGCTTCCGCGGCCTCGTGATGACGGACGATCTCGACATGGGCGCGATCCTGAACCCATACGGCACCGGCGACACGGGTCTGGAAAAAGTGATCCAGCTCGCCATCACCGCGGGCAATGACATCGCGATGATCTGCCACCGCGTCGAGATGGTGGAGAAGGCACACGGCTTCCTCGGAAAAATCCCGCGCGCCGATCTCGACCGCGCGCTCGCAAACGTCGCCGCGCTCAAAGCAAAGCTCGTGAAGCCCGATCCGTGGGACGAAGCCGAGTTCCACCGACGCGACGCCGAAGTCATGGTTCTGCGCATCGCCACTCTCGGCGCAGAACGCGCAGCGCAGCGCAGCCCCGAAGATGGCAAACGCTCGCCGGTGGAAGTGTATTAGCAGCCGCCGATGGCAGGAGGCGCGCTGATCTGGAGTGTGACGCGATGGAAGCTTGCCGCATTCTTTCGTCCTCAGCCGCGGATGATGGCGCTTCCTGGAAAGCCACAGGCCCGAATGTTGAAAGTTGGATGCCGATCGCGGGACGAATTGGCTGCTGCTGAATCGGCACGGATGCGAAGTTGCCCCGGCCTTTTTACCCGCGCGGGTGAAATTTCTTGTGCACCGCCTTCAGCCGCCCGCTCTCGACGTGCGTGTAAATCTGCGTCGTGGAGATGTCCGCGTGGCCGAGCATTTCCTGGATGATGCGCAGGTCCGCGCCGCCGCCAAGCAGATGCGTGGCGAAGCTGTGCCTCAGCAGATGCGGATACACGCGCGTCTCGATGCCCGCGCGCTTCGCGGTACCCTTCACGATCTGCCAGAGGCGCGAGGTCGTGAGCGATTTGCCGTGATGCGAAAGGAAGACGTGGCTGCCGGTGCACTTCGAGACGAGCCGCGGACGCTCGGTCGCGAGATACGCGCGGATGGCGTCGCACGCCTTCGTGCCGACGGGGACGATGCGCGTCTTGTTGCCCTTGCCGGTGACGCGGATCATGCGGTTGTCGAGGTCGAGCGTTTCGAGGCGCGCGCCGGTGAGTTCGCTTGCGCGAAGTCCGCTTGCGTAGAGCAGTTCGAGCATCGCGCGGTCGCGCAGGCCGAGCGGCTGTGTGGTGTCCACGGCGGCGAGCAGGTGCTCGACGAGCATCTCATTCAGCGTCTCGGGAAGATAGCGCTCCAGTCGCGGCAGCGGCAGGACGTCAGCAACGTCGTGCGGGATGCGCGTGCGCAGCGCGAGCCAGCGGAAGAAAATTTTCAGCGCGACGATTTCCAGCTTGATGCTCGAAGCGGCGAGGCCCGCGCGTTTTCGCTCCGCGAGAAAATCCTGCAAGTGCGCAAGCGTGACGGCGCCCGGTTCGGCGAGTTGTTTGTGCTGCGCCCATGTGGCGAATGTCTCCAGCGAGCGGCGCGTGGAGAGCTGGTAGTTGTCCGAAAGCCCGCGTTCGGTCGCGAGGTAGAGGATGAAGTCCTCGATGTCCTCGCGCATCACGCCGCCGAGTGAAGGAACGCGGTGAGCGGGCTCGTCGCGCTCGCGGTGACGCCGCGCGCCGCAAGTCCCGTCTCGTAAGCCTCGCGCCCGGCTTCGACTGCGAGGCGAAACGCGCGCGCCATGCGAACCGGGTCCGGCGCGATGGCGATGGCGGTGTTCACGAGCACGGCGGCTGCGCCCATTTCCAAAGCCTCAGCAGCCTGGCTCGGTGCGCCGATACCGGCATCCACGACGACGGGCACGGTGCACTGTTCAAGGATGATTTCGATCTGCGCGCGCGTCTCGATGCCGCGGTTGCTGCCGATGGGCGAGCCGAGCGGCATCACCGTCGCGCAGCCGACATCTTCGAGGCGTTTCGCGAGGACTGGATCAGCGTTGATGTAGGGCAGCACGGTGAAGCCTTCCTTCACCAAGATATCCGCGGCCTTCAGTGTCTCGATCCCGTCAGGCAGCAAGTAGCGCGGGTCGGGATGAATCTCCAGCTTCACCCAGTCGCTGATGCCGGCCGCGCGCGCGAGCCGCGAGAGGCGCACGGCTTCCTCGGCGTTCATCGCGCCGCTCGTGTTCGGCAGCAGCAGGTATTTTTTCGGATCAATGAAATCGAGGATGTTCGCAAATGGGTCGCCTTTTCCGGAGAGGTCTGCACGCCGCAGCGCGACGGTGACGATCTCCGTGCCGCTCTCCGCGAGTGCGTCAGCCATCGCCTGGTTTGAGGAAAATTTCCCCGTCCCGAGCAGGAGCCGCGAACGGAAAGTGCGGCCGGCAATGACGAGCGGTTCAGTGGACATTTCGCAGGATCCTAGCGAAGGCGATTTTGCGGCGCATCAAAATTGCGCCGTGATTCGGATGATTCTGCGACGCGCTCCGTCTTCGACAAAATGCGCGCGGTCTGCATTCTCGCTCCATGCCGAAATTTGTGCGCGTCCTGCTCGATGAGTCCGGAGGGCGCTCGTTCGATTACGAGATTCCCGCGGCGGCCACTGACGCGGTCGTGGTCGGCAGCCGTGTGCGCGTGCCGGTGCGTACGCGCGCGGTGCTCGGCACGGTCATCGCGGTTTCCGAGACGACGGACGCCGATGGGATTCGCGAAATTTTGGAAGTGGTGAGCGGCGAGCCGCCGATGAGCCCGCAGCTCATCCGTCTCGCGGAGTGGGTCGCGAACTACTACTGCTGCCCGCTCGAGGCCGCGTTGCGCACCGCATTGCCGGGCGTGATCCGCAAGGCCGAGGTCGGACACAAGACGCGGCTTGCGGCGCGGCTTGCGCGCGAAATTTCCGCCGAGGAAATCGAGACGATCCGCAGGCGTGCGCCGAATCAGGCCGAGGTGATCATTGCGCTGCAAGCGACGCAGGGCGCGATGCTCGTGAGCGAGCTTGCGGAGAAATGTTCCGTCGCGCCACAGACGGTCAAGGCGCTCGCGAAAAAGGGAATCCTCACCATCGAGTCCGAAACCGTCGCGCGCGATCCGCACGGCAGCGAGACCTTCGTGCCGAATGCGAAGCTCGAACTGAACGCGGAGCAGGCCGTCGTCTTCGCGAAGGTGTGCGAGGCGGTTGACGGAGCTTCGCCGCCGAAGCCGATCCTGCTCCACGGCGTGACGGGCAGCGGGAAGACGGAGATTTACCTGCAAGCCATCGAGCGCGTGCTCGAACGCGGAGGCGGTGCGATTTTGCTCGTGCCGGAAATTTCGCTCACGCCGCAGACGGTCGAGCGGTTTAAGTCTCGCTTCGCGGCGACGCACCACGAGGTCGCGGTGCTGCACTCGCATCTCAGCGAGGGCGAGCGGCACGACGAGTGGCACCGCATCCGCAGCGGTGCGGCGCGCGTGGTCATCGGTGCGCGCTCGGCGGTATTTGCGCCGGTGGAAAAGCTCGGAATCGTGATCGTGGATGAGGAGCACGAGAACACTTACAAGCAGGAGGAAACGCCGCGTTACCACGGGCGCGACCTCGCGGTGTTGCGCGGCCACATTGAAAAATGCGCGGTGCTCCTCGGCAGCGCGACGCCTTCGCTGGAGAGCTACCACAACGCCGTCACCGGCAAATACGAACTGCTGCGCCTCACGTTGCGCGTGGATGATCAGAAGATGCCGTTCATCCGCATCGTGGACATGCGCATGGAGGCGAAAAAATCGTCGCCGATCCTCAGCGATCCGCTCACGGCGGCCATCACCGCGCGGCTCGAAAAAAAGGAGCAGGTGATCCTTTTTCTGAACCGCCGCGGCTTCAGCACGACGCTGCTCTGTGGCAAGTGCGGCTACGTCCACGAATGCCCGAACTGCTCGATCTCGCTCACATTTCACCGCGCGGCGAACCGCGTCGTGTGCCACATGTGCGGGCACCTCGCAGTCGCGCCGACGAAGTGCCCCGGCTGCAAGGATCCGGGAATCAAATACACCGGCACGGGCACCGAGAAGGTCGAGGACACCGTGTGCCGTTTTTTTCCAAAGGCGATCGTGAAGCGCATGGACGCCGACGTGATGCAGCGGCGAGAGGCATACCGCGAGACGCTGAACGCATTTCGCACGGGGAAAATAGACATTCTCGTCGGCACGCAGATGATCGCGAAGGGGCTGCATTTTCCAAACGTCACGCTCGTCGGAATCGTGAACGCCGACATGGGCCTGCACCTGCCGGATTTCCGCGCGAGCGAGCGGACGTTTCAGTTGCTCACGCAGGTCGCGGGGCGCGCGGGGCGCGGTGATGTCGAGGGCGAGGTCGTCGTGCAGAGCTACACGCCGTTTCATCCGGCGATCCAGTTTGCGCGGCACCACGACTTCGAGGGTTTCTACGAGCAGGAGATCGAGTGGCGGCAGAAAATGGGGCAGCCGCCGTTCACGCATTTCATCCTCATCACGGTGCGATCTCCGCATCAGGAACGAGGCCGGTTTTCCACCGAGACGCTGCACCGCCGGCTGAAGGAGGTGCTGCTGGCGAATGTGACGCTCGGCGAATTCGCGCCTGCGCCGCTGGAGAAATCGCACGGGAATTTCCGCTTCCACATCGCGATCCGCGCGCAGGGAATCCTGAAGGTGAGCCGCATGATCCGCGACGTGCTCGACCGTCTCACGATGCCGGAGGATGTCTTCGCCGTCGTGGATGTGGACGCGATGCAACTGATGTGAGCAAGGCCTGGGAAAAAAGAACTTGAGCCGCCGCTAGGTGCGAATACTGTCCCGGCCCTCGTTCACCATGGATCGTTAGCTCAATCGGTAGAGCAAATGACTCTTAATCATTAGGTTGTCGGTTCGAGTCCGACACGATCCACCACTTTCCCCTCTCGGGGTTCAGTCCGCCGGGTTGACGAAAAGGAACATCAGGTTTCCGGCGAAGATGATGTCGCCGTCGCACAGCAGGCGGCGTGTGATGCGGCCGTCGTGGCCGTCCACGGTGGTGCCGTTGCGCGAGCCGAGGTCTTCGAGCAGCCATGCGCCGTGCTGCGGGCGCACGGAAAAATGGCGGCGGCTGAAATCCGCGCACTCGTCGAGGCAGAGCGTGCTGTCCTTTCCTCGCCCGACGGTGATGCCCGCGCCGATGGGCGCGGCCTCGACCTTTGCGTCGCCGGCGCGTGCGAAGACAAGGGAGGGCTCCGCTGGCAGGCGATCGAGCGCACGGAGCAGCGCGGATGCGGCGGTGAGGCGTTCGTTGAGCGCGTTGGCGCTGCGGCGCGTGAGGAGCATCGTCTGGGCGGCGGCGAGCTCGGCAGGCGATGGGGAAATGGGATCGGATGCTGGAGAATTCATGGCTGTGAGTGGCGGGCGGCGGTCATTCTTCGGCGGACGGCGGATCGGCCTGGCCGTTTTCCATCGCGGTGACGATCTCGGTGAGGCGGGTCATCATGCGGTTCTTGATTTGATAGACGGCGTTTTCCTTCAGCCCGAATTGCGCGGCGACTTCCGCCACGGGCCGGTTCTCCAGCGCGCACGCGCGGAAAATCGCGACGGTCTCGGGTCGCGTGCGTGGATCGTTGAGCACGCGCTGGAGGGCTTCCTCGATCAGGCTCTGCCGCCACGCATCCTCCACGTTTGCGCCGGCGTCGGGATTCTCGGCGGCGAATTTTTTCTCCCACGCATCCCCCTCGTCGCCGGAGAGCGCGTCCATTGAGAGCATCCGGTCCACATGCGAGCGGCGCTTCGCCTCGCGGACTTTGTTGGTCACGATGGTCAGCAGCCAGTTGCGGAAGCGCCCGCGCTGCGCGTCATAGTCGAACGCGGGGAGCTTGCGCATCATCACCATCATTGTTTCCTGCAACACGTCCTCCGCGGTGTGGTCGTCCGCGCCCTGCTTGCGTGCGAAGCTCAGGATTACGGCGTGGTATTTCGCGTAAAAGTCGCGCCAGTCCGAGTCGGCGGACGTCTGCTTGAGGCGCTGCAGGAGGCTGAGCCGTGTGGCGAGATCCATGATTCGTGAGATTGGCCATCACAGTGATGATTTGGGAAGGGTATGACAGCACAAACTTGAGGGAGGCATTGCTTACATCGGCTCCACCCTGCAAAAGAAATCCCGCTGCGAAGCTGCTCGCAGCGGGATTCTCGGCGAATGGCAACGCTCAGATGCCCACTTACCATTCATGGTCGCAGGCCCAGGATTTGTGGTATCCCGCGTGCCCTGAGCTCCATTTGCATGCTCCAGGAGACGGCGCATGTGAGTTGGATCAGACGATCGGGCTCGGCGACATCACTAATGGAATCGGGCGAATCGGCTTGCCCGGCATGCGGATGCAGCCGTCGTCATTGCCGTTAAAGCCAAACAAATTCCTCACGGAGAAGTCCGGCATCGGGAACGGGCGTGGAAGCAGTTTCAGTTTTTCATCCCCTTGGGACGGATAGCACCCAATGGCGCCGAGGCGGCCAAATGTGGTGACCTGGGGGAGCGGAGGGGCCGGAAGGGGTGTTAGGTTCCCCAGATGATCGGATGAAGGGTTTTGACCATCGGTCGGAAGGCTGAGACCCAAGGACAGGCGAGGGTTGCTGTGGTGTTTGACTCCTCCGGTGCTTCCTGACTTGATACCGAGCAAGTCGATTCCCTGGCCGTAAGCCCGTTGCGTTGCAAAGGCAGTGCACAGCAACAAGGCTGCGCAGGTCAATCGCAGGAACGGGAGCAGAGCTCCGTGGCGACCTGATGAATTGCATTGAATGGTGGAGTTATCCGATGGAACGCTCTCCGAAGAAAGCGTTGAGTGGACTGGTGCATTTGTGCTGTTGGTTTTCATATTACTGATTGGTTGCTTTTGGTTATGTTGCATTGATCCCTCCCTATCGGGAAGTGCGGCGGTGTGTTTGCCGTCGTTGCAAGGTATTGCGCCCCCCGCGGGGATTCTTACGCGACGGATCGAATTTGTTTGCGGAAGGATTGAGCTGCCCACTTTCCGCGAGGCGGCCTCGGTTTGGTGGACACCGAGCGGGCTGTGCGAAGCGCACGGGCTTTTGCGGGCGAGATCGGTACGACAGCGCCTGCAGCGCGGGCGCTTCAAGCCGCAGACCACCGACTCAAGGTCGAGCTGGTCAGCCACCACCGCTTCGCAAACCGGCGCGACGCCTGGCTGGCCGTCCTCGACTCTAACAACAACCATCCCCGTCCCCCTCAGTGTCCACCAAACCGGGACAACCTCACATCGGCGAGAGCGAAACCGGCTTCCGCGGAACGGCGGACGAAGTCTATCTGAATGATCGCGGGTGGCGGCCTCTTCAGCAGCCTCGATTGCTCCCTCACCGCCGGACACGAGGATGGTTCGTTCAAGTATCCGCAATCCTAACCCCGGCGGCGGCGAGACGTTCCATGCGCAGTTCGCGGTTCTCGTGAAGTTCATGAATGCGCTCAGTTTTGTGAAAATAAAACTGGTGAATGAAATCGTGCTTGGCCTGCCGGAGAGAGCGTCTGTCCGGCTCCCAGCAAATCCGGGCAGGGAATACGCCGCTTACCTGCACCACAGCAAGAAACCCGCGTGGACGAACTCGAAGAAGCTGAACACGGGAAGTTTTCAGGACAGCTTCGGACTCGACGCGCCTGCGGGAAAATATCGCACCGAATGGAGCGATTCGACATCCGGCAGATCGCTTGCCGGGGCTGTCCGCATTGGACGACATGCTCGCGACCGTGAACCATCGTAATCCGGATTGGTTTCGGGAATCTGATGGTTTGCCATGTACGCGGCTCAGCTTCCGCCCCCAATGGGGGCGGAAGCTCGCCAGGCCACTCGGCTTACTTGTGGCTGCTTGTTTTATCGTGGCTGTAAGATCGGCGGAGGAGTAGGACGGGGAACTGCAACTCCTTGGCCGATTGGAGTGAGGTTCCAGGATCCCTTACCATGAGGCAGCGGTTTTTTGTCAATGAGCAAGGGGTTATCGAATGGTGACTGCGCCGAAGCATGCGGGACGAGGCTCATCGTCACAGCGCTGAACGCTGCAACAAGGAGCGGCTTGAACCACTGCTTCCTCAGGTGCTTGGGATTTGATGCATGTGCTTTGTTGGTTTTCATGGTGTTGATTTGGTTTTGTTGTTTTGTGTTTTGGTTGTTGTCCGCCCCTTCCGGGGCGGTCCCGCGGCGTGTGCCGCAGTTGTCCAGTATTGCGGCGGGGGCGGGGCTTCTTACGTGAGGGCGGAAACTTTTTTCGAGGAATTGCATTTTCCCTCCGGCGGCCTCATGCAACGGGCCGAACGCGGCCATGAATCCCGATCCCTCCGCAGCCTTTGGCACCCGAGCAGATGCGCGCACGGTGATGTCCTCCGCACCTTCGGAGGACAGGCTGGTGCAGACCGTCACCGGGGGCGTGGCGAATCCGGATGCGCACATGCCCTACGAGTTCCGGCAGGAGATCGCGCGTGGTGGGATGGGCAGCATCCTGGAGGCGGTGGACCGGAAGCTGGGGCGCACGGTGGCGGTGAAAGTGATGCTTTCGGAGATGGGCGCGGATGCGGAGCAGAGGCAGCGCTTCATCAACGAGGCGGCGGTGCTCGCGTGGCTGGCACATCCGAACATCGTGCCGGTTTATGACATCGGGCGCGATGAGGGGGGGCAGCTTTTCTACACGATGAAACTGGTGCACGGGCGCACCTTGCAAGCGATCCTCAATGGTGTGCGCGACGGCGTGGCGGAGGCGCGGCATTACACGCTGGACCGGTTGCTCACGATCTTCTGCAAAGTGTGCGACGCGCTCGCCTTTGCGCACTCGCGCGGGATCATCCACCGCGACATGAAACCGGAGAACGTGATGGTGGGCGAGTTCGGCGAGGTGCTGGTGATGGACTGGGGATTGGCGAAGCAAATGCGGAATGCGGAGTGCGGAATGCGGAGTGAAGACGCCGGCACGCCAGTGCACGAAAACTCCGCACTTCCCGCCGCTGATCCCGATGAGACGGTTCTTATGAGCGGCGGCGGGCGCGATGCGCTCCGGCGGTTCCTCGCTCAGAAGGCGGGCGGGGATGCGGGCATGACGCTGGAGGGAGAAATCATGGGCACGCCGCAATACATGAGCCCGGAGCAGGCGCAGGGTCGCATCGCGGAGATGGATGCGCGCTCGGACATCTTCTCGCTCGGAGGAATCCTCTACGCAATCCTCACGCTGCGCCCGCCAGTGGAGGGCGCGACGCTCGACGAAGTGCTGGGCAAGGTCGCCAGCGGCAGCATCACGCCACCGTCGGCATTTGGCACCGTCGCGGGGAACGGCGCCCGTGGCGCGAAGGGTGAAGTGCTCGAAGCCCGAAAGATCAAACCGCTGCCGCACTGCCCCGGCGGCCGCGTGCCTGCGGCGCTCTCCACGGTCGTGATGAAAGCGCTCACGGTGGACAAGGCGAAGCGCTATCAAACCGTCGCCGCGTTCAGCGCAGACATCGAAGCTTACCAGAACGGCTTCGCCACCAGTGCGGAGAATGCGGGCGTGTGGAGGCTCTTCAAACTCTTCATCAAGCGCCATAAGGCCGCGTCCGTCGGCGTCGCGGCGGTGCTCCTCATCGGCAGCACGCTCGGCACCAAGGCCATCGTCGAGGGCAAACGTGCAGAGCGTGGAGAGGCACTTGCACAGAGCGAAGCAGTGCGTGCCCAACGCGGCGAAGCGAAAGCCAACGCCGCCCTTGCTGATTTGAAAGCCAGCGCCCCGTCCCTCCTCGCCCTCGCGGAGAGCGAGGCCGGCTTCCAGCGCTTCGACTCCGCGCTCGTGAAGCTCGACGCCGCCCTCGCCCTCGACCCCGCGCTCACTGCCGGCTGGTGGCGGCGCACGTGGCTGCTGCTCGGCATGGCCCGCTACGGCGAAGCCGCCGCCGCCTTCCGCACCGCCCAGCAGCGCGACCCCGCGCAGCACGCGCACGACGCCCTCCTCCCCGTGCTCGACGCCATCGCCGCCGCGCCTGACGACGCCACCCGCTTCCCGCCCGAGCGCACCGACGCCCTCTTCCGGCACTTCACCAAAGTCGGTGCCAGCGGTGAACTCAACGCCCTCTCCCGGCGCCTCACCCTCGGCGCGACGCAGAAGGAGCAAATGGTCCGCAAGCGCCTCGACGAGTGGCTCGGGAAAAATGTGGGCAAAGTGGTAGTGCAGCCCGACGGCACCATCAAAGTTGAGGGTCTGCCGAAGGCTACGGATACTCTTGAACCCCTGCGTGGACTGCCAATCGGGAGCATCAATCTCGACGGCACCGCAGTGAAATCGCTCGAACCGCTGCGCGGCATGGCGCTGACCACTCTTTACATCGCTAACACACGCATCTCCGATCTCTCTCCCCTTCGCGGAATGCCAATCACCGAACTCACTGCCGAAAATAGCGACATTTCCGACCTCAGCCCGCTCGCGGCGATGCCGTTGCGCCACTTCTATGTTAGTGGACACAAGATCAGCGACATCAGTCCTCTGCGGGGAGCGCCGTTGGAAGAGTTCAAGGTGACGGCGAATCGCATCGTGGACTTCTCGCCGCTGCGCGGCGCACCGCTCAAGAAAGTGATAATCAACCAGAACCCATGCTCCGACCTTTCCTTTCTTACCGACTCACCCGCCTTGGAATATCTCGACTCCGCGCAGGCCAGCATCGCCGACCTCAGTCCGCTGCGCGGCAAACCGCTCAAGTTTCTCAGTGTTCTCGCCAATCGCATCACCGATCTTCGCCCACTGGCGGGTCTCCCGCTGGCGGAACTGTTCATCGATAACAACCCCATCGCCGACTACGCCCCGCTGCGGGAACTGCGCCAGTTGCAGAAGCTCCGCATTTCCGAACTCAAATTTATCAAAGTCCCCCTCGAACCGCTGCGCCAGCACCCGAGTCTCCAATACATCGCCGCCGGCGGTGGGTCTGCTCCCTACCGCCCCGTGGTCGAGTTCTGGGCCGACTACGACGTGCAGCAGGCGGCGGGGAAGAAGTGAGCGGAGCGTCTGGGTAAGGTGGAGGCCGCCTACTGCAACACGCAGTTGCCACGTTTCGAGGCGCTGCTTAGACTCGCGCCAGTCGTTCTCCGCGATTTCTGCATGGCGCCCGAATCCGAAGACCTTGCCGCCACTCTTCCGCTGAGCCAGTCGCAGATGCAGATGGTGCAGGGTGGTGGCACCGCTAATCCGGATGCTCCGAAGCCCATGTCTTTGCTGGAGAAATTGCGCGCGGCGGCATGGGTGCGATCCTGCTGGCGGACGACTGTCAGCTCGGGCGGCGCATGGCGGTGAAGGTTGGTCTTGCGAGCCTTGCCAGCCACAGCTATCCACTTTGAAATTGTCGAATCACACATGCCTGACGTCAGCCTCACTCCGATCAGCCGAGACCATGCCGATGCCTTCATGACATGGGCTTCGGATCCGGTGGTTACGGCACGGCTTTTCTGGGATGCGTATTCGTCCAAGGATGTGGCGACCGAGTTCCTCGCCCAAGTGGCGGAAAGGCATCCGTGATTCATGGCGATCACGACTTCTGACGGAGTCGTTGGCGCCATCACACTCGATCAGGGCTCGGGCAATGCGTGTTGCAGGGCTGCATTGGGATACGTGATCGCGCGAGCGCATTGGGGGCGGGGCATTGCCACAGTCGCGGTCAAACTCGCACTGTTACGAGGATTTGCCGATCTGCGCCTGGAGAGGATTGAAGCCCTCGTGGATCCAGAAAATGTTGCGTCAGCTCGAGTCTTGGAGAAGGTCGGTTTTTCCCTTGAGGCAGAACTCAAAAATTATCTTGTCCACCGGGGCCGTATTCGGGATCGCAGGATGTATGCATCCGTTCCCCAAACTAATCACTAGAACGTGTCATGCACTTTGGCAGCGAGTTGCCTCTGAGCACCAACGGTGCGCACCAAGCCAGCCCAGGGCAACGCCCTGGGTCATCGGCCCAACAGGATCAAAGCCCTGAAAGGGCGGGACAAAGTGTGCCGCCCTTGCGGCAAAGGTGTGCCGCCCTTTCAGGGCTTT
>CAIRYQ010000093.1 GCA_903882875.1 uncultured Spartobacteria bacterium | reverse complement strand
TCCGTCGCTGCGCTCCGCCGAAGCCTGAAATCCCGCGAACTTTCGCCCGTCGAGGCGCTCGGCGCACTCGAATCGCGCATCGCCGCCGTGGACCCGCAAATTCACGGCTACCTCACACGCGACCTCGCCGCCGCGCGGGCGCTCGCGGAAAAGGCGGACGTCTCGCTGCCGCTCGGCGGCGTGCCGATTGCGATCAAGGATGTGATCAACGTCAACGGCGAGCCGTGCTCGTGCGGTTCGAAAATCCTCGACGGCTACAAGGCGACCTACGACGCGACCGTGATCGGAAAGCTGCGCGCCGCGGGTGCGATTCCGTTTGGCCGTTGCAACATGGACGAGTTCGCGATGGGCAGCTCGACGGAGAACTCCGCCTTCGGCCGCTCGTGCAATCCGTGGGACATCTCGCGCGTGCCCGGCGGATCGTCCGGCGGATCGGCTGCGGTCGTCGCCGCGAATGAAGCCTTCGCTGCGCTCGGCTCAGACACCGGCGGCTCGATCCGCCAGCCGGCAGCGCTGTGCGGCTGCGTGGGACTGAAACCGACTTACGGACGCGTCTCGCGCTTCGGCCTCGTCGCATTCGCATCATCGCTCGATCAGATCGGACCTTTTACCAAGACCGTCGAGGACGCCGCGCTGCTGCTAAACGCAATCTCCGGTCGCGACCCGCTCGATTCCACGAGCCTCGACGAGCCCGTGCCCGATTACACCGCGCAGCTCGGACAGGATCTGAAAGGCGTGAAGCTCGGCATGCCGCGCGAGTATTTCATCAGCGGCATTGACCCGCAGGTGGACGCCGCGGTGCGCGCCGCCGTGAAGCACTACGAATCGCTCGGCGCGGAAATCGTCGAGGTCTCGCTGCCGAACACCGAGCACGCCGTCGGCGTCTATTACATCATCGCCACCGCCGAGGCATCCGCGAATCTCGCGCGCTTCGACGGCGTCCGTTACGGCTCGCGCGCGACCAATTCCAGCCTGCTCGAAATGTATGGCCAGACGCGCGGCCAAGGCTTCGGCCCCGAGGTGAAGCGCCGCATCATCCTCGGCACCTACGTTCTCAGCAGCGGCTACTACGACGCATTTTACCTGCGTGCGCAGAAAGTCCGCACGCTCATCCGCGGCGACTTCACTCACGCCTTTGAAAAGGTGGACGCGATTATTTGTCCGACGACACCGGAGCCTGCGTTCAAGGCCGGCGATCGCAGCGATGATCCGCTGAAAATGTATCTCGCCGACATTTTCACCATCGCGTGCAACCTCGCCGGCACATGCGGCATGAGCGTCCCCTGCGGCTTCGCGGAGACCGATGGAAAGAAACTACCCATCGGTCTTCAGCTCATCGGCCAGCCTTTTCAGGAAGGGCGCCTTTTGCAAATCGCGCACGCCTACGAGCAGTCCACCGAGTGGCACAAGGCCGCCTCGCCGATTTAGAAAAATCCGCGCACCGCGCGTCAGGCCACCTTGGCCTTCTCGTTCACCTTGTGGCCGAGCATCTGCATCGTCTGCAGCAGCGTGTCCGCCCTCAGCGGTTTTTTCAGCACAGTCACGGGGCCGAGCTTGAGGATGTTGTCGAGCATCTGGCTGTCCGGATAGCCGGTGATGATCACGATTGGCATGTTCGGCTGGATTTCCTTTGCCGCCTTGTAGATCTCGTCGCCGGTCGTGTCTGGCAGTTGAAGATCGAGGAAGCACAGCTCGAATTTCTGTTTCTCCAACGCCGCGATCGCCTCCTTGCCGGTGCCCACGATGTTGCGCGCGAAACCCTGCTTTTTCAGAAACATCCGAAACATATGCTGGAGGCCGGAGTCATCGTCCACCACGAGCACCGTTGGCTGGCCTTCCTCTTCCTTGCGGAGAATGTCGCGATCCAGCATGTCCTTTTTCACACGCCAGCGTCCGCCGATCTGAATTGCGGGAAGCTGCCCTCGCTGCACGAGATAATAGACCGTCGGCAACGGAATCCGGAGATACTCAGCGGTCTCCTTCACCGTCATCAGGTTATGCATCGTCTGCGCCTGTTGTGGGCCGGAATGGTTGGCGGGTCATGGTGGCATGTTGAGACTTACTAGAAAAATGATGAATTTTCAGAATCCTGTCAATACCGGTTTTCGGCGCGGCTTTTCAGCGGGCAACGGGGTGTTTTGAAGTTTGTCCCGGCGTTTGGTCGTCGGCGTTCAGCCCGCCGCAGATGCGGTGCGCGGCATCGGAGTACGGGGATTTCCCGGAACGATTCGCGTTCAGCCGGCAATCTTTTTCCGCATCCAGCCGAGGCACGCGCGGTTGTTCGTCTCCTCGTCCGCGAGCACCTGCGCGGGCGGCTTTCCGCTCACGACGGGCGGCGGCTGCTTGGGCGGGTTCGCGTTCACCCACTGCATCATCGCGTCGAGGCGCGCTGCTTTTCGCTCTGGAAAAGTCGCGAAGTATCCCGTCGTGCGGCACGGGATTCGCAGCGGATCGCGCGTCGCCATTTCGAGATTGAAGACGAGCGCAGGGTTCGCCTTCACGAGCGTCGCGACGATGCGTGGCAGATCGAGCGCGCCGGTGCCGAGCGGCACTTCGCTGAGGCGGAAGCCGTCCACGGCGGCCTGCACGGCCATGTCCTTGAAATGCACGCTCATCGCAAAAGGCGCGAGCGTCTCGACCGCGGCGTGCGGATCCTCGAGCAGCGCGATGTTGTTTCCCGTGTCCACGAGCACGCCGATCCACTCGCTGCCGGTCTTCCGCATCAGCACGGCGAGTTCCTCCGCCGTGTGATCCTTGTGGTTCTCGATCGCGAGCTTCAGCCGGTGCCTGCGGAGGATGGGCTCGACCAGCACGAGCGTCTGTTCTGACTGTGCGCGGAAGGCGTGGAATTCTTCCATCGTCGTGAAAATCTCGTAGCGCCTCCCGCCGGTGAACACCGCCCGCGCGACTCCCGCGCCCGCTTCGCGAAGCAGCCGCACATCGTTTTCAAAATCCCCGATCTCACCGTCGCTTTTCGGCAGGCGAAGCTCGCCCTCGTAGCAACCGCCGTCCCGCTCCACGAGCGCACGCAGTTCCCTTGCCACGGCCGCGTCCTTGCTGCGCAGCGCCGTCTGCACGCCGTCCGCACCGAGCCAGCGCGCGTAGCGGTGGAAGCTGATCGCGTCCGTGAATTTCACCCCGTCGCGCTTTTCCTGCACGGCCTTCCAGTGCTGATGGCAGGAAAAAGTGCAGATGCCGATCCGGCTCTTCGCCGCGCCCGGCACGGCGAGCAGCGAGCGTGCTGCGGCGAATGCAGGCAATGCGGTGATGAAGGCGCGGCGGTTCATCTGCACGGTGCTGCGATGAGGAAATTCAGGAGGGGCGCAGTCTTCATCGCGAAAAGAAAAAAAGCGTATGCCGGATCGGGTGGCGCGGCAATTCCCGAGAATATGCGCGGAATCCGCGCTGGACAAAGCGGGGCGCGTTTCGAGACTCGCGCCCCCATGAAATTTGCAAATCAGGTAGCAATCGTCACCGGCGCGGGCCGCGGAATCGGGCGCGCGATCGCCATGCGTCTCGCGAGCGAAGGCGCGCGCGTCGCGGTCGTCTCGCGGACGGAAAAAAACTCCGAGCAGGTCGCCGAGGAAATCAACGCGAAGTTCGCCGGCCTCGCGAAAGGCTACGCGGTGGATGCCGCCGATCACGCCGCGGTGCAGACGCTGTGCGAGAAGATTGACGGCGATTTTTCCCGCGTGGACATCCTCGTGAACAACGCGGGCATCACGCGTGACGGACTCTCGATGCGCATGTCGCCGGAGGACTGGGACGCGGTGATGGAGACGAACCTCAAGGGCGCATTCAATTTCTACCAGGGCGTCGTGCGCGGCATGATGAAGCAGCGCAGCGGGCGCATCATCAACATCGCGAGCGTCGCGGGCATCATGGGCAACGCCGGGCAGGCAAACTACGCCGCGAGCAAGGCAGGGCTGATCGCATTTACAAAAGTGGTCGCGCGCGAGCTGGCCACGCGCGGTGTGACATCGAACGCCGTCGCGCCCGGATTCATCACGACGGACATGACCGACGTACTCCCGCAGGGTGTGAAGGACGAAGTGGTGAAACAGATCCCCGTGAAGCGATTCGGTGCACCGGAGGACATCGCATCTGCCGTCTCGTTCCTCGCGGGTGCCGAGGCGGGCTACATCACCGGGCAGGTGCTCACTGTGGACGGCGGGCTGGTGATGTGAGAGTGAAAGACGGGGTTGCTCCGCCATGAATCTCTACATTCTCCGCCACGCAAACGCTGACACGGACGCCCCGACCGACGACGCGCGCGAGCTTTCCGAAAAGGGCCGAGAGCAGGCAAAGTCGGTCGCGAAGTTTTGCGCGCGCCACGGCATCAGGCCCGATGTGATTTTCTCCAGCCCGCTCATCCGCGCGCAACAGACGGCGAGGCCCGTCGCGAAGGAACTCGGCATGGAAGTCACCACCGCGCGCTGGCTCGCATGTGGCGCGGAGCCCGAAGGAATCCTCTCGCAGCTTGCGACGGTGAAGGGCGGCGCGGCGGCGATGCTCGTCGGCCACCAGCCGGATCTCGGCGAACTCATCGGGCACCTGCTCGGTACCGCGGGCGACAGCATCAATGTCCGCAAGGCGTCGCTCACACACATCGAGGTGCTCGTGCCGCGGAAGGCCGGAGGGCGGCTGGAGTTTTCGCTCCCCTCGCGGCTGATGTGATCGGAGAGGCGCGAAAATTTCTGCCGCAGCGACGGCCGCGGATTGGAACTGGATCTGATTCACAGCCTATGACGACCAGGACACGGGATTTCACCCTGCCGTGGGCCGACGAATCCGTCATGCATTGCACCTTGTCCGCGCCCGGCGACGGTGATGGATTGGCGCGATGCAATCGTTCCCCCTCGTCTTCGCCATGTTTGGCGCGAACGTCCCCCCTGTCTTTTTTTTCGGCACGCTCATCCCCGCTTTCCTGTTTCTCAGATTCTGCCGGCGCTTCACCGGCCTGGAAGGGCGCTAAGCGACGGCCGTGTGGTTCGGATCGCTCATCATCGCGTCATTCACGACCTCCTATCGAATCGAGCAAATGGAGAACCTCCTGCACATGGCTCACGGGCGGCAGGAGCTGGACTACACGATCATGCTCGCGAGCGGATACCTGCTCGTGCCAGCAGTCGCGCTGCTCGCCGCAAAGCTCTACACCCGGTGGATCGGCGGGCAGTTCACGGCCGAGGAAAAACTGCCCGGCGCGGACGGCGTGCGCGCGTGGTTGCGGGGCGGCAATCTCGTCGTCGCGGCGATGATCCCGCTCTTCGCGTGGCTGGGCTACGGCTGGTCGTTTCCCGTCGTCCTCATCGTGACTCTCGGCACGCTGCTTGCCTACCCACTGTTAAATTTTTCGCACCCCGCACCCGCGGCCTCGCCGGAAGCGCCGAAGCCGCCCGGCACATCCGCGGAACGCGAGCGCATTTTGAAAATGGTCGAGGATGGAAAAATCACACCGGCGGACAGCGCGACGCTGCTGGCCTCGCTGGGCTCCGCACCGCACGCAATCGCGCCTGGCGTGGCGATGACTCCGGCACGAAAACTCGTGTGTGCCGGTGCCTCACTCGTGGTGGTCGGATTTTTCCTGCCGTGGCATTCCTTCAATGCCGGGGACGACCTGAAGGACGGCCTCGCCCGTGCCGCTCCATTCATGAATGAGGCGGCCGGACAGCTCGGCAAGATGATGCCCGAGGCGAGCGGCTTGCTGCCAGGCGGCGCGATGCCGTTCTCGCTCAACACGCCGTCCGTCCACGAAGGCGGCGGCGCGATGCCGCACGGCCTCGGCTGGATCGCGCTCGTGCTCGCCGTCGCTGCCGCAGTGCTGCCGCTGCTCACACCGACGATGGCGAAGCAGACACAGCACACGCTGGCGTTCCTCGCGCTCGGCGCGGGGGCATTCGCCGTGATCTACCTGCTCACGCAGGACGTGCGGCACGCCGGCGCGGGGATGATGCTCGCGCTCGCCGGCTACGCGCTGGAATTTGCCGGGACGATCCGCGAACGGCACGCGTGAGCCGAAGCACGCGACCGTCTTGACAGCGGCGGCGCGAGCGCGGACACACGCGGCGTGCCATTGCTCGAAGTCCGCAATCTCAAAGTCTATTTTCCAATCCGCACCGGCGTATTTCGCCGCCACACCGATGATGTGAAGGCGGTGGATGATGTTTCATTTTCCATCGAACGCGGAACGACGGTGGGGCTCGTCGGCGAGAGCGGCAGCGGCAAGACGACGATCGGCCGCGCGCTGCTGAAGCTGAATCCCGCGACGGCGGGCGAGGTGCTGTACGAGGGGCACGACGTGCTGCCGATGCACGAAGATTTGTTCCGCCCGTACCGGCGGCGGATGCAGATGATTTTCCAGGATCCGTTCGGTTCGCTGAATCCGCGGCTTTCGATTTTCCAAATCGTGGGCGAGGCGCTGGAAATTCATTTTTCCTCGATGACGCGCGAGGATCGCCGCGCGCGCGTGGCGGAGCTGATGAAGCAAGTCGGGCTGAAGCCGGAGATGATGGAGCGGTATCCGCATGAGTTCAGCGGCGGGCAGCGGCAGCGGATCGGCATCGCGCGCGCGCTGGCGGTGAAGCCGGAGTTCATCGTGTGCGACGAGCCGGTGAGCGCGCTGGATGTGAGCGTGCAGGCGCAAATCGTGAACCTTCTCCAGGATCTGCAGGACGAGCTGGGACTCACGTATCTTTTCATCGCGCACGACCTCGCGGTGGTGGAGCACATCAGCGATCAGGTGCTGGTGATGTATCACGGCAAGATTGTGGAGAGCGCGTCGGCGGAGGATATCTACGAAAGGCCGCAGCACGACTACACGAGGAAGCTTCTGGCGGCGGTGCCCAAATTTGGTTGAGAGATGAGCGTTGAATGTTGAGAGGTTCCGCAGGCGGCACATCTTTCCCCTTCTCACCTCTCAACCCGCGACGATGACTCCCCTGCTCCGAAAACTTCTCGGGATGAACTGGCTGCTCTTCGCGGCGGTGGTGGCGATTGCGCTCGCCGGTGTGCTCTTCATCCACGGCGCGTCGTACCCGCACCCGAATGCGCGCTACTGGCAGAGCCAGGCGATGTTCGTCGGCATCGGCATCGTGGTGTTTCTGGTGGTGACGCTGATTGACTACCGCTGGGCGAAATGGCTCGCGGTGCCGCTGTATCTCGGGAGCGTCGCGCTCGTCGCGCTCACATACACGAGGCTAGGCGTGGAGGTGCAACACGCGAAATGCTGGCTGAAGCTGCCGGGCCTGCCGGCATTCCAGCCGGGCCAGCTCGCAGCCGCAGGCGGCATCCTCACCATCGCGCTTTTCCTGAACTGGTCGCGCAACTGGCACGCGTCGCTGCGCATCCTCTGCACGGGGATCATCGCCGCGCCGCCGATGGTGCTCATCCTGAAACAGCCCGACCTCGGCATGACGATCGCATGGGTGCCGGTGATCCTCACGATGCTCTACCTCGCCGGAATGCCGCTGCGCTGGCTCGCAGTCGTGCTGCTCACCGGGCTCACGATCATGCCGCTCGTGATGAACTTCGGACTGAAGCCCTACCAGCGCGACCGCGTGGTGGCGTTCTTCGACCCGGACGTGGATCCGCGCGGGACGAGCTACGGCGTGAACCAGTCGCTGATCGCGATCGGCTCCGCGGGCAAATTCGGCAAAGGGTTCAAGGCACCCGATACGCAGCTCGAACTCGGCCTCATCCCGATGGCGGAGGCGCACACGGACTACATTTTTTCGACCATCGGCGAACAGTGGGGATTCTTCGGCGGCGCGGCGCTCATCGCGGCGTTCGGCGTGCTCATCTTCGCGTGCATGATCACGGCGGTGCGCGCGACGGATCCGTTCGGCGTGCTCATCGTGGGCGGCGTGACTGCGCAGCTTTTTTTCCATGTCTTCCAAAATATCGGCATGACGATCGCGCTCATGCCGATCACGGGGCTGCCGCTGCCGCTCATCAGCTACGGCGGCACGTTCGCGCTCGTGCTGATGTTCAGCTTCGGCCTCGTGAACAGCGTGTGGGTCCACTCGCGCCACGAGGAAGCGGAGGAGGCGTGAGGAATCTCAAACCGCAACAGAAATGTGATCCTGCACAAGCGACGTGGCTCCATTGCAGCAGTCCGCTTCGACGAGTCAGTGGCAGCTAGAAGAAAAGCGCTCCGATTAGTTCCGGCCCTCTTGTTCTGATTTCCTGCCTTCCTAATTCAATTTTTCCTCCGATCATCATCCAACCGGATAGGCACGGAATGGATATTACCGGCTGCCAAGAGGCTTGCCCCACTGTCGTGGCGAGGGTCGCACGGCGTAGTTTCGCGATTTACACTCCCATTACAAAAAACCGCGCCGGGCGACATACGGGCTTAACGGTGCGGTGCTCCAATATGGGCATCACCCAATTACGCCCATGCACAGCCCCATCATTCTCCAATCCGGAATCCGCACCCGTTCGCCGTTGCACGCCAAGCCCGCCGCCGCGCGCGTGCTCGTCGTGGATGATGATCCGAGCATCTCGCACCTGCTCGCGACGCTGCTGGCGCGCGAAGGCTTCAGCGTCGAGGCCCTGACCGAAAGCCCCGACGCGCTTGCGAGACTGGCCGCCGCGCCTGCGCTTTTCGACGCGCTCGTGACAGACCACGACATGCCGCGGATGTGCGGAAGCGAATTGATTGACCGCGCGCGTGCGGCGGGGTTCCGAGGAAAAGTAATCCTCCACTCGGGCAGTCTGTCAGACGAGGATTCGGCGGAAAATATCCGCCGTGCGGACGCCGCGCTCGAGAAACCGCTCGGCATGAAATCCCTCGTGCCGACATTGCGCACTCTGCTCGCAATGGATGCGCGGGCATGTGCGTGAAGTTTGAGCCTCCATCCGGAACGCGGGCGAACGGGCATCCCGTCGCGCCTCGCCGCCACGGATGCGAAGATGAAATCAAAACAGTCGAGTCTGCCGTACACTGCCCGTAATTAGGTTTGATCGAACTGAATCTCGCAGGCTTTGAAGACGGACCGGTTCGGAACCTGGACTGCGATTTCCAGAGCCTCGTCGCGGACTGGCCTCGTCGCGGACTGGCGAGGCTATTTCCGTGCATCGAGCAAATCCGAGATGAAGAAAAAAACTTATTCTGAACAACTCGACCACCGTTTGAGCACCATAGCATCGCGCCTCATAGCAGCATATCGCGGTTCCAATCTTGTCTATATTATAACCGCACCTGGCCGGTGCCGCGGAGCAGGTATTTGTAAGTCGTGAGTTCCTCGAGGCCCATCGGACCGCGGGCGTGGAGTTTGTCGGTGGAGATTCCGATCTCGGCGCCGAAGCCGAATTCGCCGCCGTCGGTGAAGCGGGTGCTGGCGTTCCAATAGACGGTGGCGCTGTCCACTTCGGCGAGGAAGTGTGAGGCGGCAGATTCGTCGGCGGTGATGATGCAGTCGCTGTGGTGCGAGCCGTTGGCCTCGATGTGGGCGATGGCGGCGTCGAGGGAGTCCACCACTTTGATGGCGAGGATGAGGTCGAGGAATTCGGTGCGGTAGTCTTCGGGCTTTGCGGGGACGGTGAGGGATTGCGGATTGCGGATTGCGGATTGCGGATTATTGAATGGTGCTAACGCGGCCAAAGAAAGATCGTCGCAGCGGAGTTGCACTCCATTTTTCAAAAGCGCGCGGCCTGCGGTGGCGGCGAATGTTTCCAAGACGGCAGAATGCACGAGGACGGTCTCGATGGCGTTGCAGACGCCGGGGCGTTGCACTTTGGCGTTGAGGATGAGGGATTCGGCCATGGCGAGGTCGGCGGCTTTGTCCACATACATCGCGCAGATGCCGTCGTAGTGCTTGATGACGGGCATGCGGGCGTGCTCGACGACGATCTCGATGAGGCCCTTGCCGCCGCGGGGGACGATGCAGTCGAGGAACTGATCCATGCCGCAGAGGATGCGGACGGCTTCGCGGTCGGTGACGGGGATGAGGAGGATGGCGGCGGCGGGCAAGCCGGCGCGCGCGCAGCCGCGGCTGAGGGCGGCGGCGATGGCGACGTTCGAGGCGATGCTCTCGCTGCCGCCGCGGAGGATGGTGGCGTTGCCGGTCTTGAGGCAGAGGACGGCGGCGTCGCTGGTGACGTTTGGGCGGCTCTCGTAGATGATTCCGATGACGCCGATGGGGACGCGCTTCTTTTCGATGTGGAGGCCGTTGGGGCGCGTCCATTCGCGGATGATTTCGCCGACGGGATCGGGGAGGTCGGCGACTTGGCGGACGCCGTCGGCCATGGCGGCGAGGCGCTTGGAGTCGAGCTTGAGGCGTTCGAGCATCGCACCGGAGAGGCCGTTGGCTTTCGCCTTTTCGAGGTCCTGCGCATTCGCGGCGAGGATTTCGGTTTCGGCGGCGAGGAGTTCGTCGGCCATTGCGCGGATGCCGGCGTTCTTCTGCTCGGTGGTGCAGAGCCGGAGCTGGCGCGCAGCGGCGCGGGCGCGGCGACCGAAGTCGAGGATCTGATCGGTGAGAGTCATTGGAAGATTTTACTGAGCCTGCAGCGGGATAAGCGGAGGGAAGTAGGTCCCCGCCGGTTTGCCCGATGCGGCGCGCACAATCTCGCCGGCTTTCCGTCCGCTCGCCACGACTGTGGGGATGCCGCTGCGCACGGCGGCGCGCACGGCTTGGAGCTTCGTGGACATTCCGCCGACGCTGAGGCGGCCCTTTTCTGCGCGGACGAATTTTTCCACCGCATCCACGTCATCCACGCGCGGGATGGTGCGGCCTTTGGCGTCGAGCAGGCCGTCCACACTCGTGAGCAGGACGAGGAGATTCGCTTCGGCGAGGATCGCGACTTCGGCACTGAGCGCATCGTTGTCGCCGAACTTCAGCTCCTCGACGGCGACGGTGTCGTTCTCGTTCACGATGGGGACGACGCGGTTCGCGAGCAGGCGCGCGACGGTGTTGCGGATGTTCGCGTAGGAGATGCGGCTGTCCATGTCGCGGTGCGTGAGGAGGAGTTGCGCGACGGTGAGGTCGTGTTTTGCAAAATGCTCGGTGTAGGTGGACATGAGCCGCCCCTGGCCGACCGCGGCGCAAGCCTGGCGCGAGGCGAGATCTTCCGGGCGTTCCGCGAGTCCGAGCGCGCCGAGCCCCGCCGCAACTGCGCCGCTGGAGACGACGATGACCTCGTGTCCGCAGCTCACGAGCACGGCGATCTCCTTTGTGAGCCGCGCGAACTGGCGCTGGTCCAAGTTCGTGCCCTTCGGCGTGGCGAGAATGCCGGAGCCGAATTTGAGGACGATGCGTTTGTGTGCGGCGGTAGCCATGAGGGCGGGATACGTAGCGCGGTGCGCGGCGTTGTCGAATTCGGAATGAGAGGAGAACTCTGAACTCGTAAGTGAACTCCGCGCTTTCCCCGCGCGCTCGGTCTGTGCAAGGAATGCGGCATGAGCAAAAAATCTCCAGCGAATCAGGCCGCGCTCGACACCGCGGCGCTGCTCGAATCCGTCGCCGCCAACGTCCGCCTCCTCACGCTCGCCGGCGATTCGCCGATTTATGCGGAAAGCATCACGCAGCTCGCCGAGGGCGGGCAGTGGACGGAAATCGTGGATCGCTTTTACCGCACGCTCGCGTTCGGCACGGGTGGGTTGCGCGGACGGACGATTGGCCGGCACGTGACGAAGGCGGAGCAGGGGAACGTTGCGGACGATGCGCCGCGCCCCGAGCAGCCGTGCGTGGGCACGAATGCGATGAACTATTTCAACATCAGCCGTGCGACACAGGGTCTCGTGGCGTATCTGCACGAGTGGTTCCGCAAAAAGAAACTGCCGGGCCGCCCGAAGATCGTCATCGCGCACGACCCGCGGCATTTTTCGCGCGAGTTTGCAGAACTGACGGTGAAAGTTGCGACGGAGCTGGGCTGCGACGCGGGGCTGTTCGAGGGGCCGCGCTCGACGCCGGAACTTTCGTTCGCCGTGCGCCACACGAATGCCACCGCAGGCATCGTGATCACCGCGTCGCACAATCCGCCGCACGACAACGGCTACAAGGCCTACTTTGCCGACGGCGCGCAGATCGTGGAGCCGCACGCAGGCGCGATCATCGCAAAGGTGAATGCGGTGAAGAGCGACCGTTACACGCCCGTCGCGAGGCCGAAGCTCGGCAAGCGGATCAAGCTCGGAAAGGAAATTGACGCGGCCTACATGGCACGGCTGGAAACGCTCGTGCTCGATCCGGAAATGGTGAAATCTGCGAGCGGGCTGAAGATTGTATTCACGAGCATCCACGGCACCGGCGGCGTAATCACGAAGCCGATGCTGGAGCGTTTCGGTTTCCGATTCACCGTCGTGCCGGAGCAGGATGCCTTCGACGGGCGTTTCCCGACGGTGAAGTCGCCGAATCCCGAGAATGCCGAGGCGCTCGCGATGGCCATCGCGCTCGCGGAAAAGGAAACCGCCGATGTGGTGATGGCGACAGATCCCGACTGTGATCGAATGGGTGTCGCCATCCGCAATTCGCAGGGAAAAATGGAACTGCTCACGGGCAACCAAATCGGCTCGCTCATCGCCGCCTACCGCGTGCGCAAGTTCATCGAACAGGGAGTCATCACTCCCGCGAACGCGAAGAACTGCGCGATCATCAAGACGTTCGTCACGACGGATCTTCAGAAAGCCATCGCGGCGAAACACGGCCTGCGCTGCGTGGAGACGCTCACCGGTTTCAAATACATCGGCGAAAAGCTCGGTAAATACGAAGCCGCGCTGCCCGCCGCGGCGCGCGCGAAATACCGCACGCTCAGCGAGAGCGAGACGCGCGACCTGCGCCTCAAACACTCGGCTTTCTACGTCGCGGGCGGCGAGGAGAGCTACGGCTACAGCGCGCATGATTTCGTGCGCGACAAGGACGGCAATGCGGCGGTGATCCTCTTTGCCGAAGTCGCCGCGTGGGCGAAGTCGCGAGGGCTCACGATCGATCAACTGCTCGACGAAATTTACGCCGAATACGGTTTCTACTGGGAGAAGAACGGCACGCTCACCTTCGAGGGCGCGGACGGCGCGGCAAAGATCGCGAAGCTCGCCGCGAGCTATGCGAAGACGCCGCCGAAGACGATGAACGGAGCAAAGGTCACGGGCGTGCGCGATTTCATGGTGAAGACTTTCAAGGACGTGGAAGGCGACATCATCCCGAAGGAGAAGATGGTCATCTTCGATCTCGCCGATGGCCGCCGCGTCGCGGTGCGTCCGTCGGGCACGGAGCCGAAGATCAAGTTTTACATGTTCGTCCGCCGTGATCCGAAAGGCTCGGGCTTTTCCACGAAGGAACTTACCGGTGTGAAGATCGAGGCGCGCGCCTCGCTGGAATCGCTCTGGCAGTCGATTCAGGCCGACGTGAAAAATCGGCTGTAGGCGCGCTGCGCTTTTTCTTGCGTCTGGCGCGGGAGTCGCTTTGTAAGCTATGAAAACCAACCCAGAACCATGGGACTAGACATCCAACTCGACGGCGCAGAAATCTCGATCATCAAGGCCATCGGAATCGGTGGTGGCGACATTGATGGCATCACGCTGATCGATCGGTGCGACGACCTTGAGCCCAATGAGCTGGTTGACACGCTGAGGGGGCTGATTGACCAAGGATATGTGGATGCGGATTCGACCGCTTTTTACAGCACCGATGAGATGGAGGACATGCAGTTCCGCGTGAACTCGGGCTATGCGAAGGATCTCAAGGATGCGCTGGATACGAAGCCGAAGGGAAAGAAGAGCAAGCGCGTCCGCCGCGAGTAGCGGAGCGGTGGAGCGAACGAGGGAAACGCCGAGTAGCCGTGTGTGTGAATGCGCCCCCGCCTTTCACCGCAAGCGATTCAAAAGCCAGTCTCCGCTTTGACAAGCGCCGCTACGAAGCGGTGATCTCCGTGCCGATGCCCTGGTTGCTGAACACCTCGACTAGCAGCGCGTGCGGCGTGCGGCCATCAATGAAGTGGACCTTTTCCACGCCCTGCCGTAGCGCGGCGGCGGCGCTCTCAACCTTCGGGATCATGCCGCCGGTGATCACGCCGTCGGACACGAGCTTCCCGATTTGCGAAAGTGTGACGCTCGGGATGAGCGATTCGCGGTTGCTCGGATCACGCATGAGACCGGGCACGTCACTCACGTAGATCATCTTTGCGGCCTTCAGCCTGCCCGCAACTCCCGCAGCGGCGATGTCGGCATTGATGTTATAGACCACGCCCGCTGCATCGCGCGCGAGCGGGCTGATGACGGGCACGACTTCGCGATGCACGGCGTCCTCGATGGGCACGGCATTCACGTCCACGACCTCGCCGACAAAGCCGAGATCCACCTGCTCCGTGCCTTCGGTCTGCAGCGGCAGTTTTTTTCCGACGAGGACTGTCTTGCCGTGGATGCCGACTGCGCGTCCGCCGAACTTCACGATGCGCGCGGCGATGTTGGGATTGATCACGCCGTCGAGCACGCCCTCGACGATCGAGATCGCTTCCGCATCCGTCACGCGCAGGCCATTCACGAAGCGCGGCTTCTGCCCCGCGTCGCGCATCCGCTGCGAGATCGCCTTGCCGCCACCGTGGATGACTACCGGGTTGATGCCGACGGCTTCGAGGAAAACGATGTCGCGCAGCAGGCGGTCCACCACGGCGTCATCCTCCATCGCGCTGCCGCCGTATTTGATCACGAAGAGCTTGCCGCGGAATTGCTGGATGTAGGGGAGCGCCTCAATGAGTGACTCAACGCGGGACTGGATGGTGACGGACATTTTTGAAAATGACGAATGACGAGCGTTGCGGCGCGCTTTTCCGGGCTAGCCGCCGGTGCCGTCGCCCATGTTCAGCTTCACGTATTCCTGCGTGAAGTCGGTCGTGTAAACGATGTGCTCGCTGCGTCCGAGGTTCAGATCCACGCAGACGGTGAATCGCTTCTGCCGCACAATTTCGCGCAGCTTGTCGAAGGGTGTCTTTGCCAACATGCCGCCTTTCACCGCGAGCACGCCGTCGTAGTAAATGTCCACGAGTTCCTCACGAAGCTTCGCGCCGCAGTAGCCGAGCGCGTCCATGATGCGGCCCCAGTTCGGGTCTTCGCCGAACCAGGCGCACTTCACGAGCGTGCTATTCGCGATTGCTTCCGCAGCGCGGCGCGCGTCAGCGAGTGATGCGGCGCCATGCACGTGCACTTCGACAAATTTCGTCACGCCTTCACCGTCCTTCACGATCATCCATGCGAGTTCGCGCGTCACGTCGTCGAGCGCGGCCTGGAACGCCTTGAATTCCTTCGAGCCGTATTTGAGCGGCTTGTTGCCCGCTGCGCCATTCGCGAGCGCGATGACGGTGTCGTTCGTGCTCATGTCGCCATCAATCGTGATGCGGTTGAACGACTGCTCGACGGAAACGCTGAGCGCCTTCTGCAGCGTCGTGCGGCTGATCGCCGCGTCGGTCGTGATGAAACACAGCATCGTCGCCATGTTCGGATCGATCATGCCTGCGCCTTTCGCGATTCCACCGATGCGGATCTTTTTGCCGAACGCGGAAAATTCGACGGCAAACTCCTTCGGAAAAGTGTCGCTCGTCATGATGGCGCGCGCCGCTGCGGCGCTTCCGTTCAGGCTCAGGCACTGGGGCGCGTGTGCGAGCGTGGCCTCGATTTTTTCGATGGGAAGCTGCACGCCGATGCGACCTGTGGAGCACACCATGATCTGCTTCTCACCGAGGCCGAGCGCTTCGGCGGTGGCGACGCACATGCGTTTTGCATTTTCGAGTCCGGGCACGCCGGTGCAGGCATTCGCGTTGCCGGAATTCGCGACGATGGCGCGCACATCCGGCGAGGCGAGGTGAGTGCGCGAGACACGCACGGGCGCGGCCTTCACCTTGTTCGTCGTGAAGGTGCCTGCGGCGACCGCCTTTGTCGTGGAGACGATGAGCGCAATGTCCGGGCTGTTTTTGTTTGCCGCCTTGATGCCGCAGAAGATGCTGCCGGCCTGGAAGCCTTGCGCGGCAGTGACTCCGCCGGGGATTTCGGAATGGGACATGGTGCTGGAAGTGGGCGCGGCGCCGTGTGTGCGCGGCGGGTTTGCGGGCGCGTTGTATGTGCGGCACACGCGCGGAGATCAAACCGGAAGTTGCGCGAAGCGGAGCGCGTGTGAGTGCTTGGCGGACGGGTGACGCGGCACTACTGTTCATTCCGATGGGCCGCTACATTGTAATCCTTTTCCTCGTCGGTGCGATTCCGTGGGCGATTTACACGCTCATGGAAATGCACCGTTCGCGCGGGCCGCGCGAACGCGCGTGGGTCGGGCGCGCGAGCGTCACGCTGTGGTTTTCATGCCTCATCGGGGCGATCCTGTTTCTCCAGTTTGCGATGAAGAGCCAGCTCTTTGCGCTGCCGGTTTTCGTTGCCGTCGGACTCGGCGCGCGCTTCGGGCTGCGGAAGGTGCGCGCTCGCATCCGGCTCGAGGAAAGCGATCCGCTCAGCCGCGCGCGTCCGCTGAACTAGGGCCTGTTCACACTACGCAATCATCAGAGGAAATTCCGGCAGTCTTGTCCTTGCTCACGAGGAAACATCCCATGCCTTTCTCTGAAACGGCGAGTAATTTTACTACTCAGCGGGCTTAGTGTGAACAGGCCCTAGTGACGTTCGACGAAAACTGCAGCCGCCCGGTTTGCGGTGAAGAAGCGCCGTGGTGAAATGCACGCCTGCGCGCTCACAACTCCGGCGCGCTTCACTGCGCAGTCCAGCCGCCGTCAATGACCACGTCGGTGCCGGTGATGAAGCCGGCATCCTCAGAGCAAAGGTAGAGCGCGAGCTTCGCGATCTCGGAGGGCTCGCCGAAACGGCCCACGGGGATTTTCGAGAGGAATTGTGCGCGCAGCTCGGGGTTCTGCATGAGCGGCGTATTGATCTCCGTGTCGCACACGCCGGGGCTGATTCCGTTGACGGTGATCTTCTCGTCTGCGAGTTCGAGCGCGAGCGCACGATTGAAGCCGAGCAGCGCCGTCTTGCTCGCGGAGTAAGCAGTGCGGCCGGGCAGCGAGATGTGCGACATCATGGAGGTGAGGTTGATGATGCGGCCGTAGCCGCGACCTTTCATCATGGGCACAAATGCGCGGCAGAGGAGGAAGACGCTGGTGAGATTCGTGGTGAGCACGCTGTTCCACTCGGCGAGGGTGAAGTCGGTGACTGGCTTGCGGATGTTGATTCCGGCGTTGTTGATGAGGATGTGCAGCGTGCCGCCAAATTGCGCGGCCACGGCGGCGCGCAACTTTGCGACCTGCGCCTCGTCGGTGACATCGGCGACGAAGACGGACGCGTTTCCACCGCTGCCGCGAATTTCCGCGGCGACGGCATTCAGCTTTGCCTCGTCGCGTGAGACGAGTGCGATGTTTGCGCCGGCCTGTGCGAGCGCGAGCGCCATGGCTTTGCCGAGTCCCTTGCTTGCGCCGGTGATGAGTGCGATTTTTCCGAGCAGTGTCTGTGTCATGCCGCCGATGTTACGCGGCGGATGCTGCGGCGAACAATGCGGTTCTTAGCGCGAGCCGCGGCGGCGGATCACTTGCGATCCTTTTTCAGCAATTCCTCACGCGCGCGTTCGAGGCGCGCGCGTTCGCCGGGCGAGAGGCTCGCGAGTCCGTTGCGTGCGATCTTGTCGAGCAGTGCGTCCATTTCGCTCTCGGGTTCGTCGTCCTCGAAATCGGCGAGGGCCAGCGGCTGCTCCGGATCCCGCCTGCGTGGGACGACACGGAGTTTCGGCTTGCGGCGAAACCATGAGCGCATGCGCGCACTGAGCGGGACGTGATCGTCGTATTCCTGATCAATGGCGTGACGTGTGTAGCCAAATGACGCGATGCACACGAGCCAGAGGCTCGCGACGGTACCCCATGCGCGCTCGGCAACGGCCATGAGTGAGCCGCAGAGGATGCACGCAAAGGCGAGATATTTGAACGGCACCCAGCCGATCCACTCGGCATTCGGGTAGAGCGTGGCAAAGGCAACGAGGAGCCCGATGGTGATGATGAAATCGCCCGCAATCAGGCCAGGCATTTTGAATGCATACCAGACGATGACTTGGGAAATGACCGGAGCGAGCGTGAGCAGGATGAGCAACCGCACGAGCGGGGCGCGGCCGAGGTGGGTTTCGATTCCAGCGGCCCACCAGTAGAAGCAGATGATCGTGAACGGTGTGAAAAAATTCACGTCCAAGACGAACGGGTAGGTGAGCACGCTGAGCCAGCCTTGCCACGACGTGACAGGTGTCTGAAAGACGAGATCGCCCAGCAACGGTGATCGCGAGGCCTTCAAAAACGCAGAGCCTAGAAACCCGACGGCAAGCAGCGCCGCAAAGATCGTCGTGAGATAAATCGGGATGCCACGCCACTTCGTCAGTGGTTCGGTGTCGCGCGACATGTAGCGGGCCATGGGAAACGAATAGCGGGGATCGATACGGACTGCAATCGTGCAATCGTGCCACCGGCGCGCGGGACGGAAGATGCGGGATCGGGTGGCCATGCCATGCGATTTTTTCAGCGGCTGATTTGAAACGCGTGTCGGACGGCTGAAGTTTCTTCCGCACCGGAGGCCGCCGCCGGGACATGATTGGGGTGCGCCGCCGCGGAATGTCTGTTCGATTTTCGCACACAGCGGGCGAATTTCCGTCACGGGAATTTTTCCGGATCGTCATGCAAACGTTCCACTTTCTGCGGATGCTGCTTTCCGCATGGTTCGGGCCGCAAAAGTGGCAAACCGTGCGGGTTCCACGGTGGCGATGGCGCGGGATGCTTTTTTGGCCTCGGGGAGCGACTGTTCGGCTTGCTGGCAAGCACAAATTCACGGTCGGAAGGTTTTTGTTGGGATATCGTTATTTTTCTTGGTGGGCGCTAGGGGTTGTGGTTTCATCTGCTCCCACGCCCAAGATAGTGTGGTTATCCACAGGGTTACCCCCGACGATTCACCGGTTCTTGGGCAAGTGGTCACACACTTTTCACCAAGTTACTCACAATGCCTGCCACCTCTCCCAAACTGATGCCTTCACGCCGTTCCCACACTGCTCGTCCAGCCGCCACGGCCAGCCGCCGCACGGTGGCCCGTCTCTCCGCCAAAGGCCTCGAATTCGAGCGCGTCTTTAGCGATGCCAATGTCTCGCCCTTTGACCAGATCGCGTGGGAGCAGCGCACCGCCGAGATCACCGACGACTCGGGCAAGGCGATCTTCAAGCAGGAGGGCATCGAAGTTCCCGCCTCGTGGTCGCCGCTCGCAACGAAAATCGCGGTGTCAAAATATTTCTACGGCGACATGGCGAAGGGCACCGATCCCTACAAGGGCGGCCGCGAGCGTTCGGTGAAGCAGCTCATCCACCGCGTCACGCGCACGATCACGGACTGGGGCATGAAGGACGGCTACTTTGCCGACAAGGATTCCGCGGACACTTTCTACAACGAACTCACGTGGCTGTGCGTGAACCAATATGGCGCGTTCAATTCGCCGGTGTGGTTCAACTGCGGACTCTACCAGCAGTACGGCACGGGCGTGGGCCGTGGCGAAGGGAACTACTTCATCAATCGCGAAACCAAGATCGCGCAGAAGGCCCCGACGCAGTATGAATACCCGCAGTGCAGCGCGTGCTTCATCCAGAGCGTCGAGGACACGATGGAATCCATCATGCACCTCGCGCATTCGGAGGCGATGCTGTTCAAATTCGGCAGCGGCACGGGCACTGATTTGTCGTCGCTGCGCAGCACGCGCGAGAAGCTCTCCGGTGGTGGGCGCCCGAGCGGTCCGCTTTCGTTCCTGAAGGTCTATGACCAGGTCGCGAACGTCGTGAAATCCGGCGGCAAGACGCGCCGCGCGGCAAAGATGAATACGCTCAAGGACTGGCACCCGGACATCGAGGAGTTCATCGAGGCGAAGACCAAGGAGGAGAAAAAAGCGTGGGCGCTGATCGAGCAGGGCTACGATGGATCGTTCAACGGCGATGCCTACGGCTCGGTGATGTTCCAAAACGAAAACCTCTCCGTGCGCGTGAGCGACGAATTCATGGACGCCGCCATCGCCGGCCGCGAGTGGTGGACGAAGCGCGTGACCGACGGCAAGCCTGCGGAGAAAAAGGACGCGCGCACTTTGCTCAAGAAGATCGCGGAGGGCACGCACGTCTGCGGCGATCCGGGCATGCAGTTCGACACCACGATTGACAAGTGGCACACTTGCAAGGGCACCGCGCGGCAGAACAGCACAAACCCGTGCAGTGAGTATCTCTTCCTCGACAACACGGCGTGCAATCTCGCGTCGCTGAACCTCATGAAGTTCAAAAAGGCCGACGGCGCGTTCGACGTTGAGCGATTCAAGGCCGCGGTCCGCATCTTCATCACCGCGCAGGAAATCGTCGTGGACAACGCGAGCTACCCCATCAAATCCATCGCGGAAAACTCGCACATCTTCCGCACGCTCGGCCTCGGCTACGCAAACCTCGGCTCGCTCATCATGAGCTACGGCCTCGGCTACGACAGCGACGAGGGCCGCGCGCTCGCGGGCGCCATCACCGCGATCATGACGGGCCATTCCTACGAGCAGAGCGCACGCATGTCGCAGGCGATGGGGCCGTTCCCCGGCTACAAGGATGCGCGCTGCAGCGGCGTCGAAAAGCCCGTCGCGAAGGACAACGTGAAGCCGATGCTCGAAGTGATGAAGCTCCACCGCGACAGCGTCGAGCAGATCGGCGTGAGCGACCGTTTCGCTGATTTGAAAAACGAGGCGCGTCGCGTGTGGGACAGCGCACTTTCACTCGGAAAAAAGCACGGCTACCGCAATGCGCAGGTCACCGTCCTCGCGCCGACCGGCACGATCGGCTTCCTCATGGACTGCGACACGACGGGCATCGAGCCCGACATCGCGCTCGTGAAATACAAGCTGCTCGCAGGCGGCGGCATGTTGAAGATCGTGAACCAGACCGTGAAGCCCGCGCTGCGCGGACTCGGCTACGCTGCCGAGGAAATCGAGCACATCGTCGCGCACATTGAAAAATACGACACCATCGAGGATGTGCAGGATGAGGACAGCGGCCAGGTCGTGAAGTCCGGCCTGCGCGAAGAGCACCTCACAGTGTTCGACTGCGCATTCAAGCCGCACCAGGGCAAACGTTCGCTGCACTACCGCGGCCACATCAAGATGATGGCCGCCGCGCAGCCGTTCCTCAGCGGCGCGATCTCGAAGACCGTGAACCTGCCCTCGACCGCGACCGTCGAG
This sequence comes from uncultured Spartobacteria bacterium, assembly GCA_903882875.1. GTDB lineage: Bacteria > Verrucomicrobiota > Verrucomicrobiia > Chthoniobacterales > Chthoniobacteraceae > SXWH01. The sequence goes on along the minus strand of CAIRYQ010000093.1, from coordinate 8,659 downwards.
GACATCATGAACACCTATATCGAAGGCTGGCAACTCGGGCTGAAAGCGATCGCAATCTACCGCGACGGCTCGAAGCGCAGCGCGCCGCTCTCCGCGAACAAGAAGACGCACGGTGGCAACGGTGCGACCGCCGCAGCGCAGGACGGGATCGCCGATGTCGAGGCGGTGCTCAACGACAAGGCGCAACTCGAAGGCCGCGTCGTGGATCTCGAAAAGGAAATCACTGAACTCCGCAAGCAGGCCGACCAGCCGGTGCGCCGTCGCATGACCGACACGCGCGTCTCGCTCACGCACAAGTTCGACATCGCCGGACACGAGGGCTACATCACCGTCGGCATGTTCGAGGACGGCCAGCCGGGCGAGTTGTTCATCCAGATGCAGAAGGAAGGCAGCACCATCGGCGGCCTCATGGACACCGTCGGCGCGCTCACCTCGATGGCGCTTCAATACGGCGTGCCGCTCGGCAGCATGGTCCGCAAGTTTGCGCACTCGCGCTTCGAGCCGTCCGGCTTCACGCAGAACCCCGACATCCGCACCGCGAGCAGCATCACCGACTATGTCTTCCGCTGGCTCGGATGCCAGTTCATCAAGGGATACAAGGAGGCCACCTCGCCGAACAAAGTGCAGCCGGAGCTTCCGATGAAGGAACTCGCCGCCATCGAAAAGGAATCCATCAACCGCCCCGTGCCCGAACTCGAGCGTACCGGCAAAACCGGCGTGATTGACATCATCACCCACGAAGGCGGCAGCGAAGGGCATCCGCAGATCAAGTCCGGCGGCGACTCCTACGCCGAGAAACTGAATGCCGCGCTGGGCAACATGTTCATGGACATCACCTGCTCGAACTGCGGCAGCAGCAAGGTCATCCGCGCCGGCGCGTGCGGCTGCTGCACCGAGTGCGGCACCAGCCAGGGATGCAGCTAGTTTTCCGAAACGCCCGAACCACCACCGATGAGCGACAAAGACAAGACACAGATTCGCGACGAGGGCTCCGGCCCCGTCCTCGCTGACTGACGCCACCGCGCCAGCGAAAACTCAGCCCAACCAATGCACGCCGCGTCCTCGCGAGAGGATGCGGTGGCGTATTGTGCGGGCATCTCCCCTTCCCTCTCGCAGGACGCGATCGTTCTGCCAAAAATGCCGGGGAAGCTTTGAATGCGTGGCGCGTCAGGCCAGTTCGCGAATCGGCTGCGTGCCCTCTTCCACGAGATAACGCGGACGCCCTCCCCTGTCCTCGACGGTCGCGGTGTTCACATCAATCCCGAGATTGTGGTAGAGCGTCGCAAAGACCTCCGAGTAGGTCACGGGCCGCGTGTATGCTTCGCCGCCGAGACGATCCGTCGATCCGATCACCTGCCCGTTTGGCATTCCGCCGCCGGCCATGAGCGCCATCGCCACGCGCGGCCAATGGTCGCGTCCCACCTGCGGGCTGATGCGCGGCGTGCGTCCGAATTCACCCCACACGAGCACCGTCGTATCCTTGTCGAGCCCGCGGCTGTGCAGGTCCTCGACGAGCGCGGTGATCGCCTTGTCAAAGACCGGGAAGTCTTCGCGCTCGCGGGAGAAAATGTCGTTCTTCGCCCCGCCGTGCCAGTCCCACTTGCTGTAGTTCACGGTCACCACGCGCGCTCCCGCTTCCACGAGGCGGCGTGCGGCGAGGAAACTTTGCGGCACGCGCGGCGCGCCGTTGCCGTCAATCCGCTTCACCTCGTCGCCAGTGCCGTATCGTTCGACAATCCGCGGATCTTCCTTCGACAAGTCGAGCGCCTCGGCGATTTTTGAAGACGTGAGCATCCCCATCGCTTGCTGCGTGAATGCGTCCATGCCCTCCATTTTTCCGCTCGTGTCCACATCGCGCCGGAAGCGGTCAATGCTCGACAGCAGGCTCACGCGATCCGCGAGGCGGTCTGTGGTGATGCCTTGCAATTTCATGTCCGTGCGCCCCGGCCCCTGCGGGCGGAAAGAGGAGTGCTGCACGCCGAGCATTCCGGAATCGGGCTCGTTGTACGGCCCGTGCGTGCATTCGTAGCAGAGGCTCACGAACGGCGGCGCCGAGGGCACCCTCCCGCCCTGCAGCTTCGCCACGACGCTGCCGAATGGCGGCCATCCGCCGGGTGGCGCGATGTCCGTCCGGCTGCGGCCGGTGTAGCACTGGAATGCGTCGTGATTGCTCTGCGCGCCGACGAGCGAGCGGATGACGGTGAACTTGTCCATCATCCGCGCCATGCGCGGAAAAAGCTCACAGATTTCGATGCCCGGCACATTCGTCCCGATCGGTTTGTGCGGGCCGGCGATCTCGCTGGGCGCATCCGGCTTCAGATCAAACATGTCCTGATGCGGCGGCCCGCCGACGAGGTAGATGAGGATCACCGACTTCTGCGAATTGCGGATGCCCGCCTGCGCCTCCAGCGATAGCAGGCGCGGCAACGCAAGCCCCGCCGCGCCGAGACCGCCGATCTTCAGAAAATTACGCCGGGAAATTCCGTCACAAAACTGGCTGCCGCGATCGCGCGGACCGAAAATGTTGAGCATGGAGAGTTGGGTAGAAGACCCGACTCCGCACCGCGGATTAGATGCCATCTTAATTTCAGGTGACAGGGAGCGGCTGTTGGCCTGGGTCGCAGGCGGAGTGGTTTTTGAGGAGGGAGAATGAGCTTGTGGTGAGCTTGTGGCGGACGGCGAGGACGAGAACGCGGCGGAGTTGGCGGCTGCCCTGGTTCCCGCTCACTGCGCTCGCTCCAGCACAGGCTACCATTCAGTCAGCCCTCCAAGCTGAAGGCCAAAGCGGCGATGACGGCCTTGCCACCCCGCCACTATTTCTTCAAAGCCGCCTCGATGCGTTCGCGGATCTCCTTGGCCTTCTTGGAATCCGGGTGGCTGGCGCCGAGAACCTTGTCCCATCCTGCATCCGCACGCCGCGCACACTCCAAGGCATCCTGCAGTTTGGACTGAGCTTCGAGGCACTTCGCCAGATTGTAGCAACTGCGGAAGACATCTGCGTGTTCTGCGCCCAGCACGCGTTCGCGAATGGCGAGCACGGAGCGGTGCTCGGCCTCGGCCTCGGCATTCCTGCCCTGCGCCTGGAGGACGTTGCCCAGAACATTTCGGCAGTTCAGCGTCCGCGGATGTTCGGGGCCGAGCACGCGTTCGCAGACGGCGAGCAGCGCGCGGCTTTCGTTCTCCGCTTCCTCATTCCTGCCCAGCCCCCGCAGGGCGGAGGCCATGCCGCACCGGCTGTTCAAAGTATCGGTGTGCTCCTCGCCCAGCACGCGCCTGCGAATGGCCCACACTTCGCGGTGTTCCTTCTCCGCCTCGGCGTTGCTGTCCTGAGCGCGGAGCACGTTGGCCAGGTTGTTGCGCGTCATCAGCGTGGCGGCGGCCTCCGTCCCGAGCACGCGCTCGCGGATGACGACGGCGGCGCGATACTCCGTCTCGGCCTCGGCGAAGCGCCCCATGCGTTCCAGCACGAAGCCCAAATCGTGACGGCAATCCATGGTCTCGCGATCTCCCGCGCCACGCCTGCGCTCCAGACGCGGCAGCAGCAGGCGGTAATGTTTCTCCGCCCCGGCATTTTCTTCCATGTCCCGCAGGAGGTTCGCCAGTCTCAGCCGGCATTTCAAGGAATCGGGATGCTCCGTGCCGAGCAGTGACTCCAGCGCGGGGAGAATGCGCGAGTAGATGGCCTCCGCATCGCGCCGCTTTCCGCGGCGCTGAAGCCTGACGGCCTGCGCGCATTCCTCACGGTAAACATCGGGATCCTCGAGCTGCAGCATCAGCTCGATCAGCGGCAACAGTTCGCGACTGCGCAATTCCGGCGAGTCGTCCCACCCCCGATCGCTCAACGGGACGAGCCCGACCTGCCAGCCCGCAGCGACAGGGCATTGCGTGAGGAGCGGGACACACACGATGAGCCGCAGCGAGACGCGGAGTGCGCGGAGGGGCTTCGCTTTCATGGCAACGGCGAGAATGTGCCAGCGGGATGGGCGAGAGGCGAGCGGGAAAGGGAGGCGGTGATTGGTGAGTAGTGAATAGTGAATGGAAGCAGGCGCGGTCCGGGCGTGCGGCGGGAACCATTCACCGTTCACCGTTCACCAGTCACCAGTCACCATTCACATTCCGCGCGCGCATCCGTGCTTGAACACGCCGCCCCGCGCCGGTTTCATCCGCGCCCTTTATGAAAATCGTCCTCGCATATTCCGGTGGCCTCGACACGAGCGTGCTGCTGACCTGGCTCAAGGAAACCTACAGCGCCGAGATTGTCGCGTTCTGCGCGGACGTGGGGCAGGAGGAGGAATTGCAGGGCGTGGAGCCGAAGGCGCTCAAGACCGGCGCGAGCAAGTGCTACATCGAGGACCTGCGCGAGGAGTTCGCGCGCGATTTCATTTTCCCGATGATGCAGGCGGGCGCGATCTACGAGGGGCAATATTTCCTCGGCACGAGCATCGCGCGTCCGTGCATCGCAAAGCGCATGGTGGAGATCGCGCAACGCGAGGGCGCACACGCGGTGGCGCATGGGGCGACGGGAAAAGGGAATGATCAGGTGCGGTTCGAGTTGGCGGCGGCGGCGCTGTCGCCTTCGCTGGAGGTGATCGCGCCGTGGCGGCAGGATCGTTTCCGCGAGCAGTTCCCCGGCCGCGCGGAGATGATCGCGTATGCGGAGAAGCACGACATCCCGGTGCAGGCTTCGGCGAAGAAGCCGTATTCGATGGACCGCAACCTCCTGCACATTTCCTTCGAGGCGGGAATCCTCGAAGACCCGTGGTACGACGCGAGCGCGGAAAAGGCACGCGACATGTATGTGCTCTCCGTCTCGCCCGAGGAGGCGCCGGACAAGGCGGAGCACGTCGAGCTGACTTTTGAAAACGGGAACTGCACGGCGATCGGCTACAACGACATCGCGGCGCTGCTGAAGTCGCTCGGACACACGGCCACGGTGACTTTCAACGCGAACAACCACGCGGTGCTCTCGCCCTTCTGGGTGATGAAGGTGCTGAACGCGCTCGGCGGTAAGCACGGCTGCGGCCGCGTGGACATGGTGGAGAATCGCTTCGTCGGCATGAAGTCGCGCGGCGTGTATGAGACGCCCGGCGGCAGCATCCTGCATTTCGCGCACCGTCAGATGGAGTCGCTCACGATGGACCGCGAGGTGATGCACCTGCGCGATTCGCTCGTGCCGAAATACGCGCAGCTCGTCTATAACGGCTTCTGGTTCGCGCCCGAGCGCGAGGCGCTGCAGGCGCTCATCACGGAGTCGCAGAAGAACGTGAGCGGTGTCGTGCGCGTGAAGCTCTACAAGGGCAACATCATCGCCGCCGGCCGCAAGTCGCCGCTGTCGCTCTACAATCCCGAAATCGCCACGATGGAGGCCGACCCGACGAAGGCCTATAATCAGAACGACGCCACCGGATTCATCGCGCTGAACGCGCTGCGGCTGAAAGTCGCGGCCCGCGTGCACAGCGGGAAGTAGCAGGACTACCGCCTGTTGAACTTACGAACCGGGATTGGCAGACCGGTTTTTCCGCAGTGCCTCAACGAATGCTGCCCGAAGTTTTTCCCGCTGATCTGGGCTCAACAAACCAAACTGCTTCTTTGCCAAACCCAAAAGCGGTCTATCTACCAATGGCGGCAGTTGATGATTTGCCTCGTAATTCGCAATAAGACTGTCAACTGCCGCGACCTCAATTCGGATATCTTTGGCTGCTTGCTCGGCTACCACAGTAAGAGAAGCGCCTTGAGCCGAAAGCACAATATTCGTAACCGAGGCCGTCGGTTTCGCTACGGCTGGCGCACTTGGGAATGCGCCTGGGCGATGGATTAAGAATCTGGAGATATCCGCAGCCGTCCACTCGCTTGTTGTATCCGCTTCTTGAAGCAGGAATTGAGATTGGCTGCCACGGCAAGGCGTAATTCCGAGAAGATGGACACGCACGCCAAACTCTTGTGCCTGCTGAACCCCAACACGGACATCTTCGTCGCCGGAGAGCAGCAATGCATCACTCATCGCACCATTCCGAGCCAACGAGATTAAGTCCGTGACGATCAGAGAATCTACGCCCTTCTGAAAGCCAGCAGTGTTGACGAAGCCCAGCCTCAACTTGACGTTCGGCTTGTTTGCGACAGCGATGTGCTGCGGGGTCGGCCCAGACCCTGTTCCATCATACCAATAAATTCTGAGGAGCGGCACTCCACTTAACTGCGTAGCGAGCGCACTCAGTGCTTCAAGCGCGCGGTCCAGATCAATTTCGATTTCTCCACGCTGGCGTTTTTGACCGGTGAGAAGAACTGAACCCTGCGCGAACAGATAACCCGCATCAATGAAGACGGCGATTCTTTTCATAAATTTTAGGATAAAAAAAGTGCGAGCTCCCGCAGGAGCTCGCTAAATACGCAACTTCGATTCAATCTATAGTCCGAAGCTGCAGGGCGAACATTGTAGCCTGAGACGTGCCCGTCAAGATTTTTTCTCGCATACTCGACTTGGTGCCCCACAGCAGGCGCATTTTTCAGGCGCAACGGCAACGGAACGATAGACACCGCACATTTCAAAACTACACTGCCCCACATGACGACCACGACCGCCGCGCCGATTCAGACGAAGATCGGCAATGAGAAGCTGCTCAAGCTCACCGAGAAGGCCGGGGCCAAGCTCGGCTCGCTCCTCACCAAACAGGGCCGCCCGCAAGGCGCGCTGCGCGTGGCGGTGATCGGCGGCGGCTGCTCCGGGCTGCAATACAAGATGGACCTCGTGGACGGCCCGGCGAACCGCGACATCATCGTGACCTCGCAGGAAGTGCGCGTGGTGATTGACCCGAAGAGCGCGCTGTTCGTGAGCGGCAGCGTGCTGGATTTTTCGGACGATTTGCAAAAGGGCGGCTTCAAGGTGACGAACCCGAACGCCGAGGCGCACTGCTCGTGCGGCGAGAGTTTCTCCGCGTGACGCCAGCGGTGGATCACTTCGCGGTGCTCGGCGTCCCGCGCGCGGCGTGGGTGGATGCGGAGGAACTGAAGTCGCGTTTTCACAAGCTCAGTGCTGAACGGCATCCCGATGCGATGGGAGGAAATGGCGTGGCATTCACGGAGCTGAACGCCGCGTGGCAGGCGCTGCGCGAGCCAGCCGGATGCCTGCGGCATTTCCTCGAACTGGAACATCCCGACGCGCTCGCATCCGCAGGGCAGACGCCCTCGGAGCTTGCGGACTTGTTCATGGACATCGCGGCATTCCGTCAGGCCGCGCAAAAATTCTCCGCGAAATATTCCGCCGCAACCTCCCCGCTCACGAAAGCCGTGCTGGAGGCTGAACGCGCAACACTGCGCACGCGGCTGACTGCGCTCGCTGCCAATGTCACCGCGCGCACGGAGCAAAGCATTGCCACGCTGCGCAGCGACGCCACACAGCCGCCGCAACTCGCAACGCTGCTCGCCTCCCTCGTCTTTCTCGCCAAATGGATGGCGCAACTCGCGGAACTGCGGCTTGCATTGTAGCGACGAGCCCACCGCTCCGATCCCTCCGTCCCGAGTTTCACGACCGTTCGCGGAATGGGACGCCGTGCGTGCCAGACAGGAACCCGCCCCCGGACTGAGTCGCGCTGGACGGTGGGACTAGCAGGACATGACCGAGGCGGCGACCTGGTATGAAAGCCGATGACTCGGACCCGGCGCAGAGTTCACAGAGGAAGTCATCCGGGTTTGGGATGCGCTTTCCGAAAACCCGTTGCTCAACAGTAAGTGTTATCCCGCAAAGAACATCCGCTGGCAGCGCCGGGTGTGGCGTGACTCGGTGTCAGCCACGGGCTGGGTGTTCATGGGCACGGCCAACACGATGCGCCGGTTGATGCTCGCAACTTTTTCCGTCTGCATGGGTTTTCACCTGTCACCGATTCAAAACCATGAAAGCGACGCTCCTTGCCGCCACCCTGCTGTTCTTCGTTCTTAATCCGGCATTTGCCACTGTATCCACCCGCCGGCCATCACAGACCACCCTGAAGGCCAGATTCAAAATTCCGGTGACGGTCGCCGGAAAGGAAAGCGGCTGGATTATCGCGAACACGGGCACAGTCGTGGATGTCGATCACATGCGCCGTGACCAGATCATGATCCGGATCGGAAACACGACTGCCTGGATCAAACGGTCTGATACAGACTTCGATCAGCGCCTCGCCGCTTTCAAAGCAACGAAACAACAAGGACAGGCCGCGCTTACCGAACAGAATGCCAAATTCGAGGAGCAAAAACAGGCCGCCGCCGCGGATTTCCAGCAACAACATGCCGCTTACGACAATCCGTTGAACAAGGGCGCGTATGATCAGCAACGCGCCCTTCCTGAGTATTACGACCGGTACGGAAGACGTTATCACATGGGCGTCTTCGGCCAGCGGATCTACGATTGATCCGCCGCAGGCCAAAGGGTCTGCCTGAAAGGCACCCCTGAGTCGCACCGCTTGGATTTAGCTAAGCATGGCACGAAGGACACGAAGCCGCGGATTCAGCAAGATCCCTCTCGGGAAAGTCTTTGTATCTGTGTCCCTAGTGCAACGTAACACATGAATCAGCTACGGTTTGATTCTTTGTTTGGGATTGGAGTAAGTCCATTTGATTGGGGTTGCCGTTTTATTGTATTGGCGGATGTAGCGCATGAGCTTGGAGCGCAGGTCGGCGAGAG
>CAIRYQ010000092.1 GCA_903882875.1 uncultured Spartobacteria bacterium | reverse complement strand
CTCTCTCGCCGACCTGCGCTCCAAGCTCATGCGCTACATCCGCCAATACAATAAAACGGCAACCCCAATCAAATGGACTTACTCCAATCCCAAACAAAGAATCAAACCGTAGCTGATTCATGTGTTACGTTGCACTAGTCCGCAGACGAAATAGGTTTGCGCATAAGCTCGCTTGGAGAAAAGAATTCAATCCAACATTGGAAGTAAGAGCGCTCAAAAATATCCCAGCTTTCGTATTGCGACTTGATGCTGACGTAGATCGGGCTTGGGATGTTTTTTCCAACTACGCAGAGGCGATTGCCCGCCAGTCCGACGGGGACGAAACCTGCGCCGATTATGAGAAGCTGGTCGTGCCGTTTCTTACACTCAAGCCTATCCAGAGTCGGTAAGAGCTATTCACGCTTGGCAAAACATCTCCTCTGAAAATAGCCCAGCGCTTCAGCGCTGGGATCACGATCCAAACAAACCAACCAAGTCCCGTCAGGGACGGAAGAAGATGCACTCCTTCACCTCCTGCCTGATGCATTGCGTGTTCTCCACCAAGGAACGCCGTCCGTGGCTCACGCCCGCCATTCGTGATCGGCTCTGGCCTTACTTTGGTGGCATTGCGCGCGAGAATGAAACGACGGCATTCGCCATCGGCGGCGTGGCGGATCATGTGCATTTGCTTTTGAGCTTTCCCTCGACGCTTTCCGTCTCCAAGGCGATGCAGTTGTTGAAGGGCAATTCGTCGAAATGGCTGCGGGAGACTTTCGCCGAACTCCGAGTCCAAGGCTTTGCATGGCAGGAGGGATTTGGTGCATTCAGCATCGGTGTCTCGGGCGTGGAGGACACGGTTCGTTACATCCAGACGCAGGAGGAGCATCACAAGAAGAAAAGCTTTCGAGAAGAGATTGAGGTTTTCCTCAAGAAGCATGGCTATGAATTCAAAACCGGCGAGATGGGGTGAGGTTCTTCCGTCCCTGACGGGACTTAGTTTGTTTTCTCCCATCGTTACCCGGCGCTGAAGCGCTGGGCTATTTTCGAGATCGGCCTCTTCATCACGCTGACCGAACCCACGCAGCCGATGGTCGCCGAGGCGGCGAAGGCGGGCTTTTACACCAGTGCCTCGGGGAAGAAATACCCGCGCCTGCAAATCCTCACCATCGCGGGCCTGCTCGACGGCACGCAGCGCGCCGGGCATCCCGACCACGCGCCGGACATGAACTTCAAGAAGGTGAAGGCGGAGAAGACGACGCGGCAGGCGGTACTGCTCTGACAATACCCCGCCTCTGCACTTACTTTGGTTCAACCGTGTGCCTTCCGGGACGGGACGGCGGCCAGCGATGCCCAGCTTGTCGAGGACGCACAGCCCATCGCCACCCCGGTGACGGGTGGCGCACCGGGGAAAATCGGGGCAATCGCATCCAGTGGCGAGGAACGAGGCGGCGATCCTCCGCCTCAATGCTACTTTTTCACCGGCGGAACGGGGACACCGGACCTGCCTGTCGGCAGCGGCCCGCCCGTTCCCGGCATGAAGACGCGCAGCGCCTGCCCATATTTCAGCCGGGCCGCCGCTCGGGCATTCACCAATAGCTCCAGACGCTTGCGCGAATCCTGATTCTTAATCTCGTGGATCGCTCCGGCAAACGGCGCGGAGCCGTCGGCCGGCGCGATCTGAATCGCGTCCCCGGCTTTCAGCTCGCCGGCACGCTTCACATTTCCGCGGTTGATCATCACCGTGAGCGCGCCGCTCATCGGTTCCAGGTCCAGCACGTAGCCGCTCAGGCCTTTCTCCGTTTGCGACTGGTAGAGCCGCGCCTCCTGAATCTTGCGCACCGCCTCCGCGCCCGCGCGATCGAACATCTCGACCGCGACCAGCGCCCCGTCCTTTTCGACCAACTGTTGGATGACTTCGTCGCCGACTTGCAGGGCGTCTGCGCCCACAGGCGTCTCCCCTTTCCACACCTTCACGTCCGGCACATAGACATGATCCAGTTCGACGACCTTTGTGACTTCCTTTTTGTCGTTCTTCTCCTCGCGGCGCGTCCAGTATTGGCGTTTCTCGCGATCAATCTTCGTGATTGTCCCGAACCAGTTGTGTTGCGCCGTCATCTGGATTTCGTCCTGCACCGCCCGGATGCCAGCCCACTTGCGATCCTCGTCGCCGTAAATGAAGAGCATCACATGCTGGCCGGGAAAGTAATCCTCCATCTCGCCATACGCGTTGCGAAACAACAGCTCCGTGTCCGGGCCGATCGCAATCGTCTCAAGCCGCCCGTCCTTCACCACCTTCACCACCATCGTCTTCGCGGTGAGATCGATCTTCTGGATGATGCAAAAGGCGCGCGGCATTTCCCCGAAGAAATCCGTTTGAAAAAACGGTTTGCGCGGGGGCTCATCGGCAGCGAGCGCGCCGCCGGCAGCGATGAGACAGGCGACGAAACACAGGAGGGGCGATTTCATAAGGCGAGGTTCGCAGCGTTCATCCGCCGCACGCAACCCATTTGCAAAAAAAAGGCCCGGCATGTTCGCTCCCTCAGCGTGCGTGCCGACGCGGCGCGTCCATCTCCATCGCGTAACGCGGAATCCTGTTTCAGCGCCCCAGGGCGCCGGCATCGCGTTTGTCACCGGCGGGGGCTTTGCCGGTGAAGTCGCCAAGGAACGGGCCGCCGGTTTCCCATGCGTAGAGTTCCTCAATGGTCGTCTTAGACTCGGCCAAGGTGCTGCGGCAGACACGCAGGAAGTCCACCGCGCCGGCCAATCCCTTGCCCACGATGAAGTCGGCGGTGTTCGAAAGCGGGGCATCCTTGGGGAGGCCGTCGAGTTTGTTTTCACCAGCGGCTTTGCCATCCACATAGAAGGTGGCCTTGCCATCCGCGCGGTTCACTTCGGCGAGCAGGTGGTGCCACTTGCCGTCGTTGATCCTAACCGTGGAGTCAGCGGTTGCTTTCGTGCCTCCGGCTAAGAGGGTGAGATGTGCGGTGCCGTCGCTACCCACGGCGAGTTCGTATCCCGCTTGGGCGGACTTTGAGGTCAATACTCCCGCGGACTGGCCGGGAGCGGTCTTAAAGATAGTCTCAATGAGGAAGTTATTCGCGGCCATGTCGAGGGTTTCACGCTTCGCCCCGTCATAGGTGATCTTGGCGCCTTTTGCGCCGGGATATTCCATGCTCCTGGTCAACTCGGCATGAGTAAGAGAGGCGGTGCGTTTGCCATCGAAGGCCAGCGCGCCCTCGATCCAGTCCTCCAACGGCCCCGCCACGTAATCATCCGCGGAGCAGCTTGAGACGGTGAGGTCGTTGCGAGGAATAAAGTAATACATCTCGCGACCGAGGTACTCGTCGGTCATATAGAAGCCCTCACCAAGCACGACCTGCGGGCTCGATGCGCTCTTAAAGAAATTCCATTCACCGACCGTGCGGGCCAGGGCCCAGGGGACGAAATACTTCACACCGCGTTCCTTCGCGCCGGAATCCGGCGTGAGGCGATAGTCTTTCTTAGCCGGAGCGACGAGGGGTGATTTGGAAACGTGCCAGCCGAGGCTGGACACGCGGCACTTTTCCGCAAGCAGCTTGTCGCGCAGTTCCTCAAGAGTCTTGCCGGGGACGACCGGAGCCTTGTTATAGCTGCCGCCGAGGGTCCCGGTGCCTGCAATGCGGCCAAATTCCTTGGGAACGCCGAAGAAGACATTGCTGCCATAGGCCATCGTCGGGATGCCCATGCGGCCCATCGCGCCAGTGTCGCCGCCGGCCACCATCGAGACATCGCCCTGGCGGTTCTGGCCGATGAAGGAGTCCTTGCAATCCATCATCAGGTTGCCGAGGATGTTCGAGCGGTTGCCGGAACTGCCGTCGAGGGCGTCCTCGACATGGAAGATGGTGTTATTGAAGAGCTGATCCATGAACCCGAAGACCATGAAGTAACCGCAGTGATTATAGTAATCAGGATCGCCGTCCTTCACGAGTCCGGCGATGATGTTATTGAAGCAATAACATTTGAAAGCCCCGTCGAGGTAGAGGCTGTAGCCCACTTCGCGACCGAGCGTCCTGCTGCCGACGCAGTTGCGGGTGATGTTATTGAAGATGTAAATCGGCCCGCCTTGGAAGTGCTCCAGGCCGCCATAGTCATTGCAGCCCAGCATCGTGTTATCCATTTGGTTGTGATGCACGAGCATTCGCGTGAGCGGAACCGTGTTCGTGCCTCCGGAACTTTTGCCGCCGAAGGTGATGATGCCATTGCCGAAACTGGTGTCCACGATGTTGCCTGCGACTTCGCAGGTCTCGGGCATGCTCACAGAGATGGCCGGGATGGAGGACCACGGGCTGTAACCCGGCCGGAAGCCAGTGTCGAACACGCGATTGCGCATTACCTCGACATGCCCGAGCTGGCCGTAGGCGGCACCGGGGGCTTTCTGGCTGTCGCCCATGATGGAGATGGTGCCGGCGCGTTCGGAGTGCTGGATGTCATTGTCAGTAATGATGATGTTATCCATCATTTTGTCATTGGAAGGACCGCCGTCGCCATCAGGGCGCAGGCTGGTCACCACTGCATTCGCCACATGGATGAACTTGCAGTTTTTCACCGTGATATTGGTGCAGTTACCCAAGACACGGACGCATGGAGCCGGGCTCCCATTGCCCACATAGTTGTCGTGCGGGCCACCGTCGGTCGGATCGTTGTAACGGAATTCCACGCCGCTGATCGTGATGTCGTGCCGGTCGGCGATGGTGATCGGGATGCGTATCTGCGCGACTTCATAGGCGGCGCGATTAGGATCAATGCCGCGGGCGGGCCAGACATAGAGGCGTCCCGCCTTCGGGCCGCTGACGGTGAAGAAATACTCGCCGGGGGCGTCGAGAAACTTGGCGACGTTCTCGATCATGAAATGCACCTTGGCCTTCGGAATGCGGCTGAACCAATGGGTGGAAAAATCCTTGCTCGTGATGGAACCGGTTTCCGGATTGTAAGCGCCCGGCGGGACGGCGTGCTCCGTGGCGGCACCCATGAGAAAGTCGGTTTCGGTCCAGAGAGTCGCGCCGTTGAGCGCATTCTTATCGCCGAGGCCCTTGAGCGCGGGAGAGGTCAGCGTACCTGTCTTGGGATCATAGCCGCTCCAAGTGGGCCAGTTCTTCACCGGGTCGTTCGGATCGGTGAGATCGTAATTCGGCTGGCGTGCGATGGTCAGGCGTTCGGCTTTGTCGCCGTCCACCTGCCACAAGGCGGAGAATTTCGCGCGATCCGGATCGGGATCATAGTCCTTGCCGAGATCGATGAACCAGACGTTTTCCGGCTTGGGCAGCTCGGGCGCTTCCTGTGCGCTGGCCTTTTTCCATCCACCCCTGATTTGCGTGGAGCCGTAGATCAATGCCTCGCCCTTTCCCCAAGCCGGATCGCTTGTGAGGCGGATGGGATTTCCCGGCGCACCCGAATCCATCGCCTTCAGCGCACCACGATACACCACGCCGCCTTTGAAAGCATAAGTCTGGATGCCTTGGCCAGCCTTGGCCTCGCCCGTTGCGCTGGCATCCCACGGATGATGCTTCCAAGCGGTCTGCGTGGTCTTGCCATCCTTCGCGTCGCTGCCGGCGTCGAAATCAATGTAGCGCACGGACTCGCCCTTCTCGAAGACAAAGGGCTTGGGCGCCCATTCTAGCCCGCCTGTGGGCAGCACCTTGGAGTGCGGTTCCTGCCAGGAGTAGCGCGCCGGTGCCTGGGCAAGAGCTTGGACGCAAAGGCCGGCAAAGAGGCCCATCGCCAGCAGCACGGGAAAATCCAGCGGCGCGGAAATTTTTCGCAGGCAGACAACGATTGCGATTTTGATCCGATGGGCGGCGGTTGAATGGAGTGCCGGTTGGGAACTGCGGGGGTGCATGTGCATCATAACGCTCGTAATATCACCGCGCAGTCATCGCCAAGCACGAAACAGGGATCGCTGAGGAAGCAACGGAGTGAGCCGTCCCGCTCCCTGCTCCGTCCTCTCTCGGAACTCTTCCAGTCTCGGTTCATCGCCGCTTCGTGCTTGGCGATGACCGCCGGGAGTGCTCCTTTCGGCTTCATGCTCCACACGCATTCCAACCCCCCGATGCCTGTCATTGCCCTCCTTACGACTCTTGCAGGCTTTCTCCGCGACGATCACACCTCTTGGCCTTGCGGTTCCTGCTGGCGGACGAGAAGGAAAAATCTGCACGCGATCGTGGAATGACTCGCGCCGAGCAGGAGCAATCTCGGGCGCGGGTAACATTGCTCCGCGCTCTTGCCCACGGCTTCGGGACGGTTTTCACCGCAACGATGCTCCGGCGCGCTTCGCTTCGCTTGGCCATCGGCTAATTTCCGTTCATCCTCCGGGTGAGAAGCAACATCAACTAACATCGCGGGACTCAATCATCATCGTGCTACCTTTTCGACTGAACATGAACTTCGTCTCCGCCAGCACCGCGCTTGCTGCGTTCGCACTCGCGCTGCCGGCGCAGAGTGCCGCGGAGGGCCAAACACCTGCGGCTTCACCCTCGGCGGCATTTTTCGTCGAGCACTGCACCAAGTGCCACGGGGAGAAAAAGGCGAAGGGCGATTTGCGCCTCGATCAACTGGATGCCGACCTGACGAAGGCCGCGACGTTTCAGCGATGGCAGAAAATTCTCGATCAGTTGCAATCCGGTGAGATGCCGCCGGAGGATGAGCGGCGGCCCGATGAGGCGAAACTCGCGGCGACCATTCGCACCATCTCCGCGCAGCTCGACGGCGCGGCGGCGAAGCATCGCGCGGAAGGGCGTGTGGTGCTGCGGCGGCTGAACCGCGTGGAGTATGAGAACACGGTGCGCGATCTTTTTTCCGTGGATGTGGCGGTGAAGGAAGCGCTCCCGGAGGATGCCGTCGCGCAGGGATTCGACAATGTCGGCGCGGCGCTGAATGTCTCGCCGGTGCTCATGGAGCGCTATCTCGAAGCAGCGGACGCAGTGATGACGGCTGCGCTCCAACCGGTCCACAAACTGGAGAGCACCAAGCAGCGGTTCGACCTCGATGATTCGATTCCGCCGTATGTCACGCATTGGAAGCAGGACGAGGGCGTGCTGCTGTTTCGCACCGCCGTGGATTCGGGGGTGGACCTCCGGAAGTTCAAGGCCCCGGCGCCGGGCCGCTACCGCTTCCGCATCGCCGCCTCGGCGCACAACTCGGAGACGCCGCTGCCGATGGCGCTCCTGCTCGGCAATTTCGTGGTGGGCGGCAATCCCACACGGCACCTCGGCTATTTCGACGCGCCGCCCGGCCCGGCCAGGGTGATCGAATTCGAGGAGCGGCTGGCTGCGAAGAATGACACGGTTAAGATCATCCCCTTCGGACTCCCGCACGCCTACGTGGGCAAACAGAATTTTGCGGAGTATCCGGGGCCGGCGTTGCACATTCACTGGATCGAAGTCGAGGGGCCGTTCCCCGAAACGTGGCCGACGGAGAGTTATCGGCGTGTGTTCGGTAAAGTGGATCCAAAGACGGGCACGCTCGCGGACGCGGAGGAACTGATCCGCGCCCTGCTGCCGCGCGCGTTCCGCCGACCGGTGCGCGAGGGCGAGGAGAAGCCGTTCGTCGCGCTGGTCGCGAAATCGCTGGAGATGGGGCAGCCGTTCGAGGCGTCGCTCCGCGCGGGCTACAAGGCCGTGCTGGCCTCGCCGAAATTCCTCTATCTCCGCGAGGAGCCCGGCCCGCTCAATGATCACGCGCTCGCCTCGCGCCTGTCGTATTTCCTCTGGAGCACGATGCCCGACGACACGCTGCTCGCGCTCGCGACGAAGGGCGATCTGCGCAAACCCGACGTGCTGCGCGCGCAGGTCGAGCGGATGCTGAATCACCCGAAGGCGAGGGCGTTCACGGAAAACTTCACCGGCCAGTGGCTGAACCTGCGCGACATCGCTTTGAACACGCCAGACAAGATGCTCTATCCCGAGTTCGAGGAAATTTTGCAATGGTCGGCGGAGCGCGAGACGCACCTCTTTTTCGGGGAAATGCTGAAGCAAAATCTCAGCGTGAAAAATTTTGTGGACTCGGACTTCGCGATGCTGAACGGGCGCCTCGCCAAGCACTATGGCATCCCCGGCGTGGAAGGCGTGGCATTCCGCAAAGTCACGCTGAAGCCGGAGTATCACCGCGGCGGCGTGCTCACGCAGGCGAGCGTGCTGAAGGTCACGGCGAACGGCACCTCGACCTCGCCCGTCCTGCGCGGCGTGTGGGTGCTGGACCGCATCATGGGCCGCCCCGCGCCGCCGCCGCCGCCGAACGTCCCGGCCATCGAGCCGGACATCCGCGGTGCGAAAACGATCCGCGAAATCCTCGCGAAACATCGCAAGACGGAAAACTGCGCAGGCTGCCATTCGCGCATAGACCCGCCCGGCTTCGCGCTTGAAAACTACGACGTGATCGGCGGCTGGCGCGAACGCTACCGCATCCTGGCGGAACAAAAGAACCGCGTGAACAACCGCACCGGCCCGCTCGCAAAATATCTCGCCGCCTGGCAATACGGCCTCGGCCTGCCCGTGGACGCGGGCGACACCCTGCCGGACGGACGCAAGTTTGCCGACATCGCGGAGTTCAAGAAACTGCTGCTCGCCCATCCCGAACAGATCGCGCGTTGCGTGACGGAAAAGCTCATCACCTACGCAACCGGCAACCCCGTCAGCCTCGGCGACCACGCGGCGGTGAACCGCATTCTTGCGGAGGCGAAGCAGGCGGATTACGGACTGCGTTCGCTCGTCCACGCGATCGTCGCCAGCGAGTTGTTCCGGAGCAAGTGAAGAAAATGAGACACGTGCCGCCTCCGGTCTTCACAACGTCACCGCCTGCAATCCGAACGCAGGCGCGGCGGCGATCATGTGGCGGTCGCTCGTGTGGATTGCCGTGCAGCCCTCTTCAGCCGCGCAAGTGAGGTGCAACCCATCGGCGGCGCGGAGAAAAATCGTGGCTGAAAGTCCGCGAAAACGTTTCGCGGACAAGCGGAGCAACTCGTCATCCACCGGACGCCATTGCCACAGACCGCTGGCGCAATCGCTCTCGAATTGATCACACAGCAGGTGAAAGCCGCTCACATCCACGACGCCCTCGCGCAGTTTCCTGTGAAAGACGGCAACGACCTCCGCTTTGCCGGTCAGCAGACAGCCGACGTTTGTATTGCTATTCGCGAACGCGGTGACACTCGGGCTGTCAGGTTCGGCGAGATAGAATTTCGCGATGTAGCAGGCATCGAAATAGATCATCGCCCGTCGCGCATCTCGGAGATGATCTGCGTGCTGTCGGTGCCACCGGAGAGCTTCGCCTGAAGCTCCGCAAATCCTGGCAGCAGCTTTCGCGTGAGAAATGGATTCTCCGCGTTCACGACGGACACCGGCACGATCTTCGCAACGGCCTGGCCCTTGTCGGTGAGCACGATTGGCTCCTGCTCGGTCGCCTTGCGCACCCAGAGGTCGGTGTTCTCGTGCAGCTCGTGAATCGAAATGGCGGTCATGCGGACGAGCGTGCCACAACGAGCATGGCGCGGCAAGCGCGGCAGCGGTGCTCAACACGTTCACCCGATTCCGCATTAGCTGGACGGTCAGAATTTGAGGAAGGGGTGCCGACGTTCGCTTGTCCATGCGATCGTCGCCAGCGAACTTTTCCAACAAAAGTAAAGTCAGTCCCTTGTTCCCACGCCACGCGGGGAATGACGCAGCTCACTCCCTGCTCGGCTTTCGCGGGAAGAAGTACAGTCTCGCGGCGAGCGGACCCACCAGAGCGATGCCCGACGAATTCCCATACGACGTCTTCCTGAGCCACAACCACGCGGACAAGCCGCGGGTGCGGCGGCTGGCGGAGCGGCTGAAGGCGGCGGGGGTGCAAAGGGAAGCCGGACTCCGGCTGTGGTTGGATGAGTGGTTCATCCAGGCGTGGGACATTATCGCGCTGAATGTGGATGAGGGGCTGGAACAGTCGCGGGTGCTGCTGCGGTGCATCTCGCCGGCGGCGCTGGCCTCGGGCTGGGTGGCGCTGGAGCGGAGCACCGCCATCCACCGCGACCCGGCCAATGCGGGCCACCGGTTCATCCCGCTCCTGCCGGGCGACTGTGCTCTCCCGGATACGCTCCGGCGCTACAAGGTTGTGGACTTCCGCGAGGGATCCGACGCGGCGTTTGCGGAAGTGCTGGCCACCGGTCAGGCTGAGAAAGGGGGAATGACTTGCGCCCCGTGAATCGTGAATATCTAACAGCCATGCCCTACAACCCAACTCGCGCTCTCGAACTCCTGTGCCTCGGCACGCAAAACCCGAAGGCCGCATTCCGCGATGGTCAGGAGGAAGCGATCCAGCATGTGGTCGATGGAAAAGGTCGGCTGCTGGTGGTGCAGAAGACAGGATGGGGCAAGAGTTCTGTCTATTTCATCGCGGCCAAACTGCTTCGTGAACAAGGCCAAGGCCCGGCGATTCTTATCTCGCCGCTTTTGTCGCTGATGCGGAACCAAATCGAAGCGGCGAAGCGGATGGGAGTGCGGGCGTTCACTATGCATTCAGGCAACACGGAGGAATGGGACGCGGTGGAGTTGGCCATCAGACAGGACAAGGTGGATATTCTGCTGATTTCCCCAGAACGCCTGGGCAACGAACGTTTCCGCTCCGGCGTTCTGGCACCAGCGGCACAGCGGATTTCGCTGCTGGTCGTGGATGAGGCGCATTGCATCTCGGACTGGGGCCATGATTTCCGTCCGCACTATCGTTTCATCACGAACATCGTGCGGACGCTGCCGAAGAACCTTCGCCTTTTGGCGACAACAGCGACCGCCAACAATCGGGTGCTGCATGATCTCGGTAAAGTCCTTGGACCAGATCTGGAGGTTTCGCGCGGCGATCTCAGCCGCCCTTCGCTGCTCTTGCAGACGATTCAGATGCCGAGTCAGGCGGAGAGGCTGGCATGGCTGGCGCAGCACATTCCGACCGTTTCGGGCAGCGGAATCATCTACACGCTGACGGTCCGGGATGCGGAACTCGTTGCGAAA
Source organism: uncultured Spartobacteria bacterium (assembly GCA_903882875.1). Classification (GTDB taxonomy): domain Bacteria; phylum Verrucomicrobiota; class Verrucomicrobiia; order Chthoniobacterales; family Chthoniobacteraceae; genus SXWH01. The sequence continues at coordinate 3,389 of CAIRYQ010000092.1, read as the reverse complement.
TGGCTGCGGCTGCAAGGAGTGGATGCGAAAGCTTACAGCGGAGAATCGGATCCAGCGGAACGCGTCGAACTGGAGAATGCCCTATTGAGCAACGAGGTGAAGGTGTTGGTCGCAACGACAGCGCTGGGGATGGGCTTCGACAAACCGGACCTCGCCTTTGTGATCCATTTCCAGATGCCCGGATCGGTCGTGCATTACTATCAGCAGGTGGGCCGGGCCGGGCGCAATCTGGCAGCAGCCTACGGAGCGTTGCTCAGTGGCGAGGAAGAGACGGAGATTGGCGACTATTTCATTGAGAGCGCCTTTCCGTCGCCCGCAGATGTGGAGACGATCTTGGCGGCTTTGGAAGCGGAAGACGACGGATTGACCGTGAACGAACTGATGGATCAAGTGAACGTGAGCAAGGGCCGGATCGACAAGGCGCTGCTACTCATGTCGCTCGAATCACCCGCACCTATCGCGAAGGAAGGCACCAAGTGGAAGCTGACGGTGGCTGCGCTTTCAGCCGTGTTCTGGGAGCGTGCCGAACGGCTCACCGCGCTACGACGCGGCGAGCAGAAGCAGATGCAGGAGTATGTCCAATTGGAGGATGGGCACATGGAGTTTCTGATCGAGGCGCTGGATGGTGATCCGAGCAGTTACCGCAAGCCCAAACTCAAACCACTGCCGGAGACGGTGGACGAAGCGATGGTGAGAAAGGCGGTAACCTACCTCCGTAGAAGCAGCCTGCCGCTTGAGCCGCGGAAGATGTGGCCGGCAGGAGGACTGCCGAAGATGCAGGTGAAAGGGAAGATCAAGCCGGAGCATCAGGCGCAGCCCGGCAAGGTGCTGTGCATGTGGGGCGATGCCGGATGGGGAACGCTGGTGCGGGAGGGAAAGCACGATGGACAGTTCTCCGATGACCTTGTCACTGCATGTGTGGATCTGATTCAGAAATGGGCACCGCAGCCGACTCCTGAATGGGTGACGTGCGTCCCTTCTCTCCGACATCCAAAGCTCGTTCCATCGTTCGCCAAACGCCTCGCCAAAGCATTGGGACTCCCGTTTCACATGGCCCTCGAAAAGACGGAGAACCGACCGGCTCAAAAGACGATGGCCAATAGCCACAAGCAGGCTGCGAATCTCGACGGTTCGCTAGCGGTAAATGTCGATGAGATGCCGACCGGCCCCGTGCTGCTTGTAGATGACATGGTAGATTCAAAGTGGACTCTCACGGTCGCCGCTTATCTTTTAACCTCCAACGGCAGTGGTCCGGTGTATCCTCTGGCACTAGCTTCAACTGCAAACTCTGACGAATGATCGAGCCTCTGACACCAAACACGCAGGCCATCCTGCTGCTGACCGCTCCGCTGATTGGCGGACGCGGTGAGACCTCACGCGATCTGCTCAGTCTGGGCGAATACAACCGGCTCGCCCTCATTCTGCGCCAAAAGCAGAAGCAGCCTGCGGACTTGATCGCGCCGGATGTGCAGGAGTTGATTGAACTTTGCTCGCAGCCGTTTGGACGGGCGCGCGTGGATGCGCTGCTGGGGCGAGGGTTCTTGCTCAGTCAAGCGGTCGAGCGGTGGAATGCTCGGGCGATCTGGGTGATCAGCCGAGCGGATTCTCGTTACCCGAAGCGTTTGAAAGCACGGCTCAAGGAAGACGCGCCTCCGCTGCTTTATGGGTGTGGCGATATTGCTTTGCTCGAAAAAGGCGGGCTCGCGGTCGTCGGCTCTCGCCATGTGGATGACGAACTCGTTGGTTTCACTGAAAACGTCGGGCGACTGAGCGCCGAGGCTCACCGCAACATCGTGTCAGGTGGAGCAAAGGGAATCGACAGGGCAGCGATGCATGGTGCTCTGATGGCGGGTGGCGATGTGGCGGGAGTGATGGCAGACAGCTTGGAGCGGGCGGCTTTGGCGCGGGACAATCGGGAGCCGTTGATGGAAGGCCGACTAGTTCTCGTCTCGCCTTACGATCCGTCAGCGGGATTCAATGTGGGACACGCCATGCAGCGCAACAAGGTGATCTACGCTCTTGCGGATGCAGCCTTGGTGGTGACTTCGGATTTCGAGAAGGGTGGAACATGGGCTGGAGCCATCGAACAACTGGATCGTCTGCACTTTGTGCCAGTATTTGTCCGCAACGGTGCCAACGCTGGCAAAGGCAACTCGGCGCTTTTGCATCGTGGCGGCAAACCATGGCCGAATCCACAAAGCGGAAATGAACTTGGGATGACGCTCGTCGCTGCGGCTGAATCCGTCGCTATTGAACCCAAACAAGACACGTTGCCTCTGACTCTGCGAGAGGAGCCGTCCGCATATGAGGCTCCACCTATTGCAAAGCCAACTGAAGCGGTGGCGGAGAAAATCGAGCGAACGGTAGCCGACGCGAAGCCGTCACCAGAAATGGAGTTATTGAATACGGTCCGAGAGATTCTGCGCCGCGAACTTGTTGAGGCACGAACAGAGGAAGAGGTGGCGGGTCTGTTAGCCGTCACAAAACCGCAAGCCAAGGCATGGCTTGTTCGCTTGGTAGAGGAAGCGGTGCTGGAGAAAGCCACCAAACCAAAACCGGTGCGCTTCCGCACAGCCAACAAGGTTGAACGGCTGCTCTGACCGCAGCTTTTTCATAATACGACCGTCGAGAGGTTCTGCCAGACATGCGACGAGAAGGTGACGTTCATTGATTTCATCAAGCAGCGGCTGAAGAGAGATCCCGTCGCGCGTAAAATTCTGGCGATGGACGAGACGGCCACGCGCGAACTCGACACCCAGGCGCTGAATCAAATCCTCATCGGCCACATGATGGCCATCGCGGGCGAGGCGAACCAAAATCTTCCGCCCGGTGACAATGTTCGACCACGGCAGCGATGGCGAAGTGGAGTTCAAGGACAGGTCGCATCCTGCGGTAGGAACTCCAGTGCAAAGGTCGTCCGCACCCTGTTGGCCGGGAAGAAGTTCACGGTCTTCACCCGCTGGGCGTCGGCGCTCGGCGGCAAGCTGGAATTCTCTGCGGTTGTCTGTAGGGGTGGATTGCGACGTTGCCAGAGGACGCTGGCAGTAGGCTGGATTTCGGTGCGAAAATGCAAAATACAGAGAGAATCGGCGGGAAACGGCGGCTCAATGTCGTGCGGATGCGGCTTGCGGCTTCGCGCCGGATGCTGGCTGTCGAGAAATGACCGCTCAACGCCATGCGGGCGACACTCAATGCCGTGCGGACGATGCTCAATGTCATGCGACAGGCTCTCAACGCCATGCGGACGTGTCTCAATGCGGTGCGCGGGATGCTGATGGCCATGCGGACGATGATGGCGACTTTGGGGACGATGCTGAAGGTCGCGCGGACGATGCTCAATTTGAGCGTAATTCTGGGTTGACAGCTCGGAACGGCTCTCAAATTTTCGG
>CAIRYQ010000091.1 GCA_903882875.1 uncultured Spartobacteria bacterium | reverse complement strand
CCGAAAATTTGAGAGCCGTTCCGAGCTGTCAACCCAGAATTACGCTCAAATTGAGCATCGTCCGCGCGACCTTCAGCATCGTCCCCAAAGTCGCCATCATCGTCCGCATGGCCATCAGCATCCCGCGCACCGCATTGAGACCCGTCCGCATGGCGTTGAGAGCCTGTCGCACGACGTTGAGGGTCGCTCGCATGACGTTGAGTGGTCATTTCTCGACAGCAAGCATCCGCCGCGAAGCCGCGAGCCGCTTCCTCATCCCATTGCCGCATCCCATTGCCGCCCACGTCCCCCTGCTGCCTAATCGCACGCTGCACTCATGCGCATCACGAAAGCACATCAGCCCGTCAGTCTATAGGTGTCGCGCATGTTCGAGGCGGAGCGCGCTACACGATAAGCCGTTCCAGATGTGTAAGCACAGCAAGGGCGGCTTCGGTACGCTCGTTGGCGGGCACGTCCGAGGACGAGAGCTTGGTACGCAGCCTCTCGATCTCACCTGCGATGGCTGTGGCAGCTTTCTGGTCTTGGAAGAGCTTGAAGAATCCCAGCCAGTGCTCCGCGCGGATTCCGGCGAGAAGTTCCTGCCGCGCGCGGGTGAGGTAGGTTTCCATGATGCCGGTGCGGGCGAAGCGTCCGAAATTGCCGCCGCCATCCGAGTTGGGCCTGTCGCTAATCGGGTGGGCTTTGCTCGGGTAGGGATGCACGCCTGATGCGAGCTTGATTCCTTTATCGCCAGAGGTGACACGCAGATGCTCCCAATGGTGATTGCGATACTCCGCCGCGTAGCGGGCCGATTCGATGTAGGGCGCAAAGACGGTCGGCGAGCCGGAGAGGATGTTCCCCAGCGCCCACGGCACGACGACAATGAGGTCTTGCGGCGCGCACGCGGCTGGCGTGACGGCGAAGCGGAAACTCGGCTCGGCTTCCTTCGCGAGCAGATACCAGCCTTTCAGCTCGATGCCGAGCAATGGCTCGGCGGGCTCGGCGTCGCCATCGCCGATGCGGCGTAGGAGCACATCGGGAAAAGTCTGCGACTGCCGCACGAAGCCATACTGCATGTATTCATCCTGCGGATCCCACACATCGCGCATTTGATTGAGCGTGGCGACGACCTGATTCTCGATGGTCGCACCGAGTGCGGCATTAAGCGTGAAAATGTCCACCGCAGAGATGCCCTCAATGACGGTCTGGGTGCGGAAATAGAGCGGCAGGCTCAACAATGCTTCGCGCACTCTGCGATAGAGTGCGACGTGCGGCCATGTCTCGGCGGGCAGTTGCACGACGGGCACAGGCGGCGTTTTGCTGCTGGATTTAGAAGATGTCATAGTTGTCGAGACGCTTGATCGCGATGTTGAAGAATTCCGCGACGCACTCGGCGGCGAGCGCGCGGCGGCGGAGCTTGTGCGCCGCGATGGTGGCCGAGCACAGCCCGCCGAACGGCTCCCACACGACATCGCCTTCCTCGCTCGACGCACGGAGAATCATCTCCAGCAATCGCAGCGGCTTTTGATTCATGTGGATGCATTGCCCTTTTTCCTTCAGCCGTTCGATGCCGCGCACCGCCGGCTCGTTCCAGACGTTCGTGATGCCTGCATCGCACTTGAACTTCGCCCGCATCCGCGACCACTCCGCGCCTGTCATCGGGCGCTTGCCGTCACGCGAAAAATAGGGACGGCCCGCTGGTTTGCCATGCGCGTTGGCGTAGCGCGCAAGCGCATCGAACGCATCCGGCGGTGGAAAATACCAAAGGTGGTCGGCGGTGAAATACTTTCGCGTCGCGGCGTTCTTTACTCCGCAGGCGTCATTCGTTTTCCACAGCGGCAGACCGGCGCGAATCCACTCGTAGCGCAGCCAGTCCTTCATGCTCATGCGCACTCCGCCTTGCTCGAAAGACGTGCGCTTCGCGTATTGCACACACACCTCGGTGACGACGGGAAATTTCCGTAGCGTCTTGGTATTCGCATTGCCCGCGATGTGCGCGATGCCCTTGTCCCAGACGTGGCAATTCCGAAACTCCCAGCCCGCCTCGACGAGCAGCGGATGCACAGTGGCCCAGCCAAGTTCGCTGTTCCAAAACCAGAGCGTCGTCTCCGGCAGCGCGTGCCGCGTCCAAGCCTCGATGTGCGGGCGATACCATTCCGCCAGCCCGTCAATCGTGTGCGGGTCGCCGGGAAAACTGCCGAGGCCATACGCACCGTCGCTCACGATGACCGTCGGTGCGGCCCATCGCGCGTAAAGATCGCGCACATTCCCGAGGTGAATCACCGACTCGTCGCGCTGAAAAATAATCGGGCGAAATGCCGCATCAGAACGATGGACGCCCAACGCCGCGCGCGGCTCCGGCGCTTGCGCCGCCGCGAAATCCATCTGGCTGTCCTCGCGCAGCACCGCTGTTTCTTCCGGTGTTGAAGCGGGGCGTTTGCTTCGAGGTTTGGAATGAGAGTGTGCCATGTATCACCGATACCAAGGTGTTCTGCCGCCGTCCACATTGGCGACAAGCAAGGATGCGGCCTGCACGCGCGCGGCGGTGTCATCCTTCAATCCGCCCGTGACCAGTTCGGCGATGACCTCGGCGGGAACGATGAACCGCCCGACGATGCCCGCGAGCTGGTCAAAGTCTGGCAAGGCGGCCACAAGGGCGATGAGCGGGCTGCTATTGACGACCAGCGAAGGTTTCACGGGCATGGGCGAACTCCTGCTTTAACTCCTCATCATCCATGTTGATGACGGACACCCCGAAACGCTCCAGCGCGAGGAGAAAGGGCACGCGCTCCAACCCGGCCATGCCGGCGGCTTCGGCAGAGGAAAGCCGGCCCAGCTCATACAGCTTGGCGGCCAGGGCCATGCGGGCATCGCGCTCAAATTCCGCGCGGGACATGTTCAAGGCGTCCGGCAGGCGGTCGGGATACTCGATGGTGAGGGTCTGGCTCATGGCGGGAAAAGTAGCATCACCATGGCGGCGGCGGCAAACTTCATCCGCAGGGGGAGTGGGCGCGGATTATTCGTCGCGACACCCGCCGCAAAGGCGGCGTGCCCTGCCGAACCAGCGCGCCAAGCGCCGTGAAACGTGCGGCGGGTTACGGCTCGTAGAACCGGGTGAAGCCCCGGGAACGGAGCCCGGTTTTCAGTTCCTCGTCGTGACTCCAGAGTTCCGCATCAAGATGCAATGCGAGTGCAACGTAGGGCGTGTCTTTCGGATCGGTGGGCGCGCAGAGGCGGCGCGCTTCGAGCCATGTGCCGACGGGGATCGCGGCTTCGTCGAAAAACTCAAGCGAGGCGACCAGTGTGTGGAGCGATTCGAGCACTGCGTCCTCCGGTGTGCCCGATGCACGGACGATCCGATCCTTGTGTTTGAACAACTCGACGAAAAGAAAACGAGGGGCGATGAAATGGATGTCTTCCGTTGGATCGAATCGGGAACGCAGGTCGCCGCGACTGCGGGCGAGCGCGCGGAAGGCGATGTTCGCGTCCACGATGACGCGCGTCATTTCTCAGTGCCGGGCGGAATGAAGCGGTGTTCGTTGCGGGCCCACCATTCGGCTTTCATATCCTCGGCCATTGCATCCGCTTCGGCGTCGGTGAGGCGGCTGCCACCGATGGCGGTTTCGAGGCGCAGTCCGCGCAGGATTTGCGCGAGGCGGGCGTCGCTCACATCGGCGCGCGGGATGTGCAGGTGGATCGTGTCAGCGGTGGACTCGACGGAAATCATAATGCGGGCAGCCTACCGTGGGCGCGGAGGGATTCCAGCGCATTTCCCGCAAGCACGCCGCAAGTCTCCTGTCTCATTGTCTGGTTGCCTTCACTTGCTCCGGAATAACTCGCTGGCGACGATCACTTGGACGAGCGAACGCAGTCCGTAGTCCGACTGCTTCGTCTCATCGAGAATGCGTTTCACCGCCGCAAGGTCATGGGCGATGCACCACGATGGCGCGCAGTGGGAGGTCGCCGTCGTTGTTGGGGATGATTTCCAAGGTGTGCGGGCCGGTGGTGAGGCCGTTGGCCAGGGTGGAGCGGTCCTCGTTCGCGGGGTTCGCGGGCAGCGATGGCTTCCACTGGTCGAGGAAATTGCCGCGCACGGAGACGGTGCAGGTCGTGCCGTCGGGGCAGGGCTTGCCTTTGCGCGCCGTCTTCATCAACGGTGCAATCATGAAGCACTCGGGATGGATGACGAGGCGGCCTGACTGGGAAACGAAGCGCTCCTTCGCGTTGCCGGAGCCGTCGGGTCCGGTCACGGAGCCTTGCACGTCGCAGGCGAAGTCCGTGCGCAATCACCTTACCGACCTGACGAATGAGCGCGTGTGGGCGCTACACTGTCACGCGGAGGGATTCCTCGTCGGCTGCGTCGGCGGGCAGAAGGGCCAGCTCATCTTTTGGAATGAAACCGAGGAGAAACCATTCTACGTCTTCGCGCTCCCGAACACCGCGCGCGGAATGTCCGTGCATTCGGACGGCATCCAGATCGCGACCGCGCACGCGGACAGCAAGCTGCGCATCACGAAGCTCGCGGCGAAAGCGTAGGCGGCGCGTTCGGGCGGCCGCTGCATCGAGCGCGGCTAAAGCTCCACCCTCACGCCGGGCGCGGGCGTGAGGACTTCTGTGCCGGGCAGGTCCTCACGCGCGGCGGCGGCGAGCCATCCGCAGGAGGCGGGATCGCCGTGGACGAAGATGAGCTTGCGCGGCTTCACGCGCTTCACGTAGGCGCGGATCGTTTCGCGCGCGGCGTGGGCGCTGAAATTGAACGCCTCAATCCCGCAGCGCACCGTCTCCTCGGGATGATCCGCGCCGAGCGAGATTTTGCCGCCGGCGCCCGCGGCTCGCAGCCTGCCCGCAGGCGAATCGGGGTCCGCGTAGCCGACGAAGAAGATCGAATTTTCCGGCCGATCCAGGAACTGCCGAGCGAAGACATTGGAGAGCGTCTTTTCCGTCATCATGCCGCTGCTGAGGGCGAAGATGCGGCGCGGGCGCACGCGGAGGTCGGCGAGATTCTGGCCACCCACGACGAAAGGCGCGACGTCGTTCAGCAGGGCGAGTTGCGGCTGGAGGCGCGGAGTCTTGCGCGCGAGCTTGTCGTACACTTCGGTGAGCTTCGCGCCGAGGCCGCCGATGTAGATCGGGCAGTCGCGGCGGAGACGGCCGCGCTCGCGCAGGCCGTGGAAGATCGCGAGGAATTCCTGCGTCTTCCCCAGCGCAAAAAGCGGCATGAGCACACAGCCGCCGCGGGCAAAGACGGCCTCGATCGCCTGCGCGAGCCGCTCCGTCTCGCCGGCGCGGGTGAAGCCCGCGGGCCTGGCGCGGCTGCCGTAGGTGCTCTCCATGATCATCACGTCGCACGGCTCCTGCGCGAAATCAGGAAAGTCCGCGCCGGGGGAGATGTTCTGGTCGTCGAACTGCACGTCGCCCGCGTAAAAAAGCGTGCGCCCGCCGCTGCGGATGAGCGTGCCGACGGAGCCGAGGATGTGGCCGGCGTCGGAGAATTCGATCGTGACCTCCGCATGCTCCGACGTTCCGGCGCGCTCGCCGGCGAGGTCAAATTTCTGCCCGAGCGGTCGCGCGAGCCAGCGGCGCTCGCCGGCGTCCACTTCGCGGTGGGAATAAAGCGGCGCATGCTCCGAGCCCGATGACTGCTCGGCGAACATCACGTTCACGGAATTGTGCAGCATGATGCCTCCGAGCTGCCGCGTCGCCTCGGACATGAAGACGGGCGCGCGCGGATGCCGCCGCATCGCGACGGGAAGCGAGCCGAGGTGATCCTGGTGCGCGTGCGACATGACGATCGCGTCCACGGAGTCATCCTGCAAAAGCCCGAGCTGCGGCAGCCCCTCGGCGCCGGCTTTTTTCGGGTGGGATCCGGCGTCGAGCAGGATGCGCCGGCCGCCCGTTTCGATCGAGTAGCAGTTCGCGCCGATCTCGGCAGCGCCGGTGAGGTTGGTGAAGTGAAAGGCGGACATTGGATTGATCAAACCACGAAGCGATGCGGGCACCGCACACAGCACCCCACTTTGCACACCGTTTTCAAAATGCGATGATTTTCTCGATGCGCCGCGCGACGAGGCGCAGCAGGAGCACCCACGCGGCGAGGCCGAGCGGCAGCAGAGCAGGGAGCAGCACCTGCCGGGCCTGAAAAGTCCACCACGCGCATGTGGCGCAGAGGGTGAGAATGAGCAGCGTGATGAGGACGGTGAGCATCGGGCGCCATTTCCGGATCCACAGCGCGAGGAAGGAGGCGATGCCGACGAGCATCCAGTCGAACCACTCGCCGACGCGCCTCGGGAACACGCCGATCTCCGCGGTGGCGAATGCCGCGGCGATGAATTCGCCGGGTGAAACGACGCGGCCTCCGGGCAGCGCGACGGTGCGCGATTCGGCGTCGGTGCGCGCGAGCATCACGATGCGGTCGGCGAAAAGCTCCGAGGGTTTCACGGGCTTTTCGTGACGGTCAATCTGCTCGCGGCTGAGGAGCAGATCCTCGTACGACACGCGCTGGAATTCCGCGCCGATGTTGAGCAACATGCGGCCGGAATCATCAATGGGCAGCCTGAGCGATTTGCCGACGGCGATGTGCGAGCCGAGGACGACCTCGACCTCGTCGAGCGTGGCTTTTTCCAGGTGCATCGCGAGCTGGAGCACCATCGTGGGCACGGGCTGGCCGCGGTAGCGCAGGACGAGCGGGCACCAGCCGCGCGGGTCGCGTTCCGCGCGTTCGGGGATGTTCGTCCAGCCGGGCTGGGTCGTGAGGCGCAGCGTCTCCTCGGCCCACGCCTCGACTGCGGCGAAATCCGGCACGCGCGTGAGGTCGCCGCGCACTTTGCGGAGCACGGGCATGGGCTGGAGATCCTGCACGGCATCGGGGTCGGGCGAGACGCCGAGCCGCCCGCCGAGCACGAGCTTCGGGCTGCGGAGCACGTGGTCGTGCAGCATTTTTTCAAAGACGGGATCGGGCTCGGCAGCGGAGTCGCGTCCGGAATTCAGCGGCGGCTCGACGGCGAGCACGGCGGGATTGAACGGCAGCACGGCGTGGAAGAAGAGCGCGAAGTCGTCGGCCTTCCACGGCCACGCGTGTCTGGAAAGCGTGTCACCGGTGATCTCCACGAGCGTGAGCTTCGATGCCACGGCCTTCGGCGTGCCGTGCCGCGCGAGGAAGGCCCACCACGTCTCGTCAAAACGCGGCAGCCTGCCGACCGCCGCCTCGCGCATGAGCGAAGCGCCGGCGAGGAAGACCAGCAGTGCATAAATCAGGGAGCCTCGGCGAAGCATGGCCGGGGAAAGTGCGCCAACTCGCGCCGCAAGGGGAAGCGGAAACGCACCGGCGGGATTTTGCCGCGCGCGGAATCCCGCGGGCCGGACGAGCAACTTCGTCCCCGTCACGAAACTGACGCGTCTCCCCTGCTATTTCTTCTTCTGCGCCTTCGGCTCCTTCCGCACGTGGATTTCCACGGCGTTCTTCTGCGGCGCACCGGGCGTGCTGCGTCCCTCGGCGACGAATTTGTCGAGCAGCGCGGTGAGGCGCTTCACCTCGTCCGGCTTCTCGGCGGCGAGGTTTTTCGTCTCCGCGCGATCCGCGGCGAGATCGTAGAGCTGGTCCTGCGGCAGGGCCTTCTCGGCTGCGCTGCCGGGCTTCGGATCGCTCCAGCCGCCGCTTCCCGCGCAGAGGCAGAGCTTCATGCTGCCCTCGCGGATCGCGAATGACCCGTTGATCGAATGCGACACGAGCGCCGTGCGTTTCGGCCCGTCCTTGCCGAGCAGTGCGGGCAGGAAGCTCACGCTGTCCTCCGCGGCGTTCGCGGGAATCTTCGCGCCGACGATCTCCGCGGCCGTCGCCATGAAATCCGTGAGGCACACGATGTCCGTGCTGCCCGTGCCGGGCTTCACTGTTCCCGGCCACGCGACGATGAACGGCACGCGGTGCCCGCCCTCGAAGATGTCCGCCTTGTGCCCGCGGAAGCCCGCGCTCGGGTCGTGGCCCTTCCCGCGCAGCTCGTCGAATTTCGCCGACGGCGAGCAGCCGTTGTCGCTCGTGAGGATGACCACCGTGTCCTTCGCCACGCCCGCCGCGTCGAGCGATGCGAGCACGGTGCCGACCGCCGCATCCACCTGCATCACGAAATCCCCGTACGCATTCAGCCCGCTCTTGCCCTTCCATTCCGGCAGCGGGTTGATCGGCGTGTGCGGCGCGTTCAGCGGCAGGTAGAGGAAAAAGGGGCGCTTCTGTTTTGCCTGCGTCCCGATCCAGCCGGACGCCACGCCCGCGAGCGTCGGCAGCACATCCGTCGCCTCAAATCCCTCAGCCGCCGGTCCCTTCCGTGTCATGCCGCCGTTCTCGCGGTCGGTCATCATCGGGAACGCCGTCTCCTTCGTCGGCACCTTCGTCACATGATCATTTTCGATGAACGTGTACGGCACCATGTCCAGCGACGCCGCGATGCCGAAGTAATAGTCGAACCCCACGGCATTCGGCCCGTTCGCGATCGGCTTCGCGAAGTCCACGCTCCACACCTGGTTCGGCTTCTCGACGTTCAGCGCCTCGACAGTCTTCCCCTCGTGCTTCGCCCAATCCATCCCGAGGTGCCACTTGCCCACGCACGCCGTCGCGTAGCCATTGTCCTTCAGCAACTGCGCCACGGTGAGCCGGCCCTCCTCGATGAGCCGCGGGCTCAGCCCGCCGAGCACGCCGCTCTGGAGCTTCGTGCGCCAGTTGTAGCGCCCCGTGAGCAGGCCGTAGCGCGTCGGCGTGCAGACGGCGGAGGACGTGTGCGCATCCGTAAATTTCATCCCGAACGCCGCGAGCCTGTCCATGTGCGGCGTCGCGATCTTGCCCTCGGAATTGAAAGCCTTCACGTCGCCGATGCCCAGATCGTCGGCGAGAATGAACACGATGTTCGGCTTCTCCGCCGCAACGGAGAGGGCCGAAAAGGCGGACGACAGCACGGCGAGGAGCAAGGGGAAGATGCGCATCGCGCGAGAATGCAAACCGCGGCGCAAAGCGCAAGCCGTGCGGAGCGCCACCATCCCTACCCGCACCGCGATGAACTCGGCGGACTCCCCCAATGATGCCACAAACTTCCCTGTCAGCGCCGCGAACCTCCCTGTCAGCATGGCGCACTGGCACGTCAGTGCGGCGAGCTGACATCCCAGTGCCACGGACTGCCCCGTCAGCGCGGCGAACCGACGTGTCAGTACCACGGACTGCTCCGTCAGCAGGACGAACCGACGTGTCAGTGCCATGAACCGCCCTGTCAGCATGGCGAACTGACGCGTCAGCGTGGCGAACTTCCCTGTCAGTATGACGAACTGACGCGTCAGTGCCACGCACTGACAGGGCTGTTTTTTGCAAAAACAGCCATTTTCCGCGAAAAACGGCCCGTTTCGGACTTCGCCAGCCCTCCGGCGCTACGGCAGCGGGGTGCTACGAATGGAGCACCCCTACTTCTCCGACAGCCGCCGCGCGATGAACTCGGCGACCTTCGGAATCTTGCACGCGGCGAGGGCCTCGGCGGCCCAGGCGGGGTCGGCGGCGACGATGGGCTCGGCGGCATACCAATCCATCAGCGGGAGATTCGGGTCGTCCTTGTCCTCCTCGTGCGCGAGCAGCGCGAGGACGATGGGCTTGCGCTGCTCGACCGTGAGCCGCTGGCACGCGCTCGCGACGGCGAGGCGGAGGTTGGGGGATAGGCGGAGGTTGGGGAATTTCGTATCGCCAGCACCGGCCAGCACAACGAATTCATCCGGACTGGTTATCTCTGCTAGCTGAGACGAAAGGCGAACAGCCCAAACTCCCTCGGCTACTGTGTGGTCCGCTTCGTAGGGAAGTTCAGTTCCGCTCATAAATCCCAACCCAGTCAATTCGTTTACCCAATATCCTCGCAACCCCGCTGTCATTCGCGTTGTCCCAGCCGTGTAACCTCCGATCGCATTGAAAACAGCGATTCGTTCCATATACAGTTTTCCGTCGTTATCCCCACCCGGTACCTCCCGACCTTGTCCGTTGCTCAGTCGGTCTTGCAGCAGAATCCGCGAACGTCTGGCTGCCCATTCATCTGCACCGATTGCTAGTTTACCGAGCGTGGGATTGTCCATAATATCGATCGCCACCGCCTTCACGATCTGCCCCTTCCTCCCCAGCCGGAAGATCCTCCCCGTCGTGTAATCATGCGCCTCGCGGCGCGGGTTGTGGCATTGGTTCAGGTCATACCAGTCAATCATCCACAGCGTCCCGTCGGGGCCTTCGCGGAGGTCCACGATCTGGCTCGCCTTGTCGTGGAAATTGATGAAGTCCGCGCCGTGGTGCGCGACGTAGCCGCTGCCCTTGCGCTCCAGCACGTCCATGTTGATGCGCGCGCCGTGGATGTTGTTCATGAGCACATTGCCGCGGATGCCGTCGGGCCAGCTCGGGTGCTGCGGGATGCACAGGCCCGCGTGCGCGTGGCCGCCGCCCGCCGCGTCGCTCTTGCCGTTGCCCGCGTGCGGCGTGGCGCCGAGGAAATGGCGGTGGTCGGCGATGGTCTTGATGTCGTCGTAAGTGTGCGGATCGAAATGCTGCCCGGCCTGCCGCTGGTAGCGCGCGCCCTGGATGATGTGGAAGAGGTGCGGAATCACGCACGCCTCGGCAAAGAGATCGCCGTCCGCATTCCAATCAATCCCCCACGGGTTGCTCGTGCCGTGCGCGAAGACCTCGAATTCCTTCCGCTGCGGCTGGTAGCGCCACACGCCCGCATTCAGCGGAGTGCGATCCTTTTCCGCCGCGCCGGGCTTGCCGACGAGGCTCTTCGTGAAGACGCCGTGGCAGCCGTAGAGCCAGCCGTCCGGCCCCCAGTGGAAGGTGTTCAGCGTCTCGTGCGTGTCCTGGTAGCCCCAGCCGTCGAGCAGCACCTCGACCTTGCCCGGCTTCGGGTCGTCCCAATTTTCCACGGGGATGAAAATGAGATTCGGTGCCGCGCCGACGAACACTCCGCCGAAGCCGACCTCGATGCCGCTCACGAGATTCAGCCCCTCCATGAAGACGGTGCGCTTGTCGAAATGCCCGTCGCCGTCCGTGTCCTCGAAGACGAGGATGCGATCCTTCCCACCCAGCCACTCCGGTGCGCCCGGCTCGGTCTTCGCGCGCTGCGGATACGTCATGCCCTCGACGACCCACACGCGCGCACGGTCATCCATGCAGAACGCGATGGGATTCACGATGTCCGGCTCCGCGGCGAAGACCTTCAGCTCATAGCCCGCCGGCACCGTCGCGACCTGCGCCGCCTTTTCCGCTGGGATGCCGGCATACTCGATGACGTCCGGCTTCAAATTCGGATCAATCTTCGGCCCCGGGTTCTGCGCGAGTTCGGCGGGAGAAAATTTCGGCTCCTCCGCGTGAAAGACGAAGTCGTCGAAGTTCACATGCCCCCACCCGCCCGTCTCCTCGTCCGTGATGCGGATGAAAATCTCGCGCCCTTGCAGCTTCCGCAAATCCACGACCGAGCGGCCCATGATCTCGTCGTTGTGACCGTGCGCCGTGTGGATCACCTTGCCGTCGTCCTTCGTCACAATCTCCACGCGCGTCCCCGGCAGCGACCCGCCTCCCACGAGGAAGCTGCCCCACTGCTGCGTGACCTTGAACGCGATGGACGTGAGCGTGCCCTTGCCGCGATCGCTACGGTGAACTTCGTAACCGCCGATCCAGTATTCGCCCTTGCGATTCGACAGCTTCCCTTTTCCAAACGGCCGCGTCTGATCGATCTCCCCCTTCACCGGCTGCTTTTCAAACGCATCCCCCGTCGCCGTCCAATCGCGCAGCGTGCCGTCCTCAAAGCCGAGATTCAGCGGCTTCCCATCCGCGCTCGTCGCGGGAATGGCGTCAGCGGCGCGCGCGATTGCGGTGAGGGAAAATGCAGCGAGGAGAAGTGCGGCGGGGAGTTTCATGCGCGGAGCATTGGCGCGACCCGTTGCGGGTGTCGAGCAACGGACGCAGCACAGCGCTACGAAGCATGTGCGTCCGATTTCAAAGCCGTGAGGAGATCTCGCTAATTGAACTTCAGCGGCTCCGGCGGATCAAGTTTCACATCGGCATTCGGCGCGGGAGGGATCACGATCGGGCGCGGCGCAGGAATGTTCGGCGGCGGCATATTTCCGTCGCTCACGGGGATGTCACCCGTGGTGCTGATCGGCGCCTGCGAATTGCCGACTCCGGCGAGCTGGAGCTGCCTTTCGAGCGCGAGGTGCGAGCCGTACGGATCGTTGCCGATCACCGTCGGCCCGACGAGCGCGATGGTCTTCAGCGCCTGCGACTCGGCGACACGCGCGCGCGGGACGCCGTCCGCCGACGGCTTGCCGAAATTCGCGACCGGCCCGAAGCCGCTGTGGACCGGACACGGATCCTTCGGAGCCTGCGCCTCGGTGCAGATTTCCTGATAGGTCGTGCGGATGCCGTCCTCGAGGCACTTCGCCGTGGCGAGCCCGCCGCTCGCGCGGCAAATCTCCACGCGGATGATTCCCTTCGGCTGCACAAATTCCACGGGCTTGTACGAGCCGAACGACGCCTTCATGATCTCCGCCCACACCGGCAGCGCGATGTCCTTGCTGAATGCGCCGCGGTAGATGCTCGCGCGTGTTTTTCCGCGCTGCTGATCGAAGCCGATCCACACGCTGCATGTCACCTCGCTGCTGTATCCCACGAACCATGCGTCGGTGAAATTGTAGCCCGTCCCGGTCTTGCCGCCGAGGGGATACCGCTTCAGGCCGAGTTCCAGCGTCGCACGTTCCGCGGTGCCCTCCGGCTCGAGGACCTGCGCGAGGCATGAGTGGATTTCGTACGCAGTGGTCTCCTTGATTACGCGGACGCTCTCGGGTTTCTCCTCGTAGATGGGATTGCCCGTCTTGTCCTCGATGCGACGGATGATGAACGTGTTCGCGGGCCTCATGCCGCCGTTTGCAAACATCGTGTAGGCGAGCGTGAGTTCCATCGGCGCGACTTCGCTCCCACCGAGGTAGGTGCGCGGGTAGCGCGCGAGGTCGCTGGAAATTCCGGCGTTGTCGGCGAGTTCGGTCACGTCGTTGATGCCGGTCGCCATTCCAATCCGCACGGTTGCGGCGTTCTTGGACTTCACAAGGGCGGTACGCGCCGAGATCGTGCCCTCGAAGCGGTTGTCCGCTCGCTCCGGCCCCCACTCGCCGAGGATGCCCGTGGTGCCGCCGATCATCACCTTCGTGTTGTCCATGACCGCATCCTCGACCACCGTGCCGGGGAACATCCCCTTTTCAAACGCCGCCGCGTACACGAGCGGCTTGAACGCGGTGCCCGGCGGGAGCTGCACCTGCCGCGTGCGGTTCAGCTCGCTTTGCTGGAAATCGCGCCCGCCGACCATCGCGAGGATGCCGCCGGTCTTGTTGTCGAGCACCGTCACCGCGCCCTGAAGATATTCGGGATTGATGCGCTTTCCGTCCGCGTCGAGCGGCTGCTTGTTCGCCGCCTCGAAGATGCGTGTGTAGTCGGCGAGCGTCTGCCGTTTCGCGTTCGGATCCTGCGGCTGAAATTCGGGATGCTGCTCGATCGAGTTCAACTGCGTGCGCAGCGACTCCTCCGCCTTTTTCTGCAAGGCGGAATCAATCGTCGTGAAGATGCGCAGCCCCTCGCTCGTCGCGCGGTCGCGGCCCACGATCTTCATCACCTGCTGGTACACGAGGTCGGCGGGGTAGTTTTCCTGGTGCACCGGCCGCTTGTTCTTCAGCACCGGCTCTGTCTTGAACGCGACGTCGTACTGCTCCCGCGTGATGCGCTTCAGCTCCAGCATGCGGTTCAGCACGCGGTTCCGTTCCTCCATGCACGTCGTGTAGTTCCGCCACGGCGAAAGCTTGTCCGGGCTGCGCAGCAGGCCGCAGAGCATCGCCGCCTCGCTGAAATCCACCTCCGACGCGTTTTTTCCGAAGTAGCCCTTCGCAGCCGACTGCGCGCCGAAGAAGCCGTTCCCGAAATACACGCGATTCAGGTACAGCTCGAGGATGCGCTCCTTTGAGCAGCGCCGCTCGATCTCGCGCGCGACAAACATCTCGCGCAGCTTGCGCTCCTTGCTGCGATCATTCGGCGGGAGCTGCTCGGGAAAAGTGTTGCGCGCGAGCTGCTGCGTGAGCGTGCTCGCGCCCTGCTTGTCCTTGCCCGAGCGCCAGTTTTCATACACCGCGCGCACGACGCCCTTCACGTCCACCCCGGTGTGCTCGTAAAAGCGCGCGTCCTCGGCCGCCACCACCGCCTCCCGCAGTTGCATCGAGAGATGCGCGAGATCCACCTGGTCGCGGTTCTGCGTGAAAATCTTCCCGAGCAGCGCTCCGTTCCGGTCCAGCACCACGCTCGCGGACTCCATTTCATCCAGCTGCGCGTAATCGAACTGCCGCGCCTGCGCCTCGTATTCCCACTTCACCTTGTAAAAGATCACGGCCCCCGTGATCGCAATGATCAGCAGCGTCCCGAACGGAATGGTGAACCACCACCGGAGGAACCAGCGCTTTTTCTGTCTCGGCAAATCCAGCATGAAATGGACGTGTATCCTCGCAAATCCCCGCCGCCGCGCAACCCGAGAATTGCCGGGCAGGCCTGCGTGGAAACCCCGGTGCCCGGATTTCCACCATCGGCCACGGCGCGCGGCGGGCTCCGGCAAAAAATCCGGCATCGCGCGTCGCACTGTGCGGCCTATGCTCCGCCGCTCCTTCACCCATGACCCGCGAATCACTCCTCGAACTCGCCACCACCTTCCGCGACGCGGCGGCGGAGGATCTGCGGCGCGCGGAGACGGCGGACGATGTCCACGCCGTCACGCTGCGTGCCCATGCGCGGCTGAACGGACTGGAGGCACAACTTTTTGCCGACCACAAAGTGCGCGTGGACTGCAAGGCTGGCTGCGGCACCTGCTGCCACCTCGGGAAAATTGACGCGCGCGCCCACGAAATCTTCGCGCTCGCGGACTGGATCACGCGCAATTTTTCCGGTGAAGATCGTGCTGCCGCGCTCGCACGCGCGCAGGCTCACGCAGCGGCAGTCGCGCCGCTCACACTGGAACAGCACCTTTGCACCGTGCGCGCGTGTCCCCTGCTCCGCAACATGAGTTGCAGCGCGCACCCGGCGCGGCCCGGCGTGTGTCGCATCGGCCATTCAACGGACGTGCGCATCTGCGAGCGCGCATTTCAAAATCCCGACGACCTCGCGGCAAAGGGAGGCTCGCACGCGGAGTCGAAGCTCGCGATGACGGTCGCGAGCGACGGCACCTCATTCGCATTTCTCGAAGCGGGCCTCGACAAGACTGTGTACGATCTCGGCAGCGCACTCGCGGAGGCGCTCGGCGATCCGACTGCGCAGGCGCGCTGGCTGGCTGGAGAACGCGCGTTCAGCAAAGCAGCGATCGCGAAGCAGGAGCCGGCGGCGAACGAGTGACTTTCCTCTCGCAGCGCGCGCGGCGTCTCCGTAGCTATTTGCGTCATGAGAAGCATGACCGGATACGGCCGCGGACAAAGCGTCAATGACGGCGCGAAGTTCACCGTCGAGCTGAACTCCGTGAACCGGAAGCAGAGTGACGTGGTCGTGAGTTTGCCGCGCGAACTCGCCGAGTTGGAGCCGCGCGTGCGCGATGCAATCAACGCAGAGATCACGCGCGGGCGCCTCACCGTCGTCATCGCATTTCACGCTGGAGCGAGCACGCCGCAAAATCTCGCGCTCGATCACCAACTCGCGCGGACCTACTACGATGCGATGCTCGAATTGCAAAAGGAGCTGGGTGCCGGCGGGGAAATCAGCATCGAGACCGTGCTGCGTGCGCCGGGAGTTTTGAAAGCACCGGAAGAACAAATCTCGCCGGACACCGCGTGGCCACACGTGGAATCCGCATTGCGCGATGCGCTCGCCGATTTGCTGAAAATGCGCGAGCACGAGGGGAAGCATCTCGCGGCGGATTTGCGCAAGCGGCTGAAGATCGTGCGCGATGCGGTGAAAAAAGTCCGCAAGCTGCAGCCGGATGTCGTGAAGCGCCACCGCGAGCAACTGCGGGATCGCATCGCGCGTGCGGGGATCGAAGTCCCGGTGGACGACGAGCGGCTGCTGAAGGAGATCGCGATTTTTGCGGACAAGAGCGACGTGACGGAAGAGATGACACGGCTCGCGAGCCACTTTGATCAGTTCGAGCATCACCTCGCGAAGAACGAGCCGGTGGGCCGCACGCTGGAATTCATGTGCCAGGAAATCGGGCGCGAATTCAACACGCTCGGTGCGAAGGCGAATGACGTGGAGATTTCGCAGCTCGTCGTGACGTGCAAGGCGGAGATGGAAAAAATCCGCGAGCAAATCCAGAACATCGAATGAAGCGCGACGGCATCCTTTTTCTCATCTCCGCGCCGTCCGGCGGCGGCAAGAGCACGCTGCTGAAGATGCTCTCCGAAGAGCCGGACTTTGTGTATTCCGTCTCCTGCACCACGCGTGCGCCGCGGCCCGGCGAACTGGACGGGCGCGACTACCATTTTCTCAGCGTCGCGGAATTCGAGCGGCGCATCGCGGCGGGCGAATTCATTGAGCACGCGCAGGTGCATGGAAATTTCTACGGCACGCTCCGGCAGACGATTCTCGACAGCATGAACAGCGGGCGCGACGTGCTGATGGACGTGGACATTCAGGGCGCGGCGCGCATCCGCGCAAATGCCGACGAGCAGATGCGCGCGGCGCTCGCGGACATTTTCCTGATGCCGCCGAGCATGGACGAACTGCGCCGACGCCTGCTGAAGCGCGCCACCGAATCCGCCGAGCAGCTCGACGTGCGCCTGCGAAACGCGAAATCCGAGATGGCGGAATGGCGCAACTACCGCTACACGATGCTCAGCGGAACACCCATGCAGGACTTTGAAAATTTCCGGGCCATCATGCAGGCCGAGCGGCTGCGCAGTTCGCGGCTGATGTTAAAATTTTAACATCATGGGCGCGCCGGTCATCATCCTCGGGGTCACGGGAAGCATCGCAGCATACAAGGCCGCGGACATCGCGAGCCAGCTCGTGAAGGGCGGCGCGAAGGTGTATGTGGTGATGACGCAGCACGCGTGCGATTTCATCACGCCGCTCACGATGCAGACGCTGTCGCGGAATCCGGTCGTCACCAGCGCGCAGGACGCGCAGACGAATTGGAAGCCGGGCCACATTGATCTCGCGGATCGCGCGACGCTGCTGCTCATCGCGCCCGCGACGGCAAATGTAATCGCCGAACTCGCGCACGGTCTCGCGGGAAATCCGCTCACCGAAATCGCGCTCGCGACCCGCGCGCCACTGCTCATCGCGCCGGCGATGAACGGGAAGATGTGGGAGCATCCCGCGACACAGGCGAATGTCTCCCTGCTGAAAACGCGCGGCGCGGAATTTGTCGGACCGGAAGCGGGAATTCTCGCGTGCGGCTACGAGGGGCTTGGACGGCTCGCCACAGTCGCGGAAATCGCAATTCGCGCGCTCGAAAAATGCGGAGCGTCGGCGACCGTTCGGCGGGCCGAGAAGCCCCTTCGGGAAAAAAAGCGCGAATAAAAGGCAACGATTCCGTGCTTTGAAATGCGCGCTGATTTTCAAGCGCGAAAATCAGCGGAGCCGAAACGCGGGAGGCGCGTTTTACGAGGGAAAACCGTGGAAAAAATGTTCCACAACTGCGTGCGTTCGCATGGGATCTGTCTCGCTCTTTTTTCCAAACGTGGCGACGCGAACGCAAAATATTGTGTCAAACATGGAGAATTGTTGTTGACGCATCTACCGGTGGTGGATATAAAAAAAAGATAGAGCGTGATGATTTTCCACACCTCCAGCAAATCCCCCAAACAGATTTCTCAGTCCCGCCACTGCGGGCAGAAAGGGGGTGTCGAATAATGGCCGCAAAGAAAAAAGCAGCAGCGAAGAAAGCTGCACCGAAGAAGAAAGCTGCACCGAAGAAGAAAGCAGCAGCGAAGAAGAAAAAGTAGGCTAACCCCTGCTCAACCTAACAATGGGAGGCGAATCTAACGGTTCGCCTCTCATTTTTTCTCCCGCGATGCCGCGTTTGCGCGAGGTTCCGCTTGCCGCGCGCGGGCGCATCCACCATCCATAGCCGCACTTTCCGAATGACCGAAATCTCCGCCGCTCTCGAAACCGCCATCCATGCCGCCCGCGAGGCCGGCGTGCTTTTGAAAAGCAAGTTTGGCGAGGTGCCGGACGTGAATGAATTCCACGCGCACGACATCAAGCTCGCGCTTGATGTGGAGTCGCAGGAGATGATCACGAAACGCCTGCTCGGGCGTTTTCCCGATCACGCGATTTTCGGCGAGGAGGGCCTCGCGGGCGACCAGTCGAGCGAGTGGCAGTGGATCGTGGATCCGATTGACGGCACGGTGAACTATTTCTACGGCGTGCCGCACTACTGCATCAGCATCGCGCTCCGCCGGGGCGACGAAATCCAACTCGGCGTGATCTACGATCCGCAGCGGGACGAGCTGTGGCAGACGGTGAAGGGCGGCGAGTCGTTGCTGAACGGCCGCGTGGTGCGCGTGAGCGAACGCACGCAACTCAGCGACGCCATCGTGAGCATCGGCTTTTCAAAATCGAAGGCCACGATCAATGCTGGCCTCCAGCTTTTGCCCAAGTACGTCGAGCGCGTCCGCAAGTGCCGCATGATGGGCAGCGCCGCGCTGGATCTCGCGTATGTCGCATGCGGGCGCTTCGACGCCTACATCGAGCAGAGCGTGAGCCTGTGGGATGTCGCCGCGGGAAAATTGCTCGTGGAAAATGCGGGCGGCATTTTTGAAATGACGCCGCGCGCGGACAACCCGGACAAAATCTCGGTGCGCGCGTGGAATGGAAAAGTCGAACTTCTTCCCAACGAATGAACCTCGTCGGAACCGGCTACGATGTTCACTCCTTCGCCGAGGGGCGCAAACTGATCCTCGGCGGCGTCGAGATCGCGCACACGCACGGGCTCGACGGCCACAGCGACGCCGACGTGCTCTGCCACGCGATTGCCGATGCAATCCTCGGCGCGATCGGCGAGCGCGACATCGGCCATCATTTTCCAAACAACGATCCGACCATCCGCGGAATCAGCTCGCTCGAAATCGTCCGCAAGGCCGCGAGCCTCGTGAGCGAATGCGGCGGGCGCATCAACAACATTGACTCGTGCCTCATCGCCGAGGCTCCGAAAATCGGCCCGCACATCGCCGCGATGAAGGCAAATCTCGCGCGCGTGCTCGGCCTCAGCGAACAGCGCGTGGGCATCAAGGCGACGACAAACGAGCGCATGGGATTCCTCGGCCGCGGCGAAGGCATGGCCGCGACCGCCGTCGCCAGCGTCGAGATTCCCGGCTGAAAATCGCGCCGGTGAGCACTCGGGCATCGCTGTTCGACTCCGCCTTCCTGGCGAAACTGGAGCAGCTTCATCTGCTCACGAAACGAATCTTCCGCGGTGAACGCCGCGCCGAACGCCGAAGCCGCCAGACTGGCGCGAGCCTCGAATTCGCCGACTACCGCGAATACACGCCCGGCGACGAGCCGCGGAGCATTGACTGGAACGCATACGGGCGGCTGGAGCGACTCTTCGTGAAGTTGCACGAGCAGGAGCAGGATTTACCCGTAACCTTCCTCGTGGATTGCAGCGCGAGCATGAGATGGCTGCCGGAGGAAAAGCCGGACGCACTCAGCAAATTCGATCACGCACGGCGGCTCTGCGCCGCGCTCGCGTACATCGCGCTCGCAAATCTGGATCGCGTGGACATCCATTTTTTCGCCGCGAGTTCCCTCGGTGAACTCGGCGTCGCGCGCGGAAAGGCGCAGTTCCATTCCGTGCTGAAATTCCTCGACGCACCGCCGGACGCCGACGGTCCGACACGGCTTCTGAACGCCGTAAAGTCGCTCACGCAACGCGCGCGCCGGCGCGGGCTCGTCTTCGTGCTCAGCGATCTTTTCGATCCCCGCGGCTGCGAGGAGCCGCTGAGTCTGCTGCGGCACAGCCAGTTTGATGTCCACGTCCTGCAAATCCTCGCTCCCGAGGAACTGGCACCCGTACTCGCGGGCGATCTGAATCTGCACGAAATCGAGGACGGTACCGTGATGGACATCACCGCGAACGACAAACTCCTGCGCCGCTACCGCGAGGAAATCACGAAGTTCAACGACGCACTCGAATCATTCTGCCTGCGCCGGGGAATCGCGTTTGCACAGGTGATGACCGATGAGCCATTCGAGAATGTCGTCCTGCGCGCGCTCCGTGACGGAGTGATGATCCGATGACTTGGTTGCAGCCATGGTCCGCGTGGTTTCTCGCCGGAGTCCCGGTGATCGTGCTGCTGTATTTTCTCCGGCTGAAGCGCCGCCCGCTCACCGTTTCCACGCTCATGTTCTGGCAGCGCGCGATGCAGGAGAGCGGACACCGCGCGTTCTTTCAAAAATTCCGGCACCTTTTCTCGCTGCTGCTGCATCTCCTCATCTTCCTGCTGCTGCTCGGCGCGCTCGCGAGGCCGGTCTTCGATCGCGGCATCCTCGAAGGTTCCGCCACCGTGCTCATCCTCGACACACGCGCACGGATGCAGGCCGTCGAGCCCGGCGGGCACACGCGCTTTGAAACCGCGCTGCAACTCGCGCAGGACTACGCGCGGCAAGCTGGCGGCGCGCGCGAATTCGCACTGCTCACGCTCGCCGCCGCGCCGACCGTGGCCGTGCCGTTCACAGGCGATGAAAAATTGCTGCGCAGCGCGCTCACGCACGTTTCACCGACCGATGCGACAGGCGGCATCGCCTCCGCAATCACGCTTGCCGATGCGTTGCTTGCCGCGCGGAAAGGCAGCCATCGCATCGTGCTCATCACGGCGAGCGCACCGGACGCGCCTCCGAAGACTGCGAGCGAATTGATCACCCACGCCGTCGGCACCTCGCTCGACAACGTCGCCATCACGCGCTTCGCGACACGCCCGCTGCCGGCAAATCCCGAGACCAGCGAGGTGCTTCTCGAAACGCAGAACTTCGGACGCACGCCCGTGCATACCGACGTGGAACTCGCATTCGACGGACGCCCTCTCGAAGTGAAGCCCCTCACACTCGCGCCAGGCGAACGGCGGCTCGACGTGTTCACATCGGTCCCCCGTCCCGCTCTCAGCGCACGCGTCTGGCTCACGGCGAAACTCACGGCGACCGACGCGCTCCCGCTCGACAACATCGCCTACGCCACGCTGCCGCCCGCGCGCCTGAACCGCGTCCTGCTCGTCTCGAAAGGCAACACGTTCCTCGAAAAACTCCTCGGCGTGGATGCGGCGGTGAAATTCCAGTTTGTCACGCCCGACGCGTACCAGCCGGTGATGAATGAAAAATTCGGCGCCGTGATTTTCGACGGCTTCGTTCCCGCAGGCTTCGATCTCGAAAAATCCGCAGGCAATTTTCTTTTCCTCAACGCCATGCCATTCGGAAGCAAAGGCACGCCGATCGATCAGCCCGTCGTCACGGATGTGGATGCCGCGCATCCAGCCACGCGGCTCGTGAGCCTGCACAACGTTACGATCCTCCACGCGAAGCCGATCGAACTTCCCGCCGCCCACGACGGATGGACTTTCACCGCGCCGTTGCGATCTGCCGAGCATCCGCTGCTCATCACCGGCGAACGCGGACGCCAGCGCATCGCGGCACTCGCATTCGATGTCCTCGAATCCGATCTCCCGCTGCGCGTCGCATTCCCGCTGCTGATTCACAGCACGGTCCAATGGCTCGCCGGTGAACGCGCCGATTCGTCGCCGGTTTTCGCAGCGGGCGATGTGGTTCAGATTCCGCCTGGGAAAAGCGTCGCGCCGACACCGCTCACATCGTCACTCGTACGCACTGCGGAAGGACAGACTTCAGTCACCGGATTCTTCCAGCCGCTCCGTAATGGCTTTTACCAAGTGACGGGCGACGGGCCGGTCGGATGGATCGCGGTGAACACATTCAGTGCCGCGGAATCCGATCTGCGCGTGGCCGGCGGAAGCAATGCGCCCGCCGCGTCGCTTCCATTTTCAGCGGGCGCATTTCACCGCTGGCCGCCGTGGCAGTGGCTTGCGCTCGCGGCGCTCGTTCTCATCGTCGCCGAGTGGTGGCTTTTTCACCGGAGGAAGACGGAATGAACGCAGCGCTCGAATTTGCGAATCCGTGGTTCCTCGCTCTGCTCGCAGTGCTCCTGTTGCTGCCGGTTTTTTTGCGCCGGTCGCTCGCAAATTTCAGCCGCGCGCAACGCGTCGTCTGCACGCTTCTCCGCGCGCTGCAGGTGGCGCTTGTCATTCTCGCGCTCGCGGGTATGCGGGCGATGCTGCCGTCGTCGGAAGTCAGCGTGATTTTTACGGTGGACGCGTCGGCGAGCATTTCGCCGGAGTCGGCGAAAGCGGCCCGTGATTTTGTCGCGGGCGCACTCCGTTCGCAGCATTCGGGCGACACGGCTGGCGTCGTGGGTTTTGCCCGCGATGCGCAGGTCTGGCAGGCTCCGCGCGAGGCGGCGGCATTGGCGGAATGGCCGGCGCTTGCGGATGCGAAGGCGACGGACATCGGGCGTGCGCTGGATTTTTCGAGCGCGCTTTTTCCGGCGGATCAATCGCGACGCGTGGTGCTTCTTTCCGACGGGAACGACACCTCCGGCCATGCGCTTGAAGCTGCGACGCGGCTTGCGCGTTCGGGCGTCGAGGTGTGGACGGTGCCGATGCGCAATCCCGAGAAGCCCGAGGTGCTGGTCGAGCGCGTTGAAGTTCCCGCACGATTGAAGGAGGGCGAATCATTTGATCTCACCGCGAACATCCGCAGCAATGTCGCGACGACGGCGAAGGTGCGCGTGTATCAGAGCCAGTTCCTTCTTGCCGAACGCGAGATGGCGCTAAAGCCGGGCGACAACACGTTCCGCGAAGCGGGCCTGCATCCCGAGGGCAACTTCATCCATTACGATGTTGAGATAATTCCGGCTGCGGACACTTCGCTGGAAAATAATCGCGCTTCGGCGGTCGCGGCGATGCGAGGGCAGCCGCGCGTGCTGCTCGTGGATTCTGATGAACAGAAAGCGCGTCCACTCGCGAATGCGCTGCGCAATGCGCGCATCGCGGTCGAACTGCGCGGGCCTTCGGGCCTGCCGCGCACGCTGGAGGATTTGCAGCAGTTCGATCTTTTCATGCTCAGCGACATCGGCGCGTTGGCGCTCGGGCGCGAGCAGATGGAGCTTTACCGGCGCTGGGTGCAGGATTTTGGCGGCGGCTTTCTGCTGCTCGGCGGCGAAAACAGTTTCGGAGTCGGCGGATATTTTCGCACGCCGATCGAGCAAATGCTGCCGGTGCGAATGGAGCACAATGACCGCGAGGAATTGCCGACGGTCGCGCTGCTGATCGTGCTGGATCGCTCGGGATCGATGAGCGCGCAGGCGGGCAGGCAGACGAAAATTTCGCTCGCGGATCAGGGCGCTGCGCTGGCGCTCGGCGTGCTCGGCGCGCGCGATTATTTCGGTGTGCTCGCGGTGGACACGCGGGCGCATGTCGTCGCGCCGCTGGAGCGCCACGGTGCGAAGGAGCCGATCGTGCAGCGCATCCTCGCGATCACGGCGGGCGGCGGCGGGATCTACATTTACACGGGGCTTGCGGAGGCGTTTGCGGCGATGCGCGAGGTGAATGCACGCATCAAGCACGTCATCCTTTTTTCCGACGCGGCGGATGCGGAGGAAAAAGTCGCCGGCGAGCAGCCGGACGGCGCGCAGGGCGGCGGCAGTTCGCTCGATCTTGCGAGCGCGATGGCTGCGGCGAAGATCACGACGTCGGTCGTGGGACTCGGCGGCGAGCAGGACAAGGACGTGCCATTTCTCCGACAGCTCGCGGAGCGCGGGCAGGGCCGCTTTTACCTCACGAACGACGCGAACACGCTGCCGCAGATTTTTTCCACGGAGACGATGAAGGTCGCGCAGTCGTCCATCGTCGAGGAGCCGACGCAGGCGCTGCCGGTCGCGAAGTCGGCGTTCATCGCGGGCATTGACTGGAAGCAGTCGCCGCTGCTGCTCGGCTACAATGCGACGAAGCCGAAGCCGACGGCGGAAATCTTGCTCGCGACCGAGCGCGGCGAGCCGCTGCTGGCGACGTGGCGATACGGCATCGGACAGGCGGCGGCGTTCACGAGCGATGCGAAGGCGCGCTGGGCGGCGGAGTGGATGTCGTGGCCGGGCTACGCGAAATTTTGGACGCAGACTGTGCGTGGGCTGCTGCGCAAAAGTGGAGCGGCTGCGTTTGAGATCACGCGCAGCGAGAGCGGCGATGCGCTCGACATCCGCGTGGATGCGGTGACGCCCGAGGGCGCATTCCGCAACCGGCTGCCGATCACGATCCACGCGCGCACGCCGGACGACAACACGCAGACCGTCGCCGCCGTGCAGGACGCGCCGGGCAGCTACCGCGCGCGCATCGCGCTGCCGCAGGAGGGCACGACGGTCGTGAATGTTTCCTCGCCCGATCTGCCGGACGGCGGAATGTCGTTTGCGCACGCGCGGAGTTATCCGGCGGAGTTTCTCACAGCGGGAACGAATGAGACGCTGCTGCGCGAAATTGCGAAGGCGGGACGCGGAAGTTTCGATCCGAAGCCAGCTGAGATTTTTGCACGACCCTCGCGGCCTGCGCACCGGCGGCGGGAATTGACGAACTGGTTTCTCATCGCCGCACTCGCGTTGCTGCCGGTGGATATTTTTCTGCGGCGGCGGACTTGGCGGTGACCGGACGCCGGGAACAAATGAGCGCTGCGCGCTTTGGCTATGACCGGCAGGGACACCGGCGCTCCACATCGCTACGCAACGCGGGCTGCGGCACACTCCGCTTTGACTTCGCGTGGTGTTCGCATATTTCTCGGAGTCCAATGCCGACACTCCATTTTACCAAGATGAACGGGGCCGGGAATGACTTCGTCATGCTCGACAACCGCGACCTTCGCCATGCGCTCGACGGGGCCGCCATCGCGCGGCTTTGCGACCGGCACCGCGGCGTGGGCGCGGACGGGCTCATCGCGGTGGAGCCTGCGCAGAACGGTGCGGATTTCCGCATGCGCTACTACAACGCCGACGGCGGCGAGGCGGAGATGTGCGGCAATGGCGCGCGCTGCTTCGCGCGTTTCGCGAGCCGCGTCGGTAGGAAAACGAGCGCGATCACTTTTGAGACGATGGCGGGTGTGATCGGTGCACGATTGCTCGGCGACGAGGTGCAGCTCGCGATGTCCGCGCCGCATTCCCTCGCGCTCGGCAGGGAGTTGGATGTCGCAGGCGAAAAACTGACGGTGCATTTTCTGAACACCGGCGTGCCGCACGCGATCGTATTCGTGGACGACCTGGAAAAGACGGACATCGTGCGGCTCGGCGCAGCGCTGCGGTATCACGCGCACTTTGCACCGAAGGGGACGAACGCGAACTTCATCGGCAAGCTGCCGGACGGCTCGATCGCGATCCGCACGTACGAGCGCGGCGTGGAAAACGAAACGCTCGCGTGCGGCACGGGCGTCACGGCGGCGGCGCTGATTTTTGCGCGGCTCACGGGTGCCGCATCGCCGGTGCGTGTGAGGGTGCGCGGCGGGGACACGCTGCAAGTGGGTTTTGAGACGGACGTTGATGCGTGGAAAAATGTGACGCTGACTGGGCCGGCGGACTTTGTGTTCGATGGGGATGTTGCGGTGGATTGACGGAGCCCTCGGCGATTGGTGACCGGGAGCCGCGGGTGGGCAAGAGGTTCTTGTGAGTGATGAATGATGGAATTCTCAGGATAGAATTCTCCGCCGCGTGATTGCTCCTCGGTCACGACTTGCCACGCCACTCGTCCCGTTTCCGGCCCGCTTTTCCCTTTGCCAGTCCATGCCCCGCAGACTAGCCTCGGGGCAATTCACCGCCCCTCGCACTATGATTGAACTTGAGGTTTACGCCGCCGGAATCCGCAGCCTGGAGAAGATCCTGGAGCTGGATCACGAGCTCGAGGCGATTCCGGGGCTGCATTACAAGGTGGATAGCAACCACGACATCATCTATCTGGAGTTCGAGAACCCGTCGGTGTCGGTGCAGGAGCTGAAGGGCATCTTTGCGAAGCTCGGGCTGGACGCGAAGTTTGTCGGGACGATTCCGCCGGAGCTGAATCCGAAGAAGACGCGGACACAGCCGATTCGCCTGCCCGCATAGGAGTGCGAATTGGCAGCCCGATTTTCAACTTTGCCCTTGGAAACCGGGACGTCTCTGGAGAGGAACACGGCGCATCGCACGCACGCATGATCACCGCCATCGGCCGCACGACCCTGCTGGCGCTCACCTATCTCGGTGAGCTCGGCATCCTTTTGGGCAACACGATCTCGGCGATGTTTGCCGCGCCGATCCGCTGGAAGCTTGCGCTGCACCAGATCATCGAGACTGGAGCGCGTTCGCAGATCGTCGTGGCAGTCACGGGCGCGTTCACGGGAGCGGTGTTTGCGGCGCAGATTTTTTTCCAATTCCACCGGTTCGGGATGGACTCGGCGGTCGGCTCGGTCGCATCGCTCGCGCTTTTCCGCGAACTGGGCCCGACCCTCACGGCACTGATGGTCGCGGGCCGTGTGGGTGCTGCGATCGCCGCGGAAATCGGCACGATGAAGGTGACCGAGCAGGTGGATGCGCTGCGTTCGTTTGGCGTGAGTCCGATTGACTACCTCGTGGTGCCGCGGTCGATCGCCATGATGGTCTCAATGCCGCTGCTCGTGGCGGAGGCGTGCGCGTTTGGCATCCTGGCTTCGTATCTCATCGCAGTGCCGATGCTCGGCGTCGCAGAGGCGCCGTATCTGCGAAACCTCACGTTTTACACCCACGGCAGCGACATCGCGATCGCGACGATCAAGGGGTTTGTCTTCGCGGTGATCATCGTCTCGGTGAGCTGTCATGAGGGCCTGGAGACTTCGAACGGCGCGGCGGGCGTCGGACGGGCACCGACGCGGGCGGTGGTCATTTCCTCGCTCGCGATCCTCGGCATGAATCTCATCCTCACGTTCGCGCTGAACATCATCTTTCCCTCGGGCCAATGATCGAAGTGCGCAAACTCTCGAAGAGCTTCGGCGGGCGGCCCGTGCTGCGCGAGGTGGATCTGACAGTCGAAGAAGGGAAGACTCTCGTGGTGCTCGGCCGCTCGGGCTGCGGCAAGAGCGTCGTGCTGAAACATCTCATCGGTCTCTTGAAGCCCGATTCCGGCGAGGTGCTCGTGGATGGTGAGGACATCATCGGCCTGCCGGAGCGCAAGCTCACCGCGGTGCGCCGGAAAATCGGGATGCTTTTCCAGAGCGCGGCGCTTTTCGACTCGATGAGCGTGGAGGGGAACCTCGCCTTTCCGCTGCGCGAGCAGGGCATCCGGAACGAGAAGGAAATTGACACCCGTGTCGCCGAGGCGCTCGACATGGTGGAACTCGCCGGCGAACAGCACAAAATGCCGGCGGATCTTTCGGGCGGGATGCGCAAGCGCGTCGGCCTCGCGCGCACCATCGTGGGCCGCCCGCGCTGCGTGCTCTACGACGAGCCGACGACGGGCCTCGATCCGATCACGAGCGACAGCATCAACCACCTGATTCGGCGCTTGCAGCGCAAGCTCGGCGTCACTTCCATCGTCGTCACCCATGACATGAAGACTGCCTTTCACTGTGCGGACCGCGTCGCCCTCCTTCACGAGGGCCGCGTGCATTACGACGGCACCGTCGAGGGGCTCAAGGCGTCCACCGATCCGGTGATCACCGATTTCATCGAGGGGCGCAGCGGCGAATCCGACTAGTTTGCATGAAAGACGAATCACGCGGCATCGAATGGAAAGTGGGCGTCTTCATGCTCATCGGCCTCGGCGTGGTCGCCTTCATGGCGATCACATTCGGCAAGTTCAGCCAGGGGCTGAAGAACTACTACATCATCACGGTGGAGTTTCCGAATGCGAGCGGGCTGCTGAAAGGCGCGGATGTGTACATGGCTGGTGCGCGCGTGGGATTCACGGCCGCCGCACCGACCCTGATCGAGGGACGCAGCGCAGTGAGGGTCACGCTCAAGCTCAAGGATGGCGTCAAGATTCCGCGGGCCTCCAGCGTCCTCATCAGCTCCTCGGGATTTCTCGGCGATGCCTACGTGAGCATCAATCCCCCCACGAATCCGGACATGGCTAACATTTTCAAAAACGGCGACACCGTGCAAGGCACGCGTCTGGAAGGCTTCGGCGATCTCGCGGTGAAGGGCGGCGACGTGATGGACGAACTGAAGAAGCGGCTTCAGGAACTCGAGTCGCCGATCAAGGACATCCGGGAACGCGTGCTCGCTGACAAAAACCTGAACGCGATTGACGAGACCTTTGCATCGCTGCGCGAACTCACGAGCAATCTGAAAGGCAGCGTGAAGGGCATTGACGACGTGATTACAAAGGCGAAGGAAGCGGTGGACACGATCAAGGACACGGTCGGCTCCGTGAAGGCGCCGATCGGGAAAATTGACGCGGCTGCGGCCGATCTGAAAACCACGCTTGCCAGCTTCAAGGCCGCGGCGGTGTCGGCGGATCAGACGCTCGATTCTGCAAGGTCGCTGATCAGCAAGGCCAACTCCGGCAGAGGAGCGCTGGGCATGTTGCTCGCGGACAAGGAGACCTCAGACAACCTCAAGGCGCTCATCCGCAATCTCCGCGAGCACGGAATCCTGTGGTACAAGAACAAGTAGCGGCAACGCGGATAGCATCCCGTTTTAACGCAAATTCACACATTCCCCTCTGGCGTGTCACCTGCTGGCACGTACCTGTGAAAACCGCATGAACTCCGGCCCAACCATCACGCTCCTCCGGGCGCTCTTCATTGTGTTCACGGGATTCCTCGGATCGGAGATCGGCGGCAGTATCTGGGGCTATCCGAAACTCGGCATCTGCGGCGGAGTCGCCTTCGGTCTCGCGGTCGTCCTTGCCGACAAGCTGCTGAAGGGCTTTTCGCTGCGCATGTTTTCCTCGGCGACCTTCGGGCTGCTGCTCGGCCTCGTGGCGTCGCACCTTCTCCTCGCCTCCGGGCTGCTCTACAAGACAAAGACCGACGTGCAGTGGCTCATCAGCCTCACGGTGTACACCACATTCGGCTACATCGGCATGATGCTCGCGATGCGGAGCAACCGCGACGAATTCGCGCTCATCATCCCGTACATCCGTTTCCGCGACCAGAGCCCGAACGACATGCCGATCCTCGTGGATTCAAACATCATCATTGACGGACGCCTGGCGGAACTCGTCGGCACAGGCTTTCTCTCGCGCTCGCTGATCGTGGCACGCTTCATCCTCGAGGAATTGCAGACGCTCGCGGATTCGCACGATCCCGCGCGACGGGAAAAGGGACGCCTCGCGCTTTCCAGGCTCCAGGAACTGCAGCGCGATCCGGCGCTCAACGTCACCATCCACGAGGTTCCCGTGGATCCGTTTGCCGCCGTGGATTCCAAACTCATCCAGCTCGCGAAGATGCTGAACGCGCGGCTGCTCTCGAACGATGGCAACCTGTGCAGCATCGCACGGCTGCAAGGCATCACTGCGCTGAACCTGAACGATCTCACGAAGGCACTCCGCCCCCCGGTGGCCGCCGGCGACGAGATCATGCTCACCCTCACGAAAGAAGGCCGCGAGCCGCACCAGGCCGTCGGCTATCTCGCGGACGGCACCATGATCGTCGTGAACAACAGCCGCGCGCAAGTGGGCAAGAATGTGCGCATCGCGATCAGCTCCGTGCGCCAGACAAGCGCGGGCCGGCTTTTCTTCGCGGAACTCGCACAGTGATCCGCCGCCGGAATCACGGCAGTATGGCAGACCAAATGCGGTTCACACTTGGGCAAATTCAGAGTTTGCGCAGACGCCCACGGCGACTAATTCAGACGCCTCCATTCTTATGAACCTCACACGCACAGCTTACGGCACCTGGAACGGCGGACGATACATGCACTTCGGCGAAGCCATTGACGAGGCGCGCTTCGACGCCTGCATCCTCCGCGCGTATGAAAAGGGCATCCGCACTTTCATGACTGCCGACGTGTACGGCAACGGCGCGGCGGACGAAGCCATCGGCCGCTCGCTCGCCGGAGTGCCGCGCGACAGCTATTGCCTCGTCGGCATCATCGGCCACGATTTTTACGGCGGCGCACGCGACGGGCAGAAGGGCTTCCCGCGCTTCACCGATCCGCGCCTGCGGCAGCCGCGCGATTTTTCCGACTACGTGCGCATGGCCACGGAGCGCTCGCTCACGCGCTGCCGCACGGATCATTTCGACTGCCTCATGCTGCACAATCCCGACAGCATCGGCTACTCGCAGGACTCGGTGTGGAAAGCGATGGCACGCGCGCAAGAGGAAAAAATGGCCGAACGGATCGGCGTCGCTCCAGGACCCGCGAACGGCTTCACGCTCGATTTAATCCTGTGCTTCGAGCGATTCGGCCCGCTGATCGACTGGGCGATGATCATCCTCAACCCGCTCGAGCCCTGGCCCGGCAACATGGCGCTGCCCGCCGCGGTGAAAAACGACATCAGCCTCATCACACGCGTCGTGGACTACGGCGGGCTTTTCCACGACGATGTGCGGCCCGGCCATACCTTCGGCCCGCGCGATCACCGCACATTCCGTCCCGCAGGCTGGGTGGATGCGGGCGCCGCAAAAATCAACGCCATGCGTCCCATCGCGGAAAAGCACGGCCTCACGATGCTCCAGCTCGCGTGTGCATGGAATCTTTCCCAGGCTCCGGTGAAAAGCGTCATCCCCACGCTCATGCAGGAGACTGCGCAGGTGAACGGCGTCACGCCAAAGACCATCGAGGCGAAAATTGACGAACTCGCCGCGCTGCCGTCCATCACGCTCACCGCAGACGAAGTCGAACGCATGTTTGAAATCGGCAATAACAAGGGCTGCATGGAACTCAAAGGCGGCAACCCCGCTCATGCCGGCGAGCCACTTCCCGACCGCTGGCCGCTGAACGACGAATTGCTCGAAATCGCCGCGCGTTGGAAAATCGAACCCGCACGCGACCTCACCTGCACGCACGGTCGGGCCGCATAGCGACGAACGGCAACTTCTGCCGTGCAGACTTCCCGTCACGGGATCCCATAATCCCAACATGCTTATCCCGCTGCTCCCACAAACCGGAAACTGCCGGACGAGCCGCACACGGGACACGGAACTTTCCCGCATTGAGCCTGCCGTCTGTCTGAGCTTTCGGGATCCGATAAAATTTTTTCCAGACGGTTTTGAAATGTGCAAACGCTCTGAAGCAGCGTTGACCAAGCTACACCCAGCATCCAGACCGACACTCCATCCCAAACAGCAAAAGGAAACCCCACAGACCCGGAAGCGACAGCCGTGCGTCATATGTTACACTCCGACATTACTTAAGGATTTGTGGAAACAACCCGAAAAGCCCTTGCCTCTGCCCCTGTTTTCCACGAAGAAAATGTGCAATCATTCGGCCTGATCCACACCTGATTTCGACTTTACAATCCAAGAGCCGGATGTTAACGATAACCTCATTGAACAAAGCCGCCCCAGATTTCCGCGTGGGTTTTATTTTCATGCTTTTCAGCATGATCGTCATCCTCTGCGTGTCGAAAACGGAGGCTGCGATTGTGGACGGCGACTTCGAGGCCTCTGCCGATTTCTCCGGTCCGATCCCCACCGCCACGATGCCCGCTTGGTCGCCGACGAGTTCAACTTACACCTTGGTGCAAGGAACCGATCCGAACTACTACAACAGCGACTTCCATTCGCTCATCAGTGCAGGCGGTGGCACGCCGGGAGGCTCCATTTCTGCGACATTTGCCACGTCACCAGTCAGTAATCAGATCTCCATGGGAAGCATCTCGCAAAACGTGAGCACCACGCCGGGCCATTATTATGATATCCGCCTCTGGGTCGCGAACATCCCCACGACTGTGGGCGGCCTGCCTGACCCGAGTGCGCGAGAGAATCTCTTCTCGGTGATGTGGAATGGGACGCTCATTGACTTGTCCGCCGTGGATCCCGTGCATTTTGCCACACCAAATCCGTCGAACCCCAACGCCGTCGAACTCCCCGGTCCCGCGGGCACCTACGTTCTCGCCGCGACTGGCAACTGGACGCTCGTGGTAATTTCGAGCCAGGCGGCGAGCGCCGGTGCGACGACGAACCTCACTATCTCCGCGCAGAACAACAACAACGCGACTGCGGTGGACGCCGTGGATCTCGTGGACGTTACGCCGACACCGGAGCCCTCCAGCGTCGTCCTTTTGGCGGCGGGCACGGCACTCGTCGGCCTGAGGCGCAGGCGGGAACGGAAGGCTGCGTAAGGCTCTCCCTTGTGGCACGCACACTTCTGTCCGCGTCGTCTCCGTTCCGAGATCCTCAGCGGCCTCACTGAGCAAAGGCCGCGGCACCTTTTGAACAGCCCTAGCCGAGCAGCGCCCGGATCTCGGCCTCCCGCGAGCGATGGACGTTCTCATCTATCACCGGAATTCCCGTGATCCCCGCCGGAAGATCTGGAAGCTGAATCCATGAACGGCACCCGCCGTACTTTGGCGAATCAGCGAACACAAACGGCGCGCTCAGTTTTTCCACGCGCACAAATGCGACGCTCACGCCGTGCTTCCCGCTCTCCGCAGCGGCGCTTTTCGCCGACGGCAGCTCATACTGGAATCGCTTCTCGATCTCCGAGTCCTGCCAGATGTGGAATGGCGCAAGCCTGCGCACGACCGCGGGGTCGGCGACATCCTGCGTCCATTCCACACGGACGCGCAGCGTGACCTCATGCTGCCCGTCCGCACGCGGCGCAGGCAGCGCGGTGTCCGGCGGCAGCTTCAGCTTCGCGGCCTGCTCGTGAAACAGCGTCGGAAAAAGATAAAACTCCGGATGCTCAAAGCGGAACCCCGCGCGCCCCTCGGCGATACCGCCCTTGCGGATGATGATGCTCTGCGCACCGCCGCCGAGCGCATCGCACACCAGCGTCCATTCTTTGAAACCAATGCTCATGCGCCTCACGTAACGGATGCGCCGCCACCTGCGCAAGATCCGCCGCACGCACACACACGCGCCACTTGCATCGCGGGCCGTTTCACGGACATGTTGCAAGAGTGCCCCTCGAATTCGATCTCCATTGCCACTCGTGGTTCTCAGGCGACGGCGTGAGCAGCCCGGAATCGCTGATCGCCAGCGCGCGCAGCAAGGGACTGCACGGCTTCGCCATCACCGATCACAACACCTGCGACGCATTTCACTACATGGTGGACCGCGGCCTCGCACGTACCGACGGCACGCCGGTGGACGGCTTCCTCGTCATCCCCGGCGTCGAAGTCTCCACGGCGGAGGGCCACCTGCTCTGCATCGGCGCAGTGCTCCCGCAGATGAAAGGAAGGCCCGCCGCCGAGGTCACGCGCGCAGTGCAATCCGCGGGCGGACTCGCGATTCCTGCACATCCGTACGACCGCCTGCGCGCAGGCATCCGCGAGGGCGTGCTCGACACGCTGAAGGTGGACGCCATCGAAGTCTTCAACGCCGCAATCTCGATCCGCAGCTTCAACGCAAAGGCGCACGACTACGCCGTGCGGCGCGGCCTGCCGATGATCGCCGCGAGCGACGCGCACCACGAGGCCGCCATCGGCACGAGCCGCATGATTTTCGAGACGGAAGATTTCACCGTCCGCGGAATCCTGCGCGAAATCGTGCGGGATGCGAAACGGCACGAACAGCCGCTCTCCTTCCGCAACAAGCTGCGCAAGACGCTCAACAACTGGTTCCGCTTCCGCCGCCGCCACACCTTCACGCCAAAAACCTGACGCGTTACGCCAGCCGCACCGCGCGCGTCTTGTCCAGCTTCAGCACATCGCCCGCATTCATCGCAGGCGTCGCCTTTGCATCGCTCACCTTCCCGCCGCCGAGCTGGATGCTCCCCTGCTCCACGAGCCGCCGCGCATCGCCGCGCGACTTCGTGATTTGAAAACACTGCGCATACGCCGCGACCACCACGCTCACGATGTCCGGCTGCAAGCCCGCAAGCGAGAGAGTCGGCAGCTCCGCGTGATCGAGATCCTTCTTCGAGAAGCGCGTGTCAAACTCCGCCCGCGCCGCCTGCGACGCTTCCTCACTATGGTAGCGCGCCACGATGCGCGCAGCGAGCTGCTTCTTCGCCTCCATCGGGTGAATGTCCGGCACCGTCTCGCACAGCAGCAGCTCGTAGTAACGCGCCATCAGCGCGTCGCCGATGCTCATCAGCTTTCCGAACATCATCTCCGGCGCCTCCGCCACGCCGACGTAGTTCCCGAGGCTCTTCGACATTTTGTTCACACCGTCGAGACCTTCGAGCAGTGGCAGCAAGAATATCACCTGCTCGCGTTGCCCTTCCTCCCGCTGGAGGTTGCGCCCCACATGGCAGTTCAAGAGCTGATCCGTGCCGCCGAGTTCCACGTCCGCCTTCACCATCACAGAATCCCAGCCCTGCATGATCGGATACTGGATCTCGTGCAGATGCACCGGCTCGCCGTTCCCGATCCGCGCCTTGAAGTCCTCGCGCTGGAGCATCTGCTGCAGCGTCACGCGCGCGTTCAGCTTCATCACATCGTCGAACGTCATCAACTCAAACCACTCGCCGTTGAACACCACCCTCGTCCGCGCCGCGTCGAGAATCTTGAACGCCTGCTGCTTGAAAGTCGTCGCGTTCGCCATCACCTCGTCGTGCGTGAGCTGACGCCGCGTCTTCGACCGCCCGGACGGATCGCCGATCATCGCAGTGAAATCGCCGATGATCAAAATCGCCTGGTGCCCGAGATCCTGAAATTGCCGCAGCTTCGTCAGCCCCACCGTGAAACCGAGATGGATGTCCGGCGCCGTCGGGTCCACGCCGAGCTTCACATTCAGCGCACGCCCGAGCCGCAGCTTCGCCAGCAACTTCTCCTCGGAGATGATCTGCGCGGCACCGCGCTTCAGGATGGCGAGTTGTTCTTCGGGCGATGTCATCAGCGGAAATGAGCGCGCCTAGATAGACGCGGCACACGCGACTGCAAGGCTGGAATCCC
Organism: uncultured Spartobacteria bacterium; assembly: GCA_903882875.1. Taxonomy (GTDB): domain Bacteria; phylum Verrucomicrobiota; class Verrucomicrobiia; order Chthoniobacterales; family Chthoniobacteraceae; genus SXWH01. The sequence continues at coordinate 59,211 of CAIRYQ010000091.1, read as the reverse complement.
ACGAATCAGCCACAAGTCAGTTTTTGTTTAGAAGCGCCTTCACGTCCTGGATGCTCAACGGCTTCACCTCGCCCGACCAGCTCTGCCCACTGTCGCGATCAGCGCCCATCGGCAGCATGGACGCGCCGTGCTTGTCGAGTTCCGCCTGCCTGCGCCCGATCGCGACAAATTTCTTGTCTGATCCCGGCAGCGCCGCCCCGACCATCCCGCGGTTCGCATCGCGGCTCTCGCGCGTCGTATACGTCTTCGTCGGCGCGGTCATCCGCGAAAACCACGACGGCTTCGTCGGCACGCTCTTCGTCGCGAATTTTGAATCCGCGCCCCACGCCTGCTTCGTCGCAAACATCCCCGTCTCAAACGGCTTCGTCCGCATCCTGTTTTCAAATTGAAACGCGTTCGTCGCCGCCGGCTTCCCGGTGAGTGTGCGTCCGCTCCCGAAGTTCGCCGTGCTCGGATTGAACTCCTTCGTGAGATCCGGCTTCATCACCTGCTCCTCGCGCGTCGTCGGCTTCGGTGACATCGCCGCATTCAGCCGCTGCTGCTCCCTTGAGCGGCTGTTCGAAAACAGCGGGAAGCGCCGTATCTTTTTCTGCTCCGTCTGCTGCTCCTTCTGCTCCGGCGTGCGGCTCCACGGCCAGTGAAAAAACGCCTGCGCCTCCGCACACACGGAGCACGCAGCCATCGCCACAAGCAGCAGGGGAAGTCGCATTCGCAGACCGATGCCACCGCTCCCCCGCACTGGCAAGATGAAGTTCCCGCAGTCAGCGCCGCGCCGCATCGCCGGCCTTTTCCCAAAGCTCGAACGCAGCCTCGCGCTCTGCGGCCACCGGCGACACCGAGAGAAACCGTCCGAGCACCGCCTTCGCCTTTGCCGGTTCATTCCGCGCCAGCAGCAGTTCCGCCGCGCGCCGCGAGAACTCCCACGATGATGGCCGCAGTTCCGCCGCACGCTCCGCACTGCGCAGGCTTCCGTCCGCATCGCCACGCCGCTCCGCCCACGCCGCGTGCAGTGCCTCGGATTCCACCGGCGCATCCGGCAGACGCAACAGCATCGGCTGCTCGAAAAGCCGCGTGCATTTTTCAAACTCCCCCGCCTTCACCGCCGCACGCCGGAGCCGCGCAAGATCCAGGCGCGGAACGCCACCGCTCTCCGCTGCCATTTCGTCAGTGGCACTCACGAGCGACGGGTTCGCAGTCACGAGAGCCAGCGCCTCATGAACACGTCCGCGCTTTTCATGGAGGGAAAAAATCGCGAGCGCCAGCTCATGCACCGCGCGCGGCGCGAGCCCAAATTCCGCCGCGACATCACGCCAGCGTGCAATGTCGCCCGCCGCGTCGAGATATTCCGCAAGCGCCGCATACTCGTGGCACACCGGCTCCGCGAACGCCCGCCGGAGCAGCAGCCTCGCCGCCCGGAAATTGTTCGCCGCCACATGCACGCCCGCCATCGCAGCGAGGACCGACGGCGCAGGCGACGGCCCGCCCTGCCTCATCGCGAACGAGAGAAAATCCCGCGCCTTTTCCGTCTCACCGGCCGCAAGCCATGCACGTCCCAGCGACTCCGCACCTCCGCCGAATCCCGCAAGCCACGCGTGTCGCGAGAGCACCTCCGCCGCACGTTCGCGTGCACCATTCGCAGCGAGCAGCCGGACCCATGCGAACATCCCATCCGCCGACGGCCACGCGCGCCGCGCCACACGCTCGGCCACGAGCAACTGCAAATCCGCGCGGCCCGCACGGCGCACGATGCCGCCCATCTCATCGAGCAACGAATCGACGGCGTCCGCGCGCGACAACAGCGCCGCGGAAATGCGCCGCACCGCATCCGCGTCGCCATCGGCGCACGCGCGTCGCAACAGCGTAAGCCCGGCCGTCGTCGCACCCGTGCCCCCGTGCCACGCCTCATCGAGTTCGCGTCCCCACTCCTCCGCGATCCCGAGACGCTTCGCGTACCGCTCGAAGAAATCAAAATAGCCGCCCGCAAGTTCGGGGTGAGCGTGCGCCGCATGGCGCATCCGCTCCTGCATTCGCGTCCGGAAAAGTTCCGGTGGCGGGAATCCGGGGATCGTCAGCAGCTTCGCGCGCAACTGAATCAGCCCGGTCGGCTCCGTCGTTTTCGCCGCCGCCGCGATGAGCACGCTGCGCGCTGACGTCCCGTCGCCATTCAGCGCCAGCACCTCCGCAGCCGCCATCGCCGACTGCACCGCGCCGCTGCCCGTGAGGCGCGAGAGCGCCACGAGGGCGTCATCCGGGCGCCCGGCCTTGCAAAAAAGCTCCGGCAACGCCGTGTCACCCGATGGCCCCGAACGGTTCCGCACCTCGATCGCCTCCGCGAATTTTCCCCGTCCCTCGAAAATGGTCGCGAGCACGCGCCTCGCCGGCGCGCTCCCAGCGTCGCTGCCGACCACCTTTTTCCACACTGCCGCGGCCTCGTCCGCCCTGCTGCATCTTTCAAGAAGCAGCGCCTCGCGCATCAGCAGCCGCAGTTCCTCGGGATTTCGCTCGACCGCCTTCTCGATCACCGCGAGCGCCTCATCCGCCGCACCGCGTTGTTCGAGCAGTTCCGAAAGCTCCAGCGCAAATTCGCGCAGCGTTGTGTCGTTGCCGGGATTGATGATCTCCTCGACGCAGCGCCGCCGCACGGCCTCGTCCGCGGCCACATCGCCAGCGGCGCGCGACGCATCCACGAGCTGCCGCAGCGCACCCGGATTCCGCAGATCGTGTTCCCATCCGATCTTCCAGATCGCCACCGCATGGGCGCCTCCGCCGACCGACGCGAGCGCCTCGGCAAATCGCGACCTCAAACCCGCATCCCCGGCAGCGCGCATTTTCGCAATCATCGCCGCACGTTCGATTGCGCCGCCCGCCAGAAACGCGAGCGCGTCCCGTTGCGCACGCCCCCTCCCGAGCGCCTCGTGGAAAACCGAGCGTCCGCTCCACGCTCTGCCAGCCGATTCGATCCCCGGCGCACCCGCGCGCACGCGCTGCTCCTCCTGCAATCCACGCAGTCCCGCATCGGCCAGCGCCATTTCCAACGCACGACGCGCGAGCACAGGCATATCCCACTCCAGAAGCTGCCCCACCGTGGCATTGGCAAAATTCCACTCGCGCATCGCGGAGTTTCCATCCTCCGCGGTCGCCGGACCGACAGGCCGCCGCCCGATCAGCCGCACCAGCGCGTCATCCGCGTCATCGCTCATTCCTTCGAGCGCGAAAAGCAGCAGCCTCACTTGCAGCCCATGCACTGTTCCTTCGTCCGCCGCGCGCAGCCGCTCGCGCACGAATGCCCCGCGCTGATCCTGCGGCAGCAGAAAATACAGATCGCGCATCGCACCATACACCGGCGACTCCAGCGACCCGCCCTCACCCTCGCTCGCCGCCGCGAGCACCGCGCGCGCGGCGTCCGCCTCGCCAAGCGCAAGATGCCAGCGCGCCAGCTCACGCCCCGTGGCCACGCGCTGCGGCGTGTTTGCAAAAACTCGCCTGCCCAGCGTGATCGCCTCGCGCATGTGATGCGTCCGCGCAAGCGCCTCCGCGCTCGCCCACAGCTCCGCGCGCCCGCCCTCGGGGAACACGCGCTGCATCATCGCCAGCGACACGATTTCAGGACGCAACCACAGCACCTCTTCAAATGCCTGTGCAAACAGCTCCTCCTCCGCGGCAGTGCGCGCGTCCGCATTCAGCCATTCGCCGAGCCGCGCAAACGCCCCGCTCTCAAACGCAACCCGGATGAATGCCCGCCTGTGCGCGCCATCCGTCGGATCGGCCGCTGCATTCTTCTCCGCAATCGTGAGCACCGCATCATGCGCGCCGGAAAAATACAGCGCCCAAAGCGCCTCGATCGTCGCATCCGATCCCGAAGGCACCCAGTCCGCGATCCATTTCTCCAACACCGCGCCACCCGTGCTCCGCGCGATCTCCGCGAGCCTGCGCAGCGCATCGAGCCGCATCTGAGTTTCGCCATCGCGTCGCAGTTCGGATCCCGTCACACCGCCGGAACGCTCGGTCGCCGCAACACTCCGCAACCCGCCCGGCCTGCGCACGGTGCCGGATGAATTCCGCGGCACCGGCGCCCGTCCGGTTCGTTCCGCCGGATACGCGAGCTGCATCACCGGGGAAGTGAGTTTCATCACACGCTCGAAGGCCGCACGCGCTTCCTGCAATTTTCCCGCGGAAAATCTCAGCTCGCCGAGTTCGGACGCCGCACGCACATCCTCCACATCCAGCGCGAAGATTTTGCCGAGGAGGTTCGCCGCCGTCGCGCGATCACCCCATTGCAGATGGAAGTCCGCGGCCTTGCGCAGCACATCCGCATCGCGCGGAAATTTCGCGACCGCCTGCGCCCATGTGCGCTCCACAGCCTCGAGGTCCCCGCGGCCTTGCTGCAAGTCGGCAAGCCGCAGCCAGCCGTCCGATCCGCTCGCCTTCGACGCGCGCACGAGCTGCTCCTGGAGCCGCACCGCGAGGTCGAGTTTGTGAAGCTCCTCCGCCTCGCGCACCAGCTCCGGCAGCACGTCCGCATCGTTCGGCACGGACAGCGCGGCATCCGTGAACAGCCCGGATGCCGCGGCCTTTTCCCCCATGAGCTTCAGCACACGGCCCATCACGATCCCCGCCACGTAATCATCGGCCTTCGCCTTGTGCCGCTTTTCGAAAATGTCGCGCGCCCACGGCAGCCGCCCGTGCCGCTGGCAGTAGAGCAGCATCTCGTCGAGCCGCGCGAAGCGCGTGCGCTCGTCGGGCGCATCGTCCGCGCGGCGCAGCATCAGCTCCGTCGCCTCCCCGTGTGCGCCGTCTTTTTCCAACACACGCAGAAGGGAGGTCGCAGCCTCGCTCCGGCGCGGCGCGGGTGCGAGCGCGAGCACCTTTCTCCACGAGTCCGCCGCCTCGTTCATTTTCTCCGCGCGTTCCTGCGCGTTCGCGAGATCCGCGAGCGCGTCCATACTGCCGGGGTTCGCCTTCACAAGCTGTGCGAAAATTTCCAGCGCATCCGCGCGATCGCCGCGCTGCAATTCGACTTGTGCGATTTCGCGCAAATAACCGTCGCGCCCCGCAGGGTTGATCCCGATGAGTTCGCGCAGGTATGCGACCGCATACGAGCCCTCGCCGTTCGTCACCGCATGCCGTGCGAGGAATTCGCGCGCCGCGGGATTCCCCGGCTCCATGTCAGCGGCCTTCGCGGCGAATGTGACCGCGCTCGACTTGTCGCCATTCCACGCCTTCCACCGCGCCACGCGCAGCCAGCCCGCGGGCGACTTCGCATCGTTTGCCCCGCGCATGAGATCGCGGATGAACCCCTCGACCACCGCCGCCGCGGACTCGCCCTGCGGACGTCCGGCCACCGCAGGCGCGACCTCGGCACGGATGCTCTCGAAAAGTTTCCCGTCCACCTCCAGCCGCTCGGCATCAGTGCCGCTCGCAGCATAGGCGCGCAGGAACGCGGCCCTCGCCTCCGCACGATGTGAAAGCGCAGCGCGCAGTTCACCAAGCATCATCAGCGCCTCGCGCGAATCCGGGACAAGGCGCACCGCGGCCTCCGCCTCCGCGACCGCGGCGGTGAGTTCGCCGTGACCCTTCAGATGCTGCGCGACGAGCATCCTGCGTCGCGCCTCCTCCGCGGGCGCATCGCCGCTGCGCACGAGACGCGCCAGTGCCGCGCGGCCCTCGTCCGCCTTTCGCTGTGAAAAATAAAACTCCGCTAGCGCCAGCAGCGCATTCTCCGCACCTGCCCGCGCGTCTTCCGACAGGTGCCGCTCGATCGCATCGGACATCCGGTGCTCCTGGAAAAATGCGAGCGCCACGGTGCGCAGCATGTCGTCGTCCGTGTGCGCGCCGAGCATCGCCGCGATCCGCAGCCGCGCGGCTGCACCGTCCTCGCGCCGCACGTCAATCCGCGCGCGCTCGAACACCAGATCGGTGTTCTTCGGCTGTGCGGCCATCACCTTATTGAACTGCGCGGCGGCGGCATCGAGCTGGTCCATCTGCGCAAGCAACCGCGCAAGCCGGAGCGCGTGATCCGCATTTCCCGGCACGAGCGCCGTGACCTTCTCCAGCCACACACGCTCCTGCTCGAAATTCCCGGTGCGATCGTAAAACTCCACGACTTGCAGATACCCGCCGAGATCGCGCGGATTCGCCTCCACCTGCGCGAGCCATTTCTTTTCCAGCGCAGCTTCCGAATGCGTGCGAATCGCCAGCCGGATGATCTGCCCGAGCAGTTCCGCGCGCATCCAGCTCGCCGGCGCGGTGCCGCGCACCGCACGCTCCAGCGCCTGCATCGCATCGTCATTGCGCGAGGCGGCGGAGTGAATCGCGGCGATCTGCTGCAACGCCTTCGCGCGTTCGGACGGCTCGGCGTGCGTGGAGAGAAACTCAAGGTGCTTCAGTGCAACCTCCGGCTGACCCGCATCTGCGCCCGCCTGCGCGAGACGGCGGCGCAATTCGGGATCGTCCGGCGCGAGCGCGAGCGCACGCTCCCACGCCTGCGCGGATTTTGCCGGTTCACCCGCGACGCTCCATGCCGCACCGAGCTGCATCAGCGTGTCCTGCACGCGTGCGTCGTCCTTTTGGAAAACCTCGAGCGCCTTTTCAAAAAGCACCGCCGCCTTCGCGGGATGCCCGCCGTCATTTTCCATCCGCGCCAGCGCGAGCAGCGGCAATGGATTCGCAGCGTCCAATTTTTGCGCAGCCTCGAACGCCGCGTGCGCGCCGTCGTCGCGGCCCGCCTTGCGCAGCAGCAGACCGGAAATCATGCGCCCGGAAAAATCCTCCGCCTTTGCGTACGCCGCGAGCAGATCTTCCGTCGTGCCGCCGTCGAGCGCGCCTTTCCACAGACGGTCGAGCACGATGCCCTCGCTCGGATTTGCCGCGAGCATCTGCCGGTACCGCTCCGTCACACGGGGCGAAAGCGGCTCCGCACGCGCAAACGCGGCGGCGAACATTGCGGCGGTGAAAATGCGTGGGACTCGCATCGTGCGCGCACTATCCGTGGCACGGTTGAAAAGACAACCCCGCCGCCGTTCCCAATCCGGATGCCAACTTTGGCTGTCGGGCACCTTCACACGGCTCCGCGCGACGACGCATCCTTTTTACGACGTCTGGGCATCTGCGCCGCACATACTCCCCATTTACGAGCACCGCGTGCTCGGTTAGTTTCCGCGCCCTTCGATGCCGAAAGTATTTCTCAAGACCTATGGGTGCCAGATGAACGAACGCGACTCCGAGCAGGTCGCGCGCGATCTCATCGGCCGTGGCTATGAGTTGACCACGGAGGAGAAGGCCGCGGATGTCGTGCTCATCAACACATGCAGCGTGCGCGATCTCGCGGAGCAGAAAGCGCTGGGGAAAATGGGACTGCTCGGCAGGCTGCGCGCGAACAAGCCCGAGATGGTCTTCGGCTTTCTCGGCTGCATGGCGCAGAGCCGCGGCGGCGAACTCGTCCGCGACATCGCGCATGTGGACCTCGTCGTGGGGACGCAGAAATTTCACAAGGTCGCCGACTACGTGGAGCAGCTCGTACAGCGCAAGGCCGCGCTCGGCGAGCGGCTCATGGACGACGCGCGCTTCAGCATCGTGGACATCGCCGAAGAATCTGGATCACAGGCGACGATCCGCGAACACATGCTGGAGGAGCGGCAGGTCACGGCGTTCGTGAGCATCATGCAGGGGTGCAACATGCACTGCACATTTTGCATCGTGCCGAGCACGCGCGGCTCGGAGCGTTCGCGCACGATTGCGGACATCGTGCAGGAGGTCGAGGGACTCGTCGCGCGCGGTGTGCGCGAGGTGACTTTGCTCGGACAGATCGTGAATTTGTACGGACGCCACGAGTTCCCGCGCGTCGGGGAGAAGTCGCCGTTCGTGCAGTTGCTCGAAGCCGTCCATGCCGTCGAGGGATTGCAGCGGCTGCGTTTCACGTCACCGCACCCGATTGGCTTCCGCGCCGATCTCGTCGAGTGCTACGCGCGGCTGCCGAAGCTCATGGCGCATGTGCATCTGCCCGTGCAGAGCGGCAGCGATCGCATTTTGAAAGCGATGCACCGCACTTACACTGCGGAGAAATATCTGCGGCTCGTCGAGTCACTGCGCGTGGCGCTGCCCGACATCGCTGTCACCACGGATGTCATCGTCGGCTTTCCCGGTGAGACCGATGCGGACTTCGAGGCTTCGTGCGAACTGTATCGCCGCGTCGGTTTCGACAACGCATTCGTCTTCAAATACAGCACGCGCCGCGACACGCCCGCTGCGTTGATGAGCGATCAGGTGCCCGAGGAAATTCGCGACGAACGCAACCGCGTGCTGCTGAATCTCGTGGACGAAATCGCGAAGGCGAAGAACGAGGAGCTGGTCGGAAAGCGCGTGAAGATTTTGTGCGAAGGGCCGAGCAAGACGAATCCCGCGACGCTCTCGGGCCGTTCGCCGGGGAACAAGGTCGTGATCTTCGAGGGCGGCGAGCGCCACATCGGCGAAGTCTTCGACGTGCAGATCGAACGCGCGAGCGGCTTCAGTCTCTACGGAAACCCTGCTGTGCTTTAGCGCGGGCGCTGCGCCTCATTCGTGCCCTGAAGCACGCGGGTACCGATAGCGGCGAGGCCGGCGGTGATCACAAAGCCAAGCAACGCGACAATGTGGATCGCGAGCAGCACCTTGAACGGCAGCGGCACAAAAATCGCAACGAGCGCAAGCACCGTGGTGACGAAAAAGTAGATCAGCGTCGTGGCGATGATCGAAAGTTTTGAAAACCCACCCGCCTGTTCGCCGCGCGAGGTTCCGGAGAAGGTGAACGCGATCCACAGGAAAAACTCCGCCGCCGCGACCGTGCCGAGGCTCAGCCAGAATGTCGGCGTCCACTGCGACTGCGGCACGAAGAGCATCGTAATGCCCACGGTCGAGGCGATGATTGCGAGGAAGATGAGGGTCCAGATGGCTTTCATGATGCGCGGATTCTGAACCATGCAGCACGACGGGCAATGATGAAGGCGGCGCGTTTTGCAATCGCGCTACGTCAGCGCGACGACGGCCTTGATCACTCCGCTCTCGGGCTTCAGCCACGTCGGGAAGACATCAATCATGTCGTCGAATTTCGCGTGGTGCGTGATCCACGGGTCGGTGTTGATTTTGCCGTCCTCGATGAGCGAGATGATGCGCGTGAAATCCGGCGGCAGCGCGTTGCGCGAGGCGAGGATGGTGACTTCGCGGCGATGCAGCACGGGCGCCTGGAAAAAACTGATCTCCTGCTGCGTGATGCCGACATACACGAGCCGCGCGGCGTACGCGCAGTAGCCGAGTGCGGCGGCCATGCTCTTGTTGCTGCCGGTCGCGTCCACGACGACGTCGGCGAGCTGGCCGTTCGTGATTGCGGAGAGTTGCCCGGCGGCCTGCGCCTCGCCGCCGAGTGTGAGGAGGATCGTGTCGGGCACGCCCATTTTCTCGTGGACGAATTGCAGCCGCGCCTCATTCATGTCCATCACGATGGTTCGCGCGCCGCTGAGCTTTGCGAACTCGATCGTGGAAAGTCCGATCGGTCCCGCGCCGATGACGAGCACGTGCTCGCCGGGCTGCGGGTTGCCGCGGTTGATCGCGTGGCAGCCGATGGCGAGCGTCTCGACGAGCGCGAGCTGATCAAAGGTGAGCTTGCGCGAGACGTGCAGCTTGCGCGCTGGGATGAGGAAGCGTTCGCACATTCCGCCGTCGCACATCACGCCGAGCGTCTTGTGCGCCTCGCAGCAGTTCGAGTGGCCGCGGCGGCACGAATAGCACTTCTGGCAGTTGATGTACGGCTCGACGGAGCACTTGTCGCCGGGCTTCACGTTCGTCACGCCTTCGCCGACGGAGAGAACTTCCACGCCGAGTTCGTGGCCGGGGATGCGCGGATAGCTGAAGAACGGCATTTTGCCGAGGTAGCCTGAGTAGTCCGTGCCGCAGATGCCGATACGGTGAATGGTAACGATGGCATCGCCGGGACCGGGCGTGCCGGGTTCTTCGATTTCTATTTTCCGGAACGTCTGCGGCTTCTCGAGTTGGATGGCTTTCATGTGCAGCGCGCAGAAAAGCGGATGGTGGTCCGGGGAGCAAACGTTTCGCGATGGGGCGGCCCTCCGGGTGTGAGTTCCCGCTTGCCGCGAAAAATTTTTCCCGGCAACGATGCGAGCCATGAAATCCCTCCGCATCTCCGCCGTCCTTGCCGCCGCCATTTTCGCCGTCCTGCCCGCACGGGCCGAGGACTGGACGCCGGAGCCCGGCTTCATCTCGCTTTACAACGGGAAGGATCTCACAGGCTGGGGCTATCGCGACAAGGAACAGAAAGTCCTTGAGACTTTCGACGGCAAGACCGAGGCGAGCGACGGACGCTACACGGCGAAGCCGGGCATCCTCGTGGTGAACGCTCACAACGCGGAGAAAGGGCCGCGCATCCGGCAGCTCTGGACGACGCAGGTGTTCCCGAAGAATTTCATTTTGAAGATCGAGTTCCGCGCGGCGGTGAATGCGGACAGCGGGATCTTCCTGCGCAAGCCGCAGCTCCAGTGCCGCGATTACCTCGTGGCAGGTCCTTACAAGCAGCTCAAGAAATACAAGGCGCAGGACTGGAACACGATCATCGTGACGGTGAAGGACAACGTCGCGCACTGCGAGTGCAACGGAGAGATTCTTGAGGACGCGCTGAAGATTCCCGAGACCGGCCCCATCGGTCTCGAAGCGGATCGCGATCAGATGGAATACCGGCACATCCAGATCAAAGAGCTGCCGTAGACGTGGAAAAAGTAGCCACCGACGGAAGGAGGCGGGCACTTTGAAGACGGAACGCAGATTGCGAAACGCGGGAAGAAAGATCAGCCCGCCTCCTGCCGTCGGCGGCTACGGTTGATTCAGATCAGCCCCCGGATCGGCAGACCGCCCGTCACAGCGTCCACGAGATTTTTGGGAAGGCCGTCCATGAGGCGCACTTCGCCGGTGTCGAGGAGCGTGTGCATGATGGTCGCCATGAGGTCGGGAATCGTCACGGGGTCGGATGCGGGTTCGCCGCCGTTGCGCGAGGACTGGCCGATGATGCGGCCCATTTTCAATCCGCCACCATAGAGCATGAGCGGGCCGAGGTTGCCCCAGTGATCGCGGCCGCCCTTTTTGTTGATCGTCGGCGAACGGCCCATCTCGCCGCAACACACGAGCAGGATTTTTTCACTCAGCCCGCGCGACTCGACATCCTCGATGAATGTGGAGACCGCGTGGTCGAACGGCGTGCCGACATAGCCCATGCCCTCGGTGAGCGTGGCGTTGTTGTTGTCCGCGTGCATGTCCCACACGAAGCTCGTGGTGAGCGTGACGAAGCCCGCGCCGCGTTCGCAGAGCCGGCGCGCCATGAGCAGCAGCTTGCCGAGCGTCGCGGCGTGGTCGCCGTAGTGCTGGTGGTTGTTCCACTTTTTGCTGATGCGGTCGCGCGGGACGAGCGGCGCGGTGTCGTAGCGTTCGATGAGTTTTGCATCCTCGCGCGAGAGATCGAAGGCGCCGGAGACGCCGCCGAAGAGCGTGTCGAACGCCTGCTGCTGGATCGCGCTGTAACCTTCCATGACGTTGGCGGTGTCCACGCGCCTGCGCCAGTTGTCGAGCGATGCGAGGAGGCCGCGGCGATCGTTCACCCGACCCTGCGGGAGGTTCATGGAAAGGTCCGCCTGCATGCCGCCGCCCGCACCGGGGACGAACGGCGCGTAAGCCGCGCCGAGATCGCCGGAGGAAACGATGTTGCCAAACTGCGTGATGGCCGGTCCGGCATCGGCGCTCACGGCGCGCGGGAAGAGCGCGACATTCGTGGGCATCGTGGTCTCGGGCCGCAGCGGACCGGCGACGCGCGCGTAGAGCGAGCCCATGTTTGCGCCGAGCGTGGCCTTGCCGACGATGCTCTTGATGTCGTGATTCGCGTCGCCCGGCACGAATGAACGCACGACGCTGAACTTGTGCGCAAGTTTCGCGAGCTTCGGAAAAGTGGAACCGAAGGTGATGCCTGGGATCGTGGTCTTCACCTCGCCCGTCGCGCTGCGCGTGCTGTCGGGCGCGTCCATTTTCGGGTCGAACGTCTCGAACTGCGACGGCCCGCCGTGCATGAAAAGGAAGATCACCGACTTGTCCGTGACGGGGAGCTTCGCGGATTTTGCGGCGGCACGCGCGGCAAGAAGATCGGTGAGCGAAAGTCCGCCGAGCCCGAGCCCGCCGACGCGGAGGAATTCGCGGCGCCGCATCTGTGCGCCGGTGCGGACGGTGTCGTGGTAGGAGAGCATTGCGTGTCGGGGAAGAAACGCAGCCGCTTTTGACGGGCTGCGTTTGGGTGTTCACCGCCCGCCCAGGTGTTTTCTTAGCAGTGGCAGCTTGCGCATAGGGAAGCAGGCAAAGTTCCGCGCGCCGCCGAGGTTGTTGACACGGGGACAATCCGTTCCCATTTCAACACTCCAAACAACGACACCAATACCATGAAAACTTCCATCCTCGCCCTCATCGCCACTGGCGCACTTGCCGCATTCGCCAGCGCCGAGACCACCGTGAAAATTTCCGACGTGCATCTCTGCTGCAAGAGCTGCGTCGTCGGCGCCGAGAAGGCCGTCGCAAAGGCCAAGGGCGCGACTGCGACCGTGGATAAGGACGGCGGCACCGTGACCATCTCCGGCGCGGACAAGGCCACCGTGCAGGCCGCCGTGGACGCGCTCGTCGCGGACGGCTACTATGGCAAGAGCAGCAGCTCCGACATCACGCTCAAGGACATCAGCGGCGCGAAGGACGGCAAGGTCTCCTCGATGAAAGTGGACGACGTGCATCTCTGCTGCGACAAGTGCGCGAATGCCGCCAAGAAGGCCGTCGCTTCCGTGAAGGGCGTGACCGGCGACACCGCCGCAAAGAAAGTTACCTCGTTCGAGGTGACGGGCAACTTCAGCCCGAAGGAAGTCATCGCCGCGCTTCAGGCCGCCGGCCTCACGGGCAAGGCGAAGTAAGCATCGCTGCATCCGCAGAAAATCTCAGCCGGGAAGCGGGACGATCTCCTGCTTCCCGGCTTTCTGTTTTTCGACGACGGCTTTCCCAAGATGCGGGCAGCATGGCGCAATTCCTAAGTGGCGCGCAGGGCCGCGGTGGTTTAATCCTCACGACCCATGTCCAGCATCGAACACACAGACCCCGTCAACGCACAGATCCTTGCCGTATCGGAGGACAAGATCTCTGGTTTTGTGCGCGAGCCTTTCGTTGCCATCGCGGAGAAATGCGGGCTGCCGCTGGAGACCGTCCTTGATCGGATCAAGACGATGCTCGCCGCGGGTACAATCCGCCGTGTGCGGCAGACGCTCGTCGCGAGCAATCTCGCCGAGGGCGCGCTTGTGGCGTGGCAGGTGCCGGAGGAAAAGCTGAACGACGCGTTCGACTGGATGTTCAAGAATGATCCGTTCAGCGGCCACGTCGTCGTGCGCAGCACGGACAATCAGACGACGGGCAGCGCCTATCGGCTGTGGACGACTTTGAAAACGCCGACCGGCACAAACATGGAGGAGCACGCGCGCGTGCTGATGCGGCACACGGGCTGCACGAAATTCAAGCTCATGCCGGCGAAGGGGATCTTCGCGCTCGGCGTAGGGCATGTGCGGCGCAAGGTGATCGAGCCCGGCGACAAGTCGGACGAGCCGGCAAAAATGATCCGCGTCGGCATCGTGAAGCTGACGGATCTCGAATGGGAAATCCTGCTCGCGTTGAAACGCGAACTCACGATCGACGAAATCCGCACCGGCCTGTGGGCATCGCGCGCTGCGGAGGCGGGCGTGGATTTGGAGACGTTCTGCCGCGTGGCGGAGGATCTGAACCAGCGCCAGGTCATCGGACGTTTCTCGACATTCCTCGAACACGTGAAGCCGAGCGCGACCGGGCAGCGCGTGACAAAGTTCAACGCGCTCTTCCATTGGCGCGTGCCCGCGGGCCGCGAGATCGAGGCGGGCGGCGAAGTCGGGCGGCACCCGATCCTCACGCACTGCTACTGGCGCGAGGGCGGGCCGGATTTCAACAACGTGAACATCATGGCCGTCTGCCACGGCACGGAGAAGGAGCGCGTCTTCGCGCACAAGGCGGCGATTGACGCACACCTCGCGAGCATCGGCATCCCGGTGGACTACACAAATGTGTTCTGGGGCGGCCGCAGCGAAATCAAGCCGAGCGAAATCTCGCCGAGGGTGCATCGCGAGTGGCTCGCAAAATACGCGGCGGCGGAACCGGCATTGGCGTAAGCGGATCGCCGCGGGTCTTCCGGATAGATTCCACGCTGGAATGTGGCGTAGATTCTGCGAAGGAGGGCGCATGTTTAAGCACGCGCTACTCGTCCTCTGTCTGTTCGTCTCCACACTTGCCGCGGCGGATCTGCATGAGATCCGGCTGCTGCGCCCGGTGAAGGCGGGCGACCGCTTCGAGATCTCCGCGAAGGTCGCATACGAGGACAAGATGAAGACGACTTTCGACGGCAAGGAAGTCGAGTCCGACGAGACGATCGTGGCGTGCCGCATGACTGGATCGCTCACCGTCGTGGCCGTGACGACAAAGGGCCTCCCGAGCGCGCTGAAGCTGAAGGTGAAAACGGTCGAGTGCGTGAATGCCGGGCAGCCCGCGGAATTTTTCAAGGAAGGCGACGAACTTTCCCTCCGCCGCGACGAGCCGGAAAATGAGACGCAGGTGAATGGCGAGGCCGCGGAGGATGTACAGGCGCAGATCATCGAATCGCTGCTGAGCGTGCAGGCCGAGGACGAGGTGAGCGACGAAGACATTTTCGGGACGAAGGACAGGGTTGCCCTCGGCGCGGCGTGGCCGGTGAATGCGAAGGCCGCGGTCGCATCGCTCGAGCGCAGCGGCGTGACGGGCCTCGACCCGAAGGGCGTGAGCGGCAGCGCGAAGCTCGTGACGCTCGGCGAATTCGAGAAGCAGCCCGCGCTTTCCGTCCACATGGAGGCGAAGATTGACGGCAAGGGCGTGAAGCTCTCGAACCTCCCGGAAAACGTGACGGGGAAAAAATTCCACTCGGAGTACACCGTGGAGATGGAAGTCCCCGTGGATCCCGCCTCGACCGCCGGACGCACAAAGGGACTGGCAAAAATGGAGGTGGAGGCCGAGGGCACCGAGGAGTTCGACGGGAAAAAAATCGCGATCGCCGTGAGGATCGATCGCCGTGTCGCAAGCGACATCTCGGCGACGCCGGTGAAGTGACGGGGTCTTGGTTTCTGTTTCTTGGTTCTTCGTTTCAGAACCGATCGCCGGAATCCAAAAGCGAAGAAACAGGAACCTCGCCTACTTTTCCACGTCCTCGATCTCGAGATAGGAGGGCTTCGGATCCGCGCTCCTGCCGTGCGAACTCTCGATGCGCATTTTCTTCAGCATCCAGAAGCCCTCCCGCTTCATCACTTCGGTGACCATGAAACGCCGCACCCATTTTCCCGCGGCATCGTAGCTCTCGGCCTTCATCAGCGCGCCGTCCTCGCGTCCGATCCAGAGCACGACGCGCGTGTATTGCGAGTCGTTTGCCGATGCCGGACGCGCCTCCACTTTCCAGCAGCGGTGCGCGGAGATCATGTCGCTGCCGATCACCTGCGCGTCGTGCCAGTAGATGAAGCGCAGCGCGATGTCCTCGTAGGTAATCTCCGTGTCGTGGACCGGCTCGGCGAGTTTCGCCGCGGAGATGCGCCCGGTCTTTCCGTTCTTTGTCTCCTCGAGCGTGGAGGATTTTTCCCCGAGGCGCAGCGTGAGCGCGTCGCCGTTGTCGGTGAAAAGGTAGCGGATCGCGCCTTTCTCCAGCGTCAGCTTGAACGGAATTTTTTTGCTCCCGGTGCGGATGCGGCCCGTGAGCTTCCAGTCCTGCGACGACTGTGCGATGCGGACGGACTTCAGCAGTTCCTGCGCGGACGGCGGCTCGTCCGCCGCAACGGAAGGCGACGGCGTGAGAGCGGCGACGAATGCAAGGCACGCGGCGGCGAGGATGCTCTTTACACGAGGGAGTGTGACCATAGGCTCGCGAATCTTCGCCAACGCCGGATGGATCAAAAGCTACTTTTTCTCATCAACCATGAATGGACCGGCCCGGTGCTCGACCGGGTGATGGCGGCGGCTTCGAGCGCGGCGCTGTGGAAATGGCCGCTGATCGTGCTGCTGGTCGCCGTGCTCGTGCGGGGCGGGTTTCGTGCGCGGGCCTTCACCGGTGTCGCGCTGCTCGCCGTGCTGCTGTGCGATTCCGTGGCGGGCTACGGGATCAAAAGGACGGTGGGCCGGCTGCGTCCGCATGAGAGCGAATTCGGCGTGAGGAAGCTCACGCTCGCGTATCCGCCGTGGCACGGGATTTTCCAACCGGTGCAGGAGGAGACCTCGCTCGGCGACACGACCAAATCCGCGGGGCGCTCGTTCCCTTCGAATCATTCGGCGAACACCGCGTGCGTCGCGCTGCTCGCGGCGATCTTTTTTCGCCGTCTCGGGTGGCTCGCTTTTTTCCCCGCGCTGCTCGTCGCTTACTCGCGCGTGTACACGGGCTCGCACTGGCCGAGCGATGTGCTCGGCGGGATCGCGCTCGGCCTCGGCATGGCGTTGCTCACGCTGCTGATCGCGGAATCGCTCTGGCGCCGCTTCGCTGTGCGCATCGCACCCGCGCTCGCCGTACGCCATCCGTCGCTGCTTTCGATCACCGCATGAATTTCCGCCTCTTCGCCTCGCTCATCGTCCTCACAGTCCTGCGGCTCGTGTACATCGGCAATGTCGGCCTCATGCCCGACGAAGCCTACTATCACGAATGGAGCCAGCGGCTCGACTGGTGGTATTTCAGCAAGGGCCCCGGCATCGCATTCATCATCCGCGCGGGCACAACGCTCTTCGGCCACACGGAATTTGGCATCCGCTTTTTCGCGCCGGTCTTCGGCCTCGGCACGACGCTGCTCGTCCACTGGCTCGCGAAGCGGATCTACGACGCTCGCGTGGCATTCTGGACCGTCGTGGTGATGTGCGTCTCGCCCATCTTCAACGCCGGCGCGCTGCTGATGACGATTGATGCGCCCTCGATTTTTTTCTGGGCCGCATCGCTCTGCACGCTCTGGCTCGCGCTGGAAAAAAGCCCGGCCTTCTCGTGGTGGTGGGTGCTCACCGGCCTGCTCACCGGCGTCGGCTTCCTGTGCAAAATGACGAACACCGCGTTCTTCGCGTCCGTGTTCCTGCTGCTCATCATGACACCGCGCTACCGCGGCGAACTCATCGGCCGCGGATTCTGGGCGATGCTGTTCGTGTTCATCCCGTTTGTCGTGCCGGCGGTGCTGTGGAACCAGTCCCACGGCTGGCCGACCACCACGCACCTCGCCGCGCGCGGCGGGCTCGATGCGGCGTGGTGGAATTTCGACTTCGGTGCATTTGTCGAATTTGTGGCATTCCAGTTCGGCGTCCATTCGCCACTGATTTTTTTCACGATGATGATGGCACTCGTCGCGACGGTCGCGCCGTCGTTCGGGCGCTGGTTTGCTGCGGTTGCTCGGTCCGTCTCAAAATTTCCGTCGAGCCTGCGCACCTCGTGGATCGGCTGGGCTGTGCTCGCGGTGCTGCTGCTCGGGCTGTGGATGGCGGGAAATTTTTTCGAGCGCACCGGATTTTACCTCACGGCGAAAATCGTGGCCGTGGTCGCCGCAATCCTCTTCATCGGCGCGCACAAGGACGCCACCAACATCCAGTGGAAGTCGCGCTTCCTCGCCGCCTTCGCGCTGCCGCTGCTGCTCTCATACACTTGGATCGCGCTGCATCACAAGACGCAGCCCAACTGGACTGCGCCCGCCATCGTCTCGCTCGCCATCCTCACCACTTCCTACGGCCTCGACCGCGTGCTGCGCGGCGTGCAGGGCGCGCGCAAATTCACCGTGGCGGCATTCGCGCTCGGCGCAGTCATGAGCATTGTGATGGTGAACACCGACGCGTTGCGCATCATCGGAATCCCGCTGCCCTACAAGCGCGATCCCGGTGCGCGGATGGTGGGCTGGCGTGAGGTCGCGAAAGACGTGGCCGTGTTCCGCGACACGATCGAGCGCGAGAGCGGGCAGAAGACTTTCCTCATCGCAAACAGCTACGGCACCGCCGCGGAACTGTGCTTTTATCTCCCGGAAAATCAGAAGCGCATCGAGGCGCCCGGCCATCCCGCCGTGTATGTCGCCGAGTCGCCCGTCGCGGAGAACCAGTTCCACTTCTGGGGCCGCTACGACGAATTCGAGGCTCGCGCCGCACCCGTCTTAAATGACCAGGCCGACTCCGCCGAATACGGCATCAACCGCTTTGCTGGGCGCACCGCCATCTACGTCACCGACAACCCGCTGGAGAATCTTCCCATGTCCCAGTTGTGCTTCCAGCTCCCTGACGGCACCTGGGTTCTGCGTACCTTCGCGAAGTGGGAGTTCAAAACCGTCTTCGATTACGCCAAATTCGACCTCCCTCTGCGGAAGGTGAACGTCTTCCTCCTCTACCGTTACCAGCCGGGGAAGCTGTTGGATTAGCCACTAGCGCCAAAACCCGTCACATAAGATAAGGTTTGGCGCATGAAAAGCAGTCTTCTCCAGGCCGGGTTATTTTGCCTCCTCGCGTGCTCATGCCGGAGGCTCGGGCCGATGAACAGCAACCCCAACTGCTCATCACGCGAAACTTTCGGCTGAGTCCTGCACTGGAGCATTTCAAACTAAACTATAGCCGAACGGGGCAAGCCATCTGAGAGCGTCCTTGGCGGCGACTCTGGCCAGTGCGGCGGCGATGGTGGGAGGAGATCTTCCCAAGTGCACGGCTCTGCGGCGCGGAGCAGGGCCTTGAGTTTGCATCCGCGGATCCTATTCGCAGAATCGCACGTTTGCTGAGTCGTTCGCGCGATCTCTCTCTCACCTCGGTTTCTCGTAGCGTCGCTTCGGACATCGCGTGTGTTCGACAACCG
Organism: uncultured Spartobacteria bacterium; assembly: GCA_903882875.1. GTDB lineage: Bacteria > Verrucomicrobiota > Verrucomicrobiia > Chthoniobacterales > Chthoniobacteraceae > SXWH01. The sequence goes on along the minus strand of CAIRYQ010000091.1, from coordinate 40,274 downwards.
CGCCGTCCAACCCTCACACCCGCGAGACGAAAGGGTGCAGTGCAGGCACCGACTCCCAAACTCTCCGCGCGACCACATCCGGCGGATCAGTCCGCACCTCGACATTCACCACGCCGGGCTCCGTCGCCGGATCCGGCTTCTCCACCGATCCCAGTTGCGACGGCAGAAGCGACGCCGGGAAAAAATGCGTGTGCTGCTCCTCCCGGTTCAGCAGCCGCGCCTTCAGCAAATCCGGCGACACATCCAGCCATGCGATCACCACCTGCCCGCCCACGATCCGCGCCTCGTTCACATAAGTGCGGAAACGATCCCGCGTCCGGCGACGGATGCACGAACACGCAATCACCACGCTCTCCCCGCGCCGGCGCCAGGCAATCATCCCGCCGAGGATCCGCTCCGCCCAATTCTGCCGGTAATCATCCGTCAGCGGCGTGCCGCTCTTCATGCGCTCCACGGCTTCCCGACTGTGATAGTCATCCGCGTCAATCACCGGCAGGCTCAGCTCCCTCGCGATCTCCTCCGCCACGACACTCTTTCCCGAGCCGCTCGGCCCGGCGACGATGAGCGCATACCAGCGATCCCTGACGAGAAGTTCGGACATAGATTTCAGCGGTTGGGTTGAAAATTCACGCGGCATCATCCGTGGAATCGCCCGCCGGGAATGCAACATGATTGTCCGCTCCCCAAACGGCCCCTGGCGAGATTCATTTCCCTCATTGGGAAAAATCCCCCGCACAGCGTTTCATCACCGGCGAAATGTAAAAGTTGACAACCGCATCGGGGGAACACGGAGAGTCGTTGCGATGCGAGCCCTGACGCCAGGAGTTCGGCCCGGCGACCAATTCATTTGGATCGTTCCGTCCGGATCATTGCACGAAAAGACTTGAACGCAAAAATGCGCGCCAGGCGGAATCACGCAAACACTTCCATCGCCGGCTTGCCCTTGTTCCCGACAGTCATCGGGCGACCGCTTGGCGTCGTCACTTCCTGCTCGATCGGCAGTCCCGCGGCATAGGCAATCGTCGCGTGGAATGAGCCTACACTCACCGGCTTTTCCTCCGGCTCGTAGCCTTTCGCGTCGCTCTTGCCGTGGACGTAGCCGCGCTTCACGCCGCCGCCTGCGAGTGCGGTGCTGAACACGAGCGGGTGATGCCCGCGTCCGCCGCCGTCGAACTGCGGCTTGCGTCCGAATTCCGTCGTCACCGCGACGAGCGTCGAGTCGAGCATCCCGCGCGAATCGAGATCGCTCACCAGCGCCGCGAATGCGCGGTCGAAATCGCCGCCGCGATCTTCCATGCCGTCGGCAAGCTGCTTGTGCATGTCCCATCCGCCGCTCGACACTTCGACGAAACGCACGCCGCTCTCCACGAGCCGGCGCGCGAGCAGGACGCCCTGGCCGAATTTATTCCGCCCATATTTGTCGCGCAGCTCCGCAGGCTCCGCGGCGAGGTCAAATGCTTTCAGGTCGCTGCTCTTCATGAGCTGCAACGTGGACTCGTAGAAATCGCCGTAGGCCTTCACATTTTCATCGGCCATCTTTTTGCCGAAAGTCGCATCGAGCTGCTCGAGCAGGCCGATGCGCTTCTGCTGCACGTCCTGCGAGACCGCCGAGGCGGAATTTGTGAGGCCCTGATCCGGATCGAGAATCGGCAGCGGCGAAAATGCCGCGGGAAAGTACCCGTTGCCGTGGTTTGCCGAGCGGTTCACGCAGACGGTCGAGGGCAGCGTCTTGCTGCTCGATCCGAGGTAGTGCTGCGCCCACGCGCCGAGCATCGGATGCACGATGGTGCTGCGTTTTTCATAGCCTGTCCGCATGAGATACTGCGCGCTGGCGTGGACGCCGACCTTCGCGCTCATCGAGCGGATGACGGTTATCTTGTCCGCGATCTTCGCGGTCTCCGGGAGATATTCGGTGAGCTGGAAGTCCGCCTTCGTCGAAATCGCGGCACCGGGGCCCTTCGTGTCGCCGGTCTTCGGATCGAACGAGTCAATGTGGCTGAGGCCGCCCTGCAGCTCGAGGAAGATGATGCGCTTCGCCTTGCCGAAGCCCGCGCTGCGTGCGGCCGCGGAGACCTGCACGGCCTTCTCGGCGGCGGAGAGCTTGCCTGCGAGCGCGGGCAGCACGGTGAGGCCGAATGCGTAGCGTGCGCAGCGCTCGACGAAGGAGCGGCGTTCGATGGGATCGCGGAGGAGGTCGTTGTTCATGGCGGAGGTTTTTGGGTTCTTAGTTCGTGGTTCTTGGTTGGCGCGCTGCGGTCATTGCACAAAAAGAAACTCGCGCGTGTTCACGAGCGCCCATGCGAGGTCGCTCATGCCGAGGCCGGTCGTCATCGCCTGCGTCGCGACGGGGCGCTCCTCGTCGGTCGGCTTGCGGCCGAGGAATGCGAGGTAGAGCGAGTCCACTTTTGCATCGGTGGAAGCGGCCTTTTCAGCGGCGGCGACTGCGGCGCAATTCGTGTCGGTGATGAGCTTGCTCGCGCCGCCATTCATCAGCATGAGCGCCTGAGGCACGCTGCCGTCGGTCGTGTTTGAATCGGCGACGAGACGGTCGCTCTGGCCGAAGAGCCGCAGAAAATGTGTCTCCGCCGCGGGCTGCGGCAGCTCGCTCGCACGCGCGAGGATCATGCCGAAACGCTGCTGCGGCTTGCCGCCCTGGTATTCGGCGAGCAGGCCCTTTTCCGAGCCGCCGCCGCCTTTTTTCCCGCCGCCCATCGCCGCACCGGAAGATCCCAGCCGGTCAATCACGTATTTGAAATTCTCAGCCGTCGGCGAATTTCCAGGCAGCGACATGAGCTTCTCGTCTTCGCCGCGGCGCAGGATCATGTTGTCCACATCCGGACCGACGCTGAGCACCACGAGGCTATCCCACACCTGCTCGGCCGTCAGCCGACGCACGAGCGGACCGGGGAAAAGATACGGCCCTTTTTCCAAATCCGGCGACGCGCTTGCGGCACGCTGGTAAGTCTGCGAATTGAACAGCACGCGCTGGAACTCGCGCAGGTCGAAACGCCCGGCCTTGATAATCGTCGCGAGGTGCGCGAGCAGCGCGGGGTTGCTCGCCTTCGAGAGATCGTCAATGTCCGACACCGGCTCCTGCACCGCGAGGCCGAACACCTTTTTCCACACGCGGTTCGCGATGTTCTCGGCAAAGCGCGGGTTGTTCGGATGCGTCATCCACCTCGCGAACTCCTCGCGGAGCTGCGCCGGGTTCGCAGTGTTGATTTTGTAGGCGGGGTTCTTCGCGTCCGCCTTGCTCCACGAGATGAGCGTGGGCGTGACCGGCGCGCCGGGCTTCACACTGGAATCGTTGCCCTTGAAGTCCTTTGGAAAAGTGAGGTGCTGCTTGTTCGTATCCTCCAGACGATACGCGTTTGCACTCGCGATTTTTTGCACCAGCCCCTTGTTCAGTCCCGGCGTTCCCTTGCCTCCATTTTTCGCGAGCTTCTTGCCGGCTCCGAGCATCTTTTCATCAATGCCGTCGCTCGCGCCGAAGAACGCGGCCATCTGGTAAAATTCGCGCTGCTTCCAGTCCGCGAGCGGGTGGTCGTGGCACTGCGCGCACGCGACATTCGCGCCGAGGAAAGTCGTGAGCAGGTTCGACACCCCGTCGAGCGGCATCTGCGCGTCGTAGAGCAGGAAGCCGGTCGCGCCGTTTTCGCACACCTTGCCCTGCGCGGTGAGCATCGTGCGCACGAGCGAATCCCACGGACGGTCCGCGTGCAGCTGATCCTTCAGCCAGTCCTGAAATGTGAAGGCAGGCACGCCTTTGCCAAACGTGTCCTTCAGCCGCAGCATGTCGCCCATCCAATTGTACATGTGCATCGTGTAGCCCGGCGAATAGAGCAGCTTGTCCACAAGCTTCGCGCGCTTGTCCGGTGCCTTGTCGGCGAGAAATGCGGACGACTCCTCCGCGGTCGGAATGCGGCCCACGGCGTCGAGGTAGATGCGCCGCACATACTGCTCCTCCGTCGCGTTGCCATTGAACTTCTGCTTGTTCGCCACCAGTGTCGAACCGATGAGGTAATCAATCTGATACGCCGCCTTCTTCACGTAGTCGTCCGCAAATGAATTCGCGCGCTGCCGCTTCATGTAGTCCGCGGCGAACACGCGATCCTCGGGCACGAGGTTCATGAGATACATCTGCACCGTCTTCCCGTCGCGCGTCTGCACCGTGAGGATATTTCCGTAGAGCGAGCAAAATGCGGCCTCGATCTTGTTCCCCTGCGGATCGCTCCAAGTGCGCCACGGCGAAGGCAGCTCGGACTTCAGCGGCGTCGCATCGGGCTGGCTTGCATTGTTTGCCGCCACGGGCGCAGGTGTCGGGGACTGCTGTTTCTTGTTGGGCTTCGCACCGGAGGCCGGGTGCGTCCACACGAGGATGGAGCAGGCTGCGATCGAGGCGGAAAGGATGAGACGTTTCATGGCTTCGGGGATGATTGGGCGGACTGTGAGGCAGGCCGTTGCAGAAGGAATAGCGCCAAAAGGGGCGAATGCGACCTGAATTCTCCGTCACATATGATCGCGACAAACGAGGACATCCACGTCTCGCCGCGCCAACCTTGATTGCTACGCAAAAACTTCCTGCACCACGCGCGACTTCTCCACACCCGTGAGCCGCTGGTCGAGCCCTTGGAATTTGAACGTCAGCTTCTCGTGATCGAGCCCGAGTGCGTGCAGCAAAGTCGCGTGCAAATCGTGGACACCCACACGATCCACCACGGCCTTGTGCCCGATCTCGTCCGTCTCGCCGTAGTGGAAGCCGCCCTTCACGCCGCCGCCCGCGAGCCACACCGTGAATGCGTGCGGATTGTGATCGCGCCCCGGCTTGCCGCCCTTCTGCGACACGGGCAGCCGTCCGAATTCTCCGCCCCACACGACAAGCGTGTCTTTCAAAAGCCCGCGCTGTTCGAGGTCCGCGAGCAGCGCGGCGACCGGTTGATCGGTCTCGGATGCGAAGCCGGTGTGGTTGCCCACGAGATCCGCGTGGCAGTCCCACGACTGCTGGTTTTCCATCCCGCCGCTGTAGATTTGCACAAAGCGCACGCCGCGCTCGACCATGCGCCGCGCCATCATGCACTGCGAAGCGATGTGCGCGCAGTGCGGCTGATCCAGGCCGTAGAGTTTCTTCACATGCTCTGGCTCCTTCGACACATCGAACGCCTCCGGCGCCGCCGTCTGCATCCGATACGCCAGCTCGAAGCTCTCGATACGCGCCGACAGTTCGCTCTCCACCGCGCTGTCGCCGAGCGATGCGCGGTTCAACTTCGCGAGAAGGTCGAGCTGCGCGCGCTGGCGCTCATCGTTGAGATTTGACAGGCGCCTCAAATTATCAATCGGCTCGCCTTGCGGACGCAGCCACGTGCCCTGATACACGCTCGGCAAAAATCCCGCGCCCCAGTTCAGCGCGGTCCCTTTGGGCAGGCCGCGATTTTTCGGATCGCTCATCACGACAAATGCCGGCAGCGAATCGCTCGTCGAGCCGAGACCGTATGTCACCCACGACCCGACGCACGGATAGCCCATGCGCGTCTGTCCCGTATTGATCATGAAAAGCGCGGGCGAGTGGTTGTTCGACTGCGTCCAGCACGAGTGGATGAACGCCATCTTGTCCACATGCTGCGAGAGATGCGGGAAGAGCCCGCTCGTCCAAGTCCCGCTCTTGCCGTGCTGCTGCCACTCGAACGGTGACTTCATCAGCGGCCCGACCGACGCGGGGAAAAATCCCGTCTTCGTGTCAAAGCCCTCGAGCGGCTGCCCGTCGCGCTTCGCGAGCTCCGGCTTGTAGTCCCAAGTGTCCACCTGGCTCGGCCCGCCATTCGTGAAAATCCAGATCACAGATTTCGCCCGCGCACGCAGCGGCGGTGATTTCGGCGCGAGCGGATTCAGCGAAGCCGCGCCCGCACGATCGAGCAACGACGTGAGCGCAAGCATTCCAAATCCGCCGCCCGCACGCTGGAGAAGCTGGCGACGTGATAGAGGGTGTTGAAAGGAGTTCATGTTCGGATGGAAGTTAGTGCGCTGCGTCCGCTATTGCGCATACGCGAAATCATTCAGCCCGAAAATCACCTGCGCAAAATCCGCGAGCGCGAGGTGCGCGGCGTTCGGTTTTCCCTCGGCGGTGTAACTCGCCGTCTGCGCCGCGACGAAAGCACGCGCCGACTCCGCTTCCTGCGCGCGCGGCGCACGGCCGAGCGCGATCAGATACGCACGCGCGATCCGCGCATCGTCGCCCGTCTCCGTTTCCATTCGCGCTGCAAAGGCCTCCGCCCACTCGTGCACCTGCGGCCCGTTCATCAGCATCAGCGCCTGCGGCGCGACCGTCGTCGTCGGGCGCGCGCCCTGGCTCACGAGCGGCTCAGGCAGATCAAATGCCACCATCGAGCCGATGAGCTGGCTGCGCTTGATCGTGAAATAAATGCTCCGCCGTTTGCTGCGCTCATCCTTCGTGCCAGGGCCGAACATCGTCGCATCCAGCACGCCGCTGACCGCGAGCATCGAGTCGCGCAATGCCTCGCCCTCGAGTCGCTGCGGCACGCGTCGCGAGAAAGTGTCATTAGCGGGATCCGCCGCTTCCTTCGCAGCGTCGCGCGCGCTGCTCTGCTGCCACGCGGCGCTTGTCATGATCAGCTTGTGCAGCGGCTTGAGCTTCCAGCCGCCGCGGATGAGCTCGCCGGCGAGCCAGTCGAGCAATTCCGGATTCGACGGCAGCGTGCCCGTGCGCCCGAAGTCATTCGGCGTCGCGACCAGCCCGCGCCCGAAGTGATGCTGCCACACGCGGTTCACGATCACGCGCGCCGCGAGCGCACCCGCGCCGTGCTCGACATCCGTGATCCAGTTCGCCAGCGAACGCCTGCGTCCGGAATACTGCGCGCCCGGCTGCGGTTTCCAAAGCCACTGCTGCGTTGCATCCGCCGACGGCATGAGCACCTGCAGGAAACTCTGCGTCGCCACGCCGTCCTTCAGTTCCGTGTTGCCGCGCTTCAGCACAAACGTCTCCTCGAAAAAATTCGCACCCTGCGAGTGCATCACGAGCGGCTTGTAGCCCTCCGCGCACACGAGGACTTTTGTCGTGTTCACCGGCCTCTTCGCGTCGTGCGCGGCGAGTTTCGCATCGAGCGCGCGCCAGCCTACGTCGCGCCGCTTCCACCAGTCGAAAAGTGCGACGCGCTGTTTCTCGTTGAGCGCATTCTTTTTTTGCAACGCATCAAATGCCGCGACCACGGCCGCAGGCAGCGTCTCGCCACCGACCCGCGGCTCCACGTCCACGATCACCGACAGTCGCGGACGCCCGATGTTATGCTGCCTGTTCACCGCAAACTCCAGCACCACGCGCAGCGTCGCACCGCCCTCGAAATCCACCGGCTGCGCGAACGTGAACACCGCCGAGTGATCCTTCCCAAACTGCGGATCCACCGCCCAGCCCGTCTTCGGATTGTCGTCGAGTGACGACGCGATGCTCAGGCTCGCCTTGTTCTGCTCGAAGTCCGCGACCGCCTTCGCGAGCTTCACCTCCGTCTCCTCTCCGCCGGATGCCGCCTTTGCGAACACGCGGATTTTGCTCAACGCAAAATTGCCGTTGTCCGCGCGTCCCGGCCCGCCCTTTTTCATCGAGGGATGAGCGAGCGCATCGAGTCGCAGCCCCGTGATACGCCGCAGCGGCGTCTTCGCGGTGAATGTGTAGGTGTCCTCGCCGCCGTTCGTGCCGCCTGCGAGATACGAACCGTCATCGAGCCGCGTAAATGTCGCGCCCGCTTTCGACTTCGTGTCGCTCATCGTGAGCACGCTCCACGTCGCGCCCTTCGGCATCTCCGCGCCAGACGTGAGCCAGTCGTCGAATTTCCCGTGCAGCTCCTTTTCATGCTTCGCGAGATCCGCCGCGAGCGGTTCGCGCAGCACCATCCACTCGCGCAGCTTCGGCGCATTCTTCTCGGAATCGAGATCGAGATCGATCACGCTGCGCGTCGTCGTCGTGAACGTGCTCAGCATCCGGTAGTAGTCGCGCGTCGGGATCGGATCGTATTTGTGATCGTGGCAGCGCGCGCAGCCGACCGTCAGCCCGAGGAATGCCGAGCTGGTCGTCGAAAGCATGTCGTCCATCGCGTCGTAGCGCGTGCGCTCGACTTCGTTCGCCGTGATCTGCGTCGGAAAAACTCCCGCACCGAGGAATCCCGTCGCCGTGAGCGCGAGCGGATCGCCCGGCGCAAACTCATCGCCAGCGAGCTGCCAGCGCACAAACTGATCGTAAGGCATGTCGCTGTTCAACGCCTTGATCACGAAGTCGCGGAAATGGAACGCGCCCTCGCGATCATAGTCGTGCTCGAAGCCGCTCGACTCCGCAAAGCGCGCGACATCAAGCCAGTGCCGCGCCCACCGCTCGCCGTAGCGCGGCGAGGCGAGCAATTCGTCGGCAAGCTTAGCCATCGCGGACTGCGGATTCACGGCGAAGTCCTTTTCAAAAGCCGCAATCTGCTCCGGCGTCGGAGGCACGCCGTGAATCGTGAGAAATGCGCGGCGCACGAGCGTCGCTGCATCCGCGGGCGCGGCGAGCGCGAGCTTTTTCTCCGCCGCCTTCACGGCGAGAAAGGCGTCAATAGGATTAGTGCTCGTTGCCCAGCGCGTAGTGCTCAGATGTGGCTGCTTTGACTGAGCACTGAGCACTGAGACCCGAGCACTCGGCACCGCGACCTTCGCCAGCGGCTGAAACGCCCACCACTGCCGGTCCTCCGCCGTCACCACGCTGCGATCCCGTGCGGGCTTGCGGCCTTCAATCAGCGGTTCGGAATACGGCGCCCCCGCATCAATCCACTCGGCAAACTTCGCAATCGCCGCATCGGGCAGGCGCGGCTTTTTCTCCGGCATGTGCGGCTCCTCCTCGTGCCGCAGCATCTTCATCACCTTGCTCTCCGCGGCGCTGAACGGCACGACATCCACGCCGTCCGCGCCGCCCTTGAGCAGCCCCTCTCGCGTCACGAGATCCAGGTCGGCCTTAGTCTTCTCGCCGCCGTGGCACTTCACGCAATGCTCCTTCAACAGCGGCGCGATCTCCTTTTGAAAAATCACCAGCCCCTTCGTCATCCGCTCCGCGTGATCCGGTGGAACCGGCGCAGCGCCCGCTGCCGCGGCGAGCACGGCACTCAGAAACGAGGAGGTCTGTCGGACTTTCATGGCTTCATGGAGTGTAGCGGCGATTGCCGCTCAGCTTAGATCACAGCTTCCCGCCCGACTTCAGCACCGAGAGTTCGTGGATGCTCCAGAATTTTCCCTGCACCGCGCCGGTCTGCGTGATGCGGATGAACTTCGCCTTCGCCGGCGCAAACGGGATGTCCGTGATCGTCCCGCCACCCTTGCCCTCGGCGACGGGCTTGCCCCACGTCGTGCCGTCCGCGCTCAACTCGACCTTGTAGCCGCGCGGAAAGTCATTGGCGGACTTGCCCGCGTCGAGGCGCACGCCGGCGACTTCCGTCTCGGCGGGCAGCTCGATCTGGAACCACTGGCCGGGCGTCTGCGAGCCATGCGTGTCCCAGCGCGTCGTCGCGTTGCCATCAATCGCGGCGCTGCACCCGGCGGAATTCACGCTCGCGGTGAGCTTCCACTTTTTGGAATCACCCAGCGGCTTCGGCAGCGCGTCCATGAGTTCCTGCTGCGTCCAAGGCTGCGTGCGATCCTTCGTCGCGACGCGGAGGCGTTTCACTTCGTCCGGCGTCACGAATGCTCCGCTGTTGCCAAAGCTGTTGCGCACATAGCTCGCGACGGACGCGATCCAGTCGTCCGAGTTCGTGGCCATCGAGACCATCTGCGCCTCGTAGGTCTTGCCGTTCACCGGCCCCGCAAGGCCGTGCAGCAGCACGAGCACCGGGCCGTCGCGATGGCCGGCGATCGTCTTCGATCCGGCGAATGGCGGCGCCATCGTCACGCCCGGCTTGCCCTGCATCGGCATGCCCTTGCCGTCGAACCCGTGGCACGCGAAGCACAGCTCCTTGTAAATGGCCTCGCCCTTTTTCAGCACGACGATCTGCTCCTTGCTGAAGACATTCGTGTCCATCGGCTTCGGCACGGTGATGAGCGCCTTGCCGATTTCCTGCACGCCCGCCGACTTGCTCGCGGTGATCGTGAGCTGCGCGAGTTTTTCCCAGTCGGGAAAATTCTGCACCTTCGCCGTGCCGATCACCTGGATGACGACGTTCGGATCCGCATCGTTCGCCAGCGCGGTGATGTCCGCGATGAGCGACTTGTCGCCCGCCTTGATCAGCGTCTCCGTCGCGCGAATCGCATTCTCGCGGACGCGCGGATTTTCATCCTTCAGCTTTTCGCGCGCGAGCGTCGCGTCGAGCGCGCCGAGGCCTTCGAGCGTCCACATCGCGTGCATCCGCGCGAGCGGATTTTTGCTCGTGCGCGCCATTGTTTGCAGCGCAGGGACGACCGACTGATCCTGCCGCACGACGAGCAATTTCTGCGCGGTGTCGCGCCAGAAACCATTCGGATGTTCAAGGTGCGCGACGAGCTGCTCGGATTTTTCATCGAGCATCTTCGGCTGCGGGCCGGGTGTGAAATCCTTGTGCACGAGCCGCCACACGCGCCCGTGGTTGGTGTTGTTCTGCAGACCCCATCGCTCGACCTGCGGGCGCAAATACGATCCCGCGCGCACCCAGTTCCCCTCCTGAATGATCCCGCGATACGCATCCACGATGTAGAGGCAGCCGTCCGGCCCGGTCTTCATGTCCACGGGACGGAAATTCGGGTCTATGCTGCGGATGAACTCCGACTCCGGATACGGATTTTTCAGCGTGGTGACGCCGTCCTTCACCTCGACGATGCCGCGCCGGATCATGCGTCCGACCGGCTCCGGCAAAAACACATTGCCGCGCAATTCCGCCGGCAGGCGGTCGCCGCGGAAAATCTCCTGCCCGCACGACGCGGTGAAATGATTCAGCGTCCCGTCCTCGCGATGCCGGTTCTTGCCGCCCTGCACGTCGAACATCCCGACCGCCGGCCACACCGTCATCCACGAGTCGTCCCACTGGCTCGGCACATTGATCGCACCGTACGCGACATGCGTCTGAAAATTCCAAACGCCCTTTTCGCCGCCCGCGTTCGAGAACCACGGCTTGCCAAAATCATCCTGGCAAAGTCCCCACTGCCCGCCGTTCGGCGCAGTCGGTTCCTTCAAAGTCGAGCCCTTCGGATTCCACCGCAGCCGATACGCGTTGTACGTCGTGTAGATCCAATTATCCATCGCCCACACGAGCCCGCTCGGCTGATGCTCCATGTTTCCGCCACGCGGTCCGCCCTCATACCACGGCTTCTTTTGATCCGACACGCCGTCGTGCTTCGTATCGCGAAATTCATTCACGTCATTCGTGTTCGTCTCGCCGATGAGCACCGAATCCTGCAGCGGCAGCACCATGCGCGGCACGACGAGGTTGTCGGCGAAAACAGTGTGCTTGTCGAAAACGCCATCACCCTTCGTGCTCTCGTGACGCGATACACGGCTCTTCGGATCGAGTTCGCCCGTGCCGTCAATGTCCTGCATGTACGTCCGCATCTCGACGACATACATCCGCCCGTTGCCGTCGAACGCGATCGCCATCGGCTCCTTGATGTCCGGCTCGCTCAGCACGAGTTCGAGCCGGTAGCCCGCGGGCAATTGGATCGTCTTCAGCTCATCCGCAGGCGAGAGCATCGGCGTCTGCTTCATCAGCGGAGTCGCCTCACCTTTCGCCGGCATCGGCGCGGCATCGGGCGCCGGAGGATTTGCGGAAAATGCTGGTGTGGCTGCCAGCATCGCGGCCAGCGCGAGCGACGGAGTGTGCATGGTGTTCATTCGTGATTTCTAAAAGTGGTGGTGTGTGTGCTGCGGGTGTTCCGGGAAAAGGGGGAATCCTATCGCCGCACCGACGTTTGATGAAAAGCGTTCTTTCTGGAATCAGCGCAGGAACCAGGGGGCAGGTTTTATATCGCGGCATCGCTTCTCTTGCATCTTAGTTTGCTTTCTCCATCGGGCTGATTCGCGATCTTTCAGTTCGCAGAAGAGCTTCCGAAATTCATCCTCAACTCGGAACCCCACAGTCCCGCCTACCGGGCACCGCCGCGCGCGCGATTCGCGAGTCCGTGACAGTTAGACAACGAACTTGATTGTCAGTTTGAATACAAATGCGCAGGCTGCACTCTAAGTGGATCTTTTCCACCCTATCTCCGCGATGAACAATGCACCCAATCCCATCACCATCCTCATGGCCGACGACGCTCCCAGCGACCGCCTGCTCGCTGCCGAAGCACTCAAGGACGCGAGGCTGCTGAACGAACTGCGTTTTGTCGAAAACGGCGAAGATCTCATGGATTATTTGCTAGCTCGCGGAAAATTTGCGCCGCCTGCCCAGGCACCGCGTCCGGGGCTCATCCTTCTCGACCTGAACATGCCGAAGAAAGACGGGCGCACCGTGTTGAAAGAAATCAAGAACACGCCGTCGCTCAGCCGCATCCCAATCGCCGTGCTCACCACATCCAAGGACGATGCGGACGTTTACCGCAGCTACGACCTCGGCGTGAACAGCTACATCGTGAAGCCGGTGACCTTCGAGGCAATCGTGGGCACGCTTCAGACGTTGGAGAAGCACTGGATCCAAATCGTGGAATTGCCATCGGACGGCACGTAGCGCGAAGGGCGGACAGCACGTCGCTTGGGAGTGGTGATTCGGACTTTGTGAAAAATTTCACAAAGTTCTTGCGTGATGCCGAATCGTGGCCTTTTCTGTGCGCCCATTTTCGCCCTGTGAGCGGTCTGACACCGCGCGCATTTGCGTCTCCCCGTTTCGCAAAATGTGCAGCTGTGTGTCATGCGATCGTCTGCGGGTGAAGCGCACGCAATGAAACCATCATCTTTCAGCACACTCGGAAAAAACCACGGCTCCCTCGCGGCGGTGTTCGTCGTGCTGCTCGGAATGGTGCTCGCATTCGCCGCTCCGGAAGCATTTGCAAGCGATCACGCCGGATCTGCTGCGACGGGCCACGGCGCGGCTCCTGCCGCACATGCAGAGGAACACGGCTTGCCGACGGCAGCGCCAAAGATTTGGGGCGGTGTGATCAACAACTCGATGATCGTCACGTGGGTCGTCGCGCTGCTGATCATCTGGGGCGCGCGCGCAGCGATGCGCAACGCGAAGGCAGTGCCGTCGGGCGGGCAGAATTTCTGGGAGTTCGTCGTCGAGGGGCTGGAAAATTTCCTCGGAGGCATCCTCGGGCCGAAGCTCGTGAAGCACATGTTCTGGTTCTTCGCGACCATCTTCATTTTCATCGTCGCGACGAACTGGTTCGGCCTGCTGCCCGGCGTGGGCACCATCGGCTGGAGTTCGCACTACGACCCGTCGGCACCGCACGCATTCACGCACGTCGAGCGCCCACTGCTGCGCGGCGGCAATGCCGACCTGAACATGACCTCGGCGATGGCGCTGACATTCTTTGTGTGGTGGATCATCTGGGCGCTGAAGGAAAACGGCCCGGTCGGCGTGGTGAAGCACATCTTCGCGCCGAAGGGCGAGTCGCAGGGCTTCATGAAAGTGTTCATGATCGTGATTTTCGCGATGGTCGGCGTGCTGGAACTGATCTCGATCGCATTCCGTCCGGTGTCATTGAGCTTCCGTCTTTTCGGCAACATCTTCGCCGGTGAGACCACGCTGGAATCCATGCAGCAGCTCGTGCCTTCGCTCGGGTGGCTGATTCCCGTGCCATTCTACTTTCTCGAACTCCTCGTCGGCCTCGTGCAGGCGCTCGTCTTCATGCTGCTGACCTCGGTCTTCACGCTGCTCATCTGCGAGCATCACGAGGAACACGGCGAACACGGAGACGAGGGCCACGCCCACTGACCAAAAAGATTTCGCCGGCGGGACCGTCCAAAGTGAGCGGGCGCCGGCGGGAAAACCAAAACCAAACAAACACATGAACATCCTGGCTGAACTCGCTGGTAACTTCCACATCGGTCTCGCTGCGCTCGGCGCGGCAATCGGCGTGGGTCTCATCGGCTCCAAGGCCGCCGAGGCAACGGGCCGCAATCCCGGTGCCGCAGGCGACATCCGCAACATCGCGATCATCCTCGCGGCGCTCGCGGAAGGCATCGTGTTCTTCGCGATCTACCTCGCCAAGTAACCCTATTCCGGCGCGGGGTTCGCGACCTCGCTGGCTCCGCGCCGAAAGATTTCTGATTCCCAAAAAATGAACCTCTATCTTCTGCTCGCCAATGCAGCGCCTGCCGCTGCGGAGAAAGGTGGCGTCAAGGAAACGCTCGAACAGTTTGGCTGGAACCCGTGGGCATTTCTCTGCCAGGTCATCAGCTTCTCGATCGTCGCGTTCCTGCTGAACCGCTTTGCCTACAAGCCGGTGCTCGCCATGCTCGAAGAGCGCCGCAAGCGCATCGCCGAGGGGCTGGAGAATGCGGATAAAATCAAGAGCCAGCTCGCCGATGCGCAGAAGAGCGCCGAGACGATTCTTGCGAAGGCGAATGCCGACGCGACGAAGATCATCGAGGAGACGCGCGCTGCGGCAAAGCAGGTTTCCGAACGTGAAAATCAGCGCGCCGTGCAGCAGGTCGCCGAGATCATCGCCAAGGCCCGCGAAGCTGGCGAGGCCGAGCAGAAGCGCCTCATGGCCGAGCTGAAGAAAGAACTTTCCCGCCTCATCGTGGACACCACGGCGAAGGTCACGGGCAAGGTGCTCACTTCCGCCGACCAGCAGAAGATCACGGCCGACGCGAACAAGGAACTCGCCGCGTAACCGCATTCGCAATCCGCTCAATTTCTCCATCCGTCCGCGATGAAACTGAACAAAGAAGCCCGCAAACTTTCCAAGCAGCTATTCCGTGAGAGCTTCACAAATGGCGCGCTGGACGCTGCGAAGGTGGGCACTGTCACGGACACCGTCATCCGCGCGAAGCCCCGCCAATACATCGGCGTGTTGAAGGAGTTCGCCCGCCTCATCCGTCTCGAAACGGCGCGCCGCCATGCGATCATCGAGAGCGCGTCGGAACTCGAAGCTGCGGAAAAGACGGCGACCACCAACACGATCCGCGCAAAATACGGCGCTGATGTGACGACTGAATTCAAGACGAACCCCGCGCTCATCGGCGGGCTCCGCATCCAGGTCGGCAGCGATGTCGTGGACGCCAGCGTCCGCAGCCGCCTCGACCGACTCGCGAATGACCTCGCCGCGTAATTTTTCACCCCAACCTTTTCCAAATCTACCAAAGCCATGAGCAGCATCCTGCAAGACCTCGAATCCAAAATCGCCGGCCTCAAAACCAGCACCGCCAAGTCCAACGTCGGCACCGTCCGTGAAGTCGGCGACGGCGTCGCGAAAATCGAAGGGCTGAGCGACGTGATGCTCAACGAAATGCTGGAATTCCCCGGCGGCGTCTATGGCCTCGCGCTCAACCTCGAAGAAAACGAAGTCGGCGCAGTGCTTCTCGGCGACGACAAGGGCGTCGTCGAAGGTTCTGAGGTGAAGACCACAGGCCGTCTGCTTTCCGTGCCGGTCGGCAAAGGCCTGCTCGGTCGCGCGGTGAACACGCTCGGTCAGCCGGTGGACGGCAAGGGCCCCATCGAGGCTACCGCGCATTACCCGGTGGAAAAAATCGCGCCCGGCATCATCAAACGCAAATCGGTGAGCCAGCCCGTGCAGACGGGCATCATGGCGATTGACGCGATGATCCCGATTGGCCGCGGCCAGCGCGAACTGATCATCGGCGACCGTGCGACGGGCAAGACGACCATCGCGATTGACGCCATCATCAACCAGGGCCGCATCAACAAGGCCAACGAAGGCAAGGCTGGCTTCCGTCCGCTTTATTCGATCTACGTCGCCATCGGCCAGAAGCAGTCGAACGTCGCGCGCAACATCGCGGTGCTCGAAGAAACCGGCGCGATGCAATACACCATCGTCGTCGTTGCCACGGCCTCGGACACCGCGTCCATGCAGTATCTCGCGCCGTTCGCGGGAGCCTCGATGGGCGAATGGTTCATGGACAACGGCATGGACGCGCTGATCGTGTTCGACGATCTCTCGAAGCAGGCCGTCGCCTACCGCCAAGTCTCATTGCTCCTCAAGCGCCCCTCGGGCCGTGAGGCGTATCCCGGCGACGTTTTCTATCTTCACAGCCGCCTGCTCGAACGCAGCGCGCGTGTGAACGAGGCGAGCGGCAACGGCTCGCTCACCGCACTGCCGATCATCGAGACGCAGGCCGGCGACGTTTCGGCCTACATTCCGACAAACGTGATTTCGATCACCGACGGCCAGATTTACCTCGAAACGGATCTCTTCTACCAAGGCATCCGCCCGGCAGTGTCCGTCGGTCTCTCCGTCAGCCGCGTGGGTTCCGCCGCGCAGGTGAAGGCGATGAAGCAGGTCGCCGGAAAAATCAAAGGTATGTTGGCGCAATACCGCGAACTCGCGGCGTTCGCGCAGTTCGGCAGCGACCTCGACGCGGCAACCAAGGCACTGCTCGACCGCGGCCAGCGCATCGTGGAAATTTTCAAGCAGCAGCAATACAACCCGCTGCCCGTCGAACTCCAGTGCGCGACGCTGTGGGCGGTGATGAACAACCACTTCGACGACGTGCCCGTGGATCGCGTGAAGGAATTCCAGATGAAATTCCAAGACTACCTCAGCACGCGCAAGGAAGCCGTGCTCGCGGGCCTGCGCGACAAGCCGGAAATCAACGACGCAAACGCGGCCGCGCTCAAGGATGCCGTCGCGGAATTCAAGCAGGGCTGGCGCTAACCGAAACCGACCATGGCCGCGAACACCCGCGACATCCGCCGACGTATCAAGTCGGTAAAGAACACATCGCAAATCACGAAGGCGATGCAGATGGTCGCTGCCTCGAAGATGCGCAAGGCGCAGATGCGCGCGCTCAGCGGCCGTCCTTACGCCGAAGAACTCGCGAAAATTTTGGGCGCTCTCGCACAGGCCGGCGGCAGCGAGGAACTGCACCCGCTCCTGCAGGAGCGCAAGGAAGTGAAGCGCGAACTCGTGCTCGTCATCACCACCGACAAGGGCCTCTGCGGCGCGCTGAATACGAACCTTCTCCGCGAACTGAACCAATTCGACGCGGCGAAAACCACCTTCGTTGCCGTCGGGCGCAAGGGCGCGCAATATCTCGGACGGCTCAAGCGCGACCTCGCCGCGGAGTTTGAGCTGAAGGAGGCGTTCACGTTTCTCGAATGCAAGCAGGCGTCGAAGTTCTGCATCGAGAAGTTCGTTTCGGGCGATGTGGACAAAGTCACCGTGGCCTTCACAGACTTCAAATCCACGCTGCGGCAGGAGCCGACGCTGAAGGTGATTTTGCCCGTGCAAAACTTCGACATTACCGAGATGGGCGGCACTAAGACCGAAGCCGCAGCGAATACGACCGAATATCTTTTTGAACCAAGCGCGAGCGGCGTGCTGGAGCATCTCGTGCCGCACTACATCCATTTTGCAGTCTATCAGATGGTTCTCGAAAGCCGCGCTTCCGAGCACAGCGCGCGCATGGTCGCGATGAAGAACGCGACCGACAACGCGAAGCAGCTCATCAAGGACCTCACGCTCGAATACAACAAGGTCCGTCAGGCCGGCATCACCACCGAACTTCTCGAAATCACCACGGCGCAAATGGCGCTCGGCTAAAAACACTCACCAACCACTCACATGAATCAAGGCAACATCGTCCAAATTATCGGTCCCGTCGTGGACGTGGATTTTTCCGCGAGCGGCAAGCTTCCGAAAATCTACGAGGCGCTCGAAATCACGTTCAACGCCAACGGCGTGGACACCAAGCTCGTGCTCGAAGTGCAGCAGCACCTCGGTGACGGCTGGGTTCGCTCGGTCGCCATGAGCAGCACCGAGGGCCTCAAGCGCGGGCAGAAAATCACCGCAACCGGCGACTACATCAGTGTCCCCGTCGGTGAATGCACGCTAGGCCGCATCTTCAACGTCACCGGCGATCCCGTGGACGAGCGCGGCCCGGTGAACGCCGAGAAGCGCTACCCGATTCATCGCCCCGCGCCGAAGCTCACCGATCAGGACACCAAGGCGACCATCCTCGAAACCGGCATCAAGGTCATTGACCTCATCTGCCCGTTCACGAAGGGCGGCAAGGCAGGCGCATTCGGTGGTGCAGGCGTCGGCAAGACGGTCGTCATTCTCGAACTCATCAACAACATCGCGAAAAACCACGGCGGCTTTTCGGTGTTCGCCGGTGTCGGTGAGCGTTCGCGCGAAGGCAACGACCTTTACCACGAAATGAGCGACGCAGGCGTCATCAACCAGAAGGACCTCAGCAAGTCCAAGGTGGCACTCGTGTATGGCCAGATGAACGAACCTCCAGGCGCCCGTCTCCGCGTCGCGCTCTCCGCCCTCTCGATGGCCGAGTATTTCCGCGATGAGAAAAACCAGGACGTGCTCCTCTTCGTGGACAACGTGTTCCGCTTCTCGCAAGCCGGTTCCGAAGTGTCCGCGCTCCTCGGCCGCACGCCATCGGCGGTGGGTTACCAGCCCACGCTCGCCGCGGAAATGGGCCAGCTTCAGGAACGCATCACCACGACCAAGTCCGGCTCCGTGACTTCCGTGCAGGCCGTGTATGTGCCCGCAGACGATCTCACCGACCCCGCACCCGCAAACACCTTCGCGCACTTGGATTCGACCATGGTTCTTGAGCGCAGCATCGCCGAGCTGGGAATCTACCCCGCCGTCGATCCGCTCGCCTCGACCTCGAAGGCGCTCGCGCCCGACGTCGTCGGCGAAGAGCATTACGCAGTCGCGCGCGGCGTGCAGAAAGTGCTCCAGCGCTACAAGGACCTACAGGACATCATCGCGATTCTCGGCATGGACGAGCTCTCGCCCGAGGACAAGCTCCTCGTCTTCCGCGCCCGCAAAATCCAGCGCTTCCTCTCGCAACCGTTCTCGGTCGCCGAAGTCTTCACCGGCACGCCCGGCCAATACGTCCCGATCAAGGAGACCGTCCGCGGCTTCAAAGAAATCCTCGAAGGCAAACACGATAGCGTCGCCGAAGGAAACTTCTACATGAAGGGCGGCATTGACATGGTAACCGCGTAAGCAATTTCAGAATTCAGATTTAAGATTTAGGATTTTTCGCCCAATCAAACGCGGAACTTCGGGACGGCAGCAGCCCCAAATCTTAAATCCTAAATCCTAAATCCTAAATTCATGGCCTCCACTCTCCGCCTCGAAATCGTCACTCCCGAATCGTGCGCTTACAGCGACGACGTCGAGCTGGTCGTGCTTCCCGCCATCGAGGGCGAGATTGGCGTCTATCCGCAGCACGTCCCGCTCATCACCGCGATCAAGCCCGGCGAACTCGTCGTCACGAAGGGCGGAAAGACCACGCATCTCGCCGTCGGCGAAGGCTTCGTTGAAATCACCGCGCAGAAAGTGAGCGTCCTCGTGGACATGGCCCTCACCGAGGAAGCCATTGACGAGAAAGCCGCCGAGGAAGCCGTGAAGCGCGCCGAAGCCCGGCTCAAGGAAGAGCACGTCGGCGACGAGGAAGCCGCTCTCGTGCAGGCTGCCATCGCCAAATCCCTCGCTCAGCTCCACGTCAAGCGCCGCCGGCGTTCGGTGTAGCCACAATCCCGGCGGATTTTTCCGCGCGATTCCCGCACCTACGCCGGGCCGACTGACACCGCGCAATACTTGTAGCTCGGCTGCCGCGAATGCGGATCGAATGCTGCGTGCGTCAGACGATTCACCGCACGATAGTGCATCGGAACGAAAACCTGCCCGGCACGCACCGTGGACGTGACGAACGCAGTCGCCGTGATGAAAGCGCGCCGCGACCGGATGCTGACTTCATCGCCCGGCCCGATCCCCAGCCGTTTCGCATCGGCAGGATTGATTTCGACGTAGCAGTTCGCCGGAGCAAGCTTGCGCAACACATCGCTCTTGTCCGTGCGTGATCCCGTGTGCCACTGCGCCGAGGAACCGCGCCCGGTCATCAGGACGAAGGGAAACTCAGCATCCGTCGGCTCCGCGACAGCACGCGGCATGTCGAAAAGCATCTTCGCCTTCCCGTCCGCAGTGAAAAATTTCCCGTCCTCAAAAAGCCGCCGCTCGCGCCATTCGGCAGGCGGATTTTTGCATTCGGCATTCACCTCACTCCACGGCCATTGAATGCCTCCGGCCGCGTCAATGTGCGCGTAGTCGGCGATGCCCGAAATTTCGCACGGCTGTCCGCGCGAAATTTCCTTCATCAGTTGAAATGCAGCCTCCGGCGAGGACCATCGCGTGAACATGGTGCCAAGCCCCCAGTAATGCGCGATAAGTTGGAAAATGTGGAAATCCGCGAGCGCCTGTCCCGGCGCACGGCTGACTTTTTTCACGAGGCCGATGCGCCGCTCGGAATTGATCAGCGTGCCTTCCTTCTCCCCCCACCCTGCCGCGGGCAGCACGAGGTCGGCGCGCTGCGCGGACTCGGTCGTCGTGTACATTTCCTGCACGACGAGAAAATCGAGCTTCTTCAGCAGCTCATTGAAGCGATCCTGGTGAATCCACGAGTGCGAGCTGTTCGTCGCGATGAGCCAAAGGCCCTTGATCGCCCCGTCCTCGATGCCCTGCACGATTTGATCATACGCGAGACTCGGCTGCGACGTGATGCGCTCATCGGGAATCCCGAGCACGCGCGCGACCTTTGCGCGGTGATCCGCATTTTGAAAATCGTGCCCGCCAAGCAGGCTCGTCACGTTTGCAAAAATCCGCGAGCCCATCGCATTGCACTGGCCAGTGATGCTGTTCGCCCCGGTGCCGGGCCGCCCGATGTTGCCGGTGATGAGCGCGAGATTGATGATCGCCTGCGCGGTGCGCGTAGCCTCGTGGCTCTGGTTCACTCCCATCGTCCACCAAAATGACACGCGCTTTCCCTGCGCGATGGTCTCCGTCAGCCGCCACAGATCTGCGACCACGATGCCCGTCTCCGCGGCGACATGATCCGGCGTGAAGCGCGTGACGAATTCCGCAAATTCCGCAAAGCCGTTCGTGTGCGCCGCGATGAAATCACGATCGATCCATCCGCTCGCAATGAGGATGTTCGCGATGCCGTAGAGCAGCGTAAGATCGCTCTTCGGCGTGAGCGCGTAATGCTGAGTCGCCGCCATCGCCGTCTCGGTCTTGCGGGGATCCACGACGATGATTTCCGGCCGGTGCGGATTGCGCATCACACGCTGCCACATGATCGGGTGCGCGATGCACGGATTCGCGCCGACAAAGACGAGCACATCGCTTTCCTCGAAATCCGCATAGGTGAACGGCGGCGCATCGAAGCCGAACGACTGCTTGTATGCGACGTGCGAGGTCGCCATGCACTGACGCGTATTCGAGTCGCAGTGGACGAAACCCATGCCGAATTTGAACAGCGCGCCGAGGAACGCGAGTTCCTCGGTGACGATCTGGCCGGTGGAAAGAAACGCGACGGATTCCGCCCCGTGCTTCGCCTTGATTTCCTTGAACCGCTCGCAGAACAGCACCATCGCGCGCTCCCAATCTACCGGCTCCAATTCGCCGGTCTTCTCGTTGCGAAGCAACGGCGTCGTCGCGCGGTCCGGTGCGGCGAGCGGCGTGAGCGCCTCCCAGCCTTTCGGGCACGCCATGCCGAGATTTACGGGGTAATCCGTCTCCGCGCTGAGGTTCACCGCCTGTCCGTCCTTGAGATGGATTTTGAGCCCGCAGCCGGTGGAGCAAAAACCGCAAACCATCGTGGTGGTCGCATCCGGCGCGACTTTGCTCGGCACCTGGCCGAGCCCGAATTTTCCCGGCTCACGGACGAGTTCGCGAGTGAGCGGGCCGTCGAAATTGCGAAGATTGAATGGCAGTTTCATCGTGCAGTCCCTCCGGGCATCCGCGGCGCGCATGCACCGGCAAAAAAGGCGTAGCGCTCCGCGATGGCCGCAATCGCCGCGAAGCCGAATGCCACCGCCGCCGGCCAGCGCGAAGGCGTGATGAACGCGCACGCCGCGCACGCGGCACCGAGCAGCATTGCGATGGTGCGCGCATCCTCGACAGCGCCGAGCAGGCGCTTCGTGATGAGCGCGGAACGATGCGCGGGATGATCATCATCACTGAGCGCGCACAAATGGTATCGCGTCTCAATGCCGGCAAAAATCCACTGCACCGCAACAGCGATGACGAGCCACTGCGGCATCGCCGCAAACATCGCGTACGCGTGCAGGCCGAGCACAATCGCGGTTCCGAAAAACTTGAGGAATGTCCGCCGCCCGCTCCACGCCGCCCGCCGCGTATCCACGTAAATCATCGCGGAGCAAGCAACACCCGCCGCCGCCAGCACGAGAGTCGCGATTGCGAGTGGGCGTTCCATTTTCCAGCCCAGCCACACCACCGCCGCAAACGCGGTGCCGCAACCGGCGAACATTCCGAACGCGAGAATCTCGCGGCTCATCCATGATTTCCGAAGACCGAGAAAAAAGCGCCACGCGCCGAGCGGACGGCCGAGGTGCAGAATGCTCACCGCGAGCCCCCCGTGGAGCAGTGCGGTCGCAAAAGTCACCGGCAAGACACCGCCGAGTGCAGACGCCGCGCCATACGCGCCAGCCGCGGCCTGCGTGAGCACGAGCATGAAAATGAGCGGCCAATGTGCGTGCTCCAGTCGGAGCTTTTCCGCACCGTCGCGCACTGCTGCCGGCATGTCGCGCGACGTTTTGTAGGTCGTCGTGGGCCGCGTGTAGCTGCTCTCGAATACGCCCGGCAGCATGCGTCCCTCGCTCGCGACGGCCTCGCTTTTTACCACCTCGATGCGGATGGCCTCGTTCGGGCACGCCTGCACGCACGCGGGCGCCTCTCCGTCGGCGAGACGGCTGTGGCACATGTCGCACTTCCGCACGATGCCCAGCTTTTCGGAATACTTCGGCACATCGTAGGGGCACTTCAGCACGCAATACTGGCAGCCGATGCACTGGTCATCGAGATGCCTCACGATGCCCGTCGCGGCCTCCTTTTCATAGGCGAGCACCGGGCAGCCGTTCGCGCACGCAGGGTCCGCGCAGTGGTGGCACGCGGTCGTGATCGTCTGCTGGAAAGGCGCACGCGCAGTGCCGCCGTGGAGCAGTCCCACCTCGCGCCACAGCTCGCCATCTTCGAGGCCGTTCAGCGAATGGCACGCGCTGACACACGCCTTGCAGCCGGTGCAAGTGTCGAGGTTCACGGCAAAGGCATACTGCTCTCCAGACTGCGGCGCATTCAGCGGAATGAGATCGCGGTAGTGCTTCTGCTGCGTGGGAAACTCATGCCGCTCGTGCGCCCGCGCGAAACGCTCGACCGCCGTGAGCGTGCGCTGCTCCTCGAGCAGGGCGTCCACCAGCGTGCGCAGTTCCGGGTCGCTCATCGCGCGTCACTCCCCGTTGGAGAAGAACCCCTGCAGGGCGCCCACCTCGTGCCGCGCAGTGAACGACTGGAAGCTCTCGTGCTTCTCGCGGTGACGCAGATACGCGCGCAGCATTTTTTCGATCGTGACCGACAGGTCGCCCGCGGCCACGCCGGTGAAAATCTGCCGGCCCACGGCCTGATGCTTCCCGAATCCGCCGCCGACGAACACATGGTATCCGTCCACGCTCTCGCCGCCGATTTTAACTTTCGTGCCGAGCAGCCCGATGTCGCCCATGTAGTGCTGTGCGCAGGAATTCGGGCAGCCGGTGAGGTGGATGTTCACGGGCTGATCCAGCTCCAGTTTGCGTTCAAGATATTTGCCGAGCGCGAGCGCGTGCTCCTTCGTGCAGGACTGCGCGAATTTGCAGTAGCTGTTCCCCGTGCAGGCGATGATGCCGCTCGTGATGTTCGACTGCCGCCAACCGAGGCCCGCCTTGTCGAGCGCGCGCTTCACCGTCGGCACAAATGCGTCCGGCACGTTTGGGATGATCAGATTTTGCCAGACGGTGAGCCGCACTTCGCCGGAGCCGTAGAGGTCGGCGATTTCGGCGAGGCGGATCATCTGCTTCGGCGTGATCTGCCCGACGGGAATCGTGACGCCGACGTAGTTCAGCCCGCGCTGCTTCTGCGGGTAGTCGCCAACGTGCGTGTGCGGCAGCGTCTGGCTCGGGTAGAGCATCTGTGCCGCGTCGAATGGCGCGCGCGTGAGCGTGAAGCCGAGCAGCTTCTCCGTCTCGCCGATGTATTGATCGAGCGTCCACTTTTCGAGGAGATGCTTGAGCCGCGCCTTCTTGCGGTCGCCGCGGTTTCCGTTCGCGATGAAGACGCGCACGAGCGCGGCGACGACCTTGTTGATCTGCGCGGGCGGCACGATCACCCCGAGGTCGCGTGCGAACGCCTTGTGTCCCGTCGCGCCGCCGAGCGCGATGCGGAAGAACACCTCGTCGCCGACCTTCACCGCCTTCACGCCGATATCGTTCGTGTCCTCCACCGAGCCGATGAGCCCGCCGCCGTCGTAGGCGATGTTGAACTTCCGCGGCATGTCATAAAACGCGCGGTCGTTGATGATCACCTGCGCGATGTCCTGCACGAACGGCATCACATCAATCAGCTCGACGGGATCGATCCCCGAGGTCGGGTTCGCCGTGAGGTTGCGGATGTTGTCCGCACCCGAGCCACGCGTGTGCAGGCCGACGCTCTGCACGCGGCGCAGAAATTCCGGCGTGTCCTTCGGGGCGATCAGCCGCATCTGGAAATTCGCCCGCGTGGTGATCTGCACGTAGCCGGTCGTGAGATCCTTTGCGATGTGCGCCAGCTCGCGAAGCTGGAAAGTCCGCAGCACGCCGCCGGGAATCCGCAGCCGCGCCATGAACGCATCCTTCACCGGCGTGAGGAAAAAGAGGCCGTTCCATTTGAAGCGGAAGATCTCCTCTTTGTCGGGAGCCTTGTTCGTCACGGCGTTCTCGACGAGCTGCTGATACGCGTCGAGCGGATGCAGTTCGCTCTTCACGCGCTCCTCGAAGATGAGATCATCGAGCGCAGGCTTTGCTTCCGCAGGGTTCGGAGCGACATCGCCAAAGCCGACACCACGCACCGCGATGCCCGCGAACAGGCCGGTGAGATATTCCTTCTGCTCGGGGCTGAATGCTTGTCCTTCGAGTGTGGCGTTGCTCATGGGTCAGTAAACATCGCGCTGGTAGCGCTTCTCGCTCTTGAGTCGCTCGACGTAGGCCTTCGCCTCATCGCCGGATTTTCCACCGGCATTTTCGATCACTGTGTGCAGCGCGGCGTCCACGTCTTTCGCCATGCGCGACGCATCGCCGCAGACGTAAAAGTGCGCGCCGGCTTCGAGCCACGACCACAATTCGGCGGCCGCTTCGAGCATCCGCGACTGCACGTAGATCTTTTCCGCCCGATCGCGGCTGAATGCGAGATCGAGCCGCGTAAGGTGGCCGTCCTTCACCCAGCCTTCGAGTTGATCCTGATACAGAAAATCCGTCGCGCGTTTCTGATCGCCGAAGAACAGCCAGTTGCGGCCCTTCGCACAGGTCGCGAGGCGTTCCTCGAGGAATGCGCGGAACGGCGCGATGCCGGTGCCGGGACCGACCATGATCATCGGCGTGTCACCATTGGTCGGCGGCTTGAAGCCGTGCGATGCCTGCACATACACGGGCACAGTGCCGGTCTCGCCGACGCGATCCGCGAGGAATGTCGAGGCGACGCCACGCCGGCTGCGGCCATGCGCTTCATAGCGGACGGCGGCGATCGTCAGATGCACCTCGTCCGGATGCGCCTTGATGCTTGATGAAATCGAATACAGGCGCGGTGCAATCTTCTTCAGCAGCGCGACGAATTCCTGCGCGGCGAAAGGCGTTGTGAGACCGGCGAGCACATCAATGATTTCGCGTCCGTAGAGCCACTTCTTCAGCTCCTCCTTGCGCGAAGCTTCAAGCAACGGTGCGAACTCCGCGCCGGATGAACGCTGCGCCACTGCGGCAAGCAATTCGTGCGATGGCTTGGTGATGTCAAAATGTTGCGCGAGCGCGAGGCGCAGCGGCATCTCGCCATCGGCTGTTTTCACGCACTCCTCGCCATCGCAGCCAAGCGCGGAAAGAATCTCGCCAACGAGTTGCGGGCAATTGCTCGGAACAACGCCGAGCGCGTCGCCGACTTCGTACGTGAGCCCGCTGCCTGCGAGGCTGATTTCAAAATGCCGCACATCCTTGCCGGAGCCTTCGGCGCTCAATCGGCGATTCGTAATCAACCGCGCAAGGAACGGGTTTTTCCGCGACCACGTCGCGGTGTCCGCCGCCACTTCGGTTGCGCTGCCGTTCGATCCGTTCGTTCCAGGATGCTGCTGCGTCGCAGTGCCGAGCACATCGAAGACGCTCGTGGTCCACTCCGCTGCGGGCGTCTCGTAGTCCGTGTCGCAGTCCTTGCGATCCGTGACGCGCTTTGCGCCGAGTGCAGCGAAACGCTCGTCGCATTTTTTCCCGAACTCGCAAAACGCCGAATAGTTCGTGTCGCCGAGCGCGAGCACGCTGTAGCGCAGGTGGTCGAGCTTCGGCGCGGTGTCGGCCTTCAGCCAGTTCCAGAATGCCTGCGCCATGTCTGGCGGATCGCCGTCGCCGTACGTACTCGTGATGATGAGGACGTTTTGCTCCTTCGTGAGATCCACGTCGGAATACTTGTCCATGCTCACGAGCTTCGGTGCGAAGCCGCGCGTCTCGGCGACCTTCGCGGTCTTTTTTGCGAGGCCCTCGGCGGTGCCGGTCTGGCTGCCGTAGAGGAGCACGAGCGGCGTCTTCGGCCCGGCGATGAGGCCGAGCGTCGAGGCGAGCGCGGAAGCGCCGGGCGGATTGGCATTTGAAAAAACGCCGGCGAGAAAACCGTTCAGCCACATCCGCTGCTCGGCGGTGAAGGGTGCGTTTTCGGGGATGAAAGGAATGCGGTTCATCGTCACGAAGTCACGAGTTTCAAAATGAGCGCGATGCACGCGGCGAGCAGCAGCCAGAAGCCGGTGCGGTAAAATACGAGCGGGTTGCGCTCGATGAGCGACGCGCCTTTTTGGAAAAACGGTTCGACGCGTTCGGGGTGTTCGAGATCAAAAGTCAGCTCGCTGAAATGCCGGTAGCGGCGTTCTGGTTCGATGCTGATCGCACGAAGGATGACGTGATCGAGCCACGGCGGGACGTTTGTATTCAGCGCGCTCGGGCGCTTCGGCGGATGAAAGGCGGGCGTCTGGAAGCGTTCGATTTCGCCGAATGGAAACGTGCGCGTAAGCGATTCGTAGAGGGTGACGCCGATGGCAAAAATCTCCGTGCGCTCGGAGATTGGCTCGCCGTGAAAACGCTCGGGCGCAAGGTAGCTCGCAGTCCCGGCGCGCGACGTGACGCTGAAAATTTCCGCGGCGCTGCCGAAGTCAATGACCTTGAAGCGCAGCCGGTCGTAATCGGAAATCACGAGCACGTTTTCCGGCTTCAGATCGCCATGCACGAGGTCGAGCCCGAGGAGGCGCTGGCCCGCGGAGCAAAGCATTCTGCCGAGTGCGACGGCTTCATCCGAGCCGAGCGCACGCCCCTTCAGCACACTTTTCAGACTCGGGGCCTCAACGAACTCCTGGACGTAATAGCGCGCCGTCGCACGCTCGGGTGTGAACGCCGTGACGAACGGCTCGGGCGCGGCTTCGGCGGCACGTTGCGCGTTCCATTCCTCCTTGATGAAACGCGCGAGGATTTCCTCGTCGGTGCGCGCTTCGAGTGGCGCGAATTTGATCGTCCATCGCTGGTCGTCCTTCGTCGCGAGCCACACGCGGTCGCTGTACTGGAAGGGACGGACGAGTTCGTAACCGTCAATCACCTCGCCCTTGCGGAGCGTGTCGGGAATTCGGAGCGGGAGCTGGCTCACGGCGCGCAGCATACCAGTTCGGATGATATCAATCACGATCGCACTCGCATCATCGAGCGTCTCCTCGGTCGCGAGTTCGCGCGAGTGCTGCACGATGGCGCGCGCGGCGGTGCGATGGGCGAGCTGTTTTGAAAGGACGTCGTCGCTCAGCACGTTCGAGACGCCGTCGGAGCAGAGGAATGCGATGTCGCCGTCACGCAACTCGGTCTCGAAGCAGTGAGGCTCGACTTCCGGCGCGAGGCCGATGGCGCGCTGGAGCACGTGGGAGAAGGAGCGGTCGTTAATGACGTGATCGTGCGAGAGCTGCGAGAGCCGGCCCCCGCGAGAGAGATACACGCGCGAATCTCCGACATTGAGACCGAAGAGCCGGTTGCCCTCGATGACTGCTACCGATAGCGTCGAGATCATCTCCGGCGCGGAGTGTCGCACGAGCGATTCGTGGTGCAGCGTTTGGTTGATGATTTTTGTGAACTCTGTGAGCGCGCGCTGTGGCGTCCAGCTCACCGGGCGCACGGCGTAATTGGTCATGAGCGATTTCACGATCCGCGTCGCCGCCTCGCGCGCGTCGCGTGCCGCACCCGCGCCGTCGGCGAGCACGGCGACCACGGTTTCGTCCCACGACTTCACGGCGAATGCGTCGTCGGATTCCGCATGTTCGCTTTTTGCGAGGCCGTAGCTGGTGCAGGTCACTTTCAAAATAAGTGGAATCAGATGCGTGCCGCGGAAACCGCGCCCCAAGTCGTGCGCCAGCGGGTTTTCACGAGCTTCAATCCGATCAGTGCAAAAATGCAGAGGCTCGCGAAGACGAGTAGGCCGGTGAGGTAAGTGCCGAAGTGCTGCTTGCTCTGGCCCATCATGTTTGCGAGGAGGAAGCCGCCGAGGCCGCCGCCGCAGCCGACGAGGCCGGTCATCAGGCCCAACTCTTTTCCGAATCGCTGCGGGAGGAGTTGAAAGACTGAGCCGTTGCCCATGCCGAACGCGGCACACGCGATGAAGAACGCGGCGACATTGAGGTATAGATTTTCCACGATTCCGCCGAGGATGAGCGCACCGCACGCGACGGAATAATAGACATGCAGCGAGCGGATGCCGCCGATGCGATCCGAGATCGCGCCGCCAATCGGCCGCCCGAGCGCACCGATGGCCGTGCAGAGCGCGACGAGGTCGCCGGCCTGCGAAGGCGAAAGGTGGAAGCGATCCTTGAAATACATGCCGAGCGAATACGCGAGGCCGACGAAGCCGCCGAACGTGACCGTGTAAAAAAAGCAGAACCAGTGGACATCCTTGTCGCGGAACATGCGGAAGTAGTCGCCCAGTTTCTTCGGCGTCGCAGGATTCGGCGGCTCCTTGGAAAAGATGATGTAGATCGCGAGCACGAAGAACGCGGGGATGAGTGCGAAGCCAAAAACTGACTGCCAGCCGTAAGCCGCCGCGAGTCGCGGTGCGAGCAGGGAGTCAATCACCACGCCAATGTTGCCCGCACCCGCGAGGCCCATCACGAGACCCTGCATGTTCGGCGGATACCAGCGCCCGGCCTGCGGCATCGCGACACCGAGCACCGCGCCCGCGACACCGAGCACCGCGCCCGCGACACCGAGCACCGCGCCCATCGCGAGCGTGGCCTCGTAATTATTAAGCCCGAAAAACCACGCCACAGCCAGGCCGCTCATCACCACGAGCTGCGCGATGATTCCGGTGCGCTTCGCGCCGATGCGATCCACGAGCAGCCCGAGCGCGAGTCGGAACGCGCCTCCGAAAAGGATCGGCACCGAGACCATGAAGAACCGCTGCTGCGCGCTGAGATTGAGTGACTCCGGCGCGGCGATCTGGTTCGCGAGCACGCCGAGGAGCGTCCATACCATGAAGCTGTAGTCGAAGTAAAGGAACGCCGTGACGAGCGTCGGAAAGTGGCCTGCCTTTTTGAGCGTGGAGAGGTTCAAGTGTGTGGGTTGTTGGTTGTTTTCGATCCACCCCGAAAGGTGCGCGCTCCCTTTAGCTGCTATGATGCCAGCAAAGCGTTTCGACACGATGAACAGGTCTCAAACTTTTCATAAGAACCATGAAATTGATTCATGTGATCCCTCTGCCACTGTCTGACAGAGAGCTGCGGATGAGGGATGCGCAGCAGGAACCTGCCGATTCGGATGCCGCATCCCGCAAACTTTCTTTTCGCAATGCCTCAGCAAGCCTCGGCACGTGTGTTTGCATTTGCGCAGCCTGCGCAAACGCGTGCGCAAGAAACACCGTGCGGCGCGACGGAGAGATGCGCAGTTTTCAATGCTGCCGGCTAAAATTCCTGCGCTCCACGAGGCAACCGCCTCCAAACAAACGATGCGGACGGCCCCGCTGCCGGAGCCGTCCGCACACATTTTCCAACTGCGAAGAATGCCGTGCTAGAATTTGATCGTCGCCTGCACGTAGGCGAAGTTCGCGTCGCTGCTGAATCCCGTGCTTTTGAGATAGTCTCCGGCGAAGAAACGGCTGCAGCCGCCCTGCATCGAGAGGAAGCGGTTCACCTTCCACTTCACGATGAAGTCCACTTCGGACCCGCAATAGTTGCCTGCGCCCCTTGCGGCATTGTTCAGCGGACGCACGGCGGTGAGACCGTTCGCGCGGTACCAAGTGTCGTTGGTATTCGCGAGCCAGAAGGCGTTGTAGTCCACCTGCATCGTCACATCCTTCACCGGCGTCACCTTGAAACTGAGCATCGTGTTTTGCAGGTTCTGCCACGAGAAGAGATCCATGATTCCGTAGAACGGATGGTTCGTCGGGAAGAGGTTCTGGAATGTGCCGATTTTCCTGTCGCCGGAATTTCCGTCACCCGAGGCGTAATTGTATTCCGCGTAAATGCGCGGCTTCCACGGCGCGTCAAAGTTGTAGCCGAGGCCGAAGGTTCCCGCGAAGGCGTTCAGACTCAGCCCGCGCAGATCGCCGACCTGGTAGGCGAATTCGCCGCTGAATTCCCAGCCATTCAGCTTTTTCGGATCGCCCTTGACACGCGTGCCGATGGTCGCGAAGTCGCTGTGCGCCTTGAGCGAGCCCGAGCCGGCATTGACCGCCGCGGCGAGGCCTCCCTGCGCGTTCGACGTGTTGCCGCGCGCTTCGTCCACCATGAATGTGTAGAAGTCCGCGGAGCCGAACGTCAGATCCGTGAGCGACGCATAGATGCCGCTGAACACGAGGCCACGGTTCTGCTCGTCGCCATTGAAAAGATCGGACTGATCGAAATTCTTCGCGGTGACGACGACAGGCGTCCCGCTGAAAACGTCGAGCGTGAAGCCCGGCTTTTTGAAGCTGAGCTTTGCCGCGTCGAAGGTGCGGCCGATGTTGTTCCAGTCGAATGTGCCGACGAGTCGTTCGTCGCCGAAGGTAAGTTCCTGGCGACCGAGTTTCAGACCCCACGGGCATTTCGCGTAGTCGCTGATTTCGATGTACGCTTGGCGGAGGTTGAACGCGTCGTTGCCCTCCGCGCCGGACAATCCGGGATACTCCGGGCGGCCGCCGAAAAATTCGCGACTGTCCTGCGCCTGCGCGTAGATCTTCAGCCAGTCCGTCGGCTTCAGCATCATGCCGATGCGCAGCCGCTGCTGCACAAAATTGCCGTCGGTCGTGGCGTTCTTGCCGCTGTTGAAGTCGTACATGTTGTCTAGCATTTCCCAGCGGATGCGCTCCTCCACGTCGAAGACGACTTTGCCACCCGCAAAGCTGAGCAACGGTTGCGGATCGGAGGGCGGTGGCGGCGACGGCGTAACTTGGGTTCCTGCGACGACGCGACCGGCGAGAAGTGCGGCGGCGAACAAGGTGGTGATGCGTGGTTTCATGGGTGTTTTCGTTGGTGATCGGTGTTGGTGGTCTACTGCAAGGATGGTTGGTTTCAGGCGGCGGAGGAGATGCGTTCGGGTTTCACGAGCGCGAGGGCGCGGGCGAAAATGTCCGGGCGAAAACACCGTTCGCCAATGTCGCGCGGAATCTGCGCGGCAGAGGCAAGGCCGCTTGTGATCAGCGACTGCGAAACCCACGCGGCCTTGCGCGCATCGGGTTCGTTCGCGTTGTCGCGGGCAAAAATGTTGAAGCCGGCGCAAGGCTCGGTGCGGCCGTTGCCGTAGTCGTACACGGCCCTCATGCTGCGGCGGATCGCCTCCGCCTCCGTGCCGACGTAGCGCGGGTGCGCGAGTGTGTCGGCGACCTTCTCGCGGTTTGCCGGATCGTCGCAGTAGCGTGCCGACTCGATCAGCGCAGCGATGAGTGCGGTGTGCTGTGCGTCGTGGCGCGTGGCAAAATCACTGCGCACCATGAGCACCTTTTCCGGATGCTGCGGCGCGAGTTCGGCGCTGCGCGCGACCACCCAGCCGGTGCGGGACATCACCGCGAGGGAATTCCACGGCTCGCCCGCGCAGAACCCGTCGAGATGTCCCGCGCGCAGGTGGGCCACCATTTGCGACGGAGGCACCACCACCACCGCCGCGTCGTTTTCAAAATCCAGACCGTGGCCCTTCAACCACAGCCGAAGGAGCACCGAGTGCGAAGACCATTGATACACCGTGCCGAGCGTGACCGCCCGTCCGCGCTTGCGCACAAAATCGCGCAGAGTTTTGCCGTCTCGCACGCCCGCCTGCCAGAGCCGCTGCGAGAGCGTGATGGCGTTGCCGTGGAGATTCATCACGAGTCCGGTGAGGCAGTCCGCGTGGATTCCGCCGAGGCCGGCGGCGGCGGCGACGAGCATTCCCGCGGGTGCGTGCGCAGCGTCGAGTTCGTTGTAGATGATTTTTTCGCGGACTGTCGCCCAACCGATCTCGCGGCTGAGTTCCACATGCAACCCGTGCTTTTCAAAAAGGCCGAGTTCCTGCGCCATCACGAGCGGCGCGCAGTCAGTCAGCGCGACAAAGCCGATGCGGATGATTTCCTTTTTGCTCCGGGATTTCCCCGTTTTGGCCGACGATGAATTTGCCACGACCGGGCCGTTAGCGCACTGCGTGCCAGCGTGCCATGCGGATTATCATAAATGGCTTGCGAGTTTTTCATATGGATGATGAATGGCATTCATACATGCCGCAACCATTGGACAGCAGACAGCTTCGAGCATTCAGCATCCTCGCACGCACGGGCAGCTTCACATAGGCCGCGCGCGAGCTTCACCTTTCACAATCCGCCGTGAGCCACTCGATGAAGGCGCTCGAACGCGAAGTGGGCTGTCGCCTTTTGGACAAGATGGGCAAAAAGGCGGTGCTCACACAGGCTGGCGAACAGCTCCTCGCGCGTGCGACACGAGTGCTCGCCGAGATGTCCGAGGCGCGCGCGGAACTCGGCCGGCTCGGCAAGTGGGGACAGAGCCGGCTGCGTCTCGGCGCGAGCACGACGGCGTGCCAGCATGTGCTCCCCGGAGTGCTGCGTGAGTTCAAGGAGAGCTTCCCGAACTGCGTGATCTCCATCGAGCCGGGCGACACGCCGGAGATGATTGATGCGCTGCGCGCGCACAAAATTGATCTCGCGGTGAACCTCGAGCCGAAGCGCGGCGAGCCGCAGGACTTCCGCCCGCTGTTCACGGACGAGCTGCATTTCATCGTGAGTCCGCAGCACCCGTGGGCACGTGCGGGCCGCGTCGAGCGGAGCGAAATCGCGCGGCAGAATTACATCGTGTACAAGCGCAAGAGCTACACGTCGGCGATGATCGAGGAATACTTCCGCGAAGATGACATCGTGCTCTTCAGCCAGCTCGACCTCGGAAACATGGAGGCCATCAAGGAACTCGTGAAACTCGGCCTCGGCATCAGCATCCTCGCGCCGTGGACGGCGGCGAAGGAACTCAAAGCAGGGACGCTGGTCGCGCTGCCGCTCGGGAAAAGGAAACTCAAGCGCCGGTGGGGAATCCTGCACTGGCAGGGCCGCCGCATGAGCATGGTCGAGGAGACCTTCATCGGCCTTTGCAAGACCGTGACGGAGAACTGGTGATCGCGCACCGCCGTCAGTTGGTGCGGCGGCTCATGAAAATCGCGAGCACCGCGAGGAGAATCCCCGCCGCGGCGACACCGAGCGACAGACGCCACAGGCGCGGGCGATAGGTGAAGACGATCTCGTGCGGGCCGGCGGAGTTCACGAGCACTCCGAGGAAGGCGTGGTTCACACGGAAGGGCTCGGCCTTTGCGCCATCCACGGTCACGACGTAATTTCCCTGCTCGAACGCCTCGCCGAGCACGACGGCTCCGGGCGCGGTGGCGTTGACGCGGAATGCGGTGGTGTTGGGAGTGAGGCGGTAGTCCGTCGCGGGGACGACGGTGTGCTTCTCGATCGTCGGGTCACTTTCCAATGCCGTGGGTGCGGGCGTGCCAGGCTCCAAAGGCGCGCCGGACTGCACCGCCGCGAATGGGACGCCGCGAATGGCCTTCACCATTTCGATCAGTTCGCGCGGCTGAGAGTAGGCCGTGATGTGGTCGGTAAAAAATGCACGCGGCCATGCCGTCGGGTTCTCGTGGACCAACATGTCCGTGCGGCCCAGCGAGACGAGGCCGGGAATTTCCGGCGCATTCGTGATCGGCGTGCTGACGAAATATCGCGCGCCGAACACGTCGAGCCCCGGCAGGAGCCGCGGGACGAGCTGTTCCGGAATGAGCACGCGCCAGAACCACACGCGCTCAAAGCCGGCGGCATCCGCAAACTCCCACTGCCAGCGGTTGCTCACGGCGTCGCAACTGAACGGCGACTCGACTCCGTAGAGCGCGTTGATGTCCGGCGTAAGATTCATGTACGTCCCGATGACGCGCGCCGGGGATTGCGAGGCCGCAATGAGGCCGCGGATTTGTTCCATCGCCGGGGACTTTGCATGGAAGTCGGGCCGCCCCTGCGGGCTCCACACATAGGCGTCGAATTTTGTCTCCGCATAGTACGCATGGCGGAAATGGATCGCGAAAAATGCGGCGCCCATCGCAAGCCATCCGCCGGCGCCGAGGCCGGTCCGCGCGCACCGCCGCCACAGTAGCGGAAGCGCGATCACCGCCGCGGCAAGGGCGAGCGCGTAGCCCATGAAGAAAGGGCTCTTCGGCACCGTCTTGCCGACCGTGAGCAATGACAGTCCCGAACGATGCACCGCGTGCGTGAAGCCAAAATAGGACGCGTAGAGCGCGCCGACGGCGATGCAGAACATCACCCAGTCGCCGCGCCACGACGGGTCGTCGCGCCGATCGAGGCAGTCGCGCAGACCGAACGCGGCGAGGACGAAGGTGAGCAGGATCGCGGCGACGGAGAAACAGTTGTCCACATGCCAGATCTTTCCGAGGAAGGGCATCGCGGCGATCCACGAGGGCGGCACGACTCCGTATGCAAACGCGAGCGCGCACGCGGCGGCGATCGCACACGCGAGCCAGAGCGGTTCGCGGGCGAGCGAGCGCGCACGGACGAGCGACCAGAGCACGCCGAGGAGCAGCAGGAAATTCCCGGACGGATTGGCGTAGTCCTCGTCATTGCAAAGCTGCCTCGGGAAAAGATCGTCGAACAGACCCACGAGCATCGAAGGCTGGATCTGATAGACCTCCATCCGATCGTAGATCGTGCGCGCATTCGCGAGCAGGTCCGCGAACGTCATCCAGAACGGCGCTGCGACGAGCGCGAAAATTCCGTTCGTCGCAAGCATCGCGAAAACGGGCCCGAGACGTTCCCGCCACGGCAGCGGGCGCAGCAGAAGCGCGAGCAGGCCCGTGCCATTCAGCGTGCCGAGAAGGATGACCGCCTCCTTCATCGCACCGCTGCTGAAGAGCGCGATGCTCGCGACAACGTGCAGCGGCATCCAGCGCAGCGCGTCACGGAAGGAGCGCGCACGCAACGCATGCACCCACGGCAGCAGCACCCACGGCGCGTAGCACATCGTGAAGTGCGCGCCGTGATTGAAACGGTAGGCGAAATGCCCGATGAACGATGCGGACGCGGCAAGCAGAAGCGCGACGCCCGTGCGCCGGACCGCGGCGAGCACGACGAGGCCGACGCCCCAGGCGAAGAGCAGACGGGCGAGGAGAAACTTCACATCCCACGCCCACGCCTCGCCATTCGCGGCGACGGGGATGAGGTGCAGCGGGTCGCCAAACATCGAGATCCCCTGTCCCTGCAGGCCGACTCCGCAGCCCGCGTAGCGGTTCCGCAGTGGCCATTCGCCATGCGCGAGCGCATCGTGCTGGATGACCGAGTACGGCACAAACGCCCACATCATCGCGCCAAGGTCGCTGCCCTTCACATTCTTCACCGGCGCCTTCCTTTCACCCGGCAGGCTCGGAAAGCCGGCGTAAAGCGCACGCGCACCGTTGTTCGGCGAGACGAAGCTGCGACCGAGGAAAATCACGGGGTGGCACGTCGCGATCACGCCCGCGATCGCGACGCAGAGCAGCGCGGTTTTCGGGCGTGCCTGCATCCATTTTGCAAATGTCGCGGCGAACCTCGCACCCGCGCCGGCGAAACGCCGCGACATGAGCGCGCACAGTCCGCCGAAGAGGATCGCCACGGCAAAGAACTCCGCGAGCACGATGCCCCATCCCGGCCAGAGATCGCCGGGCAGTCCGAGATCCCGCTCGGTTTCAAAAAGCATCTCGAAGCCCGGAACGAGCTTGAGCTTCATCACGCCGTTCGCGGCGCTCCCGATGACCTCCCTCGCCATCGGCTTCACATGTTCGACCGCGTAGCGATGGAGCACGCGTCCGTCGGCGTCCTCGATGCGCGGATTGCAGAGCTCCATCACACCGCCGGAAACGTTTGGCTGGAAGAGCAGCGCATCGCATTCCTCGACGCGCACTTTCATGCGCACCGTGCGCGGCGTGTCGGATTTCGCGACCGGGACGCGGCCCCCGGGATGCACGCTGATGCCGCCGTAGATGGCCTTGCCGATCTGCATCACGCAGTCGGCGGGCGGTGCGATCTCCGCAACAAAATCAACCGTCGAGCCCGGCGGATACCACGGCGAGAAAGGCCGCACATTCACGAGCACGATGAAGAGGATCGCGAAGACGATCCCCGCGATGATGTGCGTGCGGATGCCGCCGGGTTTCCGGCGGAGGGCGGGCTGTGTGGGCTGGGTCAAGACGGCGGCCTACTAAGAAAGAGGCGTGCCAGCGAAATCACGAATGACGAAGCCCGGCGTCGTCGGACGAAAGACGAGCCGCCCGTCATTGGCCCCGCTTCCCCGCGCTCACAGGTTGAGCTTCTCAAAAATCTCATCGAGCACGGCCTTCCACTTTGCGTAGCCGGCCTTGTTCGGGTGCAGCATGTCGGGGAACTCGGCCTTTTTGCAGCTCCCCTTGCCATCGTCGAAAAGGCTCCAGGTGTCGCAGATCACGATGCGTCCGTTCTTCTTTGCGAAGTCCTGGATGAGCGCGTTCAGCTCGCGGATCTTGTCGGGAAAGAGCCCCGGCTGCGGGCCGCGCGGCATCACGAGATTGATCACGATCCGCACATTGCGGTTCTGCTTTTCCAGCTCGGCGACGATGGCCTTGATGTTGTCAATCACCTGCGCGGGCGTGCCGCCGAGCGAGAGATCGTTCGTGCCGATGAGCAGGCAGACGGCGCGCGGGTGGAGTTCGAACACATCCTCCTTCAGGCGGTAGCGCAGGCCGCGCGAGGTGTCGCCGCTGATGCCCCGGTTCGCGACGGCGAAATTTGGGAAGTCCTTCGCGAGATCGTTCCAGCCCTGCGTGATGCTGTCCCCGAAAAACACGACCGGGCGCTGTTCGCGGTCGCGGTTCTTCGCGAATTCGACACGGCGCATCATCCACAGTTTCTGAAACCACGGCGCGAGCTGGAGCGGCCCCGCGCCGGGGAACACATTTTCCGGCGGCATCGCGAGCGCCGTGTACTGGCTCACGGCGAGCCCCATCTTCTGCGCGGGCTGGCCGCGGCGCTGCGCGAAAAGCCAGGGCAGCAGGTTTGGCTCGGCGTAGGCGAATGTCCACGAATCGTGCGCGACTCCGGGATACTCGGTGAGCGCGGCCTTGCCGCCCGCGGCGCGCACTCCCGCAACCATGTCCTGCGTGCGCACGGGCATCACGACGTTGTCCGCAAGCCCGTGGAATGCCCACACGGGCACGCCCTTCGCGGCGGCGGCCTTCGTCTTGTCTCCGCCGCCGCAGACGGGGATCGCGGCGGCAAATTTTTCCGGATGCCGCGTGATGAGATCCCATGTGCCGTAGCCGCCCATCGAGAGTCCGGTGACGTAGATGCGGTCGGGATCGACGGGGAACTCCTGCGCGAGCGAATCCACCGCGCCGAGCAGCAGCTTCTGCATCACGCCGGGATCCTCGGGCGCGATGCCGCTCGCGCCGCCCCAGTCCATCTCGACCCACTTCTTGTCCTTCGCGCACTGCGGCGCGAGGACGAAGCACGGGAATTTCTCGCGGGACTCGGGCTTCGCAAAAAGCGGCGCGCCGTGCTTGAGCTGCGCGGCGTTGTCGTCGCCACGTTCGCCCGCACCGTGGAGGAAAACCACGAGCGGATATTTTTTCCCGGCCTCGACGGCCGCGGGCTGGAGCAGCCGGTACGGCAGCTTCGCGCCGTCGGCGGAGGAAAAGGTGCGCGCCTCGTAGTCATCACCGCGCACCGCAAACAATGAACAGAACAGGCTGAGGAGAAGGAGCCGGAGTTTCATGCGCGAAGTGTGGGCCGGGTTTCCGCGGACGATCAAGCGCGCGCTTTGACATGCCGATGACATTCCAGCCACTCGACATCGCCGTGCCGCAGCACCTACGAATGCACGCCACTCCCCATGCGCACTCTCTCCCTTCTCGCCGCCGCAATCTTCACGACACTCTCCACCGCCTCCGCCAGCGGGCCGGGAAAGGAAAACGACTTCGGCGGGAAACGCGTGCTGCTCATCGGCGTGGACGGCTGCCGCGCCGACGCGCTGCGCGCCGCGATGGAATCCGGCAGGGCGCCGGCCTTTCGCAGTCTCGCGAAAGAAGGCTGCGCGGACTGGAGCGTTTTCGCGGGCGGGGAAATCGGCGGCGCGACCGAGCAGGCGACGAAGAGCGGGCCGGGCTGGAGCACGGTGCTCACCGGCGTGTGGCGCGACCGGCACGGCGTGGGCAGCAACAAATTCGAGCAGCACCGCATCGCGCAGAACCCGCACTTCATGCGCCGCATCAAGGACGCAAAGCCCTCGGCATTCTGCGCATCGCTCGTGAACTGGGTGCAGATCCACGACTTCATCGCCGACCCGTCGCGCGCGGACGGCGCGGAGTTCCTCGATGCAAAGGTCTCGCTGCGCCCCGACCCGGCGAAGCACGCAAGCGACTGGCCGGAATTCGACGCGATGATCCGCGACCGCGCCGTCGCGCTGCTCCGCGACAAAAATCCCGACGCGCTCTTCGTGTACTTCGGCCAGGTGGACGAGACCGGCCACGCCGAAGTGGATCGCGCGGGGAAATTCTCCGCCGACAACGTGCCCTACCTCGACGCCATCGGCCGCGTGGACGCGCTCACGGCAGACGTGCTCGCCGCGCTGCGCGCGCGCCCGCACTTCGCCGAGGAGGACTGGCTCATCCTCGCGACGACGGATCACGGCGGCATCCACACCGACCACGGCAAACAAACGCCCGACGAACGGAACATCTGGCTGCTCGCACACGGCGGGCCGTTCCGCGGCGGAGCGGTGCTCGATCAAAAATGCGGCCACAGCATCGTGCCGCCCACGATTTTCAAGCATCTCGGCCTCGCGATCGATCCCGCGTGGGGCTGGGACAAGACTCCGCTCCTGCCTCCGGCGAAGTAGCCGCGCCGGAATTTGGCAGTCGTGCCGCGCATTTTTTCAGGGATTGCGGGGATGCAAAGGGAACATGGTCTTGTTCCCATCACGAAGTCCCGGCGAGGTGTCGTGTCGGATGCACCGCCCGGCGTCCGGAGCAGGGAAACCCAACCCAGAAGGCGAAAGGAACAGTCATGCCTGACCTGAATGATCCACTGAAGGACAGCTACACCGGCAAGGTCGCCGAGGGCCTCCTCGGCAAGGACCACGACCTCACCGTGAAGCTGCGCGGCCTGCGCACCGGACTACTCGGCAACCGGAGCCCCGGCGGCACTCCGCCACCTGGGCCGGCGCACGCTGCCGGCAAGCCGTAGGCCGTCGGAGCCGTTCCGCAAAGATGGACGGCTCGCCGACGGTGCTGGACACTTCCGCCTCACGGCTGAACGTCCCAACCTCGCGGCTGGACGGCTCAACCTCGCGGCTGGACGGCTCAACCTCGCGGCTGGACGGCTCATCCTCACGGCTGGACGGCTCATCCTCACGGCTGGACGGCTCATCCTCACGGCTGGACGGCTCATCCCTGCGGATGGACGGCTCGCCGACGACCCCGGATGGCCGGGGGCCGACCCCGGATGGTTGGGGGTCAACCCCGGATGGTCGGGGGTCAACCCCGGATGGTCGGGGGTCAACCCCGGATGGTCGGGGGTCAACCCCGGATGGTCGGGGGTCAACCCCGGATGGT